>JBCCGI010000083.1:0-37873 GCA_039029355.1 Planctomycetota bacterium
CGCTGCTGGTCACCGCGCACCGCGCGCACGACCTGCTGACCGCGATCCGCGTGGCCCAGGAGTTCGACATCGAGCTGATCCTGGACGGCGCGGCCGAGGCCTACCTCGTGCTGGACCAGATCATGGCCGCCGGGGTGCCGGTGATCCTGCACGCGACCATGAAGCGGCCCGCGGGCGAGGCCGAGAACCTCGGGCTCGAGACCGCGGCGAAGCTCCACCAGGCCGAGATCCCCTTCGCGCTCCAGTCGGGCTACGAGGGCTACGTGCCGAAGACGCGCGTGGTGCTGTTCGAGGCCGCGATCGCCGCCGCCAACGGGCTCGGCTTCGACCCGGCGCTGCGCTCGATCACCATCGACGCGGCCCGCATCCTGGGCATCGACGACCGCGTTGGGTCGATCGAAGTCGGCAAGGACGGCGACCTCGCGCTCTTCGAGGGCGATCCCTTCGAGTACACGACCCGATGTGTCGGAGTTGTCATCGAGGGTCGAATAGCCAGCGCCGAGCGCCGCTAGCCCGCAGATCCGAAGTTTGTCGCATTTGGCCCGCGGCGCACTCCGGCGCGGAAGGGGGGAAACGCGTACCCCGAATCCCTAGACTGCCGCGCCAGCCGGCGGAGCGTCCCCCATCCGCTCGAGCTCGGTTCGACCCCCGGGTCCCTATCGACCCGGTCAACCCCGGAGACTCCCCGCATGTCGATGCTACCGCTCCTGGTGTCGCTGCTCCCCAGCGCCGACGCCACCGCAGCCCACCCGTATCCGCTCAACACGACGTTCTCGCTGCAGGACGCCGAGGCCGAGGCCCCCGCCGAAGAGGCCGAGGAGAACCCGGGGTGGACCGGATCGGCCAGCGCCGGCGCGACCCTGACGCGCGGCAACTCCGAGACGCTCAACATCGGCCTGACCTTCGATGCGGAGAAGCGGACCGACGAGGATCGCTGGACCTTCGGGTCGTGGTTCACGCTGTCGGAGCAAACGGTGAAGACGGTCGACGAGACCGTCCCGGAAGTGAACTTCAACGACGAGACGACCGCCAAGGACTACGGCGCCCGTCTGCAGTACGACCGCTTCGTCAACGAAGAGCTCTACTGGTACGCCAACGCGGGCTTTGAGAAGGACGAGATCGCCCAGCTCCAAGTGCGTGCACGCGGCGGCTTCGGCGCGGGCTATCAGTTCCGCGACGACGAAGACTTCACGCTGAACGGCGAAGCCGGTCTCACCTACATCCACGAGGATCTGGAGGGCGCCTCGCCGAACGACTACGTCGCTCTGCGCCTCGCGTACAACCTCTGGAAGCAGCTCACCGAGACCACGCAGCTCACCCAGAGCGCCGAGCTCTTCCCGAGCCTCAAGGACTCCGAGGACTGGAACGCCACGCTCGACACCGCGATCGACGTGACCATCTCGGCCAGCATGTTCCTGCGCGTCCAGCACGTGCTCGAGTACGACAACACGGTCGCGCGTGGTCTGCCCATCGGTATCGGCGACGGCGCGAAGAAGGCCGATCACCGCATCATGACCACCCTGGGCTGGACCTTCTAGTTCCCCCACCAACCCCCAAGAGAACAGCGATGCTTTCCTTCCTTCAAGACCCCGAGGGTGAGCCCGAAGCGGCCGATTCCGGCGAGCCGATGTCCGTCGGCGAGGCCGCGGACAAGACCCAGGAGTACGTCGAGTACGCCATCGAGCTGGCCAAGGATTGGGCGCCCAACATCGTGGCCGCGCTCCTCGTCTACATCATCGGCAAGTGGGTCGCCAAGTTCATCACGGGCTTGGTCCGCAAGCTGATGAGGGCGCGCAAGATCGACGAGACGCTCACGGGCTTCCTGTGCAACCTCGTCTACTTCGCACTGCTGACGATGGTCATCGTGTCGGCCCTCGGCCGGCTCGGCGTGAACACGACCTCGTTCGTCGCCATCATGGGCGCCGCGACCCTGGCCTTGGGCTTCGCGCTGCAGAACACCCTCGGCGACATCGCCTCGGGCGTGATGCTGATCCTGTTCCGCCCCTTCAAGGTCGGCGACTTCGTCGAGACCGGCGGCGGCACCGGCGTGGTCGAGGAGATCGGCATCTTCGTCACGACGATGCGCACCGGCGACAACAAGACCATCATCATCCCGAACAGCGGGATCACCGGCGGCTCGATCACCAACTACTCCAAGAAGGACACGCGCCGCGTCGACCTGGTCTTCGGCATCGGCTACGACGACGACATCAAGCTGGCCAAGGACACGCTGGAGGAGCTCTGCAAGGCCGACTCCCGCATCCTCGACGACCCCGGCACCACCATCGCGGTGTCCGAGCTGGCCGACAGCAGCGTCAACTTCGTCTGCCGCCCGTGGGTGAAGAGCGAGGACTACTGGGGCGTCTTCTTCGACCTGACCGAGAAGGTGAAGCTCGAGTTCGACGCCAAGGGCCTCAGCATCCCCTACCCGCAGCGCGACCTGCACCTCTACCAAGAGAAGAGCGCCTAGCGCGCCGTCCCTCCGGGCCCCGTCTCCGCACCGCGGAGGCGGGCGCCAGAAAGCAGAAAGGGCCGGCGCTTGTAGGCGCTGGCCCTTCCCTATTGGCTTCAACAAGCCACGGATCTAGAGGCGACCTCCCACAGTCGCCTCCGGCAAAGAATCACCAACGGATTCTCCCCCGGCGTAGCTGGGAAAAGGGTGACACTTCAGTTAGGCTGGAGCTCGTCGCCGGTTTGGACTGAAGAACAGCTTATGCGCGTGCTCCTCGTCGAGGACGACCCCGACTTCCGGCTCGTGGCGTCCCATGCTCTCGAGCGTGCCGGTATCGAAACCGTCGCCTCGGAGACTGCAGAAGACGGCCTCCGCCAACTGGCGGCCGCCGAACCCGGAACCTTTGACTGCATCCTCCTGGACGTCGTCATGCCAGGCGCGTCCGGCTGGGACGTCCTTCTCGAAGTGCGCGAGAAGGGCGACGAGATCCCAGTCATCTTCGTGACCGGCCGCGAGTCGCTCGAAGAGCGCGTGCGCGGGCTGCGCATGGGCGCCGACGACTACCTGGTCAAGCCGGTCGAGTTCGAGGAGCTGGTGGCACGCATCGAGGCCGTCCTCCGCCGCCGCCGCGAGCTGGCCGACATCACCTTCGGCGACCTGCGGCTGGAGCTCACGCGGCGCAAGGTCACACGCTCGCAGAAGCGCGTCGACCTCAGCCCGCGGGAGTACGACCTGCTGCTCGCGCTCGCGCGCGGAGCGGGCGAGGTCGTCTCGCGCGAGACGCTGCTCCGCGACGTGTGGGACCTGCCCTTCGACCCCGGCACCAACGTGCTGGACGTGCACATCGGGCGCCTGCGCAAGAAGCTCGACGTGCACGGCCCACCCCTCATCCAGACCGTGCGCGGCGA
The DNA here is from genome assembly GCA_039029355.1 of Planctomycetota bacterium. Lineage (GTDB taxonomy): Bacteria > Planctomycetota > UBA1135 > UBA1135 > JBCCGI01. Next base: position 3,361 of record JBCCGI010000083.1, read on the forward strand.
GGGCTACAAGCTCGTCCGGCACCAGACGGCGCAGAGCTGACGGCCCGGACGCCGGAGCGCATGGCGTCGAGCTCGGGAGACCGGTCCGGAGGAGCAGGGCTCGATGCCGCGGCCCTCGACAACCTGAGACGCCAGGGCGGCGACGAGCTGCTCGGCCAGCTCTTGGCCTCGTTCCACGCGCGCACGCCCGAGCGCCTCGCCGGAGCGCGTCGCGCGCTCGCCGCGGACGACCGCGACGAGGCGCTGCGGCTGATCCACTCGCTCAAGTCGAGCGCGGCGCTCGTCGGCGCCGGGGCGATCCGCTCGCTCGCGCGCCAGGCCGAGGAGCAGGCACGCGCCGGCACCCCCGAGCTCGGCTCCGCCCTCGACCGCATCGAACGGGAGTTCGCGCAGCTGCTCCCCGACCTCACACGCCGCCTCGAGGGCACGCCGCGATGACCCGCCGGCCGCGCATCGCGATGATCGAGGACAACGAGGACAACCGGCTCCTCGGACGCGCGCTGCTCGAGGACCGCTACGACGTAATCGAGTTCGCCACCGGTCCCGACGGCCTGAGCGGCATCCTGGCCGAGCCTCCGGATCTGGTGCTGCTGGACATCTCGCTGCCGGGCATGGACGGGCGCGAGGTGCTCGACCACCTGCGCGCCGACCCGCGCAGCGCGACGCTGCCGGTAGTGGCGCTCACCGCCCACGCCATGGCCGGCGACCGCGAGCACCTGCTGAAGCTCGGCTTCGATGCCTACGTCTCCAAGCCGATCGTGGACGAGCAGGACCTCCTGAAGACGATCGAGCGCCTCCTGCCCGGCCGCGAGGGAGGCCTCGCTTGAGCGGCCCCTGGCGCTCGGCCGGAACCACCGCCGCCGTGCTGCGCTGGGCGCGGCGCGAGCTGGGCGCCGACGCCGCCGCCTTCATCCCGCTCGGCCCGCGCCTCGCGGTCATCGTCGACAACCTCAGCGTGCGCAAGGGCTCCGAGCTCCTGCAGCCCGACGTCCGCGCGCGCCTGCACTCGGGCGAGGTCGTCTCGCGCTGCCCCGCCACGGACGAGGGCGACCCGCTCGCCGCCTGCGGCTTCCGCGCCTGGCGCTTTCAGCCGGTCGTCCCCACCGAGGGCGCGCCGATCGGGGCGGTCGGCGTGCTCTTCGCCGACGAGCGCCAGCTCTCCGAACGCGAGGGCGACGACCTGGCCGAGCTGGCCGGCCTCCTCGCCCACGCGCTCACCACCGAGGCCCGCCTGCAGGAGGAGCTGGAGTTCTCGCAGTTCTTCTCGCTCTCGCTCGACCTCCTGTGCATCGCGGACTTCGACGGCTACTTCAAGCTCCTGAACCGCTCCTGGCAGGACACCCTCGGCTACAGCCTCGAGGAGCTCTACGCGCGCCCCTTCGTCGACTTCGTCCACCCCAAGGACCGCCAGGCGACCGCGCGCGAGGCCAAGGCCATCAGCCTCGGCATGAACACGGTGCAGTTCCAGAACCGCTACCGCTGCAAGGACGGCACCTACCGCATCCTGCAGTGGAAGGCGGCCGCATCGGTCGAGCGCAAGCGCATCTACGCCGTGGCCCGCGACGTCACCCAGCAGAAGCGCTTCGAGACCGAGCTGGCCCGCAGCAAGGAGGCCGCCGAAGCGGCGAACCACGCCAAGAGCGTGTTCCTCGCGACGATGAGCCACGAGCTGCGCACGCCGCTCAACTCGGTCATCGGCTTCTCGAACCTGCTGCTCAAGAACAAGCGCGGCCACCTCGCGGACGAGGAGCTGACCTACCTCGAGCGCATCCTGTCGAACGGACGCAACCTGCTGGACCTGATCGACTCGATCCTCGACCTCTCGCGCATCGAAGCCGGCGGAGCCGACCTCGTGCTGGAGCCCGTCGACGTGACCCGCCTCGCGCGCGAGTCGGTCGCCAGCCTGCAGTTCCAGGCCGCCGGTCGCTCGGTGTCGCTGGTCGTCGACACCCCGCCGGGCGAGCTCTTCGTCGAGAGCAACGAGCTGCGCCTGCGTCAGATCTTCCTCAACCTGCTGACCAACGGCCTGAAGTTCACCGAACGCGGCTCGGTCACCCTGCGCGTCGTCCCCACCGTAGGCGGCGGCGGCGTGCACGCGGTGGAGATCACCGACACCGGCCCCGGCATCCCGGCCGACCGCCTCGACTCGATCTTCGAGCCCTTCCTGCAGCTCGACAGCACCGCATCCCGCCGCCACGGAGGAACCGGGCTGGGGCTGACGATCTGCCGCTCGATCGCGGAAGCGCTCGGCCTGCGGCTCGAGGTGGAGAGCACCGTGGGGCGCGGGACGCGCTTCCGGCTGCTGTTTGGCGAGGCGGGCTCCGCCCGCAACCGCTCCGCCCGCCCCCCCGCCTGAGGGCACCGGCTCGGCTCCGTGTCGCACGGGATCTGAGCAGGGCTTCGGGCCCGCCCCGGCTGGGGAGCTGTAGCTCGGGGGGTGCGGCAGCAGGCGCTCCGACGCGGGCACCACGCCAAGAGGGCCCCCCGGAGCGTCTCAACCGGCCTCTCCAGGCGCTCCCAACCGCCCGGCGGCGCGACCCCAGCCGGTTCCGAGAGGGAAAAAGGTGAAGTTTCGACAGGTTTCGCGGATAGAGCAGGGCGGAGAACGTCGTCGAACGTTCTAGGCAGAAGAGAGAGGCGTCGACGACGCGGAAAAAGGCAGCACCGCCACACCAAGGAACCGGATTCCGGTGGCGTTCTGCCGATGAGAGCGAAGAGAGGCGACCCGCGCGGGTCCCTTTGGGCAGAAACGGATGGCAACCGAGAGGGGGTTAGCGCCCCTAGGTGGGAGGATTGCATGCGCAACCAACCGAACCGAAACCTGCGCGCCGCGGTGGCGGTCGCGCTGGCCGCGGTGGCTTGGCAGAGCCCCGCGGCGGCCCTGGGCAAGGGCGACACCGAACTGGAGTGGAAGGGCAAGACGACAGCCCTCGACGAGCTCCCCGAAGCGCTCGAAGGCGACGCGCGCACCGCGCTCGCCGAGTGGGGCCCGTGGGCGGAGGAGCGCGGCTATTCCCTCGCGCTGAGCGACGACCAACGCGTCCTCTTCCTGCACGAGCTGAAGGGCCGCACCCTGAAGAAGCGGCTGGCGACGATCGAGGACACGCTCGCCTTCGCCGACCGGCTGCTTCCGCTCCCGCCGCGGGACGAGGCGCGCCCGCGCCCGGCCTCGGCGGGCTCCTGGTCCTGGTCGAACGACGGACCTCCCCTGGAGAGCGGGACGATCGTGCTCTTCCAGACGCGCGCCCAGGCCGACACCAGCGCGGTGTTGGATTCGGCGGTGCGCGAGCACCCCTACCTCGCGAGCTTCGCCGCGGGGGCGCGCGGCCTCCCGGGCTTCCTGCTGCAGCGGCCGCTGTGCGCGGCGTGGACCAACGGCGGTCCCGGGCAGGAGGAGTGGAGCGCCGAGAACGAGCTGATCCACCGCCTGTCGCAGCTCTTGATGCTGCGCCGCTTCGGGCCGCAGCCCGGGTGGATCTCGATGGGCTTCGGCTGGTTTGCCGAGAGCGAGCTCGCCGACTCGATCTACTGCTTCCCCTACCGCGAGGGCTTCGTGTTCGCGACCGAGCACGACGGCTGGGACACCGAGCTCAAGCGCACCTTCAAGAAGCGCGACGAGGTGCCCTTCGACGAGCTCGCCGGCTGGGTCCGCGGCACCTACGACCCCGAGGCCGCCCAGCTCGCCTGGGGCCTGGTGCGCTTCCTCGCGGAACATCGCCCCGAAGCGCTGTCGCCGAGCCTCGAGCAGCTGCGGCAGCTGCGCGACGAGAAGGGCATCGTGCGCCACGGCGACGGTACCTGGGAGCGCGTCCCGAACTTCCAGGTCTCGGCCGAGGACCAGCGCGCCGTGTTCGAAAGCCAGGCGGGCGACGACGTGTTCCCCGAGCTCCTGCGCTTCTTCCAGAAGGGCAAGGGCTACCGGCCGCCGAAGCGCTAGCCCGGGGACGCCGCGATCGCCCCCGGCGAGCGCCGGCTCCGCGGAGGCCCGGGCAAGGGTCATCGAGGACGGCGGCGCTCGCACCGTACGGGCCGTGAGCCACGGCCAGGGCGATCCCGGCCGCAGGCCGGTGGACATTCGGGCCAGTCCCACGTCCTCACAAGACTGCGAGGCCGATTGGGTTAGGTCGTTTCGTTGGTGGTGCTTTGCGGTCGCCGACGCCGGAGGAGACCCGGAACGGGTCGTCGAGGACGGCGGTGGGCGCAGCGTGCGGGCACGGAACGACGTGGACCAATCGGGCCGGGAGCCTGAGGACTTGGGGCTAGATGGCGTAGAGGGGCGCCCGCGGGTCGCTCTCGCAGGGCCGCCGAGGGTGCGCTACAGCAGCCGGGACAGCTTGTAGACGATCCACCCGAGCACGCGTGCGACGGCTCCGCGGTTCTCCCAGCTCTCCAGCGTGACCTCGCGCGCCCCCGCGAAGTCCCGCTGGAGCTGCGCCTCGAGCGCCGCTCCGAGCCGACGGTCGAGCATCGTCGCGTTGACCTCGTGGTTGTATCGATCGGAGAGCAGGTCGAGGTTGAAGGAGCCGACCGACGCGTAGACCCCGTCGATCACCACCGTCTTCGCGTGCAGCACTCGTTCCTGCAGCTCGAAGATACGCACGCCCGCGCGCAGGAAGCGGCCGTACACGTGCTGGCTGGCGACGCGGACGATCGGCACGTCGGAGGGGCCCGCGGTCAGGATGCGTACGTCCACGCCGCGCTGGGCGGCGGAGGTGAGCGCGCGGCGCAGCCGTCGCGGGGGCAGAAAGTAGGGCGAGGCGAGATAGGCGCGCTCCTCGGCCCGCGAGAGCGTGTAGCGCATCGCCCGCTGGATCGCGCGGCGTCGGCGCCAGCGGTTCGACTCGAGAACCTGCAGGAAGGTCCCGTCGACCGGGCGCGGCGTCGTCTCGAAGCGCGCGCGCGCCGGCGGACCGGAAGCGTCGGCGAAGAGCGCCTCCAGCTGTCCCGCCGCGGGCCCCTCAAGGCGCAGGTGGGCGTCGTGGAAGAGGCCCGTGCCGTGGCGCTCGCCGGCGTACTCCTCGGCGACGTTCATGCCGCCGCAGAAGGCCGTGGTGCCGTCGACGACGGCGACCTTGCGGTGGTCGCGCACGACGCGGCGGGAGAGGCGCGAGCGGAGGGTCAGCAACGGGTTGAAGGCCACCGCGCGCCCGCCGGCGCGGCGCAGCCGCTCGGTGTCGCCCTCGCCCAGCCCGAGGGAGCCGACCGAGTCGTAGCGCAGGAGCACCTCGACGCCGCGCTCGGCGGCGGCCGCCAGCGCGGCGATGGTGCGGCGGCCGACGCGGTCGTCGGCCAGGATGTAGGTGCTGAGCAGCACGCGCTCGCGCGCCGCGTCGATCGCGGCCCACAGGGCCTCGAAGAGGGCGTCGCCGTCGGTAAAGAGCTCCACCCGGTTGCCCACGGACATGCCGCCCAGGGGCCGCAGACGGCCGAGGGTGTGGCGCCAGCGCCGGGTGAGCCGGCGGGCCAGGCCGGGCTCGCCCGCGGGGGCGAGATGCGGAGCGAAGACGCTCCGGACGACATCCTCGATGCTGGGAGCGGCGGAGGAGGGCGCCGCCAGGCGGCGGGAGCGGCTCATGGAGGAGGTGTGTCTTGCCCGGATGGAGGGAGGTGGGGAGAATAGCGCAACATGCGAGTTCTCCATCTGCAGATCAACGGGGACGCCGTGGAGGTCGCGGCGCCCGAGCACTGGACCCTGCTCGAGGTCCTGCGCTACACGCTCGGCCTGACCGGCTCGAAGCAGGGCTGCGATAAGGGGGACTGCGGCGCCTGCACGGTGCTGGTGGACGGCCGGCCGATGCTGTCCTGCCTGATGCTCGGCGCGCTGGCCGAGGGTCGCGAGATCACCACCATCGAGGGGCTGATGCCGGCCTGGCGCCAGGCCGGTGGCGAGGGCGCAGACCCGGTCCAGGAGGCCTTCGACCGCTGCGGCGCGCTGCAGTGCGGCTTCTGCCAGCCCGGCATGCTGCTGTCGGCGCGGGCGCTCCTGAACGAGAAGCCGTGTCCCTCGCGGGCGGAGATCCGCGACGCGCTCGCCGGCAACCTGTGCCGCTGCACCGGCTACACGCAGATCGTGCAGGCGGTCGAGCTCTCGATCGCCGAGGCCACCGGCGCCGAGCCCGAGTCCCCCGCGTGGGCTCCGGGTGAGAACCCTTGGAAGGAAGCCGAGCGCGCGGGGCTCGCCCGCGGGAAGGGCAAGGGCTAATGGCGGCGCGCGACAACCACGGCATCGACGCCCCCTGGAAGGGCGGCTTCCAGGTCATCGGCAAGGCCCACCGCAAGTCCGACGGGCTCGCGAAGGCGACGGGTCAGGCGATCTACGCCGACGACCTGCAGCTGCCCGGCATGCTGCACGCGAAGATCCTGCGCAGCCCCTACGCGCACGCGGAGATCCGCTCGATCGACGCCTCCAAGGCGCTCGCGCTCGAGGGCGTGCACGCGGTCATCACCGGCGCGGACCTGCCGATCCAGTACGGCGTGATCCCGTGGACGCCCGACGAGAACGCCCTCGCGCTCCACAAGGTGCGCTTCATCGGCGACGAGGTCGCGGCCGTCGCCGCGGTCGACGAGGACACCGCCAACGCCGCGGTGAAGCTGATCGAGGTCGAGTACGAGCTGCTGCACGCCTACCAGGACCCGGCCGAGGCGCTGGTGCGCACCGAGCCGCAGGTCCACGAAGAGATCCGCGGGAAGGCCGTCAAGGGCAACATCTCCAAGCGCGTCGAGCTGCAGTTCGGCGACCTCAAGGCCGCCTTCGAGGAGGCCGACGCGGTCGTCGAGGACGAGTACTTCTTCCACGGCACGACCCACACCCCCATCGAGCCACACTGCGCGGTCGCGCAGTTCACGCCCGACGGCGTGCTGACGCTGTGGTCGGCGACGCAGATCACGCACTACGTGCAGCGCGCGCTGTCGCGGGTACTAGAGCACCCCGAGTCGCAGATCCGCGTGGTGCAGCCCTGCCTCGGCGGCGCCTTTGGCGGCAAGTCCGACCCGTTCTCGCTCGAGTTCATCGTGTCGAAGCTGGCGATGATCACCGACCGCCCGGTCAAGTGCCTGTGGACGCGCGAGGAGGTGTTTTACGCCCACCGCGGCCGCCACCCGATGCGGATGCACTACCGCACCGGCGCGACCAAGGACGGGCGGCTGACCGGCGTCGACGCCAAGATCCTGATCGACGGCGGCTCGTACTCGTCCTTCGGGCTCGTCACGACCTACTACTCCGGGCAGCTGCTGACCGGACCGTACGACTTCCCCTCCTACCGCTTCGACTCGACCCGCGTCTTCACCAACAAGCCGCCCTGCGGACCGAAGCGTGGACACGGCTCGGTGCAGCCGCGCTTCGCCTTCGAGGTGCAGCTCGACCAGCTGGCCCAGAAGCTGGCGCTCGACCCGATCGAGCTTCGCCGGCGCAACTTCCAGGGCGAGAACACCAAGACGGTCAACGGGCAGCGCGTCACGTCCAACGGGTTCCTCTCCTGCCTCGACGCGGTCGAGGAGGCGTCCACCTGGAAGGCCCGGCGCGGCAAGCTGCCCTTCGGGCGCGGGCTGGGCGTCGCCGGCTCGATGTACATCTCGGGCACCAACTACCCGGTGTATCCGAACGACATGCCCCAGGCGGGCATCCAGCTGAAGGTCGACCGCTCGGGGCTCGTCACCGTGTTCACCGGCGGCAACGACATCGGTCAGGGCTCGAACTCGATGGTGCGCTACATCGTGGCCGAGGAGCTTGGGCTGGACCCGTACGACGTGCGCGTCGTGGCGGCCGACACCGACCTCTGCCCGGTCGACCTCGGCGCCTATTCGTCGCGCGTCACCTTCATGGTCGGCAACGCCACGATCGACGCCTGCCGCAAGCTGCGCGAGACGGTTGTCGCGGCGGTCGCCGCGGAGTGGGAGGTGCCCGCCGCCCAGGTCTGGATGGGCCTCGGCGAGGTCTTCGACGTCGAGCAGCGCGACCGACGCATCTCGACCCGCGAGGCCTTCCACCTGGCCGAAGCGCGCAGCGACACGCTGGGCGCGACCGGCTCGTACAACACGCCGAAGCTCGGCGGCGACTACCGCGGCGGGACGATCGGCGCCTCGCCGGCCTACTCGTTCACCGCACACGTGGTCGAGGTCGACGTCGACACCGAGACCGGCCGCATCACCGTCAGCGACTGCTGGGTCGCCCACGACTGCGGGCGCGCGCTGAACCCGATGCTCGTCGCCGGCCAGATGGAGGGCTCGGCCTACATGGGCATCGCCGAGGCGCTGATGGAGGAGCACGACATCAACCGCTTCGGACTGCACCAGGGGCCGTCGCTGCTCGACTACCGCATCCCGACCTCGATCGACACGCCGGAGCTGCACGCGCTGATCGTCGAGAGCCTCGACCCCGAGGGCCCCTACGGCGCCAAGGAGGCCGGCGAAGGCCCCCTGCACCCCTCCATCCCGGCCATCTCGAACGCGGTCTTCGACGCGGTCGGAATCCGCCTCACGCACCTGCCCTTCACCCCCGGCAAGGTGCTCAAGGCCCTCGACGAACAGGACACCGCCGCGCCCCGCACGGCCGGCGGCCGCCCGGCTTCGAGGCCCCACGTCGCCGAGGAGCACAACGCCTGATGCTGCGCCTTCCGAAGTTCCAGGTCGTCACTCCGAAGACCGTCGAAGCCGCCGTCGCCGTGCTCGCCGAGCACGGCGAAAGGGCGATCGTCGTCGCGGGCGGCACCGACCTCGTGCCCAACATGAAGCACGAGCTCTTCACCCCGGACGTCGTGGTCTCGCTCGCCTCGATCGAAGCGCTGCACGGCATCCGCCGCGACGCCGAAGGCGGCCTGCGCATCGGCGCCATGACCCCGCTCGACGAGGTCGCGCGGAACCCCGAGGTCACGGCCAGCGCACCTGCCCTCGCCCAGGCCGCGTCGCTGATCGCCGGCCCGCAGCTGCGCCGCATGGGCACGCTCGGCGGCAACGTGATGCTCGACACGCGCTGCCAGTGGTACAACCAGACCTACTTCTGGCGCCAGGCGCTCGGCTTCTGCCTCAAGAAGGACGGCACCGTGTGCCACGTCGTCGCGGGCGGCAAGAAGTGCGTGGCCGCCGCCAGCAACGACAGCGCTCCGGCCCTGATGACCCTCGACGCCACCCTGGCCTTCGCCGGCCCGGACGGCACGCGCGAGGTCCCGATCGACGCCATCTGGCACACGGACGGCATCTGGAACAAGAAGGTCGCCCGCGGCGAGATCCTCACCGAGATCCACATCCCCGCCCGCGCCACCGAGCACCGCGGCGCCTACGGCAAGCTCCGCGACCGCGGCTCGATCGACTTCCCGCTCCTCGGCGTCGCCGTCCGCATCGACCTCGGGCCAAGCGGCCAGGTCGAGGACGCGGACGTGGTGCTGGTGGCCCTCCAAGCACGCCCGATCCGCGTGAAGAAGGCCGCGGAGATCCTGCGGGGGAGCACTCCCGGCAGCGAGGCGTTCGAAGATGCGGCGCGGGAGTGTGCGGCGGCGGCGGAGAAGCAGTGCCGCCCGATGCCCAACGTGCCGGGGGATCCGGACTACCGGCATCGGATGGTGCCGGTCTATGTGCGGCGGACGGTGGTGGCGGCGGGCTCCTCCAGCGGCCCCATCCACCACGTCTGAGCCGCCCGCCGCTGGGTACGGCCCGCGCGGTGAGCGGGCCGCCCCAGGTCCGGTCTAGTACTCGAGGACGGAGAGGTTGGTGACCTCACACCCGAACGGGTCCACGGCCTGCAGGTGCACCTGCAGCCCCGGAGCCCCCGGCTGAACGAACAAGAGCAGCTCCGCCTGCCCCAGCTCATCCGCGAACAGCGACCCGAGCAGGATCCAGTCCGAGATGAAGATGCTGAGCCCCTGGCAGGGCGGCACCGGGAACGACCCGAGGTTGAAGCCGGAGAGGAAGAACAGCAGCGCGTTCGGCTGCGCGTCCTCGATCTTGAGCAGGTTCAGCACGCCGGGCACGCCCGGGTCGGGGCCGATCAGGGCCGGCTCGCAGGCGTCCAGGACGCCGGAGAAGTTCTCGTCGATCCCGACGCCGCCAGCGATCTGCGCGGCGTCCTGCAGGCCGTCGTTGTCGCAGTCGACCTGGCATTCGTCGGGGATGCCGTCAAAGTTCTCGTCGGCGGAGACGCCGAGCGCGATGTCGATGCCGTCGACCTGGCCGTTCAGGTTGCAGTCGTCGTCGGGGACCAGGGTGTGGAGCACGCTGGTCGTCAGGCCCGCGGCGTCGGTGACGTCGAGGCGCACCCGGTACCACAGGATGTCGAGCGCGGGCTCGCCGTGCGGCGTGATGAAGGAGCTGCCCGAGCAGGCCTGGATCGAGGGCTCGTCGTGGCTGTGGTCGTTGTGCATCTGCGACACGGTCCACACGCACGTCAGCTCACCGGCGCTGTGCTCGGCGTCGGAGACGGTCGCCTGCAGGTCCAGCGGCATCAGCGCGGCGCTCGGGTAGGTCATGCCCTGCGGCGGCGACGTGATCGTGACCACCGGCGGGGTGTTGTCGGTCGAGATCACCGTCGCCTCGACGTCGCTTTCGCCGCCGCCGTCGACGACCGTGACCTGCACCTGGTGCAGGGTCGGTCCCGCGCTCGCAGGTGCGGCCAGCACACGCAGCTCGCCGACGCTGACGTACTCCTGAGTGCCGCCCGGCACGCCGTAGAGGCGCACGCCGGTGGCGCTCTTGGGCTCGAAGAGGACCTGGAAGGTCTCGTAGGAGAGCGACGGGCTCCCGGGGTAGGCGGGGATCGTCTCGATTGCGTGGACGTCCTCCCAGGCGCCGCTGATCGGGTCGCGCAGCTGCACGCCGAAGGACTCGAACCAGCCGCCCTCGGTCGTGTTCAGGCCCTCCTGGTAGTAGAGCCCGAAGACGTTCTGCTCGGCGGCGAAGGTGTAGCCGATCCAGTCCAGGCCGCCCTTGTCGGGCAGCAGGGTGACCGAATCCAGGTGCGTCGTGTCGAACTGGGTCAGCGGATCGCCGTCTCCCGTCTGCGGATAGGCGAGGTCGCGCGCCACGTCGGGCGTCGGGGCGCCGGCGCCCATCGGGGTGGGCGGTACGAGCTCGTCGAGGCTAGAGACGAACGTCCCCGCGTCGGTGACGTCGGCCGCGGGGAAGACGTGCACCGGGTCGGGGCGCTGGTGGATCGGGCTGGTCGGGACGCCGTCGCCGAAGTCCCAGGTGTAGCTGAGCCCTTCCTGGAGCGGATCGGCCGAGCTGGCCGCGTCGAACTGCACGCGCAGCGGCGCCGCGCCCATCTTCGGCTGCGCCGTAACGCTCGCCGTCGGGACCGGGACGCCGGTGTACTTCAGACGCCGGATGGTCGAGCCGCTGCTGCCGTAGTACTTGATGTAGTAGATCGCGCCGTCGAGCGGGTTGACCGCCGTGGCGATGATGTCGTCCAGGTCCTCGCCGAAGTCCTCGACCGCGACGACGTTGCCGAGCGGATCGATCGTGATCGCCTTCACCCAGTCCTGGCTGAAGTCGAAGTGGAAGTAGGTGTTCTGATACTCCGGCGGGAAGACGTCGCCGGTGTACCAGACGCCGCCGATCGAGCAGTTGCCGGCGAACGGGTTGCCGGGGACCGGCGACTCGGGCGAGCCGAGCAGCGCGAAGTCCGCCTCACCCGCGCCGTCGTAGATCGGCACGTACGCCTCGGGATCGCCGAGCGTGGTGTGGCGCCAGACCAGCTCGGGCCGCGAGTGCATGAAGCGCGGAACGCTGGCCGGGATCTCGATGCCCGGGCTGCACGGGTTCGGCCAGAAGGGCGGGTTGAGCGAGTCCTCGACGAAGAGGTCGCGGAAGAAGAAGTGCTCCTGGCTGCACCCATCGATCCCGAACAGCGGGTTCGGGGCGTCGAGGTTCTCGATGTCCTGCAGCGCCTTGAAGCCGACCGCGAAGCCCTCGCGGATCGGCCAGCCGAAGTTCTCGCCGCCCGAGCGGATGACGCAGAGCTCCTCGTACTTGTTGTTGCCGACGTCGCCGACCAGCAGGATGCCGGGGTCGCCGTCGGTGTGGTCGGTGCTGCCCGTGCCGGGCTGGACGGTGAAGCGGAAGGGGTTGCGGAGCCCCAACGCCCACACGCGCGAGCGCGCCGCGCGCGGCTCGCTCATGTCGAAGAACGGGTTGCTCGGAAGCCCGTTCCCGGTCGTCGGCGAGATGCGCAGGATCTTGCCGTTGTGCCCGTCGACCAGCTGCGAGCGCCACGGCCCCACGTCCTCCTTCGGCTCGATGATGCCGTCGGAGAGGCACGTGACCGAGGTGTCGCCGAGCGCCGAGTCGCCCATCGAGATCAGGAGCGATCTGTCCGAGCCAAACGCCAACCAGCCGATCGTGTGGTTCTTCGTGCAGATCGGGATGCCGCTCGACTTGTCCTCGCCGACCAGGATCAGCCGGCTGGCGGGATCGACCACCGGGCTCGCCGCGTTCGGGTCGGTGACGGTGTAGCGCGTCACCCGCGCGATCGTGTCGTAGAAGTCCGTGCTGAGCGCCGGGTCGTACCCGGGCGTGCCGAAGTTCTCGAGGTAGTAGTGGTCGACGACGTAGTAGAGGTACACGAACCCGTTGGTGGCGAAGTCCGGGTCGAGCGCCACGCCGTGCAGCCCGTTGTCGCCCCAGTTGCCGACCTCCTCGGTGATGTCGAGCACCGGCGCTGGGTTGATCGTGCCGTCCTCGTTGACGGTCCAGACCAGCCCCTTCTTCTGCCAGACGAACAGGCGTCCGTCCTCGGAGAAGGTCAGGCCGGTGAGCTGCTCCAGCGGGCCGGCGAAGAGCTCGGCGACGAATCCGGGCGGGACATACGTCTCGCCGCCGCCAGCTGCGGGTGCGGGGTGGGAAGAAAACGCCAGGGTCGACAGGGCGAGAGCGGTCGGAATCAACGGAACCTCCTGAACCCCTAACTTTAATCGCCTATCCCCCCGCCGCAAGCCGAACACCCAAGCCGCGCGCCTCGCTCCCACCCCGGGCCTGCCCCCCGGCCGGGCCGCCCGGGGGCAGGTGCCCGCTCTTGGTCCCGCACGACCCGCGAGAGCCCTGGAATCGAGGCGCCGCGGCGACCTCTCGCTGTGCCAAGACCCGTGAGAAAATCGCGCCCTAGGGCTCCTCGCTGCCGGCTTTTGGCTCCGGATCCCGCGGCTCCGCCGCCGCGCCCTCCTGGCGCGCCAGCTCGCCGGGTGTATCCGACCAGTCGATCGTCGATTCCAGCTCTTCTTTACCGCGTCTTAGGCGAAACAACTTCCGCGCGCCGCCCTTCTGCACCTCCTCGACGATGGCGCTCCGCGACTCCACCTCCACGCCGTCGATGCTCAGGATCCGGTCGCCCTGCTGCCAGCCCGCGCCCTCCGCCTTGCCGCCGGCGGTCAGCCCGGTGACCTCGTTGTCGCGCAGGAAGACGCCCATCCGGCGCGGCTCGGCTTCGACCAGGTTGGTGCGGTCGAGCAGCCCGTCGAGCCGCGCCAGGTTGTACGCCCCCACCGCGGCCACCAGCGCCGAGTGCCGCTGGTAGTCCGGCCGGCAGTGTGCGAGCACGTCGTGCTGCGTGTGGTGCACGAAGCGATAGCTGGTCTCGCCCGACTGCCGCCAGAAGAAGCCCGGTACGCCGGCGCGCACGAAGGGCACGTGGTCGCTTCCACCGCCGCGCGGCAGGCCGGGGATCTCGCTCACCTCGAAGGGCTTCTCGGGATCGAGGTCCATGATCGGCCGGAAGGCCTTGCGCAGGTCGTCGATCACGACCGGCGGCCCGGCGATCCCCGACAGGTAGTTGGTGCCCCCGTCGTGGATCAGCACCGCGCTGATCTTGGGCAGCAGCTCGGGGTGCGCCTCGACGTACGCGCTGGAGCCCAAGAGCCCCTGCTCCTCGCCCGTCCACAGCACGAACCGGATCGTCCGCTTCGGCCGCGCGCCGGCCGCGACCAGGAGCCGCGCCGCCTCCATCGTCGTGGCGACGCCCGTCCCGTTGTCCTGCGCCCCGCGCGCACCGTCCCAGCTGTCGAGGTGCCCGCCGATCAGCACGTATTCGTCCGGCAGCTCCGAGCCGCGCAGGTCGGCGATCACGTTGTAGAGCGGCACAGGCCCGCGCAGGAAGCGGTTGTCGACGTCGAACTCCAGCTCGACGGGCTCGCCCGCCTCGAGCCGGTCGAGCAGGTCGACGTAGTGCTCCTCCAGCACGCGCACGCTGACCAGCCGCGGCAGGTCGTCGGGATCGACGCGGTGGTTGCCGGCGGTGACCAGCAGCTCCGCCCCGCCGTTGCGCACCTCGCCGGCGATGCCGAGCTCCACGAGGCGCGCCTCGATCGCGCGCCGGTCGGCGAGCTCGGGCATGTCCTTGCGCGTCCGGCGCACGATCCACGCCCCGGCGTAGGACGCCGGGGCGGCCTCCACCTCGTCGAGCGACAGCGGATAGGGCCGAGCGGGTCCGCGGACCGGCCCCGGCGTGCCCGGCGTCCAGGCGTGCGTGACGAAGGCGAAGTCGATGCGCTCGGGAGCGACCATCCCGCCGCTCCACGGGTGCCGGTCGAACCCCACCGGGAACTCGCCCCAACGCTCGAGGCGCGCGTCGAGCCCCAAACCGGCGAACTGCGCCCGCGCCCACTCGCAGGCGCGCTGCAGGTTGGTCGACGACGTCAGCCGCGGTCCGATGCGCTCGGTCAGGTAGCGCAGGTGCTCGTCGGCGCGGTTGTCCTCGCGGCCCACCTGCAGCAGGCGCGCGAGCGCGGGGTCGGCGTAGAAGTCGTCGTCCTGGGCGGTCGCCGGCGGCACGAGCGGGAGCAGCGCCAGCGCGAAGAGCAGCGTTCGCTTCATGACTCGACCGTAGCCCGCCCGCCGCGCCCCGCAAGGCGCTGGCGCCGGCCCGGCCCCTTTCCTTACCTTGTCGCGCGTCATGGCGTCCCTGCCCGCCCTCGGGTCTCCGACCCTGCTGCTGTTCCCGACCGAGCTAGAGCGCCGCCGCTTCCGCGACCAGGGCGGGCTCGCCCCGGGCTTCGCGCTGCGCGCGATCGCGGGCTTCGGGCCCATCGCGGCCGCCGCGCGGACCTCGCAGCTGATCGCCGAGGTCCGCCCCGCGCGCGTGCTCCTGCTCGGCATCGCCGGCGCCTACGACATCGGGCGCAATCCCATCGGAACGGCGCTCGCCTTCTCGACCGTGGCGGTCGACGGCATCGGGGCCGGCCAGGGCCGCTCGTTCCAGGGCCCGCCGGCCCTGGGCTTCCCGCAGTGGCCGGGCTCGCCGGCGACGACCGAGCGGCCGGTGCAGGACCGGCTACCGCTGGCGCTGCCGGAGAGCGGCGGGGCCGAGGCCGGCCTGCTCCTGACCACCTGCGCCGCCTCCGACTCCACCGACCACGCCGCCGAGCGCCTCGAGCGCTTCCCCGCCGCCGTCGCCGAGGACATGGAGGGCTTCGCGGTCGCCCTCGCCTGCGCCCTCGCCGGCGTGCCCTGCGCGATCGTGCGCGGCATCTCCAACCTGGTCGGCGACCGCGAGCCCTCGCGCTGGCGCATCCCGGCAGCCCTGGCCGAGGCGCGCCGCGTGGCGCTCGCGGCGCTGGAGGACCCCGCCTGGGCCGCCCCCGCGCCGATCGGGGAAGCGGCGGAATGACCCGCGCGCTGCGCATCGGCATCTCCACCTGCCCGAACGACACCTTCGCGTTCCACGCGCTGCTCACCGGCGCGGTGCAGGCCGAGGGCCTCGAGCTCTCCTTCGAGCTGCTCGACGTGCAGGAGCTCAACGAGCGCATGCTCGCCGGGCGCTTCGACGCCGCCAAGGTCAGCTTCCACGCGGCGCTCGCCCTGGCGGCCGACACCTTCGTGCTGCCCAGCGGCTCCGCCCTCGGGCACGGGGTCGGGCCGCTGCTCCTCGCCGCCGCGCCGGATCGGACGCCCGCGCCCGCGGCGCTCGTGCTCTGCCCGGGCCGCTGGACGACCGCGACGCTGCTCTACCGCCTGTTCCACCCCGACGGGGGGCGCATCGAGCACCGCGTGTTCTCCGACATCTTCCCGGCGCTCCAAGGCGCCGAGGTCGACCTCGGCGTCTGCATCCACGAGGGCCGCTTCACCTGGCGCGAGGCCGGGCTGAGCTACGTCGAGGACCTGGGCGAGCGCTGGGAGGCCGAGACCGGCCTGCCGCTGCCGCTCGGCGGCATCGTGGCGCGGCGCGATCTCGGGGCCGAGGCCCTGGAGAGCCTCCAGGAGGCGATCCACGCCTCGCTGTCGTGGGCGCTCGCGCACCGCGAAGACTGCCTGCCCACGCTGCGGCGGTACGCCCAGGAGCTCAGCGACGACGTCCTGTGGGCCCATGTCGACCTGTACGTGAACGAGCGCACGCTCGACCTGGGGCGCGAGGGCGGCGTCGCGCTCGCGGCGCTGGCCGATCTGGCGCGGGCGCGTGGGCTGTTGGCGCCGGGCGCGGACCTGGAGCTGCTCGGACGCGGCGCGTCGCGGCTGTTCCACCTCCTGCCGTGGAGCGCCTGGGACGAGCTGGGCCCGGCCCCCGGAGCCGAGCACCGCCCCGAGTCCCTCGCGCGGGAAGGCTTCGTGCACCTCTCCTTCGCCGATCAGCTGCAGGGCACGCTGGACGCGCACTTCGCGGGAGCGCCGCCGCTGGCGCTCCTGGAGCTGCACCCGGCGCGTGTGGGCGCCGACCTGCGCCTGGAGCCATCGCGCGGGGGCGCGCTCTTCCCGCACCTCTACCGGCCGCTGAGGCGCGCGGACGCGGCCCGGGCCTGGCGCCTCGCGCCGAGCTCCGGACGCTTCGAGCTGCCCGACGAAGTCTGAGCAGCCCAAAAAAGAGACCGGCGGAGCCGCTCAGGCGGCTCCGGCCGGTCCCTTGGCATGGGGAGCGAACCCGGGTTAGGAGGCGCCGCCCTGGTCCCGCAGCTCCAGCATCTCCTTGCGGATCTCCTGGGCGAGGTTCTTGATCTCCTGCATCGACTTGCGCACGCGCGCAGTGGCTGCCTTGTTGCCGGTCTGGGCCTTCTCCACGTCGTCGCGGCAGCTTTCCACGGCTTGGCAGAGGTTCTGGTAGTTCTGGGTCATGGTCATTCCGGGGCGCAGGAGCGCGCCCTTAGAGGGTTGCGAAAGGGACCTCCAGGAGCAGTTAGGCAACACGGTAGGGGGCCCCGGATCAAGCCGGCGGCGGGCGAAAAGGGCGCCTGGCGGCCCCGTAAGGGGGGATGCCGGGGGTCGGCGAGCCCCCCTCAAAGCGCCGTAAGCCACCCTGTAAAAACCACTTACAGCGCGCAAACACGCTCAGCGGCGCTGGATCCCCCCCATGCGCAGCACCTCGCGGAACTCGGCGGGCGAAACCGGCTGGACCGAGAGCCGGTTGCCCCGCCGCAGCAGCCCCATGTCGGCCAGCTTGGGGTTCTCACGCAGCTCCGGCAGCGACACCAGGCGCTTCAGCCGGCGCACAGGCTTCACGTCCACCAACACCCAGCGCGGGTCGTCGGGGTCGCTCTTGGGATCGTAGTGCGCGTCCGCCGGGTCGAACTGGGTCGGGTCCGGGTAGGACTCCGAGGCGACCTTCGCCACCCCGGCGACGCCCGGCGGCTTGGCGTTGGAGTGGTAGAAGAGCACCTCGTCGCCCACCTGCATCTCGTCCCGCATCAGGTTGCGGGCCTGGTAGTTCCGTACGCCGTCCCAGTGGGTGCGCTTCTCGCGCACCAGGTCGTCGTAGGAGTACACGTCCGGCTCGGACTTCATCAGCCAGTAGCGGGGGGTCTTGCGGGGCATGGGTGGGCTCGGGGGGGGTCAGGGCGAAGGGGCGTCCGCGCGAGGCCTTCAGCGCAGGCCGGGGGGCGCGTGGACGTCGGGCTCGCGCAGGGCGACCGGCGGGGCCAGGAGCTCGGAGAGCACGAAGGCGCGCCGCCAGGAGGCGGCCGACGCGCCGAACCCGCCGGGCGATACGCGCGCGGCGGGTGCGGAATCGCTCTCCGCGCTCTCGCTTCCCACGGGGGCAAGCTGGGCCAGCGGCTCGGACGCGCGGTGGGAGTCGAAATCGGACAGCGCGCCGGAGAGCGGCTCCGACGGAACCCGCGCGCCCGCCTCGAGCGCGCCCTCGAGGCCCGCTAGGTCGACGGACTCGAAGCCGGCCAGGTCGCCGGCCACCCGCGGCTCGGCGGGCTCGGCGCGCGTCGCCACCACCTCGACGGGCGCTTGGGACGGTTCGGGCCGGGGCTTGGAGGGCGCGGTGGGCGGCTCCGGCTCGGGCTCAGGCTCGACGCCGCCGTCCAGGCCGTCGAGCAGCTCGCGCCACAGGTCGCGGCCGCGCTCCTCGGCGTCGTCCCCCGCGCCGGCCTCGGGCCCCTCGTCGAGCGGCGCGTCGGCCGGCAGGCCCGCCTCCTCGCGCCGGCGGGCGCGGGCGTGGGCCTCGGCCTCGCGGCGCTTCTCCGCCAGATAGGCGAGCACGCGCTGCGCCACGGGCACGACGATCACCACGGCGAGCATCAGGATCTCGTCGAGGTAGTTCAGGACGGGCGGCATCAGCTCCCCTTCGACGGGTCGCTCGCCGGCGGCTCCTCGCCGCGCGCGATCGACTCGCGCATGCTGGTGTCGGACTGGATGTTGCGCAGGCGGTAAAGGTCCATCACGCCCAGGTTGCCGGTCTTGAGCGCGTCGGCCATCGCCAGCGGCACCTCGGCCTCGGCCAGGACGACCTTCGAGCGGTTCTCCATCACGCTCGCCTTGAACTCCTGCTCGGCGGCGACCGCCATCGCGCGGCGCTTCTCGGCCAGCGCCTGGGCGACGCGCTTGTCCGCCTCGGCCTGGTCGGCCTGCAGCCGCGCGCCGATGTTCACGCCGATGTCGACGTCGGCGATGTCGATCGACACGATCTCGAAGGCGGTGCCCGCGTCCAGCCCGCGCGCCAGCACGGTCTTCGAGATGTCGTCGGGGTTCTCGAGCACGTCCTTGTGCGTCTCCTTCGAGCCGATGGTCGAGACGATGCCCTCGCCCACCCGCGCGATGATGGTCTCCTCGCCGGCGCCCCCGACCAGCCGCGCGATGTTCGTGCGCACGGTGACGCGCGCGCGCGCCAGCACCTGGATGCCGTCCTTGGCGACCGCGGCCACCTCGGTCTTGCCCGAAGCGGGATTCGGGCAGTCGATGACCTTGGGCGTCACGCTGGTGCGGACCGCATCGAGCAGGTCGCGCCCGGCGAGGTCGATGCCCGCCGCGGTGCGGAAGTCGAGCCCCAGATCGGCGCGGTCGGCCGCGATCAGCGCCCGTACGACGCGGTCGACCTTGCCGCCCGCCAGGTAGTGCGCCTCGAGGTCGCGCTTGTCGACGCCCTCGATCCGCGCCTGCACCAGGTTCACCCGCGCGTTCACGATCACCGCCGGGCTCACCCGCCGCAGGCTCATGGCGAACATGTCGATCAGCCCCACCCCGGCGCGCGTGAACAGCGACCGGATGTAGAGGTTGGCGAACTTTAGGAACAGGAAGAGGAAGATCAGCAGCGCGAACGCCGCGACGATCGCCAGGCCGGTCTTGACCAGGGTGCCGATACTCGTGCCTTCGGTTTCGTCCTGGAGCGCGAGGAAGGCAGCCGAAACGGTCGACAGGAAGGTGGGGCTCATACCGAGGCTTCTTGGGACGCTTGGGGAACCCGGCCGACAACGACCCGGTTTCCACGGACTTCGAGGACGCGCACGCGCGCGCCCTTTCCGATCGGCTCCCCGCGGCTGACCACGTCGACGCGCCGTCCGGCGAACCGGGCGACGCCCGCCGGCCGGCAGTCGGCCTCGAGGTCGCCCTCCTCGCCCAGCAGCTCGGCATCGCGCCGGTCGGTCGCGGCGGCGTCCTCGTAGGAGAAGCCGGGAAGGATGAAGTGCCGGCCCATCGGGCTCTTGGGGAGCAGCTTGAAGCCCGCCAGGATCGTGACCGGAACCAGCACACAGGTGGCGACCAGGAAGTTGAGCCCGGCCGCGTTGCTCTCGCCGAAGGCCATCAGCACCGCGGCGACGATCGAGATCGTGGCGCAGATCGACAGCAGGCCGAAGCTGGGGAACAGCACCTCGGCCACGATGAAGGCCAGGCCGAGACCGAGGAGCGCGATGGCGAGGATCATGCGTCAGGCCTCCTTCTGCGCCTCGACGACCAGCCGGCCGCCGCGGACCTCGACCACGCGCACGGGCGCGCCGGCGTCGATCTCCGTACCGGAGGAACGCGCCTCGTAGTCGATCTCCGCCGCTCCATCAAGCGCCACCTTGCCCACCGGCCGCAGCACGGTCAACGCGCGTCCGGTCGCACCTACGCGCGCCGCGGAGCCATGCGGCCCCTCGGCCTCGGGCAGGGCGCTCGCCGTCGTGGCCCGCGTGTCGGTGGGCGCCACCGCCAGCGCGCCGTAGGCCGGGGTCTTCGGGAGCAGCAGCGACAGCGTCCAGATCGCAGCGGCCGCCACCGCCCCGAACACCGTCAGCCGGAAGGCCGAGTCGACGGCGATCTCGCGGTCCATCTCGTACTCGAAGCCGTACCCGGTCGACAGGGAGGCCCACATCAGCCCGGCGAGCACCAGCAGCGCGCCCAGCAACCCCACCCAGACCGAGCCGGGGACGAGGAAGAGCTCGACCGCCAGCAGCACCATCCCGAGGGCCATCAGCACCAGGTGCGGAATCTCCGCCAGCCCGACCAGATAGCGCCCGAACAGCATCACCGCAAAGCAGGCGATCGAGAGCAGCCCCGCCGCACCGAAGCCCGGTGCCTTGAACTCGGTGTACGCGAAGACCAGCCCCAGGATCAGCAGCAGCGGACCGAGCCGGAACAGGAGCGCCGCGAGGTCCTCCGAGGCCGAGCGCTCGAAGCTCCGCGGAGCCGCGCCCGGCATGCCGATCCGCGCGAGCACCTCGTCGAGGCTGTCAGCCCGCGCATCGGCCATCTGCAGCCGCACCGCCTCGGCCGCGGTCAGGTTCAGGAGCTCGCCGCGCGACGACACGGTCTCGAGCAGCTTCACCTCGGCCCCCTGATCGCGCAGGTCATCCCACTCCTTCTCCCCTACGACGCGCTCCTCCTGCCCCACCCGAACGCGCCGCACCTCGACGTCGGGGTCGACCATCGCCTCGGCCAACACCGGCGAACGCCCACGGATCTCCGCGAAGGCCCGGAACGACGAGCGCCAGGACGACCCGGTCTTCTCCTCGACCACCTCGTCCGCCGGCACCCCCACCACCCCACCCGGCCCGACGGCGATCGCCTGGGCCGAGCCAAAGGAAGCGGTCGCCCGCAGGTAGATGTCGTCGCACGCGAGCGCCAGCAGCGCTCCGGCCGACAGGGCCTTGTCGTTGATCCACGCCACGGTGCGAACGCCGTCCGACGAGGCCTCGTCGAGCAGCCGCGCGATGCGCCAGGCGAGCTGGACCTCGCCGCCGGGGGTGTCGAGCTCGACGACCAGCCGATCGCCGGAGTCGCGCGCCGCCGAGCTGGCGCGCGCGAGCAGCGCCTGGTGTCCGATGTCGAGCTCGCCCTCGATGCGGAGGTGAACGACGCCGGCGGCGAGGTCTTGTGCGCTGGCCGCGGGAGGTGCAGAGCGGGCGACGGAGCTGCGGAGGTGAACGACGCCAGCAACGAGATCCTGTGCGCTGGCCGCGGGAGCAGAGCGAGCGGCGGAGCTGAGGAGGACCCGCGGGCCGGCGGTGTGCTTGGCGACCGCGACGTTGGTCGGGCTTGGCTTCGGCGCCCGGCCGCGCGCGCGCGCCGGACTCGGCCTGCCCGCAGCGCTCGTGGCCTCCACCGCGCCGACCGCGGCCGTAGCGCCCGCGGCCCGCGCCTCACCCGGAACGCGCGACGCGGTGAACGCGCCGAGGAGACCGGCGGCCAGACAAGCGAGCGCCGTCGCGCGGCGCACCGCGGCTGCGAAGCGGCGCGGAGACGAAGTCGTTCGGGTCATGGGAAGCTATGGACCAGGATAGCGCGCGGAACCAGGGGCGCCCGCGGCGGACGGCGGGCGCCCCTCCCGGCGCCTATTTGCGGCGCGTGTAGGAGATCGACATCATCGGGATCTCCTCGCCGCCCTCGGGCTTCATCACCATCTCGAAGCCCATCGCGTCGTCGCCGTCAAACACGATGCGGTGCACCTCGTCCATCGGCTCTCCGGTCATCGGGTTGGTGCCCTGGCCGTGCAGCGTCAGCACCTCGGACTCGGCGTCGTACGTTCCCTCGTAGCTCTGCACCTTGGCGTTCATCGAGTCGACCCAAACCGAGACGTACTTCTTCTTCGCCGGGTCGTAGCCCTCAAAGCCGCGCCCCTCGTACGGAGACCCGAAGAAGTCGCCTTCAAAGCGCGTCGCGCACCAGAGGCCGTTCATCGCGTGCTCGACCGTGAAGGTGCCCTTCGACTCGGCGCCCATCATGCTGACGGTCGCGTCCCAGGTGCCGACCATGCGCTTGAGGAGGTCGTGATGCTCGGTCGGCCGCGCCGGAGCCTGGCGCGCGGCAGAGGAGGTCCAGCCGGCGAGCCCGGCGGCGATGAGCGAGAGGAGCAGGATGCGTAGCTTCATGACGATTGCGAAAGACGGTTGCGAAAGAGGACGGGCTCGTGAGAGCGGTTTTCACGCGTGCCCGGGTGCTGAGGATGGCCGATCGGGAAGGTGAGGCGCAACTCCCGAGTGACGGCGGCGCCGCGCTGCTAAGCTGCCCGCCACCGGCCCTCTCCAGGAGACACCGATGAAGCACCTTGAACGACTCTTCCTCCTCGCCTCCTTGCTCCCCGCCGCACACGCGCAGACTTCGGATTCGGAGATCGGCGCCGACGATTTCCGCCTAAGCGACGCCGGCCCCGACGGCGACCCCACCTACGGCGCAAACTCCGCCGCCGCCGCCTACAACCCCGCCAACAACGAGTTCCTGATCGTCTGGAGCGCCAACGACGTCGAGACCGGCGGCCGCGAGATCTTCGGCCAGCGCATCAACGCCACCACCGGCGCCGAGCTCGGCGAGAACGACTTCCGCATCAGCGACATGGGCTCCGAGGGCGAGACCAAGTTCGACGCCTTCTCGCCCGCCGTCGTCTTCAACCCGACGGCCGCCGAGTACCTGGTCGTCTGGGAAGGCGACGACGACACCGGCAGCCTCACGAACAACGAGTTCGAGATCTTCGCCCAACGCCTCGACGCCTCGGGCCAGCAGCTCGGCGACAACGACTTCCGCATCAGCGACGCCGGAGCCCCCGGCAAGCCACAGCTCGACGCCACCTCCTGCGCGGTCGCTTACAACGGCACCGCGAACGAGTATCTGGTCGTCTGGCAGGCCGACCTCAAGGAGGACGGCCTCGCCGACAACGAGTTCGAGATCTTCGCCCAACGCCTCGACGCCGCCGGCCAAGAGCTCGGCGTCGACGACTTCCGCGTCAGCGACATGGGCCCCGACGGCTCGACCGCCTACGGAGCCTTCACCCCAAGCGTCGCCTACAACTCCACCCAAGACGAGTATCTGGTGGTCTGGTCCGGCACGGACGACGAGTCCCCGCTCGCCCCCGACGAGTTCGAGATCTTCGCCCAACGCCTCGCCGGCGAAACGGCCGAAGAGGTCGGACTCAACGACGCCCGCATCAGCGACATGGGCCCCGACGGCGACCCCGCCTACGAAGCCCGCACCCCCGCCGTCGCCTTCGATCCACTCAGCGACGACTACCTGGTCGCCTGGGCCGGCTCGGACGACGGCACCACCGTCGCCGGCGAACACGAGATCTACGCCCAAATCGTCAACGGCCCCAACGGCGCCGAGATCGGCCCCAACGACTTCCGCGTCAGCGACATGGGCCCCGACGGCGACCCCGCGTACGACGCCGCAAACCCCGCCGTCAGCTTCAATCAGGCCAGCGCCCTCTACCTGGTCGTCTGGGCCGGCGACGACAACTCCGCCCCGCTCGTCGACAACGAGCTCGAGATCTTCGCCCAACGCCTCGAAACCGGCAGCGGCGCCGAGCTCGGCACCAACGACCTCCGCCTCAGCTCCCTCGGCCCCGACGGCGACCCCAACTTCGCCGCCGGCACCCCGCCCCTCCCCGCCACCCCGACGGTAGCCACCGGCGACGCCAACGAGGCCCTCATCGCCTGGGAGGGCGACGACGACACCCCCCCCCTGGTCGACGGCGAGCTCGAGATCTTCGCCCAACGCGTCCACCTCTGCCCCACCGAGCAAGTCGCCTCCGAGCTCATCCGCCTCGGCGACCCGCCCAACCCGAACGCGCTCACCCCGGGGCTCACCGCGGGCCCGGTGCTCGGATCGGTGTGGGATCCGTCGATTGACCACACGACCTTCGCACCCGATGCGCTGCTCGACTTCCTGGGGGTCTCGCCCCAGACCGACAACGCGCCGACGCCCTTTGGAACGGTGCTGTGCGGCCTGCCTTCGGCGGAGCTGACGTTTACGTCGCCGGCGGGAGAGCCGTTCGGGGTGCCGATTCCGGTGGATTGCAATCTGTCTGGGTTGGTGCTTTGCGCTCAGGGGGGAGCGTTGGGTGAGGGGGGTGAGTTGTCTTTGACGAATGCCTTGGATGTGACGCTGGGGACGCTGTAGAGGGGGCTGGGGTGCCAACTGCGCGACAGCGGGCCACTCACGAGTGGCGGCCCGCGATCTCTGCCGAATCGAGCGTCTTGATTCCGGCAGAGGCGCGCCGAACGCGGGAAGGCTCGGCGCAGCACGCTCTAGCACCGATGATCGCCCACCGTGGACCGCGTGATCTTCGCCGAATCAGGGCACTCGATTCGGCGGAGATCGCGGACCGCCCGCTCCGCCTCCTGGCCGTCACGAACCAGGGCTCTGCGCCAGCGCCAGCGCCACAGCCGCATCGCCGGATCCACCGTGCGCTCCCCGATCGCGTTGTCCGACGGGTCCGCGGCCGGCCGGCGCTCGCTGGGTACGAGCTGTTCACGCCCGCGCCTGCTCGCTGCTGACCGCCACAGTCAACGCGAACCGCGACCCGCACGACCATCCGCGCCGAATCGAGAAGCTTGATACGGCGAAGATCCCTCCCCCAATGCAGTGCTCAGACGAACCTAAGCCAAGCGAAACGGCGTCTCGAGCGGAGCGGGAGCGCACGACCTCCGCCGAATCAGCGGGTTGATTGGGCGAAGAAGCAGGTAGCTGGAGCCGTAGCCCTCCTCGCCAGATCGAGTGAGACCGACCAGAGCCGACGCCGACGCGCTCATCGCGAGTTCGCCCCGCTGGGCGGCCCCACGCACCGCACTCGATTCGGCATAGATCAGAGCCACGCCGCCGTCCGTCGAAAGAGAGGGGGCGAGGAAGCGCGATGTCGCGCTCCCCTCGGCGGCTCTGGGCACGGCAGGACCACTCGCGCGACGCTCGCGGCAGCATCGGATCGCCGTTCCGAGAGCGTCCCGGGCGGCACACGCGCTTCGCGTGCACGAGCCCCCGGAGAGCCAGCGGCTCGGAGAAACGGGCGAGCCGCCGATTCGGCGGGCGATCGATCTTCGCCGTTTCAACGCGCTTGGTTCGGCGGAGATTGAGCTTGCGGCCGCCCTCCTTCAACTTCGCGAGTCGGGGTCCGAGCAACCCCGCCAAGGCGCGCCGTTTTCCGACCCAAAAGCGCAACCCATCCGCCCCCCGCCGGTCCCCTACGCATGGCCCGATCCTCCAAGCCTCGTCAGGGACTCCTCTACCGTTGGGGCGGCAAGCGCAAAGGCGCTGGCCGGAGGCCCTCCGGCAAGACGGCGGGGGTTCCGCATCGCGTTCGACCGCCGCTAGCCGCTCGATTCCCGGTCCACGTCACCATGGTGATCGAGCAGGGGCTCCCCACCCTCCGAGGCGCACCCTCTTTCCGCGTCGTGCGCGGAGCACTCCTGGATGGATGCCAGAAGGCGGGCTTTCGGGTGCTGCAGTATTCGGTGCAGTCGAACCACATCCACCTGATCGCGGAAGGGCACAGCCGGCTCCGGCTTGCGCGGGGCATGCAGGGGCTCGGCGTTCGGATCGCCAAGCGGCTGAACCGGCTCTGGAAGCGGCGTGGGCGTGTCTTCCGCCACCGCTACCACGACCGCATCCTCCGCACGCCCACCGAAGTGCGGCGGACGTTGCTCTACGTATTGCAGAACGCGCGCAAGCACGGCGTCGCGCTCGGTCCGAGTGCGCTGGATCCGTGCTCCTCCGCTCGGTGGTTCAACGGATGGCGAGAGCGGAGGGACCCGGTCCGCTCGCCGCTACCGTCGGCACGCACGTGGCTGCTGCGCGTCGGCTGGAGGATCCGAGGACTTCTGTCCGCAAGGGAGGGCCCGCGGCCGATGCCAGCCGCTGTGCGGGGAGCGCCTCCCTAGCAGCTCCGTGCAGACGCAGGCCGCTAGACCAAGTCCGAATCCGAGAGCTGGTACCACCAGTTCTCGCGCAGCCAACGCATGTCAAAACGCGGATGGAAGTTGCGTCCCACCATGTAGTAGTCCGTCGGCCAGACGAAGAAGCCCCACTCTTGGAAGCGATCAAACCAAGGCGACCACTCCGGCAGGAAGAGCGCCAGCATCCGCGCTCCGTCCGTCGCGGCGCGCGCATCAAGGGCGTCGCGCAGGAGCTCTCCCACCTCCGGCTCACCCGGAGGTACCAGCCAGTCGACGATCACCCCGGTTCGGGGCTGATTCCAGTCCGTGAGCCGATACACCGCGTACCCGCGGAGTACTCCCTCGGCGTCCCGAACTCCGAGGACCGTGTAGTCGTAGAACGGGTTGTCGAGGAAACGCCAGTTGAGGAAGTCCGCGTCGCGGATCGTGCTGGCGCCCCACTCGCCCGCGCAGCGGTCGTACAGCCAGCGTGCCTGCTGGTCGAAACGCGTCACGGCCTCGACCTCGGCGGGAGCGACGGCGTCTGCGCGTGGCGCTCGCGCGACCACGGTCTGGGTGCGGACGACCTCGTACTTCAGGAACGTCTTCCCGATGCGCCAGGCGTTCTCCACCGGCCAGCCGTAGTGCACCCAGTCCCGGTCCTTCCCGCCGAAGGCATCGAAGAACGGGAGCGCGGTCTGAACGAAGAGCCCAGGACGCTTGAGCCCGCGGCGGTGCTCGGGATGCACCATCGAATCGACGATCTGCGCGAAGCGGCGCTCCGCGCCCGCCATCCACACCCGATACGGCATGGCGGCGTACTGCCCCACGACGCGCCCGTCGTGCAGCGAGAGCCAAACCCGCTGCCCCGCGGGGTTGCGCCGGAAGAGGTAGTCCCACTCCGACTCGGTGCGGTCGACGTGGTCGGGGTTGCCCTCGCGGAACACGAGGTTGAAGCACTCGAGGAGCGAGGGCAGATCCCCCTCGCGGTACTCGCGAAACTCGTAGTCGGCCATCAGACGAGGTCGGTGTCGCCGAGGGTGTACACCCAGTTCTCGAACAGCCAGCGCATCCTAACGCGCTTCACCCAGCTCCGCCCGACGATGAAGTACATCGTGCCCGCCGCATGGAAGCCCTGGCGCTGGAAGGCGTGCCACTCGGGCGCCGTGTCGGGGAAGACCGTAACCAGCCGCTCCGCGCCCGTCGCCGCGGCCTTGTCACGCAACCAAGCGAGGAGCGCCTGATGCGCCCCCGTCTCGCCGGGCGGCACGACCCAATCGCAAACCAGCCCTTCGTCCTCCGTCCGGTCGAAGAGGCCCTTGCGGTACACGGCATAACCGACCGCCACTCCCGCCCGTCGGGCGATCCCGATGGAGTAGTCGCAGTCGGGCCGCTCGGTAAAGCGCCAGGAGAGCTGAGCGCGGTCGCGAACCGCAAAGGCCCCCGCCGCCTCGGCCCGCGCCCGGCCCACCGGCTCGACGTCGTCGGGGAAGTCCGCGACCTCCTCGACCTCGACTCCGCCGGCCTGCTCCAGACGCAGCCGGTCGAGGGGCGTCGCCAGCTTGAGCTGGGTGCGCAGCACCTCGTAGTCCAGGAACGTCTTGCCGACCCGCCAGGCGCTCCAGACCGGGAGCCCCCACATGAACGTGTCCTGTCCGTCGCCGCCCCCGCCGAACTGCTCGCCGTAGGGCGTCGCCGTCAGGACGAAAAAGCCCGGCTCCTGCAGCACGAGCCGCCAGGCGGGGTCGGTCATCGAGTCCACGCTCTGGCTGAAGAGCGCCTCCTCGCCCCGCAGCAGCACCCGCTGCCCGATCCCGGCGTACTGGCTGACCACCTGCCCCTCTTCGGTCAGCGCCAGGTAGATCCGCTTGCCGCTCGGGTTGTCGAGGAACTGCCAGCGCCAGGCTTCCAGCGTCCGGGGCTGGAACGTCGGGTCGATCTGCGAAAAGACGCGGTTGAACGTCTCGAGGATCGCGTGCTCGTCGCCGGGCTCGTACTCCCGAATGTTCAGGGAGGGCAGCTCACTCGGGCGAGGCATCGGGCATCACGTCGGGGGGCGGAGGGTAGGGGAAGATGGCGGGAGTGCATGGGAATCGAACCCACCGGCCCCGCTGTTCACGAGGCCCAACCGGCTTTGAAGGCCGGGCGGCACACCAGCACCGATCCACTCCCGCCCGCGGCGCGAGCGCCGCGATGGTGGCGCGAAGTATACGGAGCCGGGGCCGCTTCAGCCCGTGGTCGCTGGATACAAGCGTCCGGGCGCGCCCGATCCCAGCTCGGCGGGGAGTCCCCCGGCCCAACGGCGCAGACGACGTCCGCCGGCGCGGTCGCGTCCCTCGAAGCCGCAGCTGAAGGGGACCCCCTCGCGCGCCTCGTCGAACCCCTCGGGCAGCGGAATGCGGGCCCCATGGCCACCGCGGCGCACCTCGCCGCCGAGCCGGACCAGGGTGCGCACCTCGTCCAGCCCGCCCGGGTTCTCGACCCGCACCAGGAGCTCTCCACGCCGGCGGCGGAGCACGAGCGAGGCCTGCGGATCGCCCGGCCCCTCGCAGAGCATCGCCAGCCGCCGCGCATCGGCGGCCAGCCGCACCGTACGGCGTCGCTCGAGCGTCGCGTCAAGCACCAGCGCGCCGGCCCGCCGGCCTGGGCCGGCCCCCCACGCGTACCGTACGAGCAGGCGCGGGTCGTCTCCCGGCGACCAGGAGCCGCCCGAGACCGCAAAGCCAAGGGCGGCTTCCTCTCCCGGCGCGAGCGCCAGGCGAGTCGGAAGCCCTTCCACCTCAAAGGCGCCGCCGCGCACGAGCAGATCGCAGGCCGCCTCGACCGCGAAGGGAAACGGATTGCGAATCGCCGCGGTCGGAGTCCAGCGGCCGGACCAGGCGCCGTGCACCCCGTCGCCGCGCGGGTCGGGCTCCACCTCCAACCCCGGCAAACGCACGGGCCACCGGCCGCCGTCGTCGGGCGCCAGCCAGGCCAGAGCCCGCGCCGCCAGCGCGCGCTCGGGTTCGTTCGTGTTCCAGCCAAAGAGCGGTGCGCGAGCCGCCCACAGGAGCTCGTCGGGGTCGTCCAGAGACCACCCCCAGCGCTCGCACGGCCACTCGACCGAGCCGCCCGTGCGCTCCCACGCCGCCCAGCCGCCGGGACCGACGCTGTAGGCCGCCAACCGCTCGTCACGCACGAAGCGGCGGTCGTCTTCGGACGGCGATACCGCGAGGAGCATCGCCTGCAGTCCGAGATCGCGCGCCACCAAGCAGGCACGTCGATCGAAGGACGCCAGCCGCACGCCGAGCCCGTCTCCGAGCTCTTCGACGCGGCGCGCGACCGTGGTCACGAGGTCGGGCTCCTTGACTTCGATCATGTGGAGCGGCGGCCCCCGCGTCGGGTCGTCGGGCGGCAGATCGAGCGCCTCCTCCAAGAGCGGCAGCGGCTCGCCGCGGAAGCCCTTCCTGAACCAGGCGCCGGCGTCCACGCCCGCGAGCTCGGGCAGCGTCAACTCCGACACCAGCCCGGTGTGGTCCGTCGTGCGGTCGAGCGTGTCGTCGTGGAGCAACACAGCCTCGCCGCTCGCGCAGGCGTGCAGGTCGTACTCGAATCCGTCCAGGCCGAGCTCCAGCGCGCGCCGGAGCGACACCAACGTGTTCTCCGGCGCATAGCGCGGAGCGCCGCGGTGGCCCAGGATCCAGGGCGGGCCGGGGACGCCCTCGCCGTGGAGGCCGATTCGCTCGGGGGTCTTGTCCATGGTCGCCGGGGCGCCGTACGTTAGCCGCAGGATGCCCCACGAGGAAACGCGTGCCGAGACCCTCGCCTACCGCTGGTCCTTCCTGGCGGTGTACGCGGGCGCTGCGTTCGGGCTCATCTGGCTCGGCTCGACGGCCGGGGGCGGCGCCCTGGCGGAGCTCGGCACCCTTGCGGCGACGTCGCTCCTGCTCTTCGGGAAGTTCATCATCTTCGCCCCCGACCGGCTGATCGGTCCCTGGGGGCTCGCGCTGATGGTCTGGCTGATCGACCTGATGGTCGCCTTCGCCCTGTCCAGCGGGCTCGGGGCCTTCGAGCGCATGCCCCTCGTCGGAAGCTGGCTCGGCCGCGCCCGCACCCGGGCGGTCCAGGTCCTGGCGGAGTTCCCGCGCCTCGAGCGCATGGCCTTTCTCGGCGTCGTGGTGTTCGTGCTCCTTCCACTCGCCTCCACCGGCGCGGTCACCGGCTCCTTCGCCGCCCGCCTGACCGGCCTATCCCGCCTGGCCGGCGTCCTCGCAATCGCCCTCGGCTCGGCCGGCACCGCCGCCTGCTTCGCCTTCGCCGCGGTGTTCCTGGGCGAGCGCGCCGAAGAGGTGCTGCGCAGCCCGGTGCTGGCGGGGACGATGGCCCTTGTGCTGGTCGCCTTCGGGTGGTTCGCGTACTCGAAGGCAAAAGAGCTACTGCGGCGCTGAACGCGGTCCGACCGCGCCCGATCCACGCCGCACCGCGCAAGGGAGCCTCGACGACGCCGCGCGCCACGTCCGCTCCCGCCGAGGGCGGAGATCGCCGAGCCACGCTCGCGATCTCCGCCTGCTGGAATCTCCGCCTGCTGGAATCTCCGCCCGCTCGAAGCTCCGCCCGACGCGATCTCTGCTGGACGAATCTCCGCTCGAAGCGACGTCTGCCCGACGCCATCTCCGCCCAGCACGATTTCTGCCCAGCACGATTTCTGCCCAGCGAGATTCAGCACCGCCGAGGCCTGCCAAGAGCCGTCAGGTGCCGATCGGCGCCGTCGATTACCGGCCGTGGGCTACGAGCGCAAAGATCCACGCGGACAGCAATCGCGCCGCGGGGCGGAGATCGACCACGCGCGGCTCACCCGAACGGTCGAGCCACCTCGAACCGCCCGGTAGGGACCGCCCGCGCCACGCCCGACAGGGCCAACTCCGAGGGCGAAGATCCCGGACCTGGGCAGCCCAGCACCAAGCCCCCCTCAGCCCCCCCCAGTCGCCCCGCACCCCAATTTTTGTAGCGGCCCCCGCCCGCTCGCCTAGCCTAGGGATCAGGGGGCGGTCCGCTTTCCTCCCAGCGGCCGACGGGACCCCCTGCTGACCTCATCCAACAAGGAGACCTCATGCGACGTACCATCGCAGCGGCGCTCGCCCTGTCCTCGCTGGCAGGCTTGCTCTCGGCGGCTCATGCCCCGTCCCTTCACCGGAACACCCTGCCCTTCTGGTGACCGCACGACACCGGCCCCGTGTGGGACGGAATTCCGTACACCGGCCCCGCCGGACCGCCCGCGGGTGGCGGGCCGGCTGCGCCGGCTTCTCCTGGGCCGAGCGGGCCGTCGACGCCGACTCCTCCGGCGCCGGCGACTCCGACCGGCTTTCCGCCTTCGTTCCCGGTCGGGCCGGTGACGCCGTCGGTGCCGCCGGGGCTGCCGTGGCTCGACCCCGGGTCCGGGGGAGGGATCGCGGCGCCGGATCCGGGGCATTGGGGCAACTGGTGGTTCTACAACCGGGATCACTTCCTCGACTTCGCGGGTCGGTTTGCGCGTCGCGACGCGGTGAGTGCGGACGGCGAGAAGCCGACGCTGGGCGCCAACGCGACGCAGGTTGCGGGCGAGATCATCCCCGCGCTGCACAGCGTCTTGAACGAAGGCGGGAGCATCGCTCTGGTGCGCGAGTCGCTGCTCGCGCTGGCGCGCCTGCGGTCGCCCGACGCGCGGCTGATCGACTACGCGCTGCTGCGGCTTGCGGACGGTAGCCCCGAGGTGAAAGAAGCCGCGGCCCTCGCGCTGGCGATCCATGGGGATACCGATGCGATGACGCCGCTCCTCGACCTGGCGCTCGATACCGAGCAGGGTCGTGAGTTGGCGGGTGAGGAGTACTCGATTTCCCCGCGCCTGCGGGCGATGGCCGTGTACGGCATCGGGCTCCTGGGCAAGGAAAACCCGTACGACCGGCTTCCGCTGGCGGACGCGATCCTCGACGTCCTGGGCTCGGAGACGATCACCGTCGAGACCCAGGTCGCGTGCGTGCTGACGCTGGGGCAGCTGACGATCCCGTTCTGCGACGACGTTCCCGAAGAAGCGCACGGGATGTTCGAGGTCTCCGGCCGGCACCTCTGCGGCGGCATCCTCGCGAACTACCTGGTGGCAACGCTGGACGACGAGGAGCTCGATCCGTGGCTGCACGCGCACGCGGCGGCCACGTTGGGTCGCGTAGCGACCCAGGCGCCCGAGTCGTTCCGCGTGCTCGCGGCCGAGAAGCTGTTGGAGCTCGGGGATCCGCGCTCCGACTCGCCGTCCACCGTGCGCAACGGGGCGGTGATCGGGCTGGGGCTCCTGGCGGACGCCGATCACGAGGAGATCGACCGCTCGGTGCGCGAGGGCCTGCGCAACATCGCGGGGCGTGGCGACGATCTGTCGCGGCGCCTGGCCACCATCGCTCTGGCCGAAGTTGGCGCGCGCGAAGGCGCGGGCGACGACGAGGACGAGACCGCCGAGGAGACCGGCGGCTGGCTGCTGCGGCTGCTCTCGAAGGGCAAGGCCTACCAGAAGCGCTGGGCCGCGCTCGGGCTGGCCGTGTTCGGGCACCACCGCGCGGCGGCGCGGGCGGAGATCCCGATGGGGCTCGCCGCGGGACTGCGCGAGGTGCACGGCAAGACGCGCCACGACCAGGAGGCGGCGCCCTTCGTACTGGCCCTCGGGCTCCTGGGCGACGTCCGGTCCGAAGAGGAGATCCTCGCGCGCTTCGAGCGCTCCGAGGACCTCACCTACCGCGCGCACGCGGCACTCTCCCTGGGCCTGCTTACGACGCGCTCGGCCAAGGAGCCGCTGCTCGCGGCCTTCGCCGAAGAGCAGCCGACGCCCGACCTCGCGATCGCGCTCGCCGTAGGGCTGCGCCTGCTGGGTCACCGCGAGGTGGTACCGGCGCTGATCGAGCGCGCCGAGGAGGCCGAGGACCCCGCCGCCCGCGCGGCCTGGGTCGCGGGGCTCGGCGCTCTCTTCGACGGCGACGCGGTGACCCCGCTCGCCGAGCTGGTCGCGGACGCCGACGCGCCCGCAACCGTGCGCGCGGCCGCGGCACGCTCGCTGGGCGCCATCGGCGACCCGCAGACGATCCTGTGGAACGCGGTCTACGCCAACGACGTGACCTACACGGCGCTGACGTGGACCCTGCGCGATCCCCTCGGCGAGGGGCTCGGCGTTCTGGATCAGCGCTAGGGCGCTAGGGCGCGAGGCGCGCGGCGAGGGGCGGGGCCCTTCGCCGCGCGCCGCCCACTCGTCGCCCGATCACCGCGCACTCACCGCGCACTCACCGCTCGATCACCGCCCACTGGTCGCCCACTGGTCGCCCACTCGTCGCCCGCTCGTCGCCCGCTCGTCGCCCGCTCGTCGCCCGATCGCCGCCCGCGCCCCGCCCGTCGCTCCGCCCGCGCCCCACCTGCTCGACCGCCTGGTCGTCGCCAGCACGCCGCCCATGCGCGCCCAGGACCTAGACCCGAAGCGTGAGCCCCGCAAGTGAGCCGGGGGCCGCATCGCGCGCGCCGCTTGCCCCGATCTCCGCGGCGTGGGTAAGCTCCGAGGCATGGAGTTCCCCCACCGCGATGGCCGCTGCGAACGACGTGCAGCTGGTCTCCGGCGCCGCGGGCGCGCCGGGCGTCGGGTCGGGGCTGCGCGGGTCGCCGTCCTGGGGGCGATGCTCGCCGGGCCCGCGTTTCTCGCCGGGGTGTTGGCGCTCGGCCACGATCCGCGCGGGCTCGATGCGCTGCCCGCGCTCGCCCATCGCGAGGACGGGTTTGCCGGTGCCGCCGGCTGTGCCGATTGCCATCCCGACCAGCACGCGAGCTGGGCGCGGACCTTCCACTCCACGATGACCCAGCTGCCCACGCCGGAGGCGGTGCGGGGGAGCTTTGACGACCGCCGGGTCGAGTACCAGGGGGAGAGCGCGCTGGTCTTCGAGCGCGACGGCTCCTTCTTCATGGACGTGCCCGATCCCCAGCGCGGTGCCGGGGCGCGGCGGACGGCGGAGGTCGCGCTGGCGGTCGGCTCGCGGCGGTACCAGCAGTACTTCGAGCTGGTGCCGTTCGAGGGCGGCACGCGGTTCGAGCGGCTGCCGTTGCTGTGGCACATCGAGGAGGAGCGCTGGATGCACATGAACACGGTGTTCCTGCATCCCGACAACCCCAGCTGGGACTCGCACCGCACGGTTTGGAACAACAACTGCATCTTCTGCCACAACACCGGGCCGCGGCCCGGGTTGGTGGGGAGTCCCTTGGAGGCTGTGTTCGACTCGAAGACCGCCGAC
>JBCCGI010000084.1:0-37676 GCA_039029355.1 Planctomycetota bacterium
CTTCGTCCTCGGCGTAGACCTCCTCGGCCTCGGGCTCCTCTTCCTCTTCGAGCTCCTCGTCCTCGGACTCCTCTTCGTCCTCTTCCTCTTCGTCCTCGGCGTAGACCTCCTCGGTCTCGGGCTCTTCCTCCTCTTCGAGCTCCTCGTCCTCGGACTCCTCTTCGTCCTCTTCCTCTTCGTCCTCGGCGTAGACCTCCTCGGCCTCGGGCTCTTCCTCCTCTTCGAGCTCCTCGCCCTCGGACTCCTCGTCGTCCGCTTCCTCTTCGTCCTCGGCGTAGACCTCCTCGGCCTCGGGCTCTTCCTCGTCCTGGGCCTCCTCGACCTCGGGCTCCACCACGGGCTCGGACTCTTCGGCGGCCGGCGGCTCGACCGGGACCGGTTCGCCCGCGGCGGGGGCCTCCCAGGGAAGGACGAAGGGTTCGCCGGCGTCGTTGGGCTCGTCGCGGATCGGCTCAGGCTCGGGCTCGGGCGCGGTCTCCCAGCTCGGGCGCGGGGAGGCTCCTTCGTGCGACTCGATCGGCCGGGCCGCCGGGCGCGGCGCTATCGCAGGAGACGAGGCCCGCTGCTCGTGGAGCTTGCGGGCGGCTGGAGTCCCGGAAACGGGCCCAGCACCGGAGCCCGCTTGGGATCCGGCGGCAGCCAGATCTGCGCCAGCCTGCTGGTCGGCAGGTGCCGCAGGCGCGGCGGCTTCCCCACGCACGGGGTCAGCTTCACGCGGACGGTGTAGGCGGGCTGGGGCATCGGAGGTCTGGAGCGGTCGGGCTCCCTCGGGAATCCCGCCCCGCATCCGAACGTCGTCCTCGGGACGGGGCGTGGTGATCGAGGACGACACCGGCGCGTGCGACGCTTCGGCGAGGAGCGCCTCGGCTTCGGCCGCCGAGACTCCGTCCTCTTCTTCTTGGGAACCAACGGCACGTATCGGTCCCAGCTCGCTCGGTTTCACGGAAAAACCAGCGCCCTCGGGAAGCCACACGAGCCAAACGGTGGAGAGGGCGACGAGAAGCCCGATCCCCACGCCAAGCGCCACTCCGGGAGTCCCTTCGAGGATCGAAGGCAGCACCGCGCCGAGGGCGCCCCCCGCCTCGGCGAACAGGCCGCCGGCCACGAGCGACGCTCCCGCCCCGACGCCGACCGCACCGAGCACGTACTGGCCGACCGGGAGGACCTTCGACGACAGGAAGGCCCAAGCCCCCACCGCCGCGACCGCGAGGCTCGCGATCAGCGTCGGCCAGGCGCCGATCCAGCTCATCAACACCACGACCGGCTCGGTGAGCACGTTCTTGGCCGGGGAGTTGCCGCTGATGGACATCAGCGCCGAGACGCAGAACCAGCCGCCGAGCCCGGCGCAGACGAGCTCGACCGCGGTGCGAAGGGCGGATTTACTTACGGATTCGTCAGTCATCGCTGGCTCCCTGGTCTCCGCTCGGAAGCGGGGATCCGTGCATCTCTTCCCAGTCCTCCAGGGACATCAGGACCTCGCGGGCCTTGCTGCCCTTGTGTTCTCCCACAATGCCTTCCGCGGTCATCAGATCAATGAGCCGCGAGGCCCGGGTGTAGCCGATTCCGAGGGCCCGCTGCAGCAGGCTGGCCGACCCGCGCTTGGACTTCAGGATGACCCGCACGGCCTCGTCCCAGAGCTCGTCCTGGTCGGCGCCCGAGGGTTGCCCCTTGGTCGCGCTGCCGCTGGCGCTCTGGACCAGCTCCTGGCTGAAGTTCGGGGCCGACTCCTGGCAGACGAAGTCGACCACGCCCTGGATCTCGTGGTCCTCGACCAGGGCGCCCTGAACGCGCTTGAGCTGGGAGGACTGCGGCGGCGTGTAGAGCATGTCGCCCTGCCCCAGCAGCTTCTCGGCCCCCATCGCGTCGAGGATGACCCGGCTGTCGATCTTGCTCGCCACCTGGAAGGCGATGCGCGTCGGCAGGTTGCCCTTCAGCACGCCGGTGATGACGTCGGTCGAGGGCCGCTGGGTCGCGACGATGACGTGGATGCCGACGGCCCGCGACTTCTGCGCCAGGCGCGTGATCGCGAGCTCGGCCTCCTTCTTGGAGGTCATCATCAGGTCCGCCATCTCGTCGATCACGATGACGATGTAGGGCACGTGGCGCGGGGTGCGCTCCTCGTGGAACTCCTCGCCCATGCGCTCTTTGAGCTGGTCCTCGCTGAGCTTGTTGTAGCCCGCGATGTTCCGCACCCCGGCGTTCTTGAAGAGGTCGTAGCGCCCCTCCATCTTCTCGCACGCCCACAGCAGGACGTTGGTGGCCTGGCGCATGTCGGTCACGACCGGCAGCATCAGGTGCGGCACCTTCGAGAACATCTGGAGCTCGACCATCTTCGGGTCGACCAGGATCATCTGCACGTCGTGCGGCGAGCGCGTCAGCAGCAGGCTCGCCAGGATCGTGTTGATGCACACCGACTTGCCCGAGCCGGTGGTGCCCGCGATCAGAAGGTGCGGCATGCGCGCCAGGTCGGCGACCACCGGCGTGCCCTCGGCATCCATGCCGAGGAACAGCGGCAGGGCCATGAACTTCTTGTCGTAGGCCTCCTGCCGGATCAGCTCCGAGAGGCGCACGATGCGCCGCGTGCGGTTCGGTACCTCGATGCCGATGGTCGACTTGCCGGGGATCGGGGCGATGATGCGGACGCTCTTCGCGCGCAGGGCGGCGGCGATCTCCTGGCTGAGCTGCGTGACCTTGTTCAGGCGCGTGCCGACCGGCACCTCGAGCTCGAACATCGTCACCGCGGCGCCCACCTTGGCGCCGACGACGGTGGCCTCGACACGGAACGAGGACAGGACGTTCTCGAGCTTGCGCGCTTCCTCCTCGATCGTGGCCGCGTCTTCGCTGGCCGCGTGGCCGGGGGGCTCCAGGAGGTCGAGCGACGGGAAGCGCCAAGGGCCGGCGGGCGGCGTCGGCGGCTCGAACATGCGCACCTCGGCGGGGTCCGTCACCGGCTTGGGCTTGGGTTTGGCCTTCGCGGCCGGCTGGACGGGCTCGGGTTCCGGCTCGGGCTCCTCTTCCTCTTCCTCCTCTTCCTCGTCCTCGTCGTAGAGGTCTTCTTCCTCCTCCTCGTCGTCCTCCTCGTACTCTTCCTCTTCTTCCTCCTCCTCCGCGAGGTCCTCGGGGTCGACGACGTTGCCGTCCTCGTCGACGTACTCCCACTCCTCCTCGTCGTCCTCGTCTTCCTCGTCCTGCTCCTCGAAGAGGTCGGAGGTGTCGATCGCGCCCTTCTTCTTCTTCGCCGGCGGGAGCGCCTTCGGCTTCGAGCGGCGGGTCTTGTGGGGCACGACCAGCGTGACCGGCTCGGTCGCGCGCTCGAGGTCCTTGCCGCGCAGGAAGTCCCAGAGGCCCGAGGCGGTGCGTCCCAGCCAGCCCAGGATCGCCCGCAGGCCGCCCTCGTCCTCCTCGTCGCGGCGCTCCTCCATCCACTCGCGCAGGGCCACCAGCGAGGGGTAGAAGGCCATCTCGGTCGCGAGCATGAACGAGATCAGCGCCCCGATGCCCAACAGGATCCAGCAGCCGGGCCCGCCGAACTTGGCGATCAGCACGCCCGGCGCGCCGGTGATGGGGTCGGGCGTAAGGAGCTGCTCCGCCAGCCAGCCGCCGGGGCCGTAGGGCAGCTCGTGCCCCAGGCTGCCGCTGCCGGCCGCCAGCTCGAAGAGGAAAGCCGACGACAAGAGGAACGAGATGCCGCCGACCACACGCAGGGTCGGGAAGGCGACTTCCTTGCGGGCCACGAGGACCGTGCCCCAGGCCAGCCCCAGGAAGATCAAGAGGAAGCCCGACCAGCCGATGGCGATGAAGACCGCCTCGGCCAGGTAGAGCCCCGCCTGGCCGCCCCAGTGGCCGCCGCCGGCCCCGGGGGGCGCGTAGCTGACCATCGACAAGAGCAGCCAGACCGAGAGCCCGAGCAGGACGATCCCGGAGATCTCGCGCAGGTGGGTCGAGGTGTCCTCATCGAGCTCGCCCCCGAAGATGAACGCGCCCAGGACGCCTCCCAGGCGCCCCAGCAGCGAGGCCTCGGCCTCGTTCGCACGCTTCGACTTGCGGCTCGACTTCTTGCGGCCCATCGCCCCTACCGGGCGACTGGCCCGGCTCGCTGATCCCGTTCGCTAGTGATCGCGAGCCACGCGGGGATGCTGGAGGCGGACGAGCACCCGAGCGACGGCCTTCTTCGTGCGGTCCTCGAGGCGCCGGTGGGAGCCATCGCGACCCAAGATGTCGACCGTCGTCCGCCGCGCGCCCAGGGCCGACGCATCGTTGAGGACGATGTAGTCGAGTCCCTTCCTCTGGAGCTTCCGCATGGCCCTCTGTACGCCGTCGCCCGTCTCGAGGGCGAAGCCAACGACCAGGCGGCTCCCCTTGCGACGCGCGACCGAGGCCAGAATATCTGGGTTGCGAACCAACTCCAAGGAAGCAACATCGCTCCCCGTGTCCTTTTTGCGCCACTTCCCCGCGAGTTTGCGGCGCGGTCTCCAGTCGGCGACGGCGGCGGTCATGAAGAGCGCTTCAGCTGCGCGGAACGCATCCTTCACCGCGGCGTGCATGTCGCGCGCGCTGACCACGTCGACGCGCCTGACGCCGGGCGGCGTTTCGAGCGCGACCGGTCCGGCGACGAGCACGACACGGTCCCCCTGGGCCGCGGCGGCGGCCGCGATCTCGAAGCCCATCTGGCCGCTCGACTCGTTCGTGAGGTAGCGCACCGGGTCGACGTGCTCGCGGGTCGGGCCGGCGGTGACGACCACCGTCCGCCCGCTCGGCTTGCGGCGGCTCAACGGCAGAGCTCCGCGACCGCGGCGACGATGCGCTCGACCTCGGGCAGCCGGCCGCGGCCCTCCACGCCGCACGCTAGGTGCCCCTCCTCGGGGTCGAGCACCCGCCAGCCGTCCTCGCGAAGCACGCCCAGGCTGCGCTGCACCGGCGGTGCGGCCAGCATGTGGGGGTTCATCGCCGGCACCAGGAGGCGCGGCACCGGCGCCGGCAGGGCCAGCGCGGTGGTCGTCAGGAGGTCGTCCGCGAGCCCCAGGGCGAGGCGCGACACCAGGTCGCCGGTCGCCGGCGCCACGACCAGCGCCTCGGCCCACGTCGCCCAGTCGATGTGGTCCATGGCGCCCTCGCGCTCCTCGCTCCACTCGCTGGTGCGGGCGGGCTGGCCGGTCACGGCCTCGAAGAGCTGCGGCGCGATCAGCCGCCCAGCGCGGGGCGTGAGCAGCGTGCGCACCTCGTGGCCGGCCTGGGTCAGCTTGCTGGCGAGGTCGCAGGCCTTGTGGAGCGCCGCCGAGGCGCCGCAGCCGAGCACGAGCCGGGGCACGCGCTAGGCCTCCGCCACCGGGTCGAGGCCGACGATGCGCTGGACCTCGCGCACGGCCTGGTGGAGGTCCTCGTTGACGACGACGTGGTCGTAGCGGTGGCGCTCCTCCATCTCGTCGAAGGCCTTCTTCAGGCGGCGCTCGATCACCTCAGGCGCGTCGGTGCCGCGGCCCTCGAGGCGCTGGCGCAGGTCCTCCATGCGCGGCGGCGCGACGAACACGTAGGCGGCCTCGATGCCGAGCTCCTTGAGCTGCAGCGCGCCCTGGACGTCGATCTCCAAGAGGTAGACGCGCCCGGCGTCGATCGCGTCCTGCATCGGGCGGCGCAGCGTGCCGTAGAGGTTGCCGTGGACCTCGGCCGACTCGATGAACTCGCCGCCCTCGACGCGCCGGCGGAACTCCTCCTTGCTGAGGAAGTGGTAGTCGACCCCGTCGACCTCGCCCTCGCGCGGGGTGCGCGTCGTGGCCGAGATCGAGAACTCCACCCGCGGGTCGAGCAGGAGCCGCTTGACGATCGAGCTCTTGCCCGAGCCCGAGGGCCCGGAGATCACCAGCATGGCGCCGCGTCGCTCGCCCAT
Source organism: Planctomycetota bacterium (assembly GCA_039029355.1). Classification (GTDB taxonomy): domain Bacteria; phylum Planctomycetota; class UBA1135; order UBA1135; genus JBCCGI01. The sequence goes on from JBCCGI010000084.1 coordinate 5,885, forward strand.
CACTCGACGTTCTGCACCTGCTCGCGCAGGCGCTCCACGCGCGTCTTCATGTCGACCACCAGGTGCGCGACCTTGGCGTCGTTGCACTTCGAGCCGATCGTGTTCGCCTCGCGGAAGATCTCCTGCACGAGGAAGTCGAGCTTGCGGCCCAGGTCGCCGCCCTTGTCGAGGAAGGCTCCGAGCTGCTGCATGTGGCTGCGGAGGCGCGAGAGCTCCTCGGACACGTCGAGCTTGTCGGCCAAGAGCGCCAGCTCGCGCGCCAGGTCCTGCGGCTCGACCGGCGTGGCGCCGCCGAGCAGGTCCTCGACGCGGCGCGCGAGGTTCTTCTGGTGCTCGCGCACGACGCGCGGCATGCGCTTGTCGATGCGCTCGACGAGCTTGTCGATCTCGCCGGCGTGCTTGCGGAGGTCGCGCTCCAGGGCGGCGCCCTCGGCCTTGCGCATCTCGACCAGGGCCGCCGCGGCGCGGTCGACCAGCTTCAGGACGGCCGCCGCGTGCTCTTCGAGCGCCGCGCCATCGGCTTCCTGAGCCACCACGCCGGGCAGGGACAGGACCGCGGACAGCGGCACTTCACCCTCGCCGACGCGGCGCGCGAGCTGGTTCAGGGTGGCGTGATAGCGCTCCGCGGCCTCGACGTCGATCGAGCCGACGGCGGCCTCGATCGGGCGCGAGGCGACCACGCTGACGGTCACCGAGCCGCGCTTGAGCTTCTTTTTGAGGCGTCCCTCGACCTCGCTCTCCATCCCCGCGAGCTCGCCGGGGACGCGCGTCTTCACCTGGAGGTGGCGGTGGTTCACCGAGCGGATCTCGACCCGGATCGAGCGGCCCGCCACCTCGCCGGCCGCGCCTCCGAAGCCCGTCATGGATCGAAGCATGGCGGCCTGGCTTCGGCCCCTACCGATTCTCGCCCGGAACGACCGGCTCGCCGGCCTCGATCGGGGCGATCGACGCGTCGGGGAGCACCGTGCCGGTCTCCTGACGCAGCGTGAAGATGTGGATCAGGATCGCGCTCACCAGGAACACCGTCGCGGTGTAGCCGGTGAACTGGTTGATGCCCTTCGCCCCGACCCCGAAGGTCTGCTGGCCGCTCTCGCCCAGGGCGGAGCCGAAGCCGCCGCCGCGGCCTTCCTGCAGCAGGACGACCACGATCAGGACGATCGCCGAGAAGACGAAGACAAGGTAGAGCAGCGTGATCAGAAGGGACATGGGAGATCCGACTAGCGGTCGAAATCGAGGATCGGGACGAACTGTTCGGCCTTCAGCGAGGCGCCGCCGACGAGGGCCCCGTCGACGTCGCGCACGGCGAGCAGCTCCTTGACGTTGTCGGGCTTCACGCTGCCACCATATTGGATCCGCGTCGCCTCCGCGACGGCGTCGCCGTAGAGGCCGTCCAGGAGGCCGCGCACGTACTGGTGGACCTCGCCCGCCTGCTCGGGCGTCGCGGTGAGGCCGGTGCCGATGGCCCAGACCGGCTCGTAGGCGATCGTGACGCGCGCCATGTCGGCCGCGTCGACGCCCTCGAGGCCGGCGACGAGCTGCCGGCGGCAGACCTCCTCGGTCGTGCCGCCCTGGCGCTCCTCGATCGTCTCGCCGACGCAGACGATCAGGTCGAGGCCGGCCTGGAGCGCCGCGCGCGACTTGGCGCCGACCAGCTCGTCGGGCTCGCCGTAGACGTGGCGCCGCTCGGAGTGGCCGAGGATGACGAAGCTCGCGCCGACGTCGACCAGCATCGCGGCCGACACCTCGCCGGTGTAGGCGCCCGACGCCATGTCGCACATGTTCTGCGCGCCGACGCGGATCGGCGATCCCGCCAGCGCCCGCGCGACCTCGTCGAGGTAGACGAAGGGCGGCGCGACGGCGATGTCGACGTCGGTGCGGTCGCCGACGTGCTCGCGCAGCGCCCCCACCAGGTCGAGCGCCCCGCGGCGGTCGAGATTCATCTTCCAGTTGCCAGCGAGGTACGGCTTTCTCACGCGACCGACTCCATCTCGGGACCGACGTCGGACAGGCGGGGCTCGGAGAGCTCCGTCCGGGGGGCGACCAGCCGGCGGCCGTCGAGCCGCACGAGCGCGCGCACGTCTTCGACGAGCCGCGCGAACTCATCCAGCGGCAGGGCCTGCGCGCCGTCGGAGTGGACTTCGGAGGGGTCGGGGTGGACCTCGACGATCAGCCCGTCGGCGCCGGCGGCGATCGCCGCGCGCGCCAGGGGCCGCACCAGGTCCGCGCGACCGGCGGCGTGCGACGGGTCGACCATCACCGGCAGGTGGGTCGAGCGCTTCAGCCAGGCCACCGTGCCGAGGTCCAGCACGTTGCGCGTGACGCTGTCGAAGCCGCGGATGCCGCGCTCGCAGAGCACGACCTTGTCGTTGCCCGCGCTCAGGATGTACTCGGCGGCCAGCAGGAACTCGCGCGCCGTCGCGGCGAAGCCGCGCTTCAGCAGCACGGGCTTGCGCGCGCGCCCCACCTCGCGCAAGAGCGCGAAGTTGGTCATCGAGCGCGAGCCGATCTGGAACATGTCGGCCACCTCGCCGACGCGCTCGACCTCGCGCGGGTCGCGCACCTCGGTCACGACCGGGACGCCGACCTGGGCCCGGACGCGGGCCAGCCGCTCGAGGCCCTCGTGTCCCAGCCCTTGGAAGGAATAGGGCGACGTCCGCGGCTTGAAGGCGCCGCCGCGCAGGACGGCTCCGCCGGCGTCGCGCACCGCGGCGGCCACCTGGGCCAGCCGCTGCTCGTCCTCGACCGCGCAGGGGCCGCCGATCACGGACACGGTGCCGGCTCCGAAGCTCGCCTGGGGGCCGTCGCCAAGCTCGACCCGGGTGGGCTCGGGCTGGGGGCGGCTGACGAGCTCGGGCGCGCCGGACGCGTCGAGCACCTGGCTTACACAGGACATGTCTTCGAACCGCGAGCGGTCCGCGGGCGCGCCCATGCCGTCCGGCCGAGTCGCCTCCAGCACCTGTCGCGCGGTGTCTAGGAAGCGGGTCTCGTAGCCGAGCTCGCGGGCCAGCCCCAGGACCGCATCGAGGTCGGAGCGCGAAGCGTTCGGACGGAGGCGGAGAAGCATGGAGGAGATCTCGAAGACGCGATACTCCGGGGGTTCAGGCCCGGAATCGAACGGAGCAGTATAGAGAGGGTGGCCCGGCGGCTCAACGTCCGCGCGCCGGCGCCCGCCCTCCCCAGGCCCCCATCCCAAGCGCCCATGACCCCGCTCGACGCCCTCCTGGAGCTCCTGGCCCTCGACCGCCTGCCCCGCGCGGGCTGGGCCCTGGCGGGGGTCCCGGCCCCCGAGTCGGTCGCCGCCCACTCCCTGGGCACCGCGCTGGTGGCCCTGACCCTCGGGCCGCGCGTCGAGCCGCCCCTGGACGTCGACCGCGCGGTGGCCCTCTGCGTGGTCCACGACGCCCCCGAGGCGTGGCTCACCGACCTGCCGCGGCGCGGCGCCCAGCACCTGCCGGCGGGGGCCAAGGCGGCCGCCGAGGCCTCGATCGCCGCCGAGCTCCTGGGAGCCCTCTCGCCGGCGGCCAACGCGCGCTACGACGAGTACGTCGCCGCCCAGACGCCCGAGGCGCGCTTCGCCCGGATCTGCGACAAGCTCCACCTGGGCCTGCGCCTGCTCGGCTACGTCCGCGCCGGGGCCCGCGGGCTGGACGACTTCGTGCCCGGGCTGCGGGCGCTGGACTGCCGCGGGCTGGCGCCCTGCGAGGAGCTCCGCGACGCCCTGCTCGCCGCCCTGGACGCCGAGGCGCCCTCGTAGCAGGGTAGGGTCGTGCGGCGCTTCCAGCTGATCTTCGCGATCGTCGTGGTCACGTCCTTCCTCTCGGCCTTCCTCGTCGAGCGGTCGCGGCCGGCCCGGAGGCCGATGGACCGCTTCGATCCCACGCTTCCGGTCCAGCTCGAGCCCCTGGAGGCGACGCGCGGAGACCGCTCGCTGCGCGGGCGGGTGGTCCGCGCGAACGGGAAGCCCGCGGAGGGCGTCACGGTGCGGCTGCGGGCCGTCGAGGCCCCCGCGGCCGACGGAGCCCCCGAAGCGGTCGACGAGCCGATCTTCTTCGACCACACCGACTCCGACGGGCGCTTCGAGCTCCGGCACCTGCCCACGGGCACGTTCGACCTGCTCCTGCTCGCCGTGGGCCATCCGCATACCAACCAGACGATCGAGGTGCCCGCCGCGGGCGAGGTTTTGCTCCGCCTGCCCGAGCCCTGGGGCGACCTCAGGGCCGCGCCGGAGCTGGTTCGTACCTCGCTCGAGGGCCTGCTGGCCGCGCCCGCCGGCCTGGGCGGGCCGCCGCTCGCCGAGTACGAGGTGCTGCTGCTTCCGCGCGGCGACGAGGCGCCCTGGCGCGGAGGCGTCGAGCGCCGCCAGCTGACCGACGCCTCGGGCCGCTTCCGCTTCGAGGAGCTCGCCGTCGCCGACTACACGCTGCACGTGCTCCCGCCGTGGGCCCGGGGAGGCTCGTGGCCCTACCTGGCCGAGGTCGAGCTGGCCCGCGGCGACCTCGGCGGCGCGACCGGCTCCGAAGAGCGCGACCCCACGCGGGTCGAGCTCGCGACGGCGGAGCTCGGGGGCACGCTCCGCAACGGCGAGGGGCGCGCGGTCGAGGGCGCGCTGGTGCGCCTCCACCCCCAGGGCCGTGCCGGCGACCTGTGGCCGGCGGCGATCTCCGACGAGAAGGGCCGCTTCGCCTTCCGCGACCTCCCGCCCGAGGTGGTCTACGTGGTCGAGGTGATCGCCGGCGGCGAGCGCCAGATCCAGCATGCCCTGGCCGGGGCCGGGCGCCGCGGCGAGGTGCGCTTCGGCGCGCTCGAGCCCGAGCCGCTCCCCGACGAGACCCCGGACGACGACCGCTAGGCCGCCATGACCGAGCCCCAGACCACGACGCGGCTGATGATGGTCCGCCCGGCGCGCTTCGGCTTCAACCCCGAGACCGCCACGTCGAACTCCTGGCAGACGCGCGTCGCCGGCCTCGCCGACGAGGAGGTGCAGGAGCGCGCCGCCGCCGAGCTCGACGGCTTCGCCGCGGCCCTGCGCGCCGCCGGAGTCGAGGTGCTGGTCTACGACGACACCGCCGCCCCGCACAAGCCCGACTCGGTCTTCCCGAACAACTGGGTGTCGTTCCACGCCGACGGCACGGTGGTGCTCTACCCGATGCTGTCCCCCATCCGCCGCGCCGAGGTGCGCGACGACCTGCTCGACCGCGTCGCCGCCGACACGGGCGCGGGCTGGCCGCGCCGGCTCGACCTGCGCTACCTCGAAGCGGAGGACGCCTTCCTCGAAGGGACCGGCAGCCTGGTGCTCGACCGCGTCAACCGCGTCGCCTACGCGTGCCGCTCGCCGCGCACGTCCGACGCGGGCCTGGCGGCCTTCGCCGCGGCGATGGGCTACGAGATCGTCGCCTTCGACGGCGTCGACGGGAGCGGCGCCAGCGCCTACCACACGAACGTGCTGATGGGGATCGGCGAGGGCTTCGCCGCGGTCTGTCTCGAGAGCGTCCCGGGCGACGCCGAGCGCCGCGCGCTGCGTGCGCGCCTCGAGGCGACCGGGCACGAGGTCATCGAGCTCACCGGCGCCCAGCGCGACGGCTTCGCCGGCAACCTCCTGGCGGCGCGCACGCCGGGCGGCGAGCGGCTCGTGCTGTTGTCCGAGCGCGCGGCGAAGAGCCTCGACGAGCGCCGGCTGGACGCGCTCGAACGCCACGGGCGCCTGGTCCACGCTCCGCTCGACACGATCGAGGCCTACGGCGGCGGCAGCGCGCGCTGCATGCTGGCCGAGGTCTACGCGCCCGAGCCCGAGTAGCCTCCGACGCGCCCGCTACGCGCCGAGCGCGGCGCGCACCGCCCGCAGCACGTACTCGACGTGGCGCCGCCGCAGGCGGTCGTGCACCGGCAGCCGCACCAGCGTGTCGGCGGCCTCCAACGTGTGCGGCAGCGACCGTGGGTCCAGCCCGAGCTTCTCGCCGGCGTAGGGCGAGGCGTGCAGCGGCTGGAAGTGGAAGGTCGCGCTCACGCCGCGCTCACGCAGGCCGTCGATCAGCCGCTGGCGCGCCGCCGCGTCGGGCAGGCGCAGGGCGTAGATGTGGCCGTTGTGCTCCACGCCGTCCGGGACGACCGGTCGCCGGAGGAGGCCGCGTCGCTCCTCGTCCGCCAACCCCTCGTGGTAGGCCTCCCACACCCGCACGCGCGCCGCCGTCAGCGCGTCGAGGCGCTCGAGCTGCGCGCCGAGCAGCGCGGCCAGGAGGTCGCTCAGCACGTAGCTGCCGCCGGGTCCGACCCAGGTGTACTTGTCGATCTCGCCGCGCAGGAAGGCCGTGCGGTTGGTGCCCTTCTCCTGCACGATTTCAGCCGCCCGGAAGAGCTCGTCGTCGTCGGTGAGCAGCGCGCCGCCCTCGCCGCAGACCAGGTTCTTGGTCGAGTGGAACGACAGGAAGCCGGCGTGGCCGACGGTGCCGAGCTGGCGGCCGCGCCAGCGCGCGCCGAGGGCCTGGGCCGCGTCCTCGAGCACGCGCAGCCCGCGTCGCTCGGCCAGCTCGCCGAGCGCGTCGAGGTCGCACGCGATCCCGGCGTAGTGCACCGGCAGCACGGCGCGCGTGCGCTCGGTGACGCGCGCCTCGACGTCGGCCGGGTCCAGGTTCAGCGTGTGCGGATCGATCTCACAGAAGACCGGCGTCGCGCCGCGGGCCAGGATCGCGTTGGCCTGGCTGACGAAGGCGAACGACGGCATCACGACCTCGTCGCCCGGCCCGATGCCGGCGGCGAGGAGGTAGACCTCCATCGCCTGGGTGGCGCTGGGCGTCAGGAGCGCGTGGCGCGCGCCGGTGAGCTCCTCGAGGCGCGTCTGCACCTCGCGGCAAACCTGGCCGTTGCCCCCGATCCACCCGTTGCGGAGGGCGCGGACGACCGCACGCACCTCGGGGGCGCCCAGGCGCGGGGTGACGAAGGGAATGCGCACAGCTCGCCTTGTATCCGCCCGGGGCGGCTGAGCCCAGGGGAAGCCGAGCAGAACGCGCCGGGCGGACGCGCGGCTCAGGCTATGCTGGCGGATCGGCCCGCGCGCCTCGGAACGCGCCCGGGCCGGGCCCATGGGAACCGTCCTCTACCTCGACCACGCCGCGACGACGCCGCTCGCGCCCGAGGTCCACGCGGCGATGGAGCCCTACTTCGCGGGCGGGTTCGGCAACCCCTCCAGCCGCCATCCGCTGGGCGTGCAGGCAGCAGAGGCCCTCGACGAGGCGCGCCGGCGCACCGCCCGGGCGGTGGGCGGCCGGCCGCGCGACGTCGTCTTCACGTCGGGGGGCACCGAGGCGAACAACCTGGCGGTCCTGGGCTTCGCACGCGCTCGCCGGCGGCGTGGAGCCCACGTCGTGCTCGGCCCGACCGAGCACGCCTCGGTCGCCGAGGCGGGACACGCGCTCGCCGCCGAGGGCTTTGAGGTCGAGACCGCGCGCCTGGACGCGGGCGGCGCGCTCGACCTCGACGACTTCGCGCGCCGCCTGCGGCCCGACACGGTGCTGGTGGCGCAGATGCTGGTCAGCAACGAGCTCGGCACGATCTACCCCGTCGCGCGGCTCGCGCGGCTCGTGCGGCGAGCCTCGCCCGAGGCGGCGCTGCACGTCGACGCGGTGCAGGCGGCGGGCAAGCTCGACCTGTCGCTGCCGGAGCTCGACGCGGACTCGATCGCGGTCAGCGGGCACAAGATCCGCGGCCCCAAGGGCGCCGGCGCGCTGGTGCTCAAGCCCGGCACGCGCCCGCCGAGCCCGCTGGTCTTCGGCGGCGGTCAGGAGGGCGGCCTGCGCTCGGGCACCGAGAACGTGGCCGCGCTGGTCGGGCTGGGCGCCGCGCTCGAGCTCGCCTCGGACCGCGCCCCGGAGACGGCCGCCGCGATGGAGGCCGCGCGCACGCGCCTGCGCGAGCGCCTCGCGCGCGTGGGCGGCGTGCGGCCGCTGGAGCCCGGCGACCGGCTCGCGCCCTCGATCCTGGCCGTGCGCGTCCCCGGGGCGCCGGCCGAGGTCTGGCAGCACCACCTGGAGGTGCGCGGCGTGATGACCAGCGTCGGCAGCGCCTGCCAGGCGAACAAGGGCGGCGTGAGCCCCGCCTTCGCCGCCGCCGGGCTGAGCGAGGACGACGCGCGGCGGGTGCTGCGCCTGTCGCTCGCCGCCGACAGCGGGCCCCTGGTCGACGCCGCCGCCGACGCCTTTGAGGAGGTGGCCGCCGAGCTCGCGGCCGAGGTCGGATGACGGCCTGTACCGGCGGCGCCGAGCTGCTCATCGCGCGCTATGGCGAGATGTGGCTGAAGGGCAAGAACCGGCGGCTCTTCGAGGAGGCGCTGGTGCAAAACGTCCGCGCCGCGGTTGCGCCCATCGCCAAGGTGGTGGTGCGGCGCGAGCACGGGCAGCTGCTCCTGCGGCCCGAGCGGCGCTACGAGGAGGTCGCGCGCCGGGCGGCGGAGGTCTTCGGCATCGCGTCGCTCTCGCCCGCGCGCAGCGTCAAGCCGCGCCTCGACGACATCGTCGAGGCCTCGCGCGTCGCGCTCGCCGAGCTGGTCGAGACGCTGCCCGCGGACCGCCGCGTGCCCTTCAAGATCGAGGTGCGGCGCTCCTACAAGCAGTTCCCGATGACCTCCGCCGAACTGGAGAACCACGTGGCCGAGCGCACGATCGGGCCCCACGAGCACCGGCTGCGGGTCGACCTCAAGGGCGCCGAGGTCAAGGTGGGCATCAACGTGCGGCCCGAGCAGGTCTACGTGTTCGCCGAGCGCCGCCCCGGCGCGGGCGGCCTGCCCGTCGGCACGATCGGGCACGCGGTGTGCCTGCTCTCGGGCGGCATCGACTCGCCCGTCGCGGCCTGGATGACGATGAAGCGCGGGTGCACGGTCGCGTACCTGTCGTTCCACTCCTCCCCGTACCTCGGCGCCGGTTCGAAGCGCAAGATCGCCGAGCTCGTGCGCTCGCTGGCGCGCTTTCAGCCGACGAGCCGCCTGTTGATCGCGCCCTTCGCCGAGATCCAGACCGCGATCCGCGACCACGCGCCGGAGGGCTACCGGACGATCCTCTACCGCCGCATGATGCAGCGCATCGGCTCGCGCGTCGCGGCGACCGAGCGCGCCGGCGTGCTGGTCACGGGCGAGAGCCTGGGGCAGGTCGCCAGCCAGACGATGGAGAACCTCACCTGCATCGAGGCCGCCTCCTCGGTGCCGGTGCTGCGGCCGCTGATCGCCTTCGACAAGGCCGAGACGATCGTGCTCGCGCGGCGCATCGGCACCTACGACATCTCGGTGCTCCCCGAGCCGGACTGCTGCACCGTCTTCCAGCCCGCTCACCCCACCATCCGCGGCCGGGTGCAGGAGTGCGAGCGGGCCGAGGAGGAGCTCGACGTCGCCGGCCTGGTCGACCGCGCGGTCGAGGGGATCGAGCTGCGCGAGCTCTAGGGTCCCGGATCGCGGCCTACGGCCCGACCCAGCAGCGCGCGCCCTGCGTCAACCCGGCACGGCCGGCCGCGAGGTCGAGCAGGCCGCCCTGGGCGATGAAGGTCGTGCCGACCATCGTCGGCGTGTCCGGCACCTGGACCGAGACCGACACCGGGGAGCCGCTCCAGTCCGCGCCCGACTCGATGATCGGCGGAACGACCAGCAAGAGCTCGCCGTCGGTTCCGGGCACCATCCCGAGGCCCGGCACGAGGATGCCGCAGGGGTAGGCCGGGACGGCGAGTGCCGAGACCGCGAGGAGCGGCGTCGAGGGCACCCCCATCGAACCCGTCGGGTCGTCGACGAAGAAGGTGAGGAGCTCGCCCACGTGCGGCGGCTCGTCGCTCGTCAAGCTGCCCGCGGGATTCAGGCCGCAGCCGTAGGGCTCGACGCTCGCGAGCCGGGTGAACTCGAGCGTGCCGAGCGGCGTGGTCCCGAAGAACGGGCCGCCGGTCATCAGCGTGATCGGGTCCTGCGGATCCGTGTCGAGGTTCGGCGAGTAGAAGTCCGTTCCGCTGTCGGTTCCCGCGTCGTAGGCGTAGAGCTCGACCGTCTTCGAGGCGACCCAGCTCCCTCCCTCGTACAGGTTCAGGTCGTGCACGCCGACGAACCAGTCGGGGCTTGGGAAGATCCTGCTCACCAGCGTCACCAGCGGGGTCTCGTCGGTGACCGTGACCTCCACCGGGACCCCGAAGGGGTGGTAGATCAACTGCTCGGCGTCGCCGGCGTCGATCGCGGTGTAGATCTGGACCGCGAGCGCACCGGGGCCCGAGGCCTCGGCCATCGACTCCATCCCGTCCGACGCGAGCGCACCGACCTGCCAGAGCGACAGACTCGAGTTGTGCGATGCGCCGATGAAGTTGGTAAGGAGGCCGCCGAACTTCGGGTAGGCGCCCGGATGCGTGGTCGCGCTCCAGGTCTCGTCGAGCTCGATCTTGTAGACGGCGATGCCGTCCTGGGCGAGGCTGGGCGTTGCGAGCGGGAGGAGCAGGAGAAGATGCAGGCTGGTCTTCATCCCCCGAAGATAGCGCCGCTCCGGAGATCTCGCTCGGAGAGCCAAGCGGCGCCCGGGCCGGGTTCCCCCGGGCGAGGCGCCCTCGCCCCCCTACCGCTTCAGCGCAGGCACTTCTCGACGGCCGCGGTGAGCTCGTTCGGCCGAAAGGGCTTGCGCAGGTAGAGCACGTCGTCGCCGGGGCGCGTGTCCTCGCCGCCCAAGACGACGAGCGTCGGCGCGACGTCGATCAGCCGGCGCAGGAGGCCCGGCGAGGTGGCCTCGATGTCGACGTCGACCAGGACGAGCCGGCAGGCCTCCAGCAGCTCGTCGAGCCGCGAGAGGTCGTCGACCGCCTGCACGCGGTGGCCCTCCTCGCCCAGCACCGACGTCATCAGGTCGGCGAGCAGCTGGTCGGGCTCGAGCAGGAGCAGCAGCGCTCCCGAGGCCCGCGACGACGCCGGCGTCTCCTCGAGCTCGGTGCGCGCCGCCAGCGTCAGCCGCCAGGCGACGGCCTGGCCCAGCTCGCGGCAACGCAGGGCGCCGCCGCGCTCGGCGGCGAAGCGCTCCAGGGCGCGGGCGGCGTCGCCGCAGGGTCCGTGGCGCAGCTGCTCGCGGCCGGCAAGCGCGAGCGTCAGCGCGACGCGGTCCGGGCCAATCGACGCGCAGAAGCGCACCCGGGCGGGGCGGGCCGAGCGCGGGTGGGACAGGATCCCCGCCAGCAGGACCGACCAGGCCTGGGCCACGACGCGCGGGTCGGTCTCGAGCACGGCGGCCCCGCCGCGCCGGGCGACGACGAGCTCGACCGAGCTCTCGTTCGCGAACGGGGTGACGAGGTCGCGCACGTCCGCGAGCACGACCTCGATCTCGACCTCCGCGGCGCCGTAGGTCAGCCGCTTCGAGAAGGTCGACAGCACCCGGATCAGCCGTGTGCTCTCGGCGGCGCTGGCGCGGACCTGCTCAACCTGGGCGCGGAAGGTCGTCCCGCCGCTCCCGCGGCGGCTGGTCCAGATGTCGCAGTGCCCGCTCACGACCGCCAGGAGGTTGTTCATCCGGTGGACCAGCGGGGGAATGAGCAGCCCCAGCAGCTGGGCACGGGTCGAGGCTTGGGCTTCGGACATGAGTTCTGTGAATATAGGCCGGGTCGGCCCGACGCCGGCACGAACCCGGCATGAACCGAACGACCGCGATCCTCGTCGCCCTCGCTACTCTCCTCGCCCACATCCTGGCGATCCACCAGAACCTGGACGGAACCTTCGGGCCGCCGTTCGAGATCGCCCACGTGGCCTTCCGCTCGGCGCGCAACCTCGTCTACGAGGGGAGCCTGGCCTGGACGACCGGCGGCGAGGTGGTGGAGTCGTACCCCTCGCCCCTGTGGGTGATGATCTGCGCCTCCTTCACCCGGATGTACGCGCCGCCGACGATCGCGAGCCAGTACCTCGGCATCCTCTGCGCGCTCGCGACCGTCATCGTGCTGGCCCAGTTCAGCGCGGCGCGGCTCGCCGGGCTGGTGGCGCTGCTGCTCTTCGTCGCGACCGGCACGACCGCCTCGGCGGCGGCTTCGGGAACCGAGTTCACGCTCGTCATGCTGACGATGGCGATCGCCTTCCTGGCGTACGAGCGGCGCTGGAAGCGCGGGACCGCGATCGCGCTGTGCGCGCTCATCGTCACGCGTACCGACCTCTGGGTGCTCGTGGGAGGGCTGTTCGTCGCCGAGGCGCTGCGCGCGCGGCGGCGGGACGCGGGCGATCCGTCGCTGATGCGCGCCTTCCTCCCGCCGGTGGTGCTGGCCGCGGCGGGCGTGATCTTCCGCTGGGTCGTGACCGACACGCTGATCGCGCCGACGACGCGGCTCCTGCTCCAGCCCGACGCGGCGCGCATCCAGCTGGGGGTCGACTACGTCACGAGCTTCTTCCTGCGCTCGGGCTCGGCCTCGCTGGTGATCTTCCCGATCTGGTACCTGCTGCGCGGCCAGCTCTCGGGGACGGGGAGGCGCGCTCTCGCCCTGGTCGGGCTGTGGTCCGCCTTCGTCGCCGTGGTGGGCGGCGACGGGCTGCCGTTCTGGATGGCGATGGCGCCGGTCATCCCGCTGCTCTTCCTGGCGATCCAGGAGGCGATGATCATCGCCATGGACAGCCAGCGGCCCTGGGTCAGCACGCTGACCTGGGCGTTGTTCGTCACCGCCTTCCTGGCGGCGGGCTTCGTCAGCCGCGTGCCGACCGACATCGGCGGCGTGCCGCTGCGCAGGCTGCAGCTGGCCTGGATGCGGCCGAGCGACGCCCTCTGGAACGCCTACGGCCGCCCGTTCGGGCGCCGCGGCCTGATGCAGGAGCTGGCGGAGGTCGAGGAGCTGCGCACCCTGGCGGTGTTCCTGCGCGACCGGCTCGACCCGGGCACGCGCATCCTGACGCCGTGGCCGGGCGCCATCGGCTACATCTCGCGCCAGGACGTCGTCGACCTCCTGGGCCGCACCACCGCGCCGGCCGACGGGTCGGGGCAGAGGTCGTGGTACGGCATGCCGCGGCTCGACATCGCCGCGGGGATGAGCGAGGGCTACGACTACATCGTGCCGATGGCCACCAGCGCGCCGTCGCCCCCGCGGATGGGCGAGGTGGTGCGCGGCTGGATCGAGCGCAGCAGCGTCGGCGACACGCGCTCGGGCGACGCCGTGGTCCGCGCGCTCTCGCAGCTGCGCGACTACGAGCTGATCTCGGTGCCGGTTCCGCGGCGCAGCTACCGGCCGGAGGACACCTCCCCGCGGCCCTACTACGTGCTGCGCAACCGCGGGTTGAAGCTGCAGCCCGACCTGCAGATGCGGCGCGAGAGCGGCGGCATCGCGGTGCTCGCGCAGCACTCCGGGCACCCGCAGGTGGTCGACCTCGAGGTCCTGATGAAGACCCCCGACGGTCAGACGCGCCGGCTGCGGCCGACGGGCGAGTTCGTGATCGGGGACCTGGTGCACGCGCGCACCGGCATCCTGCTGTACGCCACCGGCCCGAAGCCGATCCGGCTGATGCACTTCCGGCTGCCGCCGGGCGTGCGCGAGGCGGAGCTCGTCGGCGTGCTGCAGAACCCGAACGCGGACGAGGACCCGCAGTTCGCGATGGTGAGCCACCCGGCCGAGTTCCGGGTGGGACGCGACTAGGTCGACCGTCCGCGAGCCCCGGCGACCGCCGCGCGGGGCCCGCGGCGCGGGCGGCTACGTGATGCCGTGGGTCTTCAGCTTGCGGTACAGCGTGCTCTTGCCGACCTTCAGCAGCTTCGCCGCGGCGAGCTTGTCGCCGTTGGTCTGCTTCATTGCCTCCAGGAGGCACTTCTTCTCGAAGTTCTCGAGGCTGACCTCGTCGCTCGGAGGCACCGCGACGGTCGCCACGTAGCCGCCCTGGCTGCTGCCGAGCGGCGAGTGCGTCCCCGCGATCTCGTGCTCCGGGCGGCGCGAGGGGATCTGGAGGTCGGATGCCATGCCGCTGGCGAGCTCGCGCAGCGGCTGGGGCAGGTCGACGATCTCGATCGCGTCGCCCTCCACCAGCGCGCAGGCGCGCTCGATGCAGTTCTCCAGCTCGCGCACGTTGCCGGGCCAGTGGTAGGCCTCCAGGACGCGCAGCGTGTCGGGCGAGAAGTCCATCGTGTCGCGCTCGGGTGCGAAGCGCGACAGGAAGTCGCGCGCCAGGAGCTCGACGTCGCCGGGCCGGTCGCGCAGCAGCGGAACCATCAGGTCGACCACGTTGAGGCGCGCGTGGAGGTCCTCGCGGAAGCCGCCCTCGCGCACCGCGTCCTCGAGCGAGGAGCTGGTCGCCGCGATCACGCGCACGTCGACGTACTCGGCCTTGGACGAGCCGACGCGACGCACCTCGCCGTCCTCGAGCACGCGCACGATCTTCTCCTGTAGCTCGGACGCCAGCTCCTGGATCTCGTCGAGGAACACGGTGCCGAGGTGCGCCTGCTGGAACAGCCCCGGCCGGTCCGAGATCGCGCCTTCGAAGGCGCCCTTCGCGTGCCCGAAGAGCTCGCTCTCCAGCACGTCGGTGGCCAGCGCCGCGCAGTTGACCGGCACGAAGGCGCCGCTGCGCGTGCCGCCGAAGTGCAGGGCGCGGGCCACCAGCTCCTTGCCGGCCCCCTCGCCCCCGCGGACCAGGACGTGCTTCTCGGACGACGCGGCCTTGGCCACCCGCCGGCGCAGGTTGACCATCGGCTCCGACCGCCCCAGGAGGCGCCGCGGGTGGAAGCTCGCGCGGGCGGCTTCCAGGAGCGGGCCGATCTCGCGGCGCGGGACGCCCTGCTCCTGCAGCCGCAGCATCTCGGAGGCCACCTTCCGGCGCCCCGCGTCGAGCAGCAGCACAGCCCGCAGGCCGGACTCGCCCTGGCCCGTGACGGGCACGATCGGGAGCACCGAGGCGGAGAGCGCGCGCGAGATCTGCCCCGCGCGGATCGAGATGTCGAAGCGATAGCCCTCGCGCGGCTCGTTGCGGGCGTCGCGCACGAAGGCCTCCAGGCCGCTCGCCGGGGCCAGGCTGCCGAGGTTGCGGCCCTCGAGGTCCTTGCCGAGCACGTCGATCGCCCCGCGGTCGGCGAAGCGGACGATGCCCTCGGAGTCCACCAAGAGCAGCCCGTCCGGCCGCCCGGCGGCCAGCTCGCGGAAGACCAGCGAGCGGTTGCCGGTCTCGCGCAGGGCGAGCTCGAGGTCGGCGCCGCGCTGGCGCTCCTCGGTCAGGCGTCGGTTCTGCTCCTCCAGCAGTTGATTCTGGATCGCGAGGTCGTCCTGCAGCGCCTTGACGTTCAGCATCGCGCGGACCACGTCCTCCATCAGGGGCAGGTCGCCCTTGATGAGGAACGCCTCGCACCCGGCCTCGTAGCCGCGGTGGAGGTCCTCACGCCCTTTGAGCTGGCCGCTGATCAGGACGACCGGAATGCCCTGCATCTGCGGTATCGTCTTGATCCGCTTGCAGACCTCGAAGCCGTCGATCCCCGAGCCCAGGACCACGTCGACCAAGAAGAGGTCGAAGCTACCGCTTCGCGCCTCCATCAGGCCGCGGGCGCCGGTCGGAGCAACGACCACCTCATGGCCGAGATCCTCCAGGCGATTCCTGTAAAGCAGCTGCGCGCTCTGCTCGTCCTCGATCAGAAGAATGCGGCTCATCGGACACCTCCCCAGGGTCCAGACTCCCGCGCGGGAGCCATGATGCGCGTTGTTAGAGCAACCACCGGCCGGGCTGAGTCGGTGACCGTCCGAGGAACGGGAACCGGCGTCCCGCTCGTGGACGCGTCAATCTTGGCACTTCGATTCTCCAAAAGGGCACCCTCCAACATCCGAAACGCACCATTCGGTCCCAAAAGAGGGACTCGATAGCGGCGATGGGGTCTCCCGAGCTGTCCGCGCTGTTCTCCGAGCGCGTCGCCGAGGCGCTCGCGGATCTCGGCGGGCGCACCGACCCGCTCGAGGTCGGGCGCTGGCTGCGCAAGCGGCTGCCGGTCGAGGAGGCGCGCGCCGCCGCCGAGCTGGTCGACCTGCGCCGCCGGGCGCGCGGGCGGCTGCCGGACGCCGAGCGGCTGTTCCTGACCCCCAAGGGCCTCGAGCAGGCCACGGACGGCCGCGTTGCACGGGCGCGGGCGGACCGGATCGCCGCGCGGTTGCCCGGCGCGTGGGTCTGGGACGCGACGGCGGGCATCGGCGGGGACGCGCTCGCCCTGCGCGGGCGGGGCCTGCGGGTCGTAGCGTCGGACCGCGACGCCGCCAGCACCCTCTGCGCCCGGGCCAACCTGGGACTCGTCGCCGGCTCCGGCGAGGGCCAGGCGCCGCCGCCCGCCGTGGTTCTGCGCGCCGACGCGCTGGAGCCGCCGCTGCGCGACCTGATGGGAGCGGTGCTGCTGCTCGACCCCGACCGCCGGCCGGGGTCCGGGTCCGGGTCTGGCGGACGCCGCGGCCACCCCGAGGACTGGTCGCCACCGCTGTCGGCCGCGCTCGCGCTGGCCGGCCGCTTCGCCGGCGCCTGCCTGAAGCTGCCGCCGGCGCTGGACGTCGAGCGCATCGACCCGGACGCGGGCGCGCCGGCCTTCCCCGCGGCTCCGGCGGACGCGGCGCGGGCCGAGCCCCCTGCCTCGTGGCAGTGGGTCAGCGTCGCCGGCGAGCTCAAGGAGATCGCCCGCTGGACCGGCGCGCTCGCGGCCCCCGGAGGCCAGCGCGAGGTGCTCGCCCTCGACGCGCGCGGCCAGGCGACCGTCCTGGAGGGCGTTCCCGAGCGCCGCGCCGCGGTCGCACCCGAGCAGGCCGAGCTCCCGGCCTGGATCAGCGATCCCGACCCGGCGGTCGTCCGCTCGGGGCTCCTCGGACTGCTCGCGGACCGGCTCGACGCCCGTCCGCTGGCTCCGGAGATCGCCTACCTGGCCTCCGACGAGCGCCCGCCCGCCGGGCTGGTGCGGCCCTACCGCGTGCTCGCGTCGACCCCGCTCGACCGCAAGCGCGTGCGCCGCATGTTGGCCGAGCACGACGTCGGGCCGCTGACGGTGAAGAAGCGCGGACACCCGGATCCGGCAGAAAGGTTGGCCGCGCGCTTGCGGGGCAAGGGCTCGCGTCGTGGTCTGTTGCTCATCGCGCGCCTCGAACGCGGGCACCGGGCCTACCTGGTGACGCGCTCCGAGGCCGCCGAAGCGAGCCGATGACCGCAGAGCACGACGACGGGACCGTGGACGAGCCCGAGGACGCCGGGAAGGCGGACGGGGACGGCCAGCGCTCGCTGGGCGGGCTCGCCCGCCACTCGCTGATCTACAGCGCCGCGCCCTTCCTGCGCCAGGGCATCGCCGTCGCGATGACCAACTTCTACACCCGCGCCTCGTGGCTCGGCAAGGCGGGCTTCGGCGTCAAGGAGATCGTCGACCTCTGGATGATCGGGCTGCAGCAGATGCTCGGGCAGAACGTGCTCGGGGCGATGGTGCGCTTCTACTTCGACCACGAGCGCGAGGAGGACCGCGCCCGCGTCGTGTCGTCGTGCACGGTGACGATCTCGGCCATCGCGTGGCTCGTGTGCGGGATCGCGTTCGCCTTCAGCGCCGACCTGCGCGGCCCGATGCTCGGCCCCGGCGGCAAGGTGCCTCCGGCCGAGCTCGAGACGATCCTCAAGCTCACGCTGGTGCTGATTCCGCTGCAGCTGTCGTCGCTGTCCGGCTTCTACTACCTGCAGATCCAGAAGCGCTCGGGGCTCTACTCGACGCTGCAGACCGCCAAGCTCCTGGTCGAGGTGGCGCTGAACTTCTGGTTCATCGGCGCCCTGGGGCTCGGGGTGCGCGGGTTCCTGATGAGCATGCTCGCGGGCGAAGCGCTGACGACGCTGCTGCTGACCGGCGGAATGCTCTGGCGCCTGGGCGCGCGCGTCGACCCGAAGATCCTGCGGCCGATCCTGATCTACGCCCTGCCGCTGGTGCCGGTGGGGATCTGCCAGTTCGGGCTGCACCAGATCGACCGCCGCCTGCTGCTGGGCTTCGCGGAGCAGGAGGTCACCGGGGTCTACGGGCTCGGCTACAAGATCGGGTACCTGGTCAACGCGATGATGCTCGGGTCGTTCCTGCAGATCTGGCAGCCCTGGATCTTCTCGATCTCGGACGCGAAGGAGCGCGCCCGGCTGGTCGCCCGCGTGAGCACCTACGCGGTGCTCGTCCTCTCGGCCGCCACCCTCGGCGTCATCGTCTTCGGGCGCCAGGCGGTCCAGATCCTGGGGGCCGACCCCGGCTTCGAGGTCGCCTGGCGGGTGGTGCCGCTGGTCGGCGCCGGCTACGTCGCCTGGGCCCTGTATCAGGTCTCGCAGATCCCGCTGTTCCTCGCCAAGCGCACCGCGCGGCTGTTCTTCGTCAACCTGGCGGCGCTGGGGGTCAACGTGGGCCTCAACCTCTGGCTGATCCGGAGCTACGGCTTCGTGGGCGCCGGCATCGCGACCTGCGGGTCGTTCGCCTTCCTGGCGGCGCTCGGGATGCTGGCCAGCCGCTCCGAGGCGGGCGTGCGGTTCGAGTACGGCCGCATCCTGGCGGTGGTCGCGGTCGTCGCGCTGATCTCGGCGGGCACGTATGGGGTGGAGCTGCTCGTCGTCGACCCCGGCCGCGCGGGGCTGGCGCTGACGCTGGCCCTCAAGGCGGTGCTGCTGGCGGCGGGGCTGGTGCCGCTGTTCGGCGTCCTCAACCGGACGGAACGCGAGGGGCTGCGGGAGTGGCTGGGCCGTCGCCTGGGGCGGCCGGGGAGCGGCTCCGACACCGGCTCCTGACCTCCGGCCTTCGCGCCGCCACGGGCGGGCGAAGCTCTGTCGCCATCTTCACTGCCCCTCGGGCCCGCGGGCGACTCGAATGGGGAGGTCAGCCCGCGTGCGTGCCCGGCTGCTCTGTCCCCCTTGTTGGGGGAGGTGCGCGCCGGGCTGACACCGCTTCCCGCCGGTCGTCCGGCTTGGGCCCGCGAGCGTAGCTCGGGGCCGGAGCGGGCCTCGTGCAAGCGCGTTCGCACGGCCACCAGCGGCCGGCGCGGGTGGGCGATGAGGGATTCGAACCCCCGACATCATCCGTGTAAAGGACGCACTCTAGCCGCTGAGCTAATCGCCCCGGTCCCGCACCGAAGGACGGCCTACGGTGGCAGTTTTGGCCGATCACGGTATCCTGCTCGGCCCTTTTGCTCCACCTCCCCTCCCCCAACAACCGAGTTAGGAGCAGGCGTCTCAGAGGCTGTCCCAGCCTTGGGGACGGCTAGGTGACCCCCCCCCATACCATTCGGAGACCCATATGAGGATCGCAGTCGTCGGCACCGGCTATGTCGGCCTTGTCGCCGGAACGTGCTTCGCGGAAAGCGGCAACTCCGTCACTTGCATCGACATCGACGAGAAGAAGATCCGGCGGCTCAATGACGGAGTCGTTCCGATCTACGAGCCGGGCCTTGAGGAACTTCTGAAGCGCAACGTCCACGACGGGCGCCTGAAGTTCACGACGGACTACGCCGAGGCCATCCCGGACGCGCACGCCGTCTTCATCGCGGTCGGCACCCCCCCCGGAGAGGACGGCAGCGCCGACCTCCAGTACGTGCTGAAGGCGGCCGAGACCGTGGCCGAGCACATGAACGGCTACCTGGCCGTCGTCGACAAGTCGACCGTGCCGGTCGGCACCGCGCGCAAGGTCCAGGCGGCGATCCGCGGCAAGACCAACCTCGAGTTCGACGTCGTGTCGAACCCCGAGTTCCTGAAGGAAGGCGCCGCCATCGACGACTTCCTGAAGCCGGACCGGGTGGTCATCGGCTCCGAGTCGCAGCGCGCCGCGGACCTGATGGACGAGCTCTACGGGCCCTTCGTCCGCACCGGCAACCCGGTGATCCACATGGACATCGAGTCGGCCGAACTCACCAAGTACGCGGCCAACGCCATGCTCGCGACGCGCATCTCGTTCATGAACGAGATCGCCAACATCTGCTCGCGCGTGGGCGCCAACGTCGACCTGGTCCGCAAGGGCATCGGCTCGGACCAGCGCATCGGCTCGCGCTTCCTGTTCGCGGGGCTGGGCTACGGCGGCTCGTGCTTCCCCAAGGACGTCAAGGCGATCGTCAAGACCTCCGAGGACAACGGCTACGACTTCCGCATCCTGCAGGCGGTCGAGGCGGTCAACGAGTCGCAGAAGCGGCTGCTGTTCGATCGCGTGTCCGAGCACTTCGACGGCGACCTGGCCGGCAAGCACTTCGCCGTCTGGGGCCTCTCCTTCAAGCCGAACACCGACGACATGCGCGAGGCGCCGGCCGTCGTGGTCATCCGCGCCCTGCTCGAATCGGGCGCGACGGTGACCGCGCACGACCCCGAGGCCACCGAGGAGTGCAAGCAGCACCACCTCGGCGAGTCGATCCGCTACGCCGAGTCGCCGATGGAGGCCCTCAAGGACGCCGACGCGCTCATCCTGATCACCGAGTGGAACGAGTTCCGCCGCCCGGACTTCGATCAGGTCAAGAGCCTCCTGCGGCAGCCGATCATCTTCGACGGCCGCAACATCTACCGCCGCAAGACGGTCGAGGAGCTCGGCTTCACCTACTACGGCATCGGCACGTAGACGGCCTGCTTCGAGGCATCGTCCAGAAAGCCGATCCGGTCGCCCGGGTCGGCTTTTTTCGTCCAGGCATCGAGCACCGCCTGGGGCTCGGCGGCGGGGCACATGTGGACGCGTGCGAGCTGGTCGGCCGGCAGCCGCGAGTGCACGTGCAGCGCCCCGAGGCGCTCCAGGTAGCGCGCCATCTTGACCGGCTTGTGCGCGTAGAGGACGTAGTCCGAGCGCGCCGGAGCCGTGATCTCGTGCAGGGGCCGCGCCAGGGGCTCGAAGAAGACCTCGCGCGCGGACGGCGGGCCGATGCCGTTCGGACACTCGGCCAGGAACAGGACCTCGCCCCCGTCACGCACGGCGGCGGCGCTGAGCTCCAGCGCGCGCTGCGCCGTGTAGAGGCTCTCGTCCAGCGGCGCTCCCCCGGCCGAGACCACCAGGAAGCGCACCGGGTCGACGGTGCGCCCGGTGCGGCGGTCGACTTCGGCCATCCCGCGGCCAGCGGCCTCCTCGGCCGTCCCTCCGGCCGCCCAGAGGACGCGGCCGCCGGCCGAGCCCTGGGTCAGGGCGAAGAGCCTACGGCCCGTCAGGCCCAGGGAGAGGGCCTCTACGAGGTCTTCGGCCAACGGGTTGGAGCGACGCGCCGGGTCCGGGTGCCACGGATGCCGGCCAAAGGTCGACGCCTCCTCGAGCGCCAGCGAGTGGTTCCCGCGCGCCGTGGCCAGCGAGGCCAGCCCCGGCACCACGTACTTCGATGGATTGGAGTAGCCCGCGAAGTAGTGCGGCTTCATGTCGGAGAGCGCGAGCAGGACCTCCGGCTCGGAGGCGCGCTCGTGCAGCTCGACCGGCGTCCCGCGCGACGTCGTGCCGCAGGACGCGTAGCGATCCCGGCGCGCATCGGGCAGGACGACCTCGACCGCGTCCTCCCGGGTGCCGGCGAGCGCCTCGCCGACGCGGCGCGCGAGCTGGACGTTCTCAGGCGTGCGCGGGTCGTGCGTCCCCGTGCAAAGGAAGGCCTGCACGGAGCGCGCGCCGGCGAGCGCCGCACCGAGCGGCGGGAGCAGCCTCCGCGGCTCCCACGAACGCGTGCCGTCGGGCAACAGGAGGCCGACCACGCGCCCCTCGCAGGCCTCCGGCCAGCCGCTCTGAACGAGCTCTTCGACCGCGCGTGGCAGGGGGTCGGACGCGGCGTCCGCACCGGCCTCCAGCCGCCAGGGGCCGGCCGCCAGCCGGTCTTCGACCTCGAGCGGCACCCGCCCACGGCCATAGCTCATGCTCACCCGCACGGCCCAAGCATACGCAGCATCCGGCCGCGCCGCGCCCGCCGGCGCCGAGCAAGCGACGCGCGGGAAAGAACAGAGCGGCTCGCCTCAAGAGAAGCGAACCGCCCGTTGATGTCGTGTCGCAACCCGACGCTGCGCGGAGTTGAGGACCTCCGCGCCCACCGGTTGCAACCGGTACGCCCAACAAGGACGCAAAGCTGCGGCGCGTTGTCAAGCGTCTCGCTGACTGCTTCGTCGGATTTTTCGTATCGCACCCTTAGCGGAACTTCGGCGGTCGTCCTCTTTCGCGCACCACACGACGCAGTTCGCGCAGCGTTCGCATGCGTTCCAACGCACCGCGCACGCGTGTTCCGCGTTCGGTTTGCTCGAGCGCATCGTCGGCGAGCGCAGAGCGGCACTGATTCCAAACGCCCGCCGCAGCCTCGGCGTCTCCGCGCCGAATCCACAGCAATCCGAGCTCGTCGTACGCGCGGATGCGGTCGAGTGGGTCTTCGCCCTCGCGCGCGACGCGCGTCCACACGCGGCGCGCTTCGGAGTCGCGCCGCGCTTCGGCGTGCACGCGCCCGGTCCAGAGCAACGCCTCGTCGCGCCGGTGCGAGCAAGCCCCGTCGTCCGCGACGACCGCGAGGTAGGCGTCGAGCGCCGCCTCCTCCTCGCCGGCCCTCCGAAGCACGTGGCCGAGCTCCAGGCGTCCGCGGACGCGGTAGGGTGTGCCCTCGCCCTCCTGCACCGCGAGGCGAAACTCGCCCGCCGCCTCGTCGAAGCAACCGGCGGCCCGCAGCAGCTCGCCGGCCCGGAACGCGGATTCGGCGACCGCGGCCCGCTCGCGTGGGTGGTGCTTGCGCACCGCCCGGTAGGCCGCGACCGCCCCTTCGCGGGCCCTCGAACGCGCCGCCCCGGTCTTGCCGCGCAGCTCCATCCGGCGCTCCCGCGCGTGGGCCAGCTGGGCGACCACGTCGGCATAGCGCGGCACGTCGGCGCTGCCGAACAGAAGCGGCAGGGTGACCACGAGCGCCCTCACGTCCGCGCCCCCACGTGATGGACGCGCCCGAGCGCGTCCACCCAGCGCGTCGCCGCGAGCGACACGCGCTGCCTCAGCAGCCGCCCCAGCCGCCGCCGCGCGCGGAAGAGCCGCACCTTCACCACCGCCGGCGCCATGTCGCAGGCGTGCGCGGCGTGGCGGCAGTTCTCCCCCTGCGCGTAGTACTCGACCAGCAGCCGCCGGTCCTCGGGCCGCAGCGCGCGGAGCGCCCGCCGCAGCTCGCCGAGCACCTCCTCGCGCTCGATCAGCCACGGCCCCAGCCGAAAGCAGCCCTCGGCGACCTCTTCGTCGGGGCGCTCCTCGACCGCCAGCTCGTCCTCGCCCTCGAGGCGGCTCCAGCGTGGCTCGCGCGTGCTGCCCGCACGGTCCGCGAGCACGTTGAGCGCGATGCGCGCCGCCCACGGGCGCAGCCGCTGCTCGTCGGCCAGAGAGTCCCGGTACAGCGCGGCCCGCAGACAGGCCTCCTGCACAACGTCGTCGACCTCGGCATCGTCACGGCACCGGGTCCCCACCACTCGCTTGAGAAAGCCGGGGAGCTCCTCCAGCCCCGTCCAGCCGGCTTCAACCTGTTCGCATCGCACGCGCTGCACCTCGCTTCGGCGCGCGTCGGGACTACCCCGGCGCGGTGGCGAGGAGACCGTGGCTCACGTCGTGCGTTGCGGCTCACTCGGCATGTGGACGAGTTGGAGAGGCGCCGGCGTGCACGAGATTGGGGAAGGCGTCGGCCCGGCTACGCCGCCCAACCCCAACATCTGGCCCGAACGAAAGACGGGCGGCCGCCCCTCGCGAGGGCGGCCGCCCGTTGGCTCGTGCATTCCCCGATCCGGGTCTCGACGCGGGTTCAGCGCCGGCCGGACGGTTTTGGGGAGGCTACTTGTAGTCGTTTGCCTGCTCGGCCCAGGTCGACTGAGGGTAGCGCTGCTGGAGCTTCCACTTCATCTCGCGGAAGCGGTCCACGTCCTCGGTCTGCTTGAAGATCAACATGGCGAAGAACATCGACTGGGACACGTAGCGGCTGTGGTCCTTGTAGAGGACGATCACCCGCAGGAAGTTCATCAGCGACTCGTGCGTGACCTTCGTGTCGCGCCGGATGGCGCCGATGTGGAACAGCGCCGTCCCGAGGCCGGCGTAGGCGGCCGCCAGCGTCTCGGAGTCGGCCTTCTGGTCCTTCACGATGCGCCCGAAGATGTCCTGGGCCTGCTCGGCGATGCCCTCGCGCTTGCCCTGGGAAGCCGCGTCGATCTCGTCGAGGTAGGTCTCGCCGATGGAGACCTGCGCGCGGCTCGCGACGGTCGGGAACAGGCTGCCGGCGTCCGAAACGACCTCTTCCAGCTTGTCGCGCTTGGCGTCGCCGCCCATCGACTCGTCGGTCAGGATCAGGCCGAGCTGCGCCTCGAGCGCCCAGCGGCGCGAGAGCGACTGGCTCTGGACCAGCTGGTTGAGCGCTTCGAGCGTCGACTGGGCGGCACTGCCCTTGCCCTGGCGCGACTGAGCCCCGGCCTTCGCCAGATACGCGGACGGCACGTAGCGCGAATCGGCGAAGTTCGTGATCAGCCGGTCGGACCGCTTGACCACCCCGGCCACGTCGTCCAACACCTGGCAGATCTCGATCGCGCGCTGGGCGGCGTAGGCCGGCGCCCACTTCCTGCGCTCGTTGGGCTTGTTGATCTGGCCGTCGACGTAGAGGTCGAACAGGTCGAGCGCGCCGAAGACGTCGCCGTCGATCAGGGCCTGGTCGGCCTCGTCCACGAGGCGCGGCTTCTTGGCGAACTCCACGCGCAGGATCTCGTCGGAGGCGACGCTGCGCTGGTTGCTGCCCTTCTTGTAGACGACCTCCACGAGCTTCTCCTCGACGATCGTGATGTCCTCGAGGACCTTGCCGTCGGTGCGGTGGATCGTGTCCGCCGCGGTCGGAAGAGCGAAGAGCGTGAGGGCGAACGCCGCGAGGGACGTGAACTGGGAGATTCGCATGGGTCGGATCGGATGCTCGCGCGGGCCTGTCCGGAGCCTATCCCGTCTGCCGTCGGCGGTTACGAAGCGCCCGGGGGGCGGCAAAACGGGCCGAACAGGATAGGGGCGGTGCCTTCGGACTGTCAACGCGCCCGAGAACGGGCGGCCGAGGTCCCGGTTCAACCCGCGTTTAGGAGGCCGGGACCGCCACCAGCATGGCTTCGCCGAGCTCGCGGGCCGGCTCGGGGCCGCAGAGCTCCTCGACCAGGGCCAGGGCGAACTCGATCGCGGTGCCGGGCCCCTGGCTGGTCCAGACGTTGCCGCTGCGCACCACCCGCGGGGCCGCGAGCACCTGGGCCGCCCCCAGCCGGTGCCGCACGGCGGGGTGGGAGGTCACCTCCACGCCGTCCACCAGCCCGGCCGCCTCCAGCACCATCGGTGCGGCGCAGATGGCCGCGGTGGGCCGCCCGGCTGCGTGCAGGCGGCGCAGGAGCGCGAGCACGCGCTCGTCCTCCATCAGCCCCAGCGTCCCGGGCATGCCGCCGGGAAGCGCCACGGCGTCGAGCGATTCCGCGTCGACCTCGTCGAGGGCGAGGTCGACCCCGAGCGTGATGCCGTGCGCGCCCCGCACCGGGCCGGGCTCCAGGCCCGCCACCAGCACCTCGATGTCCGCGCGGCGCAGCACATCGATGATGCAGACCGCCTCCATCTCCTCGAAGCCCTCGGCGAGGGGGACGAGCACGCGCTTCTTCTGAGTCATGCGGGCGATCCTACGGGCTGGAGCCGCGTTCCGTCGCGATCGGGCCCGACTAGCGCGGGATCCGCAGCTCGACGCCCCCGTCCATCGTGAACCGCCGCCCTCCGGCCGCCGGGGCGGGGACGATGCGGTACGTCGCTCCCGCGACCAACCGCTCGCGCGCCGCGGGGGCCAGCCGCAGCAGGAAGTAGAGGTACGGCTCGTCGCCAACCCTCCCCCACCACGTCCCGCGCACCGCGGTCGCCGGCACGCCGTCGCCTTTGGAACCGGCGGGGAGCAGCTCGAAGGCCTTCGGCACCTCGTCCCAGAAGGGGTCGAGGATCGAGCGCTCGAGCGTCAGCTCCTCCGCCGCGGCCGCCAGCACCACGTGCAGCCGGTCGGTGGCGAGGTCGACACGCGACACGTTCAGGTGCTCGGGGCGGTCGTCGGACGCCAGCCAGAAGGCCTTTCGGATGCGCACCTCGGACAGCGGCTCGGGCTCCTCGACCGGCGGGTTCGGAATATCGGCGTGGACGCCGAAGCGGTCGCTGACCTCGAGCGCCGCGTAGGGGTTCGACGTGCGCAACACGTCGTCGCGGAGCCCCAGGAACTGTCGGCGCCCCACCGTGCGCCCCATGCGCGCGTCGGCCCAGTCGCGCACCGTCAGCACGTGGGTCGTCATCCCGAAGAGGTGCTGGTCCAGGATCGGCTGCCCGAGCCGGGTGTAGTTCAGGCGCCGCCAGCGGCCGCCGACGAGTACCTCGTTGAAGGTGTGCGAGGCCCACCCGCGCGCGCCTGCGAGTCCGCGCAGCGTCGTCACGCGCACCTGGTGGTGACGGATCCCGCTGCGCACCATCTCGATCTGCGCGGGGTCGTTGGCGTCGACCAGGGGGATGAGGAGCACGATGCGCGTCGGCACGCCCACCGCGCGCAGGCCGCCGGTCAGGTAGATCGCCGAGGACGTGCAGCTGCCGTGGACGCCGTGCTCGAACATGCCGCGCGCGAAGAGCTCGCGCTCCCACTGCTCGTCGAGCGAGCGGCCGTTCTCCGCCTCCTCCTTGCGCGCGGCCTTTTTGAGGTCCTTGGGCACGACGGCGCGGCCGCGCTTGAAGTCCGCGAGGAACGTGGTGAAGCCGTCCTCGAACTCCGAGCGCGCCATCAGCCGCCGCGCGGCCGCGACGGCGAGCTCGCGGTCGTCCGCCGCGTCGCCGAGCCCCTCGGCGCGCAGCTCGGCGAAGAGCTCGTCGCGCATCTCGGCGTCGAAGTTCGAGGTGGTGGTCGACTCCAGGTAGGCGTCAAAGCGCGCCGCTTCGTCGCGCCAGTCGGGGTTCGGCGCGAGCGCGCCGGCGTCGGCGGCGGCGGTCCCGAGCGGGTAGTGGATCACCTCGAGCTCGGCCCAGTCGTCGCCCTCGTCCACCAGCCGCGCGTCCTGGTAGTCGTCGTTCGCCGCCGCGACGTCGACCGGCTTCACGACGCGCACGACGGTGCGCACGCTGTACGCGTACTCGCGGCGCTCGTCCCAGTCGCCGTCGGGCGTGCCATCGCCGTCGGAGTCGGCCTTGGCCGGGTCGGTGCCGTACTTGTGGCGCTCCTGAAAGTCCGACAGGCCGTCGCGGTCGGCGTCGGGGTCCGCGGGCTCGGGGCCGGGCAGCTGGGCGCCGAGGGGCAGGGCGAGAAACAGGGGCGCGAGCGCGCGCTTCATGACGGACTCCTCGTGGCTCGGGACGAAGGCCTGCGGCCAGCCGACTCCGGCGGCCTGTCGACGGTACCCCGCCGGCGCGGTACCGGCTACTGGCGGGCGTATGTCCGAATACAATGGGCGCATGTCCCTACCGGTGCTCGTCAGCGCGTGTCTCCTGGGTCGCCGCTGCCGCTACGACGGCGGCGAGAACCGCGACGGCGAGCTCGCGCGGCGGCTCGCGGCCGAGGGCCTCACCGCGGTGCCCTTCTGCCCGGAGGAAGAGGGCGGCCTGCCGACCCCGCGCCCCCCGGCGTGGATCGAGTCCGGCGACGCCGAAGCGGTGCTCGACGGCGAGGCGCGCATGGTGACCGACGCGGGCCGCGACGTCACCGCGCCGTTCATCGCGGGGGCGCGCGGCGCCGCCGAAACCTGCCGCGCGCACGGCATCCGGCGCGCCATCCTCAAGGAGCGCTCGCCCTCGTGCGGCGTGGCGTGCACCCACGTCGGCGGCGAGCGCACGCCCGGCCCCGGCGTAACCGCCGCGCTGCTGCGGCGCGAGGGGGTTGAGGTCGAGGGCTGCGAAGGGCGCCAGCCCTAGCCGAAGTCCTCACAAGCTCGCGGCCAGAATCGCCCAGGTTGCTTCGTGGCCGCACTCTCCGACGGCCGCCGGCCTCGACGACCCGTTCAGGGTCACCTCTCGCAAAGCTCGGGCCACGAAGCAGCCTGGGCGATTCTGGCCGTGAGCTTGTGAGGACTTCGGCCATCTAGCGCGGCACGAACTTCAGCTCGAGAGCGACGTCGGCCGAGCCGCCCTCGGCCAGGTCGACCTCGGCCGACGCGGCGTACATCCCCGACTCGGTCCAGTGCTGCACCGTCAGCATGTACGCGCCCGCCGGCAGCCCGGCCACCTCGAACGCGCCGTCCGTGACCGCGCCGCCGCGGCTCAGGTCGATGCGCGTCTCCAGCCCCATCTCGGAGCCGGCGCGGGGCATGATCCACACGTAGAGGTCGGCGGGCGGCACGTCCTCGCCGCCTACCGTTCCCGTGACGCGAGTGCTGCCGCGCGGGCGTAGATCGACCTCGACCTCGCCGCCGTGCTCGACGCGGGCACCGCGGGCGAGCGCGAAGAAGGTCCGCTCCGACGCGCCGAACGCGACGCGGTGGCTGACCTGATAGAGCCCGTCGGGGAGCGCGGCGAAGCGAAAGGCGCCCGCGGCGTCCGTCTCCGCGAGCCGCTGCTCGAACTCGGTCTCGATCCGAAGGCCGCTGAGGACGACCGTCTCGCCGGCGAGCGGCGTGCCGTCCGGCGCGGCCAGGCTTCCGGTGATCACGCCGCCGGCGCTCAGCTCGATGCGGCGCTCGACGCGGTCGCCGTCGGGGAGGACGTCGAAGGGGCCGTCGACGACGAGCGGGTAGCCCGGTGCCTGCACGCCGAGGCGCATCTCGCCGCCCGGCACCGCGTCGAGCTCGAACCAGCCGTCGGCGTCGGTGCGCGCCTCCCAGCGGGGCGCCGACGCGAACGGGTCGTTCGGGTCGTACTCCCCCATCCGCACCTGCTCGGCGCGGGCGAAGCGGCGCACCAGCGCGTCGCCGGCCCCCGAGCCGTCGGGGAGGAGCACCTGCCCCACCACGCGCGAGCCGGGGTAGAGCCGCAGCACGAGCTCGGGATCCGGCTCGACGAAGACGCGGTCGATGACCGTGGGCGCGTAGCCCGGCGCGCTCGCCTCGATGCCGATGACGTGGCCGACGGTGAACTCGCCGTCGGCGCTCCAGCGCCCCGCGGTCTGCTCGAAGCCGAAGCCGGTCGTGGTCCACCGGCCCGACAGGCCGTAAAGCCGCTCCTCGCCGGGGTACATCCAGGGGTGAGTGAAGCGGATGCGGAAGCTCTCGAGCGGCTCGCCCGTGCGTCCGTCAACCACCAGACCGGCCAGGCGGCCGGAGCGCTCTAGGACGATCCGCAGCGCCTCGTCGCCCGGCCCTTCGAGCTCGATCTCGCGGCGGACGAGGCCGTCGGCGAAGAGCTCCAACCGCAGCGGCTCGTGCGGCAGCTGGTCGAAGCGGAACGTGCCGTCGACGCCGGTGCGCTTGCGCGGGCCGGCGTAGCCGAAGTCCAGAGCGAAGCGCGGTCCGCGCTCGGCGGCGATCGCCACGTGCGCGAGCGGAGCGCCGTCCGCGTCGACCACCCTTCCCGCAACGACGCCGCCCGGCGCGAGCACGACCGGTTCCAGCCGGTGGACGGGCGTCGCCACGGCGAGCTCCCACTCGACCCGCGCGGTCGCGAAGCCGGCGCGCTCGGCCCACAGGCGCTGCTCGCCGGGCCCCACGGCCTGGAAGCGGAAGCGGCCCGCGGCGTCGGTCCGGGTGCTGAGCTGCGGGAACGCGTCGGGGGAGTGGCCGAGCGTGACGTCGACTCCCTCCAGAGCGCCTCCGTCCTCGTCGACGATGCTCCCCTCGACCGCCGTACCGCGGACGAGCACCACGTCGTACACCAGCTCGTCGCCGCCGTCGGTCGCCGCCATCGCGTGGTGGCGCACGAAGCCCTCGGCCTCGACGATCACCCAGAGGCGCGGGTCGTCGTGGTCCTGGTTCGCCAGGACGTAGCGGCCGTCGGCGTCGGTGTAGGCGTGCTCGCCGGTCAGCGGCGAGTCGGTCACCAGCGCGCCCTCGATCGGCCGGCCGGCCTCGTCGACGACGCGCCCGCGGATGCGGAGCTCGGGCAGAAGCTGGATGTCAGGCACGACCAACTCGCCGGGCCCGCTCGACACCAGCGGCTCGCGCGCGACCGCGAAGCCCGGCGCCTTCGCAAACACGGTGATCGAGCCGAAGGCCGACGAGGAGACCGCGCGGTACGCGCCCGACGCGTCGGTCCGCGCCTGCTCGCGGTCCTGGTACGTGCCGACCGTCGCGCCGGCGAGCGGCTGGCCGTCGGCGTCGAGCACGCGCCCCGCCAGAAAGAGGTCGAGCGGGTAGAGGCGCAGCTCGATCTCCTGCGGCGGAGCGCTGCCGGCCACGACGAGCTCGGTCACCGGATACTGCAGGTGGTCCTCGAAGTCGCCGCTGACCCGCAGCGTCACCGTGCCGTCCGGCGGGTCCTGCGGCCACGCGAACGAGCCGTCGGAGGCGGAGACGAGCGAGGCCGTGCGCAGCGGCTCGCCCTCGGCGCTCGCCCCTTCGTAGAGCGCGACGCGCAGCGGGGCGTCCGGGTACGCCGTGGAGGAGCCGCGGAAGGCGAAGCCGCGCGGGGTCCAGGTGCGCCCCGAGGTGGCGGCCGGCGCCCGGCCGGACGGAGCCGGGGCCTCGTCGCGGGTCGCCGGAGGCGCCAGCTCGGCGGAGGCACGCACCAGCTCGGCCGGCTCGCGCTCCTCGGTCGCGAGCTCGGCCTGCGCCGACGCGGGCCCGCCTTCGGGCTCCGGCGTGTCCCGCACGAGCCGCTCCCCCGCCAGCGCCGCGACCAGCACCAGCACCCCCACCGCGGCCACCTGCATCACCTTGCCCATCGCGACTCCTCCGGTCCATTTGGCTGCGGCCTGCCAGCTTCCCGCCGGCACGCCCAGGGAGATCGGCCAGGGGGACGGGCCGGCGAGCGGCGCGAGGCAGGCCAAGAGGCCCGCCCGGTCGCCGGTCTCGCCGGGGTCGAGGGTGAGGCGCAGCCGTTCGAGGCCGCGCCGCACCCGCGTGCGCACCGTGTTCACCGGCACGCCCTGCCGCCTCGCGATCTCGCGCGGAGGCAGGTCGTCGAAGAAGCGCAGCAGGATCGCCGAGCGGTAGGGCTCTTCGAGCTCGCCCACGGCGTCCACCACGCGGCGCGTGAGCTCGAGGCGCGCGGCGGAGTCGCCCGCGGACGGGACGGCCTCGCCCCGCGCGGCGCGCTCCTCGCGCGCCCGTCGCCGGGCCTCGTCGCGGCGCCGCGAGAGCGAGAGCTTGCGCGCCGCCGACGCCAGCCAGGCCCGCCGGCCCGCGGCGGGCGGATCGGTGCGTAGCGCCGCCACCCAGGCGTCCTGCACCGCGTCGTCGGCGCTCGATGGATCGAACAGGAGCCCCCGCGCCAGCCGCCTCAGGCCGCCGGATGCGGTGCGGACGTCCTCACCCGCTTCTTCGATTCGGTCACCCATGGTCCGGGAGGAGATGGGAGCTGCGCCCGGAATCGATTCAGCCTCCGGGCGACTTTTTTGCGCGGCTCAGGTCCGCGGGCGCGCCACGATCACGATGTGGAAGCCCAGCAGCGATAGGCCGGGGATCGCGCACACGAGCCGGTCGAGCCCGATGAAGAGCCGCGTCAGGAGCGCGTTGCCCGGCACGAAGCGCAGCACGCCGAGGTGGTCCGGGAAGCCGGCGAAGACGTAGGCGAGCACGCCGTACTTCTTGTCGAGCCGGACCTCGAAGTCGGCCTTCTCGCACAGCTCGATGATGCCGCGGCGCGTGAAGCCCTGGTCGCCCTCGTCGAAGTGCTCGCTCTTGCGGTAGAGGACCTTACGCGCCAGCCGGATGATCGGGTTGTCGTTGCACGGCTCGCTCATGATGAGCACGCCGTCCTTGCGCAGCAGCCGCCGGCAGTCCGACAGGAAGCCGACGTGGTCGCGCATGTGGTGCAGGCTGCCCTTGCAGAACACGACC
>JBCCGI010000085.1:0-36910 GCA_039029355.1 Planctomycetota bacterium
CCGCAACACCCCAAGCACCACCTCCCGCCCCAACCCACTAGCCGCCAACCCCTCATTGTGCTCCGCATACTTCGCCACCCCCTCCGCCCCAAACCACAGCTCCGGAGCCGCGCCACCCGTCGGATGCGTCCTCCACCGGACCTCCGCGTCCGTCGTACCCTCGAGCTCGTTCAGGCGCGCGGTGAGAGCCTCCAAGCTCGGGCGCGGCAAGCGCGGCGCTGAGACCAGGTCAAACCACGACAGCGTCGAGAACAGCAGGCGTACGAGCAGACCCTCGGTTGAGCTCGCCAGCACCAGGATCCGGTCGCTGTCGCTGGAGCCGTGGAGCGCGTGGCGTCCGGGGCGGAGATTCGGGCCGCCTTCGTAGACCGTGAGGTCGAGGCGTGGGGCGTCGGTTCGTCGGGCGCGGGAGAGCTCGGCTAGGTCTTCTTCGAGGCGTGCGATGCCCGGGGCCCAGAGGTCCCTAAGGGGGGCGAGGTCGCCGTCGAGGAGGGCTGGGAAGTGCTCCAGCAGGTAGTCGGTCTGGCGTTGCCAGCGGGCGAGGTTGGGTTGGTTGGCGAGCTCGGTGTGAAGGGGGGAGGGGGCGGTGGCGAGGCCGGCGACGATCAGGTCGATGCGGTAGGCGTCGAGGTCGGGGAGCTGGAAGAAGTCGCCGGCGCGGGCGCAGGCGAGGAGGCGGTCGGCGCGGGGGAGGGCCAGGTGGGGGAAGCGGGCCGCGAAGAGGGCGCAGGTGCCGTCGGTGTCGTAGTGGTTGTTGGCGATGGCGGTGCAGCCGGATGCGAGGCGGGTGCGTTCGTCCTCGGGCAGGCGGGCGAAGGCGAGCACGCTGCCGGTGGAGAGGTCGTGGCGGAGCGCCTGGGGGGTGCGATGGCCGGGCCAGTGGGACAGGTTCAGGCCCGGCGCGTCGAAGACGCCGTCGACGAGGAGCACCGGTTCGGGCGGCGGTGCATCCAGGATGCGGACGGGGAGCCGCAGCCCTTCCTCCTGCACGCGGTGCCTAGCCGCGGGCCGGGGCCGCGGAGCGCTCCTTGAGGAGCTTCTTGAGCTTGCGGCGGTTGTTGGTGGAGTCGCGGAGGGCGGTGCGCACCAGGTCCTCCTGCTCGGTCGAAAGGCCGCCGGCGGCCAGCATCGAGTCGGCGCGCTCGGCGGCTTCGTCGTACCAGGCCAGGGCCCGGTCGAGGTCGCGCTTGAGGTAGTAGTGCAGGATGACCGCGGTGTCGTTCAGGAACGTCGGGTCCTCCGGAGAGAGGTCGAGCGCGCGCTGGTAGGCGACGAAGGCCTGCTCGAACACGACCTCCGAGCGGGCGGCCTCGGCCTCGTCCTTCTCCGCGGTGAGCCGGGCGCCTTCCTCGCGCAGGAAGAAGCCCATGTTGTTCCAGTAGCGCGCGACGTCGACCGCGGTCTCGGCGCACAGTTCGGCGAGCACGGCGGCGTCGGCCCACTGCTCGCGTTCGACGCACCAGCCGACGACGTACTCGACCTTGGCCAGGTTGAGGTCGCGGCTGCCCTGCATCTCGGACACCATCGCGGCGGGATCGATCCCCCAGCCCTTGCGCAGCGCCTCGGCCGTGCCTTCGAAGTTCTTGCCGTCGTAGCGCGCGAGCCCGACGTAGTGCCACGCGTTGGCGGAGTCGGGCATCTTGTCGAGCGAGCGGAGGAACGCTTCCTCGGACTCCGCGACCTTGCGCGAGGCGAAGCGGGTGTAGCCGAGCCACCACAGCATGGTCGCATCGCGATCGTCCTTCTTGCCGTAGCGCTTCGCGAAGGCCTTGGTGGAGTCCTCGACGACCTCGTTGAGCCCTTCTGCGCCCAGCATGCCGAACAGCTGCGATAGGTCGACCGCCGCCGGGTCCCAGGCGAGCGCCGCGGCGTACGACTCCTTGCCGACGTCGGTCTGGTTCTTCCACATGACCGTGTGCCCGTGCTGCAGATGCGCGCGGGCGAGCAGGCCCTGGCCGCGCTCGTCGCGCCGGTTCGGCTTGCCGCTGAGCTCGACGGCCCGGAGGAACGCGTCGCGCGCGCTTTCCCACGCGCGCTCCGACTCGGAGACGAGCTCCGGATCGTCCTTCGCCACGGTGAACTGCGAGAGCGCGATCTGGCCGAGCTGGTAGGCGCACTCGGGATCGTCGGGATAGCGGCGGTACGCCTGCTCGGCCGCGGCGCGCGCGGTTTCAAGGTCGCGCGTGTACCAGGCCGCGCGCGCGAGCGGGAGGAACGCGTCGCGATAGCGGAGCGGGTCGGCCTCGGTGGCCGCCATCAGGAGCTCGATCGCGCTCCCGAAGTTCATCTCGATCGCCTGGAGGGCGTTCGCGGCGAGCTGCTCCTCGGCACGGCGCGCGAAGGCCATGCCGTACAGGTAGTCGACGTCCGGGCCGTCGTGCACGGCGCGGATGTCGTCCAGCGCGTCGAGCGTATCGTTGTTGCGTCCCCCCTGGTCCATCCACGCGCGCAGCACCCACATGCGCGTCTTGATGCTCCCGCCCTCGAGCTCCTGGGCCTGCAGGAAGATCCCCTCGGCCTCGGTGGGCTTCTTGAGGTCGAGCAGCCGCCGCCCCTCTTCGATCAGGCGGTCGACGTCGGCCTGGCTCGCGCCCGCTGGCGACTCCTGCGCGAAGACGGCCGGAGAGGTCAGCGAGAGGAGTCCGGCGACGAGGCCGGCGAGAAGGGGAGAGGTGCGCATGGGGTTGAGGAGGAGTTGGGGGAGGGGATGGGGGGCGCTACTTGCACGGTCGCGCCCAGTTCTGCGTGGCGAACAGCTCTTCGTTCTGGGAGGCGTTGATCTCGCCCCGCAGGTAGGGCAGCCAGAACTCGGAGACGACCGGGCGCGGTTCCGGCCCGATGTCGGCGGCGAGCTGGAACCAACGCGCCGCGACGCCCTTGTCGCCGAGGTGGTTGGCGAAGAGCACGCCCAGGTTCTGATGAGCGTCGCCCCAGGCGTTCTCAAGCTCCCAGCGCGCGTCCTCGTCGAGGGCGTCGTCGCGGAGCTGCTCGGTGCCCAGCTCGACCGCGCGGAGCAGCAGGCGCTCCGCCTCGTCGAGCTCGGTGTGGAGGTAGTACACGAACACGAGCGCCGTGTCGTTGATGAGCCGCACGTCGTCGGGCGCGAGGCGCGCGGCGTCGACGTAGGCATCGGCGCTCTTGCGCATCAGCTCGCGCGCCTGCGTCGAGCGCGCGTTCGCGGCGCGGCGCAGCGCCTTGCGCTCGGCCGGCGAGCCGCTGGGCACATCGGCCGCCACGCCCGCCAGCTCGCGCAGCGCCTGCACGGCCTCGGCGCTCGTCAGCTCGCCCTTGGCGGCGCGGCACAGCCGCTTGCTCTCCGCCTCTAGCTCGACCGCAGCGTCGCGGTAGAAGAAGCCCGCGTCGTTGGCGTAGGTGACCTCGTCGGGCACGTAGCGGCGCAGGTGCTCGTTCAGCTCTGCGGCGGCGAGCCACTCCTCGCGCTCGAAGTGCGCCGCGGCGCAGAACGCGAGCCCCAGGACGCCGGACAGGAGGCGTCCTTCGATCTCCCACTCCAAGCCGCGCTCTAGTACGTCGTCGGCGGAGAGGAACGCGGCCTGTGCGCCCTCGATGTCCTCCGCCTGGTAGAGGCACCAACCGACGGCGTTGCGGCACATCACCTCGTAGCCGCGGCAGCTCTCGTCGTACGACGGCTCGAGCTCGCGACAGCGCGCGAAGCCGCGCTCGGCGGCGCGGAACTCGTCGGCGCGGTAGTCGCTGCCTTCGAGGCCCTCGAGCGCCAGATAGAAGCGCTCGTACGACACGTACCAGTAGCCCTCAGCCACGTCGGGGTGCCGCGTCTGGAAGTCGACGAAGGTCTGGAGCGCCGCCTCGCCACCGCCGGACTGCCGCGCGACGGCCGCGAGCCGATCGAGCATCCCGCGGTCGTTCGGGATGTGGTCGAGCCCGCGCATCAGCGCGTCGCGCGCATCGACCAGGCGCTGCTCCCACTCGTAGAGGTAGCCCAGGGTGGTGTGCACCCAGGGATCGGCGGCGGCGCGGCCGAGCAGGCTGGTGAGCGCGCTCTCGGTCGTCAGGAACAGCGCCTGCACCGACTCGGGCTCGGCCGACTCGTCGCTCTTCAGAGCGACGTAGGCGGCGTAGGCGGCCTCGGCGTAGACGCGGTGCGGCATGCGGTCGAGGTCCAGCTCGCGCCCGCCGAGTTGATCGATGCCCTCCTGGGCGAAGGTCAGCGCCTCGTCGCTGCGCCCCAGCAGGTACGCCGCGCGGCTGGCGCCGAGGCGCGCCTCGGGACCGCTGCCGGCGCGCCGGTACGCGTCCAGCGCGTCTTCGAGTGCCTCGCGCATGAAGGGCCGGCCGGCGGCGATCCCCTTCTCGGCGAGGCGCAGACGGCTGCGGGCGTCGACCAGGCGCGCCTCGGGGTCCTTGGGGCGCAGGGCGAGCGCCCGTTCGGTGTAGAGCAGCGCGTCCTCGGGGCGGTCCTCGGCCATCAGCGCGCGCGCGTCGGAGAGGTTCTCGGCGAACAGCAGGCGTCCCAGGATGTCGTGGGCCGAGCCGTAGTCTCCACGCCGGATCGCGTCGATCGCGGCGGTCTCGTCTTCGAGCGGCGGGGTTCCGTCGTCGATCGGCCGCGGCGGCTCCTCGGCCAGGGCGGTGCCCTCGAGGTCGGCGATCTCGGCGACTTCGGCCGCCTCGCTCACCAGCGGCGGCGCATCCCCGGTCGTCCGGCAGCCCGCCCCGAGGCAGGCGCCGAGCAGCGCGAGGATCCCGCAGGGCCCGAGGAGGCCGGGAAGAAAGGACGGAGAGGAGCGTTTCAAGGTCGCTGGATGCTCTTGAGGAGGCGGGGGGCACCGCGTGCGGAACGGCGGGCGGCGTGGGCGCGGCGCGCGGGGCGCCGCCGCGCCGACCCGCTGGACCGGCCGGCCTGCCCGGCGCACCCGGCGGGCGCGTCGACCGGATTCTAGCTGGGCGGGGACCCGCCTCCCAGACGGCACGCACGCCCTACAACCCCAGTGCCGCTCGGGTTACGCTTTTGGGCCGGGCTGAGCGCTCCTGCGCCGGGTCGGGCGGGAAACGGCGCAGGTCGCGGGAAGACCGGCGCCTCCGCGGCGTCCAACGGGCGTCGGCGATCTCCGCTACACGCCCATCTCGTTTCCGCGAGGACACGTCCTTTGCCGCATCGGTCACGACCCCTGAAAACCGCGTCCGCAACCGCTCTGCTGCTCCTTTCCGCGCTCCTCGGTGGCTGCCAGGACAGCGCGACCTGCGTCTTCACGACCGGCTGTCAGGGCGGGAACGACAACCTGGGGCCGCCGGCCACCTTCCCGGAGAACGGCCAGACGATCCTGCCCGACGTGCCCGAGATCGTCGGCGTGTTCCCGAGCGGGACCGACTTGGCGTCCACCACCCCGATCGTGGTGGTGTTCTCCGAGTCGATGCAGGCGGACACCGTCGACAAGCTGGTGGTCGAATCCGACTCCGGCTTCGCGCCGCCCTTCCCGCCGAGCCAGCTGCTGCTGGCGGGCGGCCGCTTGCTGGTGATCCTGCCGGGCGCGCTGACGCCGGGCGGCTACACGATCCGGCTCGGCGAAGGCGAGCGCCTGATCGACCTCACCGGCCAGGTCAGCGCGGAGACCAGCGAGGACGCGATCGGCACGTTCTCGGTCGGCACCGCCGACCCGGTCGAGCCGTCGGTGGTCGCGACCTACCCGGTCGACGCATCCAGCGCGCAGGGGACCCAGGGCCCGCTCTTCGTCTTCTTCGACCGGGCGATGGACAACGACACGGTGATCGCGCCGGGCAACTTCACGGTGACCGCCGGCGGCGCGCCGACGATCGGCGTGCCGGAGCAGCTCGTCGTGACCTTCCTGCCCGACCCGCGCGTCTATCTCTACGAGAGCCTCGACATGCTGGGGGGCGAGCCGATCTCGTTCGGTACCGGGCTCGACGTCGCGCTCTCGCTCACCGGGCTCCAGTCGCTCGCCGTGGACGGCGTCGAGGCGCAGACGCTGGCCGACTTCAACGCGTCGTTCGGCACCAAGAACATCGAGCCGCCGCTGTCCGCCGCGATCTTCTCGCAGCCGATGGACGGCATCGGCAACGAGAACCTGCTGCCCGGGGCCAACGAGCTCTTCGTGCAGGTCGAGCTGGACTCGATCCTGCCCGACGACATCGTGCGCCTGACGCTGTTCGGCGACAGCACGACCACCGAGCCGCAGACCATCGCGCTCAGCCGTTCGGTTACCTCCGACGGCACGCTGCCGGTCAGCTTCACGCTGGCCGACATCGACCTCGCGAACAACGACGGTGTCGCGCGCTTCGGCGACGGTGCGGTCGCCTTCGCCTTCGCGGTGCAGCGCGGCAGCCAGACCTCGGCGGTGACGTTGCTCGACGTCGACACGGCGACGGACGGCATCCAGGACCCGGTGCTCGACACGGTCGCGCCGACGCTGGTCGAGCTCCTCAACCCGGGCGGCGAGGAAGTGCTCGAGTTCCGCTCGGACCAGCGCGACCTGGTCCTCGCGGGCACGGCCGACGAGCGCCTGCGCGGCGCGTTCGTGCGCTTTGACTCCGCCGTTCCGGCCGAGGTGGTCCCGGTCGCCGGAGCGGACGATACGGGCCTGTTCCTGGCCGCTGCGACGTCGGTCGGCGCGAACGGCATCGTGGCGGGCGGCGGGCCGCTCGCCTTCGAGGCGTTCCTCTACGACGAGGTCTTCAACGCGTCCGAGGTCATCGCCGGCGTGTTCCACCAACGCGGCGCGGTGGGGCCGACGCCGGTTGCCGGCGGCGGCACGATCGAGGTCGAGGTGTTCGATGCCGACACCCTCGACCGGCTCGATAGCTTCCGCGCCTTCAGCCACGAGGATCAGGGCGGCGGCACCTTCGTGCTGCTGAGCGAGGTCGCGGTCTCCGGCACCGACCTGACCGCGCAGGTGCTGGCCGCGCCGACGCCGGCCGACACGCTGGTGACGGTCGAGGCGGACGGCTACGGCCTCTTCACCTTCCAGGGGCTCGACGTCGATCGCATCTCGATCCCTCTGCGCCGCACCGATGCCGCGACCGCGCTCGTGACGGGGCAGGTGACCTCGACCGACGTCGCGACCGGGATCGCGCTGCTCGACGAGATCCAGAAGAAGGTCGAGGACACGCGCCGGCCGCTCGGCAACGTGCCGACCTTCGACGCGTTCCAGTGCATCGGGAGCCCGACCGAGGGCGTGCCCGCGGTCTGCACGTTCGACGTGACGCCGGGGATCAACACCATCCGGCCGGGGAAGCTCGGTGCGGTGACGTTCCTCGGCGGGGACTTCCTGCAGCCGACCTTCAGCGCGGCGACGCTGCTGCGCGGCTTCCAGCTGCAGGTGCCGCGGCCGGCGACGGTCGGCGGGGACGCCGACAACGTGCTGGTCAACCTCGACTCGCTGTTCGACCTCGGCGACCCGCCGGTCGAGACCTTCTCGACGCAGCTGTCCGGTGCGTTCGCGACCGGGCTCGTGCTGCCGCTCGATGCCCTCGATCCCGACGAGGAGACCACCGGTCGGCCGGTTGTGACGGTCGAAGGGCTGATCTCCGGCCTCGAGCGCCCGGCCGTCGTCGGGCTCGGGCTGGCCTACGACCAGGGCACCGCGGAGTCGTGGGACATCGAGGGCGCGTTCCCCCAGGACGTGTGGGAGGACGGCTTCTACGGCCCGGTCGCCCAGGGCGGCACGACGGGCACGATCACCGAGCTCTACCTGCGGGCGGAGATCTTCGACTCCGCCGGCGCGCGCGCCGGACAGCGGGTGCCGGTCGTGCCTCCCGCGGATCCGGCCGACCCGCCGATCGTGCCTTCGGCGCTCTTCGCCGCGGCGGTGCCGACGGTGACCTCGGCGGTCGCCGCGGGCACGCCGCCGGCGATCGACATCGACTTCATCAACTCGCTGCCCGACCTGACCGGGCAGCCCGGGCTCTACGTGGTCCGGGTGACGGACCTCGACGGCCGCACCTGGACCGCCATGACGCCCGATCTGCCCGACGGGCAGGCGACGGCCGTGCACCTGCCCGCGATCGCGGGCCTGCCGCTGGCCGATCCGGCGGCGGGGCTGGCCTCGGGCGACCTGACCTGCACCGTGGAGTCCTATTCCTGGCCGACCCTCGACCCGCAGGCCTTCCTGTTCTCCGACGTGCCGCGCCTGCACGAGTTCTTCTCGACCAGCGCGCCGGTGACCTTCCTGCAGCCCTGACGAGCGCGGGGCCTCCCGCCGCCGGGCCGGAGGTCAAGAAAAGCGGCGCCGCCGGTCGGTCCCGGGGCGCCGTTTTCTAGAATCCGGCCCGTTCCGCGCCTCCTGGCGCACTTCCGAGGGTCCGCCATGCTCCACGTTCGACTTCCCCTCGCGGCCGCGCTCCTGCTCTGCACGGCGGCCTGCCAATCGACGACGACTCCGATTCAGTACGCCACCGACGTGCTGCCCAGCGGTGGGTTGTCCCAAGCCCAGCCCGCCGACATCGCGGTCCCGCCCGTGCGCAACGGGACCGATGCCGCGGTGCCCGTCGAGGGCGTGCGGTTGGCCTGCTACACGGGGCTGGTGGACCGGCTCTACTCGCCCGTGAGCCTCGATTACGTGGACCGGACCTGGACCGACGCGTCCTACGGCGGGGCCGGAGCGGCCGACGCGGTGCTGGACATCGAGGTCACCAAGTGGGACACGACCCACGTTTCGTCCCGCGGGATCGTGATCGCCCGGGCCGAGGCGCGGCTGCTCGACGCCCGCAACCCCGACGGGAAGCCGCTCTGGGCGGTCGGCGTGACCCGGCGGCTGGATCTCGGTGGCCCGAACCCGTCCGCGGGTTGGGAGTCGCTGGCGGCGGATCTCCTGGCCGACCAGATCCTGACGCAGCTGCCCGAGCGCGACCCCGTCCGGGCCCATCGCTAGCGCGGCGCGCGGACCGCGGGACCCCGCCCGGCTCGGCCCGGGGCCCGTCACTCAGGCCGCCGGCCCGCCCACCGGGGCGAGGGGGCGGATCCGAGAGCCCCGGGCCCAGGCTTGTGCGCCCGCGGCTCATCGCTAGACTTTTTGGCCTGAACTCCCGCTCGGAGCGGCCCGCGGGGCCGCCGAGGAGCGTGGAAAGTCCTAGAGCCGGGCGCGATTTCCTCCGATGGAGGAGGGGTCGGGGGCCGGCACACCCCTCGCCTGGGTTCCCCTCTGGGGCCTGGGGGGCGGGCAAGTCCCTAGACGAGAAGATGCCATGGCGATCGCCGCCGAACGGAAGAACGAGATCGTGAAGGAATTCGCCCTCAGCGAGGGCGACACCGGCTCCCCCGAGGTTCAGATCGCGCTCCTCAGCGAGCACATCCGCAACCTCACCGAGCACCTGAAGACGCACCGCAAGGACTTCACCTCCCGGCGCGGCCTCCTGATGATGGTCGGCACGCGGAGCAAGCTCCTGCGGTACCTGCGCAAGAAGAACCCGGAGCGATATCAGTCGATCGTGGAGCGCCTGGGCCTGCGCCGCTAGACGCGGTACGGCGGCCTCGGCGCCGGCCCGCAGGCCGGCACGATCGAAGGCGGCTCTCTCCCTCTCCGGAGGGGGGGAGGCCGCAGCGCCCTCCTCGGAACGTGGGGGAGGGCGGAGACAGACGACGAGAAGTGAAGTTGGTTGACAACAAGACGCAGGCGCCCGCGCGGGTGTCCTGCGGCGTGACGGAAAGACAGAAAACGAGATGATGGAGAACTACGTCCGCGTCGAGACAGAGCTCGCGGGCCAGCCGCTCATCCTGGAGACGGGGCAAGTGGCCCGCCAGGCGCACGGTTCGGTCATCGTGACCTACGGTCAGACGCAGTGCTTTGCGGCCGTGTGCCACGGACCCGCACGGGAAGACATCGACTTCTTCCCCCTGACGGTCGACTACCGCGAGAAGACCGACGCCGCCGGCAAGATCCCCGGAGGCTTCTTCAAGCGCGAGGGTCGTCCGACGACCAAGGAGATCCTCACCATGCGGATGATCGACCGGTCGATCCGTCCGCTGTTCCCGAAGGGCTTCCGCCAGGAGGTCCAGGTGATGAGCAAGGTGCTGGGCTACGACGGTGAGCGCAGCTCCGACATCATCGCGATGATCGCGTCGTTCGCCGCGCTCCACGTCAGCCCGATCCCGTTCATGGGCGCCCTCGGCGCGGTCCGCGTCGGGCACCTCGACGGCAAGCTGATGGTCATGCCGACCGACCTCGAGCGCCGCAACGACTCGCTGCTCGACCTGGTGGTCGCGGGCCACAAGGACGCCATCTCG
This sequence comes from Planctomycetota bacterium, assembly GCA_039029355.1. GTDB lineage: Bacteria > Planctomycetota > UBA1135 > UBA1135 > JBCCGI01. The sequence continues at coordinate 10,220 of JBCCGI010000085.1, forward strand.
ATGGTGGAGGCCTCCGCGCGCCAGCTCTCCGAAGAGGAGATGATCGACGCCCTGGAGCTCGGCCACGAGACGATCAAGAACCTCTGCGCCGCCCTCGACGAGCTGCGCGAGAAGGCCGGCAAGCCCAAGGTCGAGTTCGTCGCTCCCGAGAAGGACACCGAGCTCGAAGAGCGCGTCGCCAAGTGGCACGACGAGGTCAAAGAAGCGCTTAACACCGCCGGCAAGCACTCCCGCTCCGACAAGGTCTCGGCGATCAAGGAGCGCGTGGTCGCGGAGCTCACCGCCGGCGTCGCCGACGACCAGCTGGGCAAGGCCACCAAGGCCGTCAAGGGCGCCTTCAGCAGCCTGACCGGCCAGGTCGAGCGCGAGTGCATCCTCGCCGGCACGCGCATCGACGGGCGCGCCCACGACGAGATCCGGCCGATCACGATCGAGCCGAACTTCATCCCGCGCAACCACGGCTCGGTGCTCTTCACGCGCGGCGAGACCCAGGCGCTGGTGAGCTGCACGCTCGGCACCCCCGACGACGAGCAGATCATCGACGGGATCGAGGAGGAGTACAAAAAGCGCTTCTACCTCCACTACAGCTTCCCGCCCTACAGCGTGGGCGAGACGCGCCGCATCATGGGCCCCGGCCGCCGCGAGATCGGTCACGGCATGCTGGCCGAGCGCTCGCTGCAGAGCGTGCTGCCGGCCCACGAGCAGTTCCCCTACACCCTGCGCGTCGTCTCGGACATCACCGAGTCGAACGGCTCGTCGTCGATGGCGAGCGTGTGCGGCGGCACCCTGTCGATGATGCTCGCCGGCGTCCCGCTGGCGCAGCCGGTCGCGGGCATCGCGATGGGCCTGGTGGAAGAGGGCGACCAGATCGCCATCCTCTCCGACATCCAGGGCTCCGAGGACCACAACGGCGACATGGACTTCAAGGTCGCCGGCTCGGGCCTCGGGATCACCGCGCTGCAGATGGACATCAAGATCCAGGGCGTGACGCGCGACCTGCTGGAGCGCGCGCTCTCCCAGGCCAAGGAAGGCCGGATCCACATCCTGCGCAAGATGCTGGGCACCGTGTCGGCCCCCGCGGACGACATCTCCGATTTCGCGCCGCGGATGGAGGTCTTCAAGATCCCCTCGGACCGCATCGCGTTCCTCATCGGCCCCGGCGGCAAGACCATCCGCGGGCTCCAGGACCAGTTCAAGGTCCGCATCTCGGTCGTCTCCGAGGACGGCCAGGTGTCCGTCGCCGGCCTCGACCGCGAGCAGGTCCAGATGTGCATCGACACGATCCAGGCCATGTGCGAGACCGCCAAGATCGGTCAGCGCTACAAGGGCACGGTCAAGAGCACCAAGGACTTCGGCGCCTTCATCGAGATCCTCCCGGGCACCGAGGGGATGTGCCACATCTCCGAGCTGGCCGAGGGTTTTGTGGATCGCGTCGAGGACGTGGTCAAGCCGGGCGACGAGATCGAGGTCGTGGTCATCAACGTCGACGACCGCGGCAAGATCAAGCTGTCGCACCGCCAGGCGCTCGCCGAGCAGAACGCCTAGGCCGGCCGCGCCGGGGACCGCGCTCCCCGGCCTGACTTTTACGCGCCGTCGCCCTCGCGGGCGGCGGCGCGTTTTTCGTGCGTAACCAACGGGGTTTGGGTGACTTCCGCAGCCGGCCCCCGGCGGGGGCGCGATGTAAATCGCGAGACCCGCTGCGCTCTCGATGAGCTTTTTTTAAGATTCCGGCTCAGGAACCCGCTCACCTGCGCCGTATTGATGAGAGGGCCCTCACTGGGGGAGCCCTGCTCAGCCCCGTCGTTCACCCTGGATCCAGCAGCCCGGTCTCCATGCTTCGCGCCCAGCTCCTCCTCTCGCTTGCTGCCCTCGCCGGACCCGGCCTCGCCTCCAGCGACGCCCAGGAGCCCGTCCAGGCCATGGCCGCCGTGGTTCAGTCCGACGGCTGGCGCGCCAAGGCCAGCGACAACATCGCGGGCATCTCCGACGTTAAGAAGGTCTCCAAGCCGGCGGTCGTCGACTACGACGCCCTCCTGGCGGCCACCAAGGAGATGAAGGAGATCGAGAAGGACCGGGTCGACCCGAACTCGACCAAGGGCCGCAAGCTGCGCCAGCAGGCCATCGACCGGGTCACGAAGGCGGCCGAGGCGATCCGCAAGGACAACCGCTACTGCTCGGTCTGGAAGAAGATTTCCCACAAGGACAAGAACACCAAGGCGGCGGACATCACCTCGGACGTGATGGCCAAGCTGGACAGCGTTTGAGCTCCCGCGCCCGCGCCCGAGTTCGGACACCCCGCCCGGCGCGGGGTGTCTTCGTTTAACCCCCTCCCGCCTCCTACGGTGTTTCGCTAGGAATTCCGATCAATCCCCTGTGATGCAGCGCTCCTCCGGTATGTCGCCCCGGCTTGCGGGGGGACTCCTTCTCCTCGCCGGCTGCCTCGCCCCCCGACCGGGCGACGAGCAGCCCACCATCTCCGCCGCCGAGGTGGGGCGGATGGTGACCGAGGGGGCGGTCCCGGTGACGGGCGAGCTGTCCGAGTCGGCGGACGAGCCCGCGGGCGGCGACGTGCTTCCGCTCGACGCGGAGCGCGCGGCGGAGCTGATGGAGGCCGACGACTTCGACGACTACGAGGAGTTCGACGACTTCCGCGAGGATCCCTACCTGCGCTTCGGGGAGCGCATCCGCGTCGAGGAGCGCGACGGGGTCGAGCTGATCACCAAGCCCTACCCGCTGCCGATCGGCAAGGCCCAGGCGATGATCAGCCTGATCGAGGTGCTGAAGCCGTTCGACTACCGCGTCGACATCATCGATCAGAGCTTCCGCGAGGCCTACCAGGTTCCCACGGCGGGGCAGGCGGCGCTCCTGGTGCTGGAGAAGTGGGACACCGAGAACTTCACCGACCCGAGCAAGGGGCCGGCGGCGATGGCTGAGCCCAAGCCGATCGCGCTGTCGGACCTGCTCGTCGCGACCGCGCGCTACGAGGACCTCGAGCAGGTCGAGGACTTCATCAACCTGTTCGCCGCCGGCGTGCGCCAGATCGAGATCGAGGCCAAGATCGTCGAGGTGGTCGAGACCGACCTCACCGACATCGGCGTCGATATGGGGCTGATCAACTTTCCCGAGGGCGTGTTCGTCGACTCGCTGGGCTTCTCGCTCCCCAACGCCACCAGCTCGAACGAGGCGCTCCTCACCCTTGGTGCGATCCAGGACGGCACGTCGTTCAACGCCGTGCTCGAGGCACTCGAGTCCTTCGGCAACGTCTCGATCGACCAGAAGCCCAAGGTGGCCGTGCGCGAGGGCGCGTCGGCGTCGATCACGAGCACCGAGGAGATCCCCTTCTACGTGGTCTCCAACTTCAAGAACACCGACTCGAGCGTCTCGGCCAACCTGACCTTCAAGCCGGTCGGGACCGAGCTGCACGTGACGCCGCGGGTGGTCGGAACGAACACGCTCGCGCTCGACGTGCAGATCATCGCCTCGCAGGTGGTCGGCACGGTCGTCACCTTCGTCGGCGACGACGGAGACCCGATCGAGAGCCCGCAGATCGCCGTCCGCACCGCCAAGACGGTGGTGTACCTGAAGCCCGGCGAGGCGCTGATCATCGGCGGGCTGACCTCGGAGCGCTCGACCAGCCAGGTCAGCCGCGTGCCGATCCTGGGGCAGATCCCGATCCTGGGCCTGCTGTTCCAGTCCAAGCGCGACACGACCGAGACCTCGTACTCGATGTTTGTGATCAGCCCGCGGATCATCCAGAGCAACGAGTTCAACGCCCAGCTGTAGCCCGCCTCCGGCGCGGGAGCGCGTCCGCCGGGGGCTTTGCCGGATCCGCCCTTGTCGGGGGGCCGCGGGCGGGAGATCCTCTGGAATACCGGCGCCCGTGTGGCGTCTGCACCCGGTCATGACCCGCCTCCTGCACAGACAAGCCCTCCGCGGGGCCGCTCCCGAGCGGCGTGGCGCCGCGCTCCTCCTGTCGCTCCTCGTCCTCCTGGTGCTGGTCGCGATCATCAGCCAGATCAACATCGCGACCTCGACCGATGCCCGGGTGGGGCGCAACGACCTCTACCTGACGACGATGGACCTGGCCATCGAGTCGGCGCTGCTCGAGGTCTCCGAGACCCTCGCGGCCGACGCCGAGAGCACCGGCGGCGAAGAGGGCGGCGCCGGAGGCGGGGCTGAAGATCCGCTCGGCGGGCTCGGCGGTGCGGGCCTCGGCGGTGGTGAGGGAGGCGGCGAGGGCGGCGACGGGCCGGTCGACTCGCGCCAGGACGACTGGGCCACCCCGATCCGCACCGAGATCAACGGCATCCGGCTGCGCGTCCTGATCCAGGACGAGGACAGCAAGTACAACATCCTCACGATGCTCTCCGAGGATGAGCTCGAGGCCGAGAAGGCCTTCGAGCGCGTGGTCCGCATCCTGGACCTGTGCCGCGAGGGGACCGAGGCGGACATCGACGGCGGCGACGCGCGCGAGATGGTCGAGCAGATGCGCGAGCACCTGGTCAACCGCCAGAACTCCATGTCGGGTCTTCCGAAGCCCACGCTGCTGACCGACGACGAGGAGGAGGAGCCCGACCTGGGGCTCCCGCTGTCGCTGCGCGAGTTCGTCTGCCTGCCGGCGTTCTCCGAGGAGCACTTCCGCGACTTCCGCGACGAGGACGGCGTGGTCGTGCATTCGATCACGTCCTTCCTCACGTGCTGGACGGCGCTCACCACGCTCGACGAGGCCGAGGACGAGGAGAGCACCGGCGCGGCCGACGACGACGACGACGAGGAGGAGGACGGTGCCGAGGAGACCGTCACGGCCGGCGGCGGGCAAGGCGGCCTGGGCGACCTCACCGGCGCGAGCGGGCAGGGCACCCAGGACGTCGAGGAGGGTGCCGCGGGTCTCTCCGGCGACAGCTCGAAGTACGGCATCGCGATCAATATCAACACCGCGCCGCCGGTCGTGCTGAAGTCGCTGATGGACGACCGCGACCTGGCCCTGCGCTTCTGGGACGCGGTGATCGAGTACCGCAACGAAGAGGACGAAGAGGCGGTCGGCGAGGACGAGGAGCCCCCGCTCGACGAGTTCGGCGAGCCGATCCTGATCCCGCAGATCTTCGAGTCGCTCTCGGAGCTCGACGAGTTCGACGACTACGAGAACCTCGACGACCTGCTGCAGGGCGAGCTCAACCAGCTGCTCACCGTCGAGAGCCAGGTCTTCTCGGTCTACGTGACCGCGCGCAAGCCCACCGGCGCGGCGGCGAGCATGGACTTCGCCGGCTCGAAGGAGGAGATCCTCGAGGAGGAGGAGAGCGGCCAGGCGCTGTCGCGCACGGTGCGCTCGGTGCTGTGGCGTCGCCAGGGCGGCGACGGCTTCGAGCTGATTCCCATCGAGCGCTGGGAGGTGCTCGACTACATGCCCTTCGAGGTGCTGGACTTCCCCGAAGAGGACCGTTGAGCGCTCCCAAGGGGCACCGGCTGGAGGTCTTTCACCACCTCTTCGCGGCGGCGTGCGAGGAGATGGGCGCGACGCTGCAGCGCTCGTCGTTCTCGCCGAACATCAAGGAGCGGCGCGACTTCTCCTGTGCGCTCTTCGACGGCGACGCGCGCATGGTTGGCCAGGCCGCGCACCTGCCGGTGCACCTGGGCTCGACGCCGATGAGCGTGCGCGCAGCCATCGAGCACGTCGACCTCGCCGACGGCGACGTCGTGGTGCTGAACGACCCCTACGCGGGCGGCACGCACCTGCCCGACGTGACGCTCGTCGCGCCCGTCTTCCTGCCCGGACGGCGGCGCGCGGACTTCTTCGTGGCCAACCGCGCCCACCACGCCGACGTCGGCGGCGCCACTCCCGGCTCGATGGCGCCCATGCCCGACGTGCACGGCGAGGGCCTGCGCATCCCGCCGGTCCGGCTGGTGCGCGACGGCGAGATCGACCGCGAGGTGCTGGGCCTTCTGCTCGCCAACATGCGCGTGCCGGCCGAGCGCGAGGGCGATCTCTTCGCCCAGTGGTCCGCCGCGCGGCTCGGCGTGCGGCGCGTCCACGAGCTGGTCGCCGAGCACGGCGCCCGCGAAGTGCGCGCCCACGCGGAGGGGCTCTTGGCCTGGACCGAAGAGCTCGTGCGCGAGGCGCTGCGCGCGATCCCCGACGGCGAGTATCGCTTTGAGGACGAGCTCGAAGAGCCCCACGCCGAGGGCGGCCGCGCCTTCCTGCGGCTCGTGCTCTACAAGCGTGGCCCGAGGCTGACGTGCGACTTCACCGGCACCGACGCGGTCCCCGCGAGCCCGCTCAACACCGTGCGCGCGGTCACGGTGTCGGCCGTCTTCTACGTGCTGCGGACCCTGCTGCCGCCGGGGACGCCGACCAACGACGGCATCCTGCGGCCGGTGGAGATCCGCACGGCGCCGGGCACGCTCGCCGACGCCACGTATCCGATGGGCGTCGCCGCCGGGAACGTCGAGACCAGCCAGAGGCTCGTCGACGTGCTGCTCGGCGCGCTCGCGCGGGCGCTCGGCCCGCGCATTCCCGCCGCGAGCGCGGGCACGATGAGCAACCTGACCTTCGGCGGCTCGACCGCCGCGGGGGAGCGCTTCGCGTACTACGAGACGATCGCGGGCGGCGCGGGCGCGGGAGCGTCCGCCCCGGGGCAGTCTGCGGTGCAGACACACATGACCAACACGCTCAACACGCCGATCGAAGCGCTCGAGGCGAACCTGCCCGTGCGCGTTCTGCGCTACGCGGTCGGGCGCGGCTCGGGCGGGGAAGGGCGGAGCGCGGGAGGGGACGGCGTCGTCAAGTCGCTGCGCTTCCTGCGGCCGGTGCGGATGACGTGGGTCGCGCAGCGCCAGCGGCGCGGGCCGTGGGGCCTCGGCGGCGGACGCGACGGCCGCCCCGGCGGGGCGCGGGTGGGGCTCCAAGGGGCGCGCAAGCGCGCCATCGAGGGACACGGCAGCCACGACCTGCCCGCAGGCGCCGAAGTCGAGCTCCGCACCCCCTGGTGGGGGCGGCTACGGGCGCCCCCGTTAGCCCGCGGAAACCCCTTGTACGCATCCGGGGGCTGCGCGAGAATCTCGCCTCCCGCCGGACAGCAGGCGGGTTTTTTCCTTCCCGCCCCTTCCTGACTTCTCCATGCCTTCTCTCAGCGTTTTCGGTGCCCAATGGGGGGACGAGGGCAAGGGCAAGATCATCGACAAGCTCGCCCACGAACAGGATCTCGTGGTCCGCTACCAGGGCGGAGCCAACGCGGGGCACACGGTGGTCGTCGAAGGCACCAAGTTCGTGCTGCACCACCTGCCGTCGGGCATCCTGCACAGCGGCAAGCGCAACGTGATCGCCGGCGGCATGGCGGTGGACCCCGAGACGTTGGTGCAGGAGATCGACGCGATCACCGAGCGCGGCTTCCCGATCGGGCCCGAGAACCTGGCCGTGTCGGGCGCGGCGCACGTGATCTTCCCGCACCACCGCCGCATCGACCACCTGTCGGAGGTGTGGAAGGGCGACGGTCGCATCGGGACGACCGGCCGGGGCATCGGCCCGTGCTACGCCGACAAGAGCGCGCGCACCGGCTTGCGCATCGCCGACCTGTTGAACGGCGAGCGGCTGCGCGAGCGCCTGACCGCCTCGCTGGCCGAGAAGAACGCGCTGCTCGAGAAGGTCCACGGCGAGTCGCCGCTCGACCTCGAAGAGGAGATCTCGCGCGCCGCCGGCCTCGGCGAACGCATCGCGCCGTTCGTCGCCGACACCGGCGCCATGGTCCGCAAGGCCTACGCCGACGGGCAACAGGTGCTGTTCGAGGGCGCCCAGGGCGTGATGCTCGACGTCGACCACGGCACCTACCCGTTCGTCACCTCCTCGAACACCGGCGTGCACGGCATCGGCCCGGGCGTCGGCTTCCCCCCCAGCCGCATCGACCGCGCCTACGGCATCGCCAAGGCCTACTGCACGCGAGTGGGCGAGGGGCCCTTCCCGTCGGAGGACCACGGCGAGGGCGGCGAGCGCCTGCGCGAGCTGGGGCACGAATTCGGCGCCACCACGGGCCGTCCGCGCCGCTGCGGCTGGCTGGACGCGGTGGCGATCCGCTACGCGCTCGAGATCAGCGGCGCCGACGGCTGGATCCTGACCAAGCTCGACGTGCTCGACGCCTTCGAGGAGATCCAGGTGGCCGTCGCCTACGAGATCGACGGGGTAAGGCACGAGACGTATCCCGCGGCGGTCTCTAGCATCGAGAACGTGAAGCCCGTGTACACGACGCGCCGCGGCTGGCGTACGGACCTCACGGCGGTGCGCCGCTTCGAGGACCTGCCGGAGGCGGCGCAGGACTACGTCCGTTGGCTCGAGCGCGAAGTCGGCGTTCCGATCGTCTTGATCTCGGTGGGCCCGGAACGGGATCAGGTGATCCCACGCCAGGGATAGCGCCATGGCCGCAGAACCCGTCCAGCGACCGGACTTCGAGGGGCCCTTCCCCGAGCACATCGCAATCATCATGGACGGGAACGGCCGCTGGGCGGCCGACCGCGGGATGCGCCGGATCTTCGGCCACCGCGAGGGCATCGCGTCGGTGCGCGAGATCACGACCGAGTGCGCCCGCATGGGCGTGCGGAGCCTGACGCTCTACGCCTTCTCGGTCGAGAACTGGAAGCGCCCGAGCGTCGAGATCCGCTACCTGATGCGGCTCCTGCGGCGCTTCCTGGTGCAGGAGCGCCCGACGCTGATGGACAACGACGTGCGGCTGCTCGGGCTCGGCCGCCTCGACGATCTGCCGGACGAAGCGCTGCGCGCGCTGCGCGAGACCGAGGAGATCACCGCGCAGAACCCCGGGATGCTGCTGCGCCTCGCGCTCTCCTACGGCAGCCGTACCGAGCTCGCCGACGGCGTCAAGCGCATCGCGCGCGACGTCCTGGCCGGCGAGCTCTCGCCCGACGACATCGCCGACGAGACGCTGCGCGAGTACCTGTACGACCCGTCCACGCCCGATCCCGACCTGGTGATTCGGACCGCGGGCGAGATGCGGCTCTCCAACTTCCTCCTGTGGCAGGCTTCGTACTCCGAGCTCTTCGTGGCCGACGTCTGCTGGCCGGAGTTCCGCAAACCCCACCTGATGGGAGCGCTGCGCGCCTACGCGCGCCGCGAGCGCAAGTACGGCGGGCTGATCCAGGATCGGCCGAGCGCCGAGGGCGCCTAGGCCTCACATGGCGAGCGTCGTCCGCCGGACCGTCACCGGCGCCTCGATCGGAGTCGGAGTCGCGCTGCTGCTCGCGGCCGAGCATGCGGTGCCCGGCGGTTGGGTGCTGTTCGTCGTCGGCGCGGCGCTGCTCTTCGGCTGCGCGGTCGAGGCGGCGCAGATGGGGGCGCGCATGGGAGCTCCCGCGGGAGCCGCGCTCGCCGTGGCGGGGGCCGGCACGCTCGCGCTGGTATTCCCGCGCGAGTGGTTCGACGCCTCCGCCGCCGTCCGTCTGCTCGCGGCTTACGGCGTGTCGGCCGCTGCCGCGGTCGCGCTGGCGCGTGCGCGGCCGGCCGCGGTGTTCCTTGCCGTGTGGCTCGCCCCGCCGTTCGCCGCTCTGATGCTCCTGACGCGCGAGCACGGCCTGGCGGCGTTGATCTGGCTCTTGGTGCTCTCCAAGGTCGGCGACGTCGCCGGCTACTTCGGCGGCAAGAGCTTCGGCCGCACGCACCCCTTCCCGCGCCTGTCGCCGGGCAAGACGACCGAGGGCTGCCTGGCCTCGCTGCTGGCCGGCCTCGCGGTCGGCGCCGCGGCGGGCGCCGCCGGCTGGCTGCCGGGCGGCGCCTCCTTGGTGGGCGGGCTCGTCGCGGGCGGCGTCCTGAACGTGGCCGCGCAGGCGGGCGACCTGGTCGAGAGCGCGGTGAAGCGCCGCGCGGGCGTGAAGGACTCGGGGCCGTGGATGGGGGCCTCGGGCGGCCTACTCGACGTTGTGGACAGCGTGCTCCTCACCGCGCCGGTCGCCTGGGCGGCGGCCTGGCTGCTCTTGTGAGGAGTCATTGACGCGCGCGCACGGCGCCGCGATTCTTGAGCCCCGGAGGCGAGCCACTTGATTGAGCTGACCATCCCGCTGCGTTCCAACGACGAGGCCATCCACGTTCTCGGGCCGTACGACCGCTACGCGAAGCTCCTGCGCCAGGAGCTCGACATCGAGATCTTCACCCGCGGCGGCAACCTGCGGGTGAAGGGCGTCGACGCCGACGTCGCCGAGGCCAAGCGCCGCGTCGAGCACCTGCTCGGCAAGATCCGCAAGGGCCGCGAGCTCGACCAGCGCGAGATCGAGACGATCCTGGTCGGCTCCAAGAAGGACGACGCCGCGCCCGCCGACGGCCGTCCGGCCCCGTTCACGACCCCGCCCGAGCGTGGCTCGTCCGCCGGTCGGCCGCCGACCGGAGGCCTCGCCGGGCTGCCCGCACCGGCCGCCGGGATGCGCGTGCGCGCGGTCGAGCCGCGCAACGAGAATCAGCGCCGCTACCTCGAGGCGATGGAGGCCAACGCGCTGACCTTCGCGCTCGGCGCGGCGGGCACCGGCAAGACCTTCCTGGCCGTCGCCGCGGCCGTGCGCGCCCTGCGCGGCGGCGAGGTGCGGCGCCTGATCATCACGCGCCCCGTGGTCGAGGCCGGCGAGCACCTCGGCTTCCTGCCGGGCGACCTGCAGGCCAAGCTCAACCCGTACCTGCGGCCGATCTACGACGGGCTCTACGAGCTGATGCAGTTCGACGACGTCGCGCGGCTGGAGGAGGCGGGCGTGATCGAGATCGCACCGCTCGCGTACATGCGCGGCCGCACGCTCTCAAACGCCTTCGTCATCCTCGACGAGGCCCAGAACACGACCGTGTCGCAGATGAAGATGTTCCTGACGCGGCTGGGGGAGGGCTCCACGATGGTCGTCACCGGGGACCCGAGCCAGTCGGACTTGGACTCGGGCACCAGCAACGGCCTCACCGACGCGGGGCGCCGCCTGCGCGGCTTCCAGGGCGTCGGTTCGGTCGAGTTCTCGCACAAGGACATCGTGCGCCACCCGCTGGTGGCCCAGATCGTGCGGGCCTACGAGGGGCCGCGGCGCTCGGAGAGCTCGTGACCGCCGAGGTCGCCTGGGACGTCCCCGGCGAGCCTCTGCTCGCCCCCGAGGACGTGTCCCGCGCCGTCGACGAGGCGCTGGAGGAGGGCGGGCGCCCCGGAGTCCTGCTCGGCGTGGTGTTCGTGGACGCGGCGCGGCTGACCCAGATGCACGCCGACTACCTCGACGATCCGAGCGAGACCGACGTCATCACCTTCGACCTCGGCGAGGAGGGCGGTGGCCCCGCCGGCGAGCTGTACGTCAGCGTCGACCGCGCGCGTGAGCTGGCAGAGCGGCGCGGCGTGCCGGTCGAGCGCGAGCTCGCGCTCTACGTCGTTCACGGTGCGCTGCACCTCTGTGGCTTCGACGACCACGAAGACGACGGGCGCGCCGCGATGCGCCGCGCCGAGCGCGCGGTGCTCGAGCGACTCGGGTATCCGCCCGACGATCAGCCGCACGACCTGGCCTAGTTTTCGCCGTTTTTTTGGCCGGAAATTTCGGCGGCGCGCGCGCGTTGTGCGTCGTGCTCGAGATCCCGTGTCTTTGCGCCGATTCGCTTTCGAATCGAAGGGTTTGGTCTCGCGCGTTGCGCTCGCTCTGCGCCGCGACCGAGCGGTTCGCGCCGCGTGATGTGCTTGCATCCCGCCGCGGAATGCTTACTTCAGAGGTCACGCAACACGTTGCGTGCACGATGAACGCGAGCAAGTCGTTGCCGTTGGAGGCGGATCGCCTGGCGTTGTGAGCGATGCCGCCAAGGACGTTGCCGGAACTACGTTCCAGGCGGACCCGGCGCGCCAAGCGCTTTGGGAGGCGTACTGGAAACGTCCCGACGACGAAGGCCGCAACCGGCTGGTCGAGGCCTATCAGCGGCTGGTCGAGAACGTCGTGCGCCACTTCGGAGCACGCCTCCCGCGCACCATCGACCGCGGCGACCTGCGGACGGCGGCCAACGTGGGGCTGATGTCCGCCGTCGCGAGCTTCGACCCCAGCCGCGGCGTGCGGTTTGAGTCCTACGGCGAGATGCGCGTGCGCGGTGCTCTGCTCGACGAGCTCCGGACGCAGGACTGGCTGCCCCGGCCCTGGCGCCAGAAGATCGAGCTGCAGAAGCGCACGGTCGAGCGCCTGCGCTCCGAGCTGAACCGGGATCCGCGCGACGAGGAGGTGGCGCGGGCGATGGAGCTCTCGGTCTCCGACTACGAGCAGCTCTTCGGAACCGGGCTGCCGGGCACACCTTCGGGCTCGATGCCGGGCCAGGAGGGCTCGGACGAAGGCGCCTCGGGGCTCGAGGTCGTCGCCGACACCCGCAACGACGACCCGGACGAGCGACTGACGCGCGATGAGCTCCTGCGGCTGGTGGCCCAGCGGTTGACGCAGCAGGAGTACCGCATCGTCTACCTGAAGTACTGGGAAGAGCTCCCGATGCGCGAGATCGGCGACGTGATGGATCTCTCCGAGTCCCGCGTCTGCAAGATCCACGCACGGCTGCTCGAGCGCCTCCGCGACCGCTTCCGGGTTAACGTCGAAGCGGAGTAGGGATCCGCACCCTACTCCGACTCACACACCGGAACGCGAGGCTACATCGAGGTCGGCACGCGGCCGCCGCCGGTGCTCGGCCTGTCGTCATCCTCGGGGCAGCTGCAGCCGCCCTTCTGCACCCAGTAGCCGCCTTCGAGCTTCGAGATCGGCGAATTGGGCGAGGCCACCGAGATCTCCACCGTGTCCGCGTCGTCGCCGACGACCTTGCACTGAATCCCCTCGATGCGGTCCTTCAGCGAGGCCTTCGTCCATCCGCAGGCCCAGAGCGCGCACTCGTTCGGGTCCATGAAGTCGCCAGGGCCCGACAGGCAGATGGGCAGCGTCTTGCTCGCGAACCCGTTGTCGGGGTCGGTGAACCACACGTCGGTGAAGCTGCCGTCCTCCTGCCAGATCCGCATCCAGACCTTGAGGCAGTCGCCGTGGTCGCAGTTGCCGGTGAACTTCAGCGCGTACTTCGGCGTGCCGTCCGCTGCCACCGTCGAGCTGAACGAGGTGAAGCCGGGCGTCGGCGGCGCCGGCGTAAAGCTGTCGCCCGAGGCCGCGGACGACGCCGGGTCGACGACGCCCTGCAGGATCCGCAGATCGGGATAGTCGATCAGCCCCGGCGGCGGCGGCGGCAGCTCGTCCTTCATCTGGTACTCGCCCTCGCCGACCATGATGCAGACCGGGCCGGCCTGCGGGTCGGTCCCGTAGGGCTGGATCTTCAGCGTCATCGAGCCGCTGTCGCCCACCTCGGGCGTCAGCAGCCCGCCGCCCTCGAGGCCTGCGCACACGTCCTTCTGCGGGTTGGGCGGGAACGAAGAGCCAGCGAGCACGATCTCCGCGTCCGCTCCGCCGCTGGTGATGCTGATGCTGTCGATGGCGGGCGGAGGTTGGACGGTGAGCTCGAGCCCGTCGCTGGCGGCCAGCTCGCCGGTCTTGAAGTCGAAGACGAAGTGCTGTGCGCTGACCGATTGCCCGACCGAGCCGCCGGTCTGTGGCAGCACTTCGGTGCCGTCGGCTCCGATCGTCACCGGGAGCACCAGGATCGGGTCGACGAGCAGCGTGCAGCCCGCTCCGATGCCGGTCAGATCGAGCGAGATCTGCGTGATGCCGGCGACCAGCACCGACGGCGTGTTCGCCGGCCCGCCGAGCTTCAGCAGATACGCGGCGTTCTCGTACACCGGCGTTCCGACGTCGATCGTCGGCGTGATCCCAGAGGCGGACGTGCAGCCGCTGCCGTAGTGGGATACCTGAGCGCCCGCGGGTGCCGCAAGCCCGAGACAGGCGAGGCCCGCGAGCCTCGCCGCGTGCGGAAGAGCGTACTTCATGGGAGAGTTCTCCTTCTTCACGTACTGGAACGCGCAGGGACCGCGCCCTGCGACCATGTGAAGAACGAAGCGTGATGCTCCGGGCTTTCGCCGCGATGTCCGAGGACTTCCCCGCGGTGTTCGCTCGCTCCCGGACGAGTCGACGCGTCACCTCGATGGGGCGGCGCGCTTCGCGGTTGCGAGCGTCCGCGACGCGCGGCCAACGCACTTCGCGCTTAGCGCGCGGAAAGCACGAACGCTCCCCAGGTCTTCGGCGGGTGCCCTTCGCGGGCGAGCTCGCGTTGCGCGCTGTGCAGGCTGGCCGCGGGCGTTTCGCCCTCGGCCAGGCGCTCGTACATGAGCTCCATCAGCTGGCGGGTGGGCTCGTCGTCGATCGCCCACAGCGCGCTGACCACGGTCCGCACGCCGGCGATGTGGAGGGCGCGCCGGATGCTGAGGGGGCTCTCGCCGGGGCGCCTAGCGCCGCGCCCGCTGTCGCACGCGGAGAGCACGACGAGCTTCACTCCGCGCAGGTCGAGCCAGGCGACTTCCTCGGCCGTGAGGTAGTCGTCCTCGCCTTCGGCGCTCCGCCCGACGCCGCTGCACAGGAGCGCCGCGTCGAGCGCGCCGAGCGACGTGTGGCTCCAGTCCGACTCGCGCTGCGAACCGTGCATCGCGAAGTGCGCGACCGGGTGTCGTCCGAGCTCGCGCTTGATCGCCGCCTCGCCGGCGCGGCGACCCTGCAGCAGTTTGCCGCGCGCGAAGCGACCGAACACGTGCTCCCCTTCGCCTGCGGTCTGGGGAAGCGATCCCCACTCCGACCGGATCGCGGCCGGAGAAGCGTCGTAGTCGACGTTGCAGACGACGAGGGCCGAGTCCGTTCGCGCGAGCGCGGGAGCGGGCAGCGGCGCGCCGCGAGCCAGGTCGGAGCAGTACGTGAAGGTGTAGCGCTCGACGAGCCGTCCGCCGTCCGCGGTCGGGAGCGCGGCGAAGGACAGGTCCCACAGGAAGCCGTCCGGGGATATCAGGAGCTGGCGCACGCCCTTCAGGTGCGGCGCAAGCGGGGCCCAGAGCGCCGAGCGCAGCTCGGGGGCATCCACGGCGCGCCGCCGGCGCAAGGACGCGAAGAAGCTCTGCACGTGCCGCTCCAGCTCATCGGCCGAGCCGAGGTCCAAGTGGGTCGGCGGGGCGTCGTTCGGGCGGGTGATCCACGCGCTGACCCGACACTCCGCGAGCAGGCCGGAGCGCTCCGGCCCCCAGGGCCGATGGACCAGGAAGTCGATCGCGGCGGCGTCCGCGGCGAGGCTTGCGCGCAGCTGCTCGAAGCGGATGTCCGCACCGTCGCGCTCGCGGGCCGTCAGCCTGCGCTGGAGCCCGATCTCCGTGCGCGCGCGGGCCTCCTCCTGGCTCCGCAGCCGAGCATGCGGCTGGTTCTGAACCAGGCTCGGCGGCGAGGTCGCCGCGAGCGTCCCCCTGAGCTGCTCGAGCAGCGCCGGGGTGTGCGGCGAGTCGTCGTCGAAGAGGCGCGCGCGCCCCTCGCGCTGAGCCCGCGTCACCTCGCCCTTCCACCGCAGCACGCTCTCGTAGGCGCTGATCGTGGGCTGCGACCCGTCCATGCGCTGGGCGATCGCGAGGCGCAGGTCGAGGCGGTCCCGGTCGCGCCGCCGCAGCTCGAAGAGCTCGTGCTCGGTCATCCGGACGGCGGCGTCGCTTCCGTGCCGGTTGCGAACGCGATCGTCGGCGGGCAGCGCGCGCCACGCCTCCTCGGTCGCGCCGGCGGCCAGGTGGAGGCGCCCGAGCTCAAGCCCGAGCTCGACGGCGATCGCGTCGTCGCCCGCGATCACGAGCGCCTCGCTCAGGAGTCGCTCCACGCGCGCGAGGTCTCCGGTCTCCCACAAGGCGCTCGCCAGCGCGAGCATCGCGAGCGCCGTATCGCGATGCTGCGGACCGATCCCGCGCTGCACGGCGAGTGCGTGCTCGAGCAGGAGGATCGCCTCGGACCGATACCCGTGGCGCAGCAGCACCCCGGCCAGCTGCTGCATCGCTTTCGCGGTGTCGGGCGCGTTGACCCCGCGCGTCGCGATCAGGATGCGGAGCGCTTCTTCGAGGCACGCCTGCGCGCCTCGGCTCCTCCCCAGCTGCTCGTACACCGCCGCCAGCTCGTGCAGCGTCAGCGCCAGCTCGAGCTGCTGGTCGTCTCCGGGGGGGAAGGTGGCGAGGATCGGGACCGCGTCCTCGTAGTAGCGGCGCGCCGACTCCAGGTCGCCCAGCTGCCCGGACACGACCGCCAGGCTGTGGAGGGCGTCGGCCACCTCGAGGCTCGCGGGGCCGTGGGCCTCACGCTTTGCGACCAGGAGCTCTTCGAACGCGGCCCGCGATCCGGCGGGGCCGTAGACCAGCGCCTGGATCTTCACGGCGTAGTCGAGCAGCTGCAGCGCCTGGACGCTGTCCTCGCCGTACTTCTCGCTCGCGCGGCGCTGGGCGAGCCGGAAGTGGGGGAGGGCGCGGTCGAACCTGCTGAGCTGCACGAAATCGAACGCGAGCTGGTGCTGATCGGCGAGCGTCGCCTCGCCGCGCAGCACCGCGGCTTCGCGCAGCGACAGGCTCAGGTGCCGGCGCCAGGGGGCCAGCTGCTGCGCGTCGCGCGGAGCGAGGAGCCCCGCGAGGCGCGTGGTCCAGGGGAGCGGCCGCTCCGGGACGAAGCCGAGCAGCGCTGCGAGCCAGAGGGCGAGGACGGGGTTGTGCATGGGGACCTACCTGAGCTCGAACTCGGAGTCGACGGAGTGCCAGCGCCCGCCTTCGAACCACTGAATCGTGAGCAGGAGACTCTCACCGCTAGGCAGGCTATCCAGGTCCGCTTGCAGCTCTTCGGTGACGTGCAGGCGTGCGTCGTGCCTGGGCTCCACGACCCGAGCGCTGTGCTCGAGGAGCGTGGTCCCGGCTTCGCCGATCACGGTGACCGTGAACCGACGGTCGTGCAGGCGGCTCGGAATCCACACGTCGAGCCCGAGGTCACTCACGAGCCCGCCGTCTTCGGGCCAGTGGATGCGCACCTCGTCCTCGACCGTCGCGCCGCGCTCCACCGGGGGCGGCGCCGGCGCGGAGACGAGCGGCGGCTCGACTCCGCCGCGCGCGGCCCACGGCCAGGTCAGCAGCAGCAGGCCGGCCGCCGCCGCGGTGGTGAGCAGCGTGACCGCCGTGCCGCGCCGGGCGCGCGGCGGCTGGGGGGCCGGTATCGCGCTCCGGCCGCCGGCGGGCCGGGCGCGCAGCACGCGCAGGAGCTCGTTCCAGTCGGCCGCCGCGAAGAGCGGTTGGACGCGCTCGAGCACCCGCGCCCGTGCCTGGGCCCTCACTTCGGCAAGCTCGGCTGCTTCGAGGTCGAGCAGGGCCGCGAGCGTAGCGGAGTCGGCCTCGCCGCCCTCTCGCAGGTCGGCCAGCACCGCGTCGCGCTGTTCTTCCGGTAGCTCCTCCACCGCCTCGGCCACGGCGCGCTCGAGCACGCGCTGCAGGAGATCGGCTCGGTCGGTGCTACTCATCCCTCGTCTCTCCTTGCTGGGGGCGCGTGGCCCGGGGAGTGCGCTGGAGCTCGGGCAGGAGGCTCTCGAAGCACCAGTGCAGGACCGCCGCGGCGCGGCGCGACTTGGCGGACAGGGAGCGCCGGCGCCGCTCCGAGAAGGTGGAGAGGCAGAGACGCACCAGCTCGGGGCGCTCGCGCACGAGCGACTCGCGCACGAGCCGCTGGCCCACCCTCGCGCTGTGCATGAGGTCGCCCCGCGGCGCGCGGCCGTCGGCGTCGTGGATCCAGCGATGCAGCGCGCGCCGCGGTTCGTCCTGAAGCCCCTCGATCCGCCGTTCCACGGCGCGCGCGAGCTCCCGCTTCAGCTCGGCGCGCGCGCGTCGCGCGACGAGCCAGACCAGGCGCTGGTCCGCGCGCTCGCGCGCCGAGCGTGCGTTGCTCTGGTGGATCGAGCGGCTGCTGAGCGGCGCGAGGTCGAGCCGCCAGCGCGGGCCGAGGAGCTTGTGCAGCCGCCCGGCCACGCGGTGGATGCGAAGGGTGTAGGCGCCCTCGCTCAGCCCCAGCCGCGCCGCGACGACGGCGTGGGGCTCGTCGGCGGCGAGGTGCATCTCCAGGACCTCGCGCTGCGTCGGCCGCAGCCGGTTCCGTCCGCGGTCGAGCGCGTCGCAGAGGTCGTGCCAGAGCCGGTCGCCGCGGCGGGCGGACTCGGCCTCGAGGAGCGCGGCCAGCGGAGAGGGCGCGCCCTCGTGCGTGTCGAGCGTGTCCTCGCCGTCCTCGGACTCGGCGATGCGGCCGTAGTCACGCCGCACGCGGTCGCGCACCCGGTTGTTCGCCATCGTGTACAGGAGCCGCGCGGCCTCCCGGTCGGGCTTGGACGCGTAGGCGGGGCGCATGAGGAA
The DNA here is from genome assembly GCA_039029355.1 of Planctomycetota bacterium. GTDB lineage: Bacteria > Planctomycetota > UBA1135 > UBA1135 > JBCCGI01. Next base: position 28,504 of record JBCCGI010000085.1, read on the forward strand.
GTCGACGAGCGTGTCCTCGACCAGCTCGTCCGCCTCTGCCGGACACAGCCCGAGCCGTCGCACCGCGTGGGCGGCGAGGACCGGACGCCAGCGCAGGTAGCGCTGCTCGACGCACACCTCGGCGTAGGTGCGGCGCAGCTGAAAGCTCAGCTCGGCCTCGAGCTCCCCTCCGGGCTCCGCTGGGGGCCGCGCCTCGACCAGTGGCGCGAGGCGGCGCAGCTCGTCGCCGGATCCCGGCGTTCTAAGACGTGTAAGGAGGAGCTCGATCGTACGCACCGCGAGCTGCTCCTCGGGCTCGGCGGCGGTTCGGATCTGACGGAGCATCCAGGAACGCCACGCGCGTTGGTGCTTTTCCGACCCGAGGGAGAGGGAGGAAAGTCGAAATTGCCGCATGAGCGAAATCGGAACGACGAGGATCACCCGGAAGGAACGGGCGACGGGCGACGTTCCTTCGCTTGCGAGACAAAAAAGCGCTTCTCTCGAACGAGCTGCTGCGGCCGGCGGTTGCCGTCGAGGGCCGGAGCGCTTCTCATGTAGGGCGGATGCGCCGGGACCGTTGTTCCCCACCCGCCGGCCGATTCGGGTTTGCCCTTAGGCACCGGCCCAGTGCGCAGCCCGAGGAGAGCCTTAGGAATGAAACTCCCCCTTCGGCCGCTGGCCTTCGCTTGCGCACTCGCCTGCGCGGCACTGCCCGTGAGCTCCCAGGTGAACTCCAACAACAGCCCGTTTAACAACGGTGGAGATGTGATCTTTTTCTACAGCTCCCCGAGCTCGGGGTTCAGCAGCACCGCCTTTCCGCCGGACCTATCCGGCGATCTGTATTGGCGCGTTCATACCGGCCAGGCATTCATGGCGGACGTCGATCCGGGTCGGGGCGAGGTGATGGAGATCGACGGCTACTACGAGTCGCTCTACGACACCGACTGGAGCACGACGCCGAGCTTCTACATCCGCAGCCATGGCCCCGCTTGGTTCGACGCGGTCGACGACGTGTATGAGCCGGCGTTCTTTCAGCTAGGGCTCACGACCGAGAGCATTGTGATGATCGGCTCATCGGGCTTCGGCAACCCGTGTACGGTCGCGCCTTCGCTGTGCTCACCATCGGGGGGAACCTGCCCTCCTCCCGGACTCGTGAACGGCTATCTGGTCGATCTCGCCTTCGGCTCCACGCCTGGCACCGGGATCGTCCTGCCGGCCGACGGAACGCCGGCCTCGGACATGGCCTCCACCTGGTTCGTGCACGGAGGGATGACGGCGTCTGGCGGGGCATGTGGCTTGGGCGATTACGACCTCCAGGACGCCCATTCGACCGATGAATCCCAGGTAAGCCTGATGGGCGGCGGCTCCAACCCCTTCGGGGGGAGCCAGCTCGCAGGTTTGGGCCCGATGCCCGAGCTCGTCAGCTCGATGGCGGAGGGGCACGTGACGTGGCGCGGGAACATCGTGCAGCCGGTTGCCGATTCCGGAGCCGGCGTCGAGGTTGGCAACTTGGGCGGAGGCGCGATGAACGGACGTCAGCTCAGCTTGACGCCCCTTTCCGATGGGGGAGCACCCACCCTTGGAGTGGAGCTTCGTGACCTTGCCGGCACCTTGACCCCCAGCCTAGCGGTCTGCGCCGCATCGCTCTCGCCAATCAACCTCCCCGGCGTGTCGGCGCTGGGAGGCAATCTGCTCATTCAGCCGGACCCGGTCTTCGATGCCTCGTCCTTGGTCTGGCAAGGACCCGTGGCGCAGCTGGCTCTCGGCTTCACGCTCGAGGGCGGCTTTGTCGGAGTCCAGGTCCCCGTGCCTTCCGAGGTTCCAGTTGGTGGGTACTACTACCTGCAGGGCGCCACCGTCTGTATGAGCACGTTCGCGATCAACTCCTCCAACCGCATCTGCGTCTGCGTGACCCCCTAGCCCAAAAAAAGAAGGAGGGCATGGACCGTGCCCATGCCCTCCTGTCCCACTCGAGGCCCGCGCAGCGCGCGGACCCTTGACCGCGGTGCCGTTTAGGTCGAAACCATGGCACTCCCCATCGCGATCCTCTCTGTCCCCTTAGAGAACTCGAGTAGGAAAGGCAGCCGTAGCGCGGGTCCCCATCCGCGAGACGGTGCCGTCTCTCCTCCTTCGGAGCGCTGCGCGAGCTGGTCCCCACCGATCGCGCAACGCTGCCTTCCTCTCCCCCCGCGGGCCGCGAGGGCGCCCGGGTGGATGCGGTCGTTTCGCCTGGCACTCGTCGTGCGCTGGGCTCCGTTTCCTTCTATCCGCTGCATGGCGTTCGTGGGCTCGGTGACCGCCGCGGAAGATGGAACACCTGCTCCGGACCCCGAAGGACCCGGAGCAGGGCGGATGGGAAGAAACATGGCCTTCTCATCCAGGTCGTCCAATCTCCGAAGCGGGACCGAAGTCCCGGTTGCCCCTCGGATGACGTCCTGGATCAGGAGCGACGACGTTCGGCGGCTCGGCTACCCGCATGGGGTCCGTGGCTTTGCGTCCCAGCCTCGCAGCTGGTTTGCCTTTGTCGCGTCACCGTTGGGAGCGCGGAACAATACCTGGGATATCGCAAAGGGCAAATCGGCCCCGTCGATAGCTGTTGCTGCGCTTCTAAGTTGCTTCCTGAGGGGCGCTTATGCGCTGCGGAAATGCACTCCCCGGGAGGCTCCCTAGAAGCTCTTTCCGCACTGCCCGGCCTGTCCCAGCCCGAGGTCCGCCCGGCCGCGAGCTTGTGAGGGCTTCCGGCCTAGCCGCGTACCGCGCGGTGCACCGCCAGCACGCCGTCGAGGATGCCCCCGAAGTCGTCCAGGCGCACCATGTTCGGCCCGTCCGAGGGCGCGGCTTCGGGGTCCGGGTGCACCTCGAAGAAGAGTCCGTCGACCCGGCCGGTCGCCACCGCGGCCCGCGCGAGGTCCGGCACCAGGCGGCGATCGCCGCCGGTCCGCCCGTCGGTGCCGCCGGGGCGTTGGACCGAGTGCGTGGCGTCGAAGACCACCGGCTTGGCGGCCAGGTCGAGGTCGGCGAAGCCGCTCATGTCGACGACCAGGCGGCCGTAGCCGAAGGTCGTGCCGCGCTCGGTCACCAGGACGTTCGGGTTCCCGGCGCCTTCGCACTTGGCGACCACGTTCTTCATGTCCCAGGGCGCGAGGAACTGGCCCTTCTTCACATTGACCGCGCGGCCGGTCTCGCAGGCCGCGAGGATCAGGTCGGTCTGGCGGCATAGGAAGGCGGGGATCTGGAGCAGGTCGGCGACCTCCGCCACCGCGGCGCACTGATCCGGCAGGTGGACGTCGGTCACGATGGGGACGTCGAGCGCCGCCTTGACCTCGGCCAAGAGCTCGAGGCCGTGCTCCATGCCGGGGCCGCGGGCCGAGCCGAGGCTGGTGCGGTTGGCCTTGTCGAAGCTGGCCTTGAAGACGAGCGGCACGCCGCGCTCTCCCGCTAGCTCGGCCAACCGTCGGGCGGTGGACAGGATCAGCTCGCGGCCCTCGAGCACGCAGGGACCGGCGAGGAGAAACAGCTCCCCGCCCCCGAGCCGGCGACCGGCGACTTGCACGCTGGGACGATCCATCGCTTGGATTGTAGCCCCTCAGGGCGCGAGGATCCGGTACTGGGTCGTCGCGACCTCGACCTCGACCGGCGTCGTGCCGCCGAAGTCGCCGTCGACCTGGAACGGGACCTCTTCGTCCGAGCGAACCTCGACGCGGCGCGCCCGCCGCATCGCGACCGGGCCCCCGGGTAGCTTCCCCACCAGCCCGCGGGCGAAGCCCCGCACGACCTCCGGGAGGCTGCCGGTCCGGAAGAGGTAGACCTCGAGCTGGCCGTCGTCGAGCCGGGCGTCCTGGGACAGGCGCAGCACGCCGCCGTAGCCGACGGTGTTGCTGACGATGACGAGCCCGTACTCGGCGTCGAGCTCCTCGCCGTCGACCGCCACCCGCAGGCGTGGCGGGCGGTAGCTGCGCAGCGCGTGGTAGAAGGCTCCAACGTAGCTCGACTTGCGGATCGGCCCGCGGCGGCGGCGCTCCATCTCCTGGACCGTCAGCGCGTCGAGCCCGACGCCGGTCACGAAGATCGAGAGCTTCCCGTTGACGGAGGCCACGTCGAGCGCGCGCGCTCTCTGCCCCGCGACGATCTCCAACGCGTGGTGGACGTCGCGCGGGAGGCCCAGCTCGTTCGCCACGACGTTCGCCGTCCCGAACGGGATCGACGCGACGGCGATGCCCGGGTCGCGCAGCCCCTCGAGCACCTCGCGCAGCGTCCCGTCGCCGCCGACCGCGCAGACGAGGTCGGTGTCGTCGTCCAGCTCCCGCAGCAGGCGCACGCCGTCGCGGCGCGCCTGGGTCAGGTAGACCTCGGCCGGGATGCCCATGCGGTTCAGGCCTTCCGACAGCTCGTGCGCGGCGCGCGCCGCCTTGCCGCGTCCCGAGATCGGGTTGGCGAGCACCAGCGCGCGGTGGAACGGGCCGGTCGCGGCGTAGGCCGGCGGGGGCGGGGAGGCGGAGGCCATGTGGGCAACAGGATAGCGAGGCGCGGCCCAAAGGCCGTCTCCGGCCCGATCTCGGCTGCGACTCGCGGATCGCGAAGACTCGGACGGGCTCCTAGACTCACGGGTCGTGAGCCCCGCCGATGAGCGCACCGTCTTGATCCTGGGAGCCAGCGGCTTCCTGGGAGCGCACCTGGTCCCCGCGGCCGCGGCCGCCTTCGGGACGGTCGTGGCGGTCTCGCGGCGCCCCGAGCTGCGTCCGTGGCGCGAGCGCGACGCCGCCGGCGTTTGCGAGCGGGCCGTCGACCTGGCCGCCGACGGAGCGGTGTCCGCGCTCCTGGCCGAGCACCGGCCGCGGGCGGTCGTGCTCGCCGCCGCGCTGGCGCGGGTGGGGGACTGCGAGCGCGATCCCGAGCTCGCCCAGCGCCTGAACGCGGCTCTCCCGGCCGAGGCGGCCGCGGGCTGTGCGCGCGGCGGTGCGCGGTTGATCTTCACCTCGACCGACCTCGTGTTCGGCGGCCGTCCGCCGCGCGCGAGCGGCTACCGCGAGGACGACGAGCCCGCTCCCGCGCACGCCTACGGGCGGACCAAGGCCGGCGGCGAGCGCGGCGTGCTCGCCGCCGGAGGCGAGGCGCTCGTGGCGCGGCTCCCGCTGCTCGTCGGCGACTCCGGCGGGCGCGGCCTTGGCGCGGGGGACCAGATCCTGGCCGCCGTCGCCGCCGGCCAGCGCCCGCGGCTCTTCACCGACGAGACGCGCACGCCGCTCGACGCCCGGGCGGCGGCCGAGGCGCTGGTCGAGCTCGCCGGTCGGAGCGAGCGCGGCCTCCTGCACGTGGCGGGACCGGAACGGTTGGACCGCCACGCCCTCGGCCTGCGCGTGCTGCGCCGCAGCGGGCTGAGCGAGGTCGAGGCCCGCGCGCGCGTCGAGCCCGTGCTGCAGGCCGACCTCGGGCTGCAAGACCGGCCCGCCGACGTGTCCCTCGACGCGGGCCGCGCCCGGGCTCTCCTGGCGACGCCGCTCCCCGCCCCCGGCGCTTGACCGTGGCCCGGACGCGGGTTGAAGTGTCCCGCCCTCCGCGGGCGCTCACCTTTCAAAGGACAGGATCCTCCAATGGAGCTGGAATCGCGCTACGACCCCCACGCGCATGAGTCCGACGTCTACGACCAGTGGATGGCGGCCGATGCGTTCACGCCTTCGCCCGACAAGCCCGAAGGCCGCGAGCCCTTCGTCATCATGATCCCGCCGCCGAACGTCACCGGCGTTCTGCACATGGGGCATGCGCTGAACGGGACGCTCCAGGACGTAACGATCCGCTACCAGCGCATGCGCGGGCGCGACGCGCTCTGGCTCCCCGGCACCGACCACGCGGGCATCGCGACCCAAGCGGTGGTGGAGAAGAAGCTCTACGCCGAGGAGAAGCTCACGCGCCAGGAGCTCGGCCGCGAGGCCTTCGTCGAGAAGATCTGGGAGTGGAAGGAGACCCACGGCAACAAGATCCTCGAGCAGTACCGCCGCCTCGGCAGCTCGTGCGATTGGTCGCGGACGCGCTTCACGCTCGAGCCGGATCTGTCGCGCGCCGTGCGCGAGGCCTTCGTGCGGTTGTGGGAGCGCGACCTCATCTACCGCGGCGCGCGCCTGGTCAACTGGGACTGCGTGCTGCAGACGGCCGTCTCCGACGACGAGGTCGAGATGGTCAAGACCAAGTCGAAGCTGCACTACCTGAAGTACCCGGTGAAGGGCGAGGAAGGGCGCTTCGTCACCGTCGCGACCACCCGTCCCGAGACGATGGTGGGCGACACCGGCGTGGCCGTGAACCCCACCGACGAGCGCTACGCCGACCTCGTCGGCAAGCAGCTCGTGCTGCCGATCGTCGACCGCGACATCCCGGTCGTCGCCGACGACACCGTGGACCCGGCCTTCGGCACGGGCGCGGTGAAGGTCACGCCGGGCCACGACCCCGCGGACTACGAGCGCGGAGCGCGCCACAACCTGCCGCTGATCAACGTGCTGAATAAGGACGGCACGATGAACGACGAGGCCGGCCCCTTCGCGGGTATGCCGCGCGAGAAGGCGCGCAAGGCGCTGTGCGAGCGGCTCGACGAGCTCGGGATGCTCGACAAGATCGAGGACTACGTCCACAACGTGCCGATCTCCGACCGCTCGAAGAGCGCGATCGAGCCGCTGGTCAGCGAGCAGTGGTTCGTGAAGATGAAGCCGCTCGCCGAGCCCGCCATCGCCGCCGTGCACAACGGCGCGCTCACCATCCGCCCGCCGCGCTGGAAGAAGGTCTACCTCGACTGGCTCGAGAACGTGCACGACTGGTGCATCAGCCGCCAGCTGTGGTGGGGGCACCGCATCCCGGTCTGGTACGACGAGGACGGTACGCCGTACGCCTCGCGCGACGACGTCGAGATCGGCTCCCCGCACCCCGAGACCGGCAAGCCGATCGTGCGCCAGGACCCCGACGTCCTCGACACCTGGGCGTCGTCGTGGCTGTGGCCCTTTGCGACGCTGGGCTGGCCCGATCAGACGCCGGACCTCGAGCGCTTCTATCCGACGCACTTCCTCTCGACCGCGCGCGAGATCATCTACCTCTGGGTCGCGCGCATGGTGATGGCGGGCTACGCCCTGCTCGACCACCTGCCCGAGGACAAGCGCTGCCCCTTCTCGACCTGCTTCATCCATGCGACCGTGCTGGACGCGAAGGGCAAGCGCATGTCGAAGAGCGCCGGCAACGGCATCGACCCGCTCGATCTGATCGAGGAGTTCGGGGCCGACGCCGTCCGGCTCTCGCTCGTGCTGCTGACGCGCGAGGGGCAGGACGTGAAGCTCGCCCCCGACCGCATCGAGATGGGCAAGCGCTTCACCAACAAGGTCTGGAACGCGGCGCGCTTCGTGTTCTCGAACCTCGAGGGCGAGCGCACCGACGTGACCGCCGCGTCCGCGACGGCGCTCGAGGACCGTTGGATCCTGTCGCGGCTGGCGAACGTCACCCAGGAAGTGACCGCGGCGCTCGAGGAGTATCGCTTCAACGACGGCGCCACCGCGCTCTACCGCTTCGTCTGGAACGACTTCTGCGACTGGTACCTAGAGCTGGTCAAGTCGCGGCTGGGGGAGGGCGATTCCGAGGGCGCCCGCGCGGCGCGCGGCGTGCTGGCGCGCGTGCTGGCGGACAGCCTGCGGCTGCTGCACCCGTTCACCCCGTTCCAGACCGAGGTGCTGTGGAAGGCGCTCCACGCCCAGCTGGGCGCGGAGGCCGGGCTGCTCATCCGCGATCCGTGGCCCGAGGCGGACGCCGCCGCGATCGACTCCGGCGCCGAGGCGGACATCGGCGTGGTGCAGGAGCTGGTGGGCGCCGTGCGCAGCGTGCGCGCGCTCACGATGATCGCCGACCGGCGCCCGCTGTCGGTGCAGGTGGTCGCGCCGGCCGAGGACACGCGCCGCGTGCTGGCGGACTCGCACGAGCGCGCCCTCGCGCTGGCCTTCCTCGAAGAGCTGGACGTCGTCGCGTCGGGCGAGCGTCCGCCGAGCTCGGCCGTCAGCGTGGCGGGCGGCATGGAGGTCTTCGTGCGCCTCGGTGACGACGTCGACCTCGACCGCCTGCGCGACACGCTGGAGAAGCGCACCGCCAAGCTGGAGAAGGCGATCCAGGGCTCCGAGAAGAAGCTCGAGAACAAGGGCTTCCTGGAGCGCGCCGATCCGGACGTCGTCCAAACGGAGCGCGATCGCCTCGGCGAGATGCGCGTCGAGATCGAGCTGCTGGCGCGCAACCGCGCCGGGCTCTAACGCGGCGATCCCAAAAAAGAGAAGGGGCGCGCCGGGGGCGTGCGGCGCGCGCCGACGAGCGTTTGAGGTGCGGGGGGCGTGGGGTGGCACCACGCGTCGACCAAGCCGGGCGCGAAGGCGAGCGCGAGCATGTTAAGGTAAACCAGGTTTGGCGGGGGGGC
>JBCCGI010000086.1:0-35224 GCA_039029355.1 Planctomycetota bacterium
CATGGGCGGTCCGATCCAGGGCTTCCCGTTCCTCGGCTATGAGCTGCTGATCCTGGCGCCCTACATCGAGACCCAGGCCTTCGGCGTGCACAACATCCCGCTGCCGCCCGACTCCAGCGCGGTCGGCTTCCAGGCCTACGTCCAGGGCGCCCGCGTCGAGCTCGTCGGCGGCCTGCCGGTCGGAGTGCTGCTCAACGGCCTCGACCTCGTCCTCGGCCACTAGCGCGATTTTTCGCACGGAATCGCGACGAGCGCTTCCGTGCCCTTGAGGGGGGAGGCCAGGCCTCCCTCCTCTCCCTTCTCCCTCTCTCAGTCCCGCCGGCTCGGGAAGCCCTCCATGCGCCAAAGACAGCTCTCGATCGCGTTCGCCCTCGCCCTCTCCCCCCTCGTCGCCACGGCCCAGAACCTGACTCCGGCCGGCACCGTCAGCGGTCACGTGCCGCAGCAACGCCCCGCGCTCGGCCCGCACGGCCCCAACGCCGCGCCGGGCGGCGGCGCGCTCGGCCAGGGCCGGCCCGGCGGCCCGAAGCACCAGGTGGGTTTGAGCAACATCCTGGTGTACGACACGGACACGCAGTTCAGCTTTGCGGCCACCGCCGCCCAGAACCTGAGCTTCTTCGGGACGACCGTCGCCGGCTTCTCGAACTTCAACACGCTGCTCGCCAGCGGCTCGTGGGACGCGGTCGCGGTCGACTGCCCCAACGTCAACCCCGAGGGCGGCTGGCAGCCGCTGATCGACTACGTCAATGGGGGAGGCCGCGTCGTGACCTCCTTTTGGAACTGGGACTATGTGCCCGAGCTTGCCGCGGCCTTCGACGTCTTCGTCACCGGCTCGTTCTCGTTGACCGGGCAGACGCTCCTGGACGAGCAGACCTCGCCCGCGTTCCTCGGCGTCACCATGCCCAACTCCGACTGGGGCGAGTTCTTCTTCGACGACGGCGACTACTTCGCCACGATCGGCTCGGTCGCCCTGGCGACGCTGGCCGGGAACGACGACGCGGTGATGGCGCGCGGCAACGACGGGCGCACGATCGCGGCGCCGGTGCTTGACGAGGCCGGCAACACCTGGGTGGTCGACGGCAGCGGCGTGCGCCTCTGGGAGAACATGATCCAGATGGTGGCCAACGCGGGGCAGGGGCCGGACGTCCTCGTCTACGACAACAGCTTCCAGAGCCTCGGGCTGGCGGGTGCGTTCGAGCTGAGCCCGGGCGACACGTCGCTTTCGAACGGGAACACCTTCAACAGCCAGCTCACCGGCGCGACGTGGGACATCGTGGTGGTCGACTCCTCGCTCAACTGCACCCCGTCCGGAGGCTGGGGCCCCCTTATCAAGCACGTGAAGAGCGGCGGCCGCGTCGTGATGTCCTACTGGGACTGGGACGCCGACGCCTGCGACAGCGCAACGCTCCCGGCCACCTTCGAAGTGGGTGTCGCCAGCTCGATCAACCCGATCGTCGGTGAGACGCTGTTCGACAGCGGCACGACCGACGTGTTCAACGGCGTCTCGATGCCGAACTCGGACTGGGAGGAGCTCGTTACCGACGACGGGGACCGCTTCGAGCTGCAGGGCATCGCGCTCGGCATCGCACACCTCGGCAACCCCGATCGCCCCGTCATCGTGCAGGGCAACGCGGGACGAACCGTCGCTGCGTTGGTGCTCGATAACGCCGGGCCCAACTGGGGCGACGACGCCGTCGAGATCTGGAAGAACCTGATGCTGCGCGTCACCGAGCCCAAGGCCTCCGCGACGGTGCGCACCGGCGTGCTCGGGCTGAACCCGCTCGACCTCTCGACGTCCGATACGCCGGTGCTCGGCGAGGTCTGGACCGCCAACGTCAACATGGCGCCCAGCGTCGGCACGGCCACGCTCTCCAGCTACGTGACCTTCGGCATGGGCGGCCCGATCCAGGGCTTCCCGTTCCTCGGCTACGAGCTGCTGATCCTGGCGCCGTACATCGAGACCCAGTCCTTCGGCGTGCACAACATCCCGCTGCCGCCCGACTCCAGCGCGGTCGGCTTCCAGGCCTACGTCCAGGGCGCCCGCGTCGAGCTCGTCGGCGGCCTGCCGGTCGGAGTGCTGCTCAACGGCCTCGACCTGGTGCTCGGCCACTAGGCGGCCGCGGCTCGGGGCCCTGGGAGTGGAGCGTCTCCCGGGGCCCTAGCCGTCCTGCTCCGCCTCCTCGCGCAGGCAGTAGAGGTAGCGCCGCCCGCGCAGGAACAGCTCGTCGCCGACGATCACCGGGCTCGCGTCGAAGCAGTCGTCGAGCTCGTTGTTCGCCAGCTGCTCGAACTCCGACCCGGCGCGCAGCACCACGACCGTGCCCTCGCGCGACGCGAAGTAGAGCCTCCCCGCGGCCGCGACCGGCGAGGCGTGGATCGTCCGCACGCCGTCGAGGCGCTCGCCGGCGAAGTGCTCCTCGCCCGTCGCTGCGTCGAGGCAGTTCAGCACGCCGCCGCTGTTGCGCAGGAAGAAGAAGAGCCCGTCGACCACGATCGGGTTCGGCACGTACGACGCGGCCTTGCTGTAGGACCAGGCGACCTCGCCGGTCTCGGAGCGCAGCGCCTGGATCACGTTCCCCTTGTAGGAGTTCAGCACGTAGACCAGGTCGCCGACCACCGTGGGCGAGTTGACCGGGTTCTTCGACATGCCGCCCTGCGACCAGGACGGCTCGCCGTCGGCGAGCGCGTAAGCGTGGGTCGCGTCCGAGCCGCTGGCGATGACGTGCGCGCCATCGCTGCCCGGAGCGAGGGCCGGCGACCCCCAGCTGGAGTCGCAGTCGCGCGGGCGGCGCCAGCGTTCCTCGCCGGACTCGGCGTCGAGCGCGATCAGCGCCGACTGGCCCTCGTGGTCCCACGGAACGACGACGAGGCCCGACGCGAGGAGCGGCGTAGCGCCTTCGCCGAACTCCGCGGCCGTGGTCATGCGTCCGAGATCGCGGCTCCAGAGCACCTCGCCGTCGAGGTCGAGGGCGTAGATGCCGTGCGACCCGAAGGACGCGAACAGGCGCTGCCCATCGGTCGACATCGAGGCCGACGCCAGCGAGCTGGTCGCGTGCAGCTTCTCGTGCGGCGCCGCGTCGACCACCTGGGTGCGCCACAGCTCCTCGCCGGTCGCGCGGTCGTACGCGAGCACAAGCAGACGATGCGGCTCGCGCGGCGGACGCGGGACCTCGCCGCCCTCGATCTTGGCGCCGCTCTCCGGCAACCCGCAGGTCAGGTAGAGCCGATCGCCGAGCACGACCGGCGTCGAGGCGCCCAGCCCGGGGAGCTCGACCCGCCAGCGCACGTTGTGCTCCTCGCTGAAGGTCAGCGGCGGCTGCGCGTCGGCGGCGGCGAGCCCGTTGCCGGACGGCCCGCGCCAGGCCGGCCAAGCGGCCTCCTGGGCGTGGGGAAGAGCGGGGCTGGCGAGCGATCCGAGGACAAGCGTCAAAGCGGCGGTGCACATGCCGGCCACTCTAACCGAGCCGCCCCGCGGCGCTCGTTCGGCTCCGGTTCGACCCCCGTTGGACTACAGGCCGACGAAGGCGTTGACCACCAGGAAGGTCTGGTTGGACGTCCCGCTGGTGCCGCCGAAGTCGTCCGACTCGCCGGCGAAGGTGAACCCCACCCCGGAATTCCCCGAGGTGTCGAAGCGTCCGCTGAAGGCGAGGATCCGGGAGGGGTCGGAGCGGTCCCCGCGTACGGTCAGCCGGGTGACGATGCCGTCGTCGACCACCTCCAGCCCCTCGCCGCTCAGGTTCGACAGGGCGAGCGTATCCGGCAGCGCCAGGTGGGCGCGCTCGACACCGCCCTGATCCGTGACGATGACGGTGAAGTTGTACTCGGTGTTGGGCCGCAGGTTGAGGTACTGCGAGCCGCCCTCGCCCTCCCAGGTCTCGCGCGGCGGGTTGGACATCAGCTTGCTGCCCACCCCGGGGCCGGAGATGCGGAGCTCGATGCGCGGCGCGACCGAATCGACGGCCGGAATGGTCGCACAGGAGGCGGCTAGGGCGGAGAGGAGGAGGGCGGGAAGGAGGCGCATGGGGGTCTCTCAGAGCGGATCGGGTGCGGGAATCGTCCTGTCCCCCAGCCGGACGCAAAGCGCCGCCGCCGGCCGACAAACGCACGTCGAATCCGCCTAGGCGTCCGCCGGAGCGCGCGTGGTCACCCAGGTGACCCACTCGTCCGCCGGCTGCGTTCGCAGCACCTCGAAGCCCAGCTCGCGGTTCCACTCCGCCAGCGTCGCGAGGTCGACCGTTGCGCCGTTCCACGTGTCGAGCCCCGGCTCGCCGTCCCAGGGCTTGGTCTTGATCAGGAACTTGAACACCCCTCCCGGTGCGAGCACGCGGCGCGCCTCGCCGATGTAGCTCCGGATCACGTCGGGGTCGGGGATGTGCTGGAACACGACGTAGGAGTAGACCAGATGGAAGAAGCCGTCCTCGTACTGCCCCAGGCTCTGCCCGTCCCCCACCGCGGGATGCGCGTTGGGGAAGGCCGACAGGTAGTCGTGCGCCTCGCGGATCATCTCGGGCGAGACGTCGACACCGTGGACCTCGCGGAAGATCAGCGCGAGGAAGCGCAGCATGCGCCCGACGCCGCAGCCGATCTCGAGCACGCGCGTCTCCTCGGGCAGGTGCTCGTGCACGTCCTCGAGCAGCACGTAGCTGTCGCGCAGGCCGGACAGCGCGAAGCGCAGCCCCACGGCCTCGACGTCCGCGATCGCCGACCAGGAGTCTCTCCGGGCGCGCTCGTCCCAGTCGCGGCGCATCTGCTCGAGAACGTCGTCAGTCACGATGGCTCCTCCTCGCTTCCACCTGCGCGCAGTCTAACCGGCCCGCCCCGCGCGGCTACCGGTCGCCGCCGAGGAGGCCGCCGAGCACGCTCTTGGCCTGGTCGGGCAGATGTCCGCCGAGCTTCTCCTGCAGGTCGACCGGTACCGAGTCGAGTACCGAGCTCGGCAGCTCGACGCCCGCGCGCTCGACCAGCTCGCCGAGCTTCTCTTCGGCGGTGTCGCGGAGGCGCTGCACCAGCTCCTTCTTGCCGGCCTCGGCCACCGCCTCGAGGAAGGTCGAGTGCTCGAAGCGGATGCGCGGCGCGTCGATCGAGCCCGAGAGCGCGATCGGCAGCGTCAGCCCGTCGACCCGCGTCGGCTCGATCCCGGGCAGCCGCAGCTCGGTGTCGCGGAAGGTCGCGCGCAGGGGCAGATCGACCCAGCCGATGCGACCGTCGTCCCAGGTGCCGTCGAGCTCGAGGTCCAGCGTCCCGCCCACGAGCGGCGCCGGGCCCGGAAGCCGCAGGCGCGCGAGCACGTCGTCGACGTCGAGCCCGCGCCACGAGAAGCTCAACGCGCCGTCGCCGCCCGCGCGCGAGGCCGGCGCGAGGTCGACCGCGAACCGCACGTCGCCGTCGCGCGAGACCAGCTCGACGCGCGGCGGTTGATCCAGGAGCGCGGGATGGGAGGAGAGCTCCGTCGCGCGCAGGTCGAACACGCGCCCCGGCAGGAAGTCGGTCGCGATGCCGTCGACGACGAGCTCCGAGAGGCGGAACGAGGGCGCCTCGTCGATCAGGCGCTCGGCGCGCACCGAGAACCAGCCGCGCTCGCGCGCCTGGCGGGCGATGCGCTCGCTCCAGGACTCGCCGTCGCGAGGCTCGTCCGCGGGATCTTCGTCGCGACCCTCCGGCGGCGCGTCGCGCTCGTCGCCCTCCGCGCCGCCACGCAGGCCGGACAGCTTGTCCAGCCAGCCGCGCGCCTGCGCCAGGCGGTCGCGCCACAGCTCGTACTCCTGCAGCACGTCCTCGAGCGAGAGATCGCGCGGGTCCCAGGGCTTCTCCGCCTCGGCCTCGGGCTCGCTCTCCTCCTCGGCCGGCGACTCGACGCGCTCGCCCGGCGTCTCGCGCGGAGCTCCGCTGCGCACGTCGCGCACGACCACGCGTGCGAGGTGGACGCGGCGCCGCGCCAGGTCGACCTGGTCGACGTCGGCCTCCAGCTGCGCCGCGCGGAAGAGGTCGAGCGAGAGCTCGTTCGGGTCGGCCAGCGCGACATCGGTCGCGCCCAGCCGCCCGCCGAACAGGTCGAGGTCGAGCCCGCCGACGTCGGCGGTCGCTCCGTTGGCGCGCTCCAGCGCGACCTCGAGCGCCCCGCGCGCGAGCGTGCCCGCGAGCTGGCTCTGCACCGCGTACGCCCCGCCGCCCAGCACGAGCAGCAGCGCCACGCCCGGCACGCGCACCGGGTTGCCGACGCGCCGGCTCAGCTTCTGCTCCCAGGTGCTCCGCCCCTTGCCGCCGAAGAACAGCCACAGCCCGAGCCGCGCCGCGGGCTTCGCGGCGAGCGCGCTCAGGAGCCCCGGCGCGTCCTGCGCCGCCAGCATCCGCCGCCGGAACGCCCCGACCGTGCGCGCGAGGAAGAGCCCCACGATCCCGCCGAGGGCCAGCGCGATCACCTGGCCCCCCGCGACCGCGTAGTACTCGAGTCCGCACCAGGCCAGCACCGGCGCGTTGACGACCTCGCGCGCCGTCTCACGGCCGGGCCCGTCAAGCAGCAGCTGGCCCAGGCGGAACGAGAGCGGCGCGGCGGCGACCGCCAGCACCTTCGCCGCGCCGGCGATCAGCAGCGCGAGCCCGAGGTTCGCGTTCACGAGCAGGAGCAACGCGATGACCCCGATCAGGAGCGCGGGTCCCTGCGAGAAGCTCGGCGCGAAGCCGAGCATCGCGCCGAGCACGCAGGCGGAGAAGAGCTGGAACGGAGTCGCCTGTCCCCGGAGGACGCTGCCGAGCTTGCGGAAGACCATGGGTGCAGGTATCGGCACCGCGAGGAAGCCGAAATGAGGTCGAGACGCGGCTCTTGGGGCGCGGAGACGCCAGGCCCGGGGCTCGCAGGACGGAGGATCCCGATGGGGCTCCGCCGCCCGGCGTGGGAGGTCACGGGGCACGGGATCGCGCAGGAGCAGCTCCGACGGGGCACCGGGAAAAAACCGCCCCTGCCGACGGTGTCGCGAGCCCCGCACCTCGCCTATCCTCCGCTCGGTCGCCGGCCTCGTCGGCTCCATCCCGCCATGGGTCTACCCCCCGAGACTCCGAAGCGTCGAGGCAGCGCTCTCCTGCGCGCCGCGGTCGCGTTTGCGCTCGGGTTGGTCGTGCTCGAGCTCGGCCTGCAGGCCGCCGGAGCGCTGCTGCAGGGGCGCATGCGGCGCGGCGCCGTCGAGGCCGACGCAGCCGCGCTGATCTGCCTCGGCGACTCGAACGTCTACGGCCTCTACGAGGAGCTCACGGACTCCTACCCCGGCGCGCTCGCGCGCATCGCCGGCGAGCGCGCGAGCGACGCGCCGACGGTCCGGAACCTGGGCTGGCCCGGCAAGACGAGCTACGACTGCGTGCTCGAGCTGCGCAGCGTGCTGGAGAGCTCCGCGCCGCGCGCGGTGCTGGTGACGGCAGGCTTCAACAACCGCTGGTCGTGGCTGCCGCTCGACGAGGTCCGCTACGAGGATCCGCCGTGGTACGAGAGCCTGCGCACGGTGCGGCTGGCGCGGCTCACACTGTCGCAGCGCGAGGCGAAGGCGGCCCCCAGCGCCGAGCCGATCGAGCGCGCACAGGGAAGCCGTACGCTCCACACGCGCAAGGAGACCACGCACGAGACCCGGGACCTGCTCGGCAGCGCACGGCGCGACTGGCGCGAGATGCAGCGCCTGTGCGAGGCCGCCGGCGTACCGTTCCTGCTCGTCACCTACGGCGCCCCGCGCGGCGACTACGGCAGCCTCAACGACGCGATGCGGCGGGCCGCCGAGGAGGACGGGCTCGACGTGATCGACGTCGAGGCGACCTGCGGCGCGCTCGCGACGCGCCTGGGCGACGGCGAGGTCTACTACCCCGACTACCACCCGCGGCGTCCGGGGTACGAAGTGATCGCGCGCGAGGTCTTCAACGGCCTGGTCGCGCGCGGGGTGCTCGCTGGCGAGCCGATCCGTGACGTGTCTGCCGACATCGTGGCCGCGGCGCAGGCCGGCTCGATCCACCTGCGGGCGCCGAGCCCGGAGGCGGGCAGCGCCGCGCTCGTGGTCGAGGACGAGGTGCCGGGCTCGGCGCTGCAGGTCGTGCTGTGGGCGCCGCACGAGATCGGCGCGCCCGCACCCGACGCGCGCTGGCCCGAGGTGATGGACGACCCGCTCCTCCAGCGCACGCTGATGTGGAACAGCCTGCGCACGAGCGTGGACGACCACGGCCGAGCCGAGGTGCGCCTCTCGCTCGCGCAGCTCGATCAGGCCGACCTGCGCGGCAAGCGCGTCTTCTTCGGCTACATCGTGACCGCCTCGGGTACGACGTCGGCGCGGCGCTTCGGCGCCGAGGGTGTCGGCGTGCTGCCCTAGCCCGTAAAAGGCCCGTGTCGCCGTGCCGACGCCGACACCGGCTCCCAGTCCATCGTCCTTCCCTCTTCCTCGGGCCCTCTCCTCAGGCCCTCATCCTCAGGAGGTCCAATGCGACCGTTCCTCTCCCTCACGATCGCCTCGCTCGCCGCTGGAGCGAGCGCCCAGGACAGCGTTTCCAAGACCGGCTGCCTTCCCGGCGACGGCGTCTCCCCCTGGCAGGACGCGAGCTTCGCGCTCGGCAGCGAGCAGGGCAACGCCTATGTCGTCGACCTCGCCCCGCTGATCTCCTCGTGGGGCAACTCGTACGGCGTGGCCCCGCTGATCAAGTCGAGCAAGACGACGGGCCAGTTCTTCGGTGCGATCCTAAGCGCCAACGGCATGAGCCGGCTGCAGGCCAAGGGCGTGCCCTTCGCCTCGGCCAGCTACTCGTCCTGGGCCGGGCCCGGCTTCGGCGTGAACAACGACCCCGCGCTGAACGACGCCGGCACGCCGGTCGACACCAGCAGCGCGCTCGGGCACCGCTTCGCGGTCGCGACGTCGGAGTTCTCCGACAACCACAACGGCATCGTGAGCGGCATCGTGCACGTCGACCCCACCGACCCGGGGCGCCTCTACGTCGATCGCCGTGTGACCGCGGTCAACGGCTGCGACGACTCCGCCAACCTCTCCCAGTTCGGCTTCGGCTCGGTGGACGAGAGCGGCTGCGTCGTGTTCCGCACCGACGACTTCGGCGTCGAGGGCGGCTGCGGGCTCACGCCCATCAGCAACAACAACGTGTTCCGCGTCGAGGCCGCGCAGCGCGACACGAGCGCTCTCAACGTCATCAGCTTCGAGAGCTTCCCTCCCGGCGGCGGACTGACCGACGTGGGCGCGACCGACCCGATCCTGGCGCTCTTCAACGACGTCGCGAACACGCCCGGCGTCGTGCCGGCGTCGGTCACGGGCGGGGACTGCCTGTACGTCGGCACCGACTTCAGCGCGAACTACGTGCGCGGCAGCGACATCGCCTCGGTGACGCTCGACCAGACGCACCTGGCGCCGGGCACCAGCGACCAGCGCGGCGGCGTGTCGTGGTCCGAGAAGAACTACCCGTTCCTCGGCAACACGGCGGGCACCTGCGCCGTCCTCGGCAGGACCCCGGCCGGCGAGACCCGCATCATGAACCTGTTCGGAATCGAGCCCGGCGGCGCCGTGACCGGCACGCGCGGCCTCGAACTGCCCGGCACGCTGACCGACAACTGCACGGGCTTCACCAACCCCGGCGGTGCATCCAACCAGTTCGCGAACTACTTCAGCCAGGTCCCGTTCCGCGGCGGCAACGGGCAGATCGCGCTCGGCCGCGACCAGACGGCGCGCCTGATCGCCGCGGCAACGGTCGATCACCCGAGCGGCGGCTCGGCCTCGAACATCGGCCAGTACATCGCCGTCGCCCGCCTCAACCCCGCCACCGGGGTCGAGGAGTGGGCCATCGCGGCCTACAACGACGGCGTCGGAGGCGGCAAGCCGATCCTCAACGGTCCGGGCGGCGCGACGATCGGCACGCTGAGCGACTTCGGCGCGCTGGACGGATCGGCGCGGCCGGGCATCTCCTCGCCGATGGTCGACTCGGTCGGCAACATCTACTTCATCGCGGTGGTGGACACCACCGCCTCGGGCGGCGGGCTCGGCACCGGGCTCGTGCGCGCGGTCTACGATCCGTCGCTGTTCTGCTACGAGCTCGAGCTCCTCTTCGACACCGGCACCGTGCTGTCGGGGCCGAACTCGGGCCGCAACTACCAGATCTCGTTCATCGAGCTCTCGGACTCGAACTCGATCAGCTCGGGGACCACGTACTCGCAGAACATCAGCGAGACCGCGCACCTCAGCATGTGCCCCCAGGGTCTCGGCACCTCCGACCCGCGCACCCTCGGCGGGCTCGTCCTCGCACTCGAGATCGTGTACGACTTCGACGGCGACGGCCTATTCACGCAGTGCACCGGCGCGCTCGGCGACCCGCTGAGCGCCGACCAGGACTACACCGTCCTCTTCTACGTCGGCGCGACGGGCGTCCTGTCCGACGTCGACGGCGATGGGCAGGCCGACGAGAGCGAGATGCTGTCGGGCGACGTCGTTGCGCTGTCGGTCGCGGGCGGCGGCTCGCAGTCGCTGAGCCTCAACGCGGGCCTCGAGAACGCCGGGCGCACCTACGCCTTCGCGGGCACCGTCTCGGGCACGTCGCCCGGCTTCCCGTTCGGCGGCCTCGCGATCCCGCTGAACCCCGACGGCTACTTCAACTTCCTCATCAACAAGGGCTTCCTCGGGTCCACGCCCTTCGGCGCGACCTTCAGCGGCACGCTCAGCACCTCCGGCAAGGCAAGCGCCACCTGGACGATCCCCGCCGACAACAGCCTGATCGGCCTGACCGCGCAGCACGTGTATGGCGTCTTCGACCCGCTGCCGGTGCTCGCCGACATCAGCAACCCGTGGCCGGTGCAGATTCTGCCCTAGCTGCGCCCGGAACGAGACGAGCCCCCGGCCGCCGGCGCGACCGGGGGCGTCGGCGACGAGGCGGCGAGCGCGGGGAGTGCGGCGAAACGCCTGCGGCACTCGCCGGCCCTGCGTTCGGTCGCGGGTAGATTGTCCGCGTGATGAGCGCCCGCCTGCCGATCGCGGTCCTCCGTCGAAGCGATGGACTCTTCCGCTTGTGCCTGCGTCGCACGCGGGAGTTCGAGCGACCGCAACCCGGCCAGGCGTACGCCGGCGGCTCGTTCGCCGAGGAGCTGATCGCGCTTGGAGGCGCGGACGACCCCGAGCCCGCCGCGACGGCGCGCGGGTCTCGCGCCCGCCGACACCGAGCGTGACGAGGTACGGCACGCGCTGCTGATGCAGGCCGGACTCGAGGAGCAACGACGCAGCCTGCGCCGCCTGGTAGTCGCGCACCTGCGCGGCACGGATGACTTCGTCGGCGCGCACCCGGCGAACCGCGCTTGGCTGGCGCGGCACCCGGTCGTCGACGAGGCGGCGTGGACCGGCGGCTTCGAGCTGGAGCGCGAGCTCGAAGGACACGGCCGCGTGGTGCTGCGCTTCGAGCGCAACCCGCTCGACGCGCTGCGGCTCGGCACCTACGTCGGTAGCTGCCTCGGAGTCGGGGGCAGCTACACCTAACTCGGCCGCCGCGATCGCGCTCGACGTCAACAAGCAGGTCGCGTTCGCCCGCAACGCTCGCGGACACTTCGTCGCGCGCCAGGTGCTGGCGCTCACCGAGGCCGACCGGCTGGCCTGCTTCGGCGCCTACCCCGAAGCCGCATCGCAGGACGTACAGCGCATGTTCCGGGACTTCGACCGCGGCCTCGCGGCGGCCCTGGGGATCGAGCTCCACAGCGGCGAAGGACTCGAGGTCGCCAGCACGGTCTCGACCGACTGGTGGGACGACGGGGCTTGGGACCTGTCGCTGCGCGGCGGAGCGAGCTAGTCCGCGGGCTGGATCGTGAACGTCAGCGGGAAGCCCTCGGCACGGGCGAGCCCGGTCGCGCGTCCCGCCTTGCGCTTGGCCGTCTCCTCCGGGTACCGGCCGATCTCCACCGCGCCCGCGTGGTGAACCGCCAACATCAACGCGACCGCGCGCACGTGCGGGACGCGGAAGACGCCCTTCAGCACGTCGACCACGAACTCCATCGTCGTGATGGGGTCGTCGTGGCAGATGACGGAGTGAAGCGGCGCGAGGCGTTCACGAACCTCCGTCTCCTCGATGGTGGCGGGCTCGGCGTGGGCGGTAAGGGGAAGGGTCGGCATGGAAAGGGCGGCTCCCGGCTGAAGAGCGCGAGCCGCCCAATATAGCAACGCCCGAAAACCCACGGGCGGGCGGCGCGAGGGCCGCGGCCACAGCTTTCCCGATTCTGGACCGCTGGTCCCAAGCCGGCACCTCACACTCCCGTTAGGGCGCGAGCAGGTGGCGCCAGGCGTTGCTGACGAGCTCGACACCGCCGGCGGGACCGAGCGCAAGGTAGGCGTGGTGCAACTCGAGCCCGGCCAGCGACGGATCGGTTCCCGCCGCGATGTTCACGCGTGCCGTCGCCTTGCCCTGCGCGTCGAGCAGACCGACCGTGCCCTCGAAGAGCGGCGCCGGAGCCTGGATCGACAGCGCGAAGTACGCGTCCGGGTTCAGCGGCGCCTGCAGCGCGCCGACCGGCAGTCCGGGCGACGTCCCCGACAGGGTCCCGGCGACTCCGTAGAGCGCGCCCGCGTAGGCGGACCCCGCGTCCAGCAGCAGCGTCGCGGTCCCGCCGGCCGCGAGCGAGATCGACTTCGGATAGCCCTCGAGCGTGTAGCACAGCTCGCCGGACAGCGTGTGCGCCGTGATCGCGCCGACGTCGAGCAGCCCGTCGTCGAAGCCGTACGACGCCAGCGCCGCGTGGTCGCCGTCGAGCGCCACGGCCCAGCCGGCGTGGTCCCAGATGTCGAGATCGACCGGCTGCAGCTCGCCGACGTCGCCCCACCCGAGATCGCCGTCGCGCAGCACGCGCGCGCGGCCGCGCAGGCCGTCGAACTCGGGCTCGCCGACGAGGATCGCGTCGGCGCCGACCGCAACGCGCTCCTGTTCGAGTCCCAGCGTCGGGATCACCGCGTTGCCCGCGGCGGGCGCAAAGGTGCCTGCGATGCGCTCGAAGATCGCGATCTCGTGCGACGGACGGGAAGAGCCGACCACCGCTACG
This sequence comes from Planctomycetota bacterium, assembly GCA_039029355.1. Lineage (GTDB taxonomy): Bacteria > Planctomycetota > UBA1135 > UBA1135 > JBCCGI01. Next base: position 13,031 of record JBCCGI010000086.1, read on the forward strand.
TCTCCGCGCGCGCTCAGCACCCAGCCGAAGAAGTCGAAGGACTCGGGCGCCGCGTCCTGCAGGGTCTGTGTCTGCGCCCAGGCTCCGCCCGACGGCTCGTATACGAACACCGCGCCCGCGTTGGCGGCAGGCACGCCGTAGCCGCGGTCGCCGACGAAGAGCGTCTCGCCCGCGAACACGAGCGTGTGGCCGAACTCGGCGTTGTCGCCGGGCACGGGGGCCGGGATCGTGGCCGTCTCCTGCCAGCCCAGGGGCCCGTCCTCGAACACGTACACCTCCTGCAGCCCCGGATCGCCGACGGCCAGCCTGCCGCCGGCGAGCGCGAAGTCGCGGCCGAACTCCTGATCGAACGGGCTGGAGCTCTCGACCTTCTTGGCGAGCGACCACACGCCCCCAACGCGCTCGAAGAGCCAGACCGCGTTCACCCAGCAACCGTCGCCTTCGCCGACCGCGAGCACGTCGCCCGCGAGCGCTACACGCGTGCCGAAGCGGCACACGCCGGGCTCGGGGGACGCGAGCTCCTGTCGAAAGAACCACGTCCCGCCGATGCGTTCGTAGAGGTAGACGCCGCCGACGTGCGACTCGGCGGGGTCGACCTTGGTCTGCCCGACGGCGAGCCAGGCGCCGTGGATCGACACCGAGTGGCCGAAGTCGCCGTCCTCGACCTCGTCGATCGGCAGGAGCTGGGCGTATTCACACTGCGCCGCGGCCGGAACGGCCAGGGCGACGGACACGAGAATGCTTGTGAGCTTCATGGGATCCAAGGCCCGGGGAGGCGGTCCTAGGGTGAGAGGGAAGCCGGGGCCCATCGTAGCTCGATCGCGCGGACTTCGCCGGACGGGCGCTTATCGAATCTTGAGCTGCGCCTAATCCCACTTCGCGCGCCCGGGGCCTAGCGTGCGTGGAGCGCCGCGGCTCGCGGCCCCGTGCCATGCAAGAGCGAATCCAAGCGACCCGACTCCTTGCCGTCACGTTCGTCATGTTGCTGACGTGCCTCGCCGCGTCGTTCGTCGTTCCCCCGCCCCACCCGGGTGCGACGGGAAGCGCCGCGCACGCGGCGGCGGCGGGCGAACCGGATGCGCCGTTCGGGTGCTCGATCTGCCGCGAACGCGCGCGGATCGCGGGCGACGCACTCGCGATCGACGGGCGCTAGCTCCCGGAACCACTGCGTGTCCGGTCCGCGGTCCCGCGGATGGACCGGCGGCAACGGTCGGCGCCTCGCGGACCTCAAGAGGGCCGCGGCGCGGACCGATAGCGCAGCCGGCGCGTCCCGCGCGACCTCGATGAGCACCCGACGCGTCCCCCAACCGCACGACTCCCCCGAGCCGCGCGTGGTCCTCCGCGTCGCCGTCGAGGGCGACTCGCGCGACCAGGTCGCCCCGCTGCAACAGCTGGGTCCCGGCTCGGTGGTGGTGCGGGCCGTCAAGGGCAGCGAGGTCACGCTGCACAGCCCGGTGTTCCTGCCCAAGGGCTGTCGCATCGCGATCACCGGACGCGGCTCCTCGCCCGTGCGCTGGAGCGGCGTCGTGCGCCGCGCACAGATGGTCGACGCGCGCCCCTCCTATCGCCTGCTGGTCCGGATCGAGGAGGGCGACACGGCGGACCTCGGCGCGCTGCGGCCCGGCCGCGAGCCGGTGGAGGCGAGCGCCGCCGAGCGTGGCCTGCAGTCGCCATCGGCGCCGGGCTGGGCGCGCTTCCTCATCGACGAAGGCGTGCTGACGCGCGAGCGGCTGGGCGAGCTCGAGGCCAAGGCCCGCGCCGAAGGGCTCCCCCTCGAGCGGATCGTCACGCGCGACGGCGGCGTGTCCGAGGACGTCATCGCGCGCAACGCGTGCCTGGCCCAGGGCGTTCCGTTCGTCGATCCCGGCGCCTACGAGCTGCGGATGGAGAACGCCGCGCTGCTGCCGCCTGAGCTGGCACGGCGACATCGCGTCTTTCCGCTCTTCCACATCGATGGCGTCATCACGCTCGGCATGGTCGACGCGTCGAACCTGGCGCTGATCGATCAGATCCGGCTGCGGACGAACCGCCAGGTGGACGCCTGCGGCTGCCTGCCACGCGCGCTGGATTCGCTGATCGAGCGGGCCTACCGCACCGACCCGCAGCCCGCCTCCGCCCCCGCCGGCGACGCCCGCGCCGAGCGCCTCCCCGCGGAGCCCGATCCGTCCGAGGCGAGCCCCGTGGTGCGGCTGGTGAACGTCCTGATCCAGGAGTCGGCGCGCGACGGAGCCAGCGACGTCCACATCGAGCCCGACCGCGGCGAGCTGCGCGTACGCATCCGGGTCGACGGCATCCTGCACAAAAGGTCCGCCCACCCCATCGAGCAGCACGCGCAGATCGTCTCGCGCATCAAGGTGCTGGCAAAGCTCGACATCGCCGAGACGCGCCGCCCGCAGGACGGTCAGTTCCGGGTGCAGCTCGACGAGGGCAACGCGGACGTGCGCGTCTCGACCGTGCCGACCGTCAACGGCGAGGCGGTGGTGCTGCGCCTGCTCCTGGCCGACCGCGGTTCGATCGACCTCGACGGCATCGGCATGTCGACGTCCGTGCTGCATCGGTTCGAGGACTGCCTGGACCATCCGCACGGCATGATCCTGGTGACCGGTCCGACCGGCAGCGGCAAGACGACGACGCTGTACGCCGCCCTCGCGCGGCTCGCGACCGTCGAGCGCAACCTGGTGACGATCGAAGATCCGGTCGAGAAGCGCCTGCCGCTGCTCCGCCAGCTGCAGGTCAGCGAGGCCGCCGGGTTGACCTTCGCAAGCGGCCTGCGAAGCGTGCTGCGGCAGGACCCCGACGTCATCATGGTCGGCGAGATCCGCGACCGCGAGACGGCCGAGATCGCCACGCAGGCGGCGCTGACGGGGCACCTCGTGCTGAGCACGCTGCACACGAACACCGCGGCGGGCGCGGTCGTGAGGCTCTCGGAGATGGGCGTTCCGCCCGTGCTGATCAACGCGTCGCTGCGCGCGGTCATCGGGCAACGGCTAGTGCGCCGCAACTGCGTCTGCTGCAGCCGGCTGGCCGAGCCCGACCCGCGGCTCGCAGCCGGCCTCGGCGTACCGCCCGACCAGCTAGAGGGCCTCGTGGCCGGCGTCGGCTGCGGGCGCTGCCTGCACACCGGTTTCCAGGGGCGCGCCGGCATCTACGAGATGCTCGAGCTCACGCCCGGCCTGAGCGCGGCGCTGGCCTCCGGAGCGACGCGCGCCGAGCTGGAGGGCGAGGCTCACCTCGCCTTGGGCGACGGGCTGCTCGCCGACGGGCTGCGCCAGGTGCGGGCCGGGGTGACGACGCTCGGCGAGGTCGCGCGCGTCGTCGGTGTGCACCGAAGCTTCGCGCAGGGGGCCTAGCCGTGGCGACGTTCACGACGAAGAGCCGCGATGCGGCGGGCCAGCTGATCGAGCGCACGGTGGAGGCCGGCTCGACGAGCGAGGTGATCGCGACGCTCGAGCGGTGCGGGCTCTCGCCGATCGAGATCCACGAGGTGCTCGGAGCCGCCACCGCGTCCGCCGCGTCCGCCGCGGAGCCGGGCGAGGTCGCGTCGCGCCGCGGCCCGGGGAGCATGCGGCTCAAGGAGCTGCGGCGTTTCACCATCCAGCTCTCGAGCGCGCTCAAGGCCGGCGTGCCGATCCTGGCCGGCCTGCGCGCGATCGCGGACGACCTCGAGCGCCCCGGTCCGCGCCGCACCCTCGGCGAGCTCGTGGCCGACGTCGAGAGCGGCGTCCCCCTCTCGGGCGCCATGCGCCGCCATCCGCGCGCGTTCCCCGGCGTCTACGCCGGAACGGTCGAGGCCGGCGAGGAGTCCGGCACGCTCGAGCAGGTGCTCGACAACCTGATCGAGTACCTGGAGTCGGAGATCGAGCTGCGCGCCGACGTGCGCTCGGCCGTGCTGTACCCCGCCATCGTGCTCGCGGCGCTCTCCGCCGCGATCGCGGTGCTCATCGTCTTCGTCGTGCCGCGCTTCGCGTCGTTCTACTCGAGCTTCGACGACGATCTGCCGCTCGTCACCCGGGTGCTGATCGACGGGACCGACCTGGCGAAGTCCCACGGGCTGTGGATCGCGGCCGGAGTCGCGGCGCTCGGCTCCGGCCTCTGGCGCCTGCTGCGTGTCGAGTCGGTGCGAAGGCTGGTGGATCGCGTGGTGCTGCGCGTCCCGGTCTTCGGGCACATGGTCGAGACCGCGGTCACGCTGCGCGTCGTGCAGATGCTCGAGCTCTTCACCGGCGCCGGCGTCCCGATGCTGGCCGGGCTGCGCACGATCGCCGGAGCGACCCGCAACACCCGCGCCCGCGGCGATCTGTACGCGGCGGCCGACGGGATCGAAGAGGGCGGCACGCTGGCCGCCGGGCTCGAACGCGCCAGCTGCTTTCCTGTGGATGCTCGCCAGATTCTGACGATGGGCGAGCAGACCGGCTCGCTGCAACGCTCCTGCGCCGTGGTCGCGCAGCAATACAGGCGCGAGCTCCGCTACCTGACGCGGAACCTGGCGACGTTCATCGAGCCGGTGCTCACGCTGGTCCTGGCGCTGATCGTGCTGTTCGTCGCGCTCGCAGCCTTCCTGCCCATGTGGGACATGGTGCGGGTGGTCCGTCGCTGAGCGCGTCCCGATTCGAAGACGCCGGCTCCGCGAGCGTCAAGCTTCCCGCGCGCGCTCTCGAAGAGACCACCTGCCGTTCTCCGCTGCGGAGGACCCAGCCATCCCCCTACCCCGTACCCCAATGAAGACCGCAATCAGCACGCTTCGGGCCGGCTTCACGCTTGTGGAGCTGGTCGTCGTCATCGTCATCCTCGGAATCCTCGCGGCGGTCGCGATCCCCCGCTTCCTCGACTTCACGACGGACGCGCAGGAGGCAGCATGCGCGGGTGCCCTGGGCGGCGTGCGCTCCGGCGTCGGGAACTTCTACGCGCATTCGGCCACGCCGAGCGGCGGCAGCTCGGCCCGGTATCCGACGCTCGTCGAGCTCACGACGCCCGGCACGGTGATGGACCAGGCCATCCCGGACAACCCGTACTCGACGGGCACGACCAAGAACGCGGTCGTCGCAGGTACGACCCCCGGCACTCCGGTCACCGCGGGCACCGCGGGCGGCTGGTGCTACAACGAGACCACCGGTGAGTTCTGGGCCGACACCGCGAGCGGCGCCGGCGAGGCCGACCTGTAGCGTCCGCGCGGCGCGCGTCCCGCACCGCGCTTCGCGGCTGCGGGGGCGGAGCGCGGTCACGCTGGTCGAGCTCGCCCTGGTGCTCACCGTCCTCGCCCTTCTGAGCGGCCTCACCATGGTGTCGCTCGGAGGCTTGACGGACTCGCAGCGGGACGCGGCGACGGCGCGGCTCCGCACCGCGGTGATCCACGCGCAACTGTGGGCGCTCGAATCGGGGCGCGGCACGTGGGTGACCTTCGACGTCGGCGCGGACCGTGCGGAAGCGTTCGTCGAGCTCCCCACCGCCGCCCGGCCGCGGGTCGCCCTGGTCGACCCGCACACGCGTTCGGCGCTGGTCGTCGACCTGGCGGCGCTGGGGCTCGGCATCGACGCGGTCGACATCGGAGGCACGGACGAGGTCGGCTTCGACGCGGCCGGGGCACCGCTCGACGCGGCCGGCCGTCCGCTCGCGTCGGATGGAGCCGTCCGACTCACCGGAGGGCGCCTGTTGCGCATCGCGCGCGGCACCGGGCTCGTCACCGTGGAGTAGCCGTGCCGAAGCGACGACGAGAGAGCGGCGGCGGCTACACCCTCATCGAGATGATTGCCGTGATCAGCATCCTGAGCATCCTCGGCCTCCTGGCGGGCTTCACGCTCGTCGAGGGGATGAGGGTCTACGCGCACATCGCGCCGACGCTGGACGCGCGCTACCAGGCGCAGCTGGCCGCGCAGCGCTTCCAGCGCGACGTGCGCAGGCTGGATCCCGCGACCGTGACGGTGCTCTCTCCGACGGCGCTCGCGTTCGAGACGCTCGCGGGCGAGGCGGTACGGTACGACGTCGCCGGCCGCGAGCTGCGCCGGAACGGCGACGCGCTCGCGCTCGACGTGGCGCGCGTGAGCTTCGACTACCTGCGCTCCGACGGCTCGGCCGCGGGCGCGGTCTCCGAACTCCACCTCGTCGAGCTCGACCTCACGATCCAGGTTGCGGATCGCGCTCACAGCGTGCGCGCGACCGCGTTCCCGCGGGTGCTCGGTCCATGAGCCGCACCCGCCACCTCCGCCGCCCTCGTGCGAGGCGCGGCTCGATACTGCTGCCGCTGGTCGCGACGATGCTGCTGCTGCTCGCCGCCGGCCTCGCGCTTGTCGAGCTCTCGAGCGCGCAGCGGCTGCGCTCGACCGTGACGGCGGACTCGTTCCGCGCGTTCTGGGTCGCCGAGGCGGGGATGTGGCACGCGGCGTTGCTCGACGCGGAGATCGCGGCGCCGGTCGCCTTCTCGGGAGGCAGCTACACCGTGACCCAGACCGGCGACGACTACGCCTCCGCGGGGACGGTGCGCGAAGCGACGCGCGTCGTCCGCGGCACCTTCTTCGGCGGCGGGTCCTCCAAGGGCCCGATCGACGTCGTCGCCACCGCTGCGACCGCTCGCCCATCGAGCTTCAACCGGATCCGGATGCAGCTCGTGACCCTGACGGACGATCCGTACGAGATCGAGAGCTTCTCGCTGAGCGCGAGCGGCTTCCATCCGCCACTCAGACGGCTGCGGCTCGACCGGAGTCCGATCTGGTTCGGGTTCGAGTGGCTCCCAATGAGCGACGAGCCCCCCAACCGGGGCAGCACCGACGACCGAACGATCGAGGGAGGGAGTCCTCCGCTGAACCTGGCGTTCTGGTGGAGCCCGTTCGGGTCCCAGGACTACGAGCTGACGCTGAGCTTCGCGGACGGCAGCAGCTCGACCATCCGCTTCACGATCGACTGGTGACCGGATGCGAGCGCGAAGAGACAAGCGGGGCGCGACCCTCATCGAAGCCGTCCTGGCCGTCCTGGTCCTCGGCATCGCGATCCCGCCGCTGGTCGGGATGTTCCGCGCGGTGTCGTACCACTCCACCGAGGACCTCTACCACGAGGCCGGGCTGCGCTACGCCGACAGCCTGCTGGAGGAGATCGTCTCGCGCGCCTTCGAAGACCCCGACCTGCCGGCCGGGTCGTTCGGCGCCGAGGAGTCCGCACGGGCGAGCTTCGACGACGTCGACGACTACGACGGCTGGGGCGACTCTCCGCCCACGGCGCTCGACGGTACGGCGCTTGGAGGCGACCCCAACTACAAGCGCGTCGCCGAGGTGCACAGCGTCACCGAGGCGAACCCCGATCCGACGACGCCCGCGTCGGACGGCTCGACGCGCCTGAAGCGCATCCGCGTCACGGTCGGGTGGAGCGGCGCTGGCGGCGGCCAGGTCACGCTGACCACGCTCCGCTCGAACGTGGCGATGGGAGGAGGCGGATGAGGGCGCCGACCGCACGCCGCCGCCCGACGGTGGTCGTCGAGTTCAGCCGCGGCTCGATCCGCCTCGCCGCCGCCGAGTCGGCCGGCGAGGCCGTGCGCTTTCGCGGCATGACCGAGGTGCGCCTGCCGACGCGCGACGGCGAGGTCTTCGACGACGACGAGCTCGTCGGACGCATCGGCGAAGAGGTCGTGCGGCACGGCTGGCGCGGCCTCCGCGCGGCCTGCCTCCTGTCGCGCTCGGCGACCAGCACCCAGTCGTTCCTCTTCCCCGCCATGCGCGACGCCGAGCTGCGGCAGGCGATCGCGCTCAAGCTGCGCGAGACGCTGCACTTCAGCCTCGAGGAGGCCTTCTTCGACTTCCGCCGGCTGCGCGAGCGCACCGTCGGCGGCAACCGCCAGACCCTCACGCTGGTCGCCGCCGCGCGCCGCGACGCGGTGCGGCACGCGGCGCAGACGCTGCGCCAGGCCGGCCTGCGGCCCGAGTCGGTCGGCTGCGCCAGCGAGTCGCTCGCGCACCTCACCTACTACGCGAGCCCGTGTGACTCCGAGGACGCGACGCTGCACGTCGACGTCGGCTCGGCGTCGACGATCGTCAACCTGTTCGAGGGGCGCCTGCTGCGCTTCAGCCGCGAGATCGACACCGCCGGCGACGCCTTCACGCGCGCCCTGATGCGGCCGATCATCACGCCGTCGGGCGCCGTGCGCCTGCGCTACGAGCAGGCCGAGGAGCTCCGCGACGCGGCCGGATACCCGCGCGAAGAGGACGACGCGTCGCTGCCCTTCGGCGTGCACTCCTCGGAGGTGCTCCCGCTCCTGGAGCCCGTCGCCCAGCGCCTCGTGTCGGAGCTGCAGCAGTCGGCCGACTACCTGTGCGGCATCCTCGGCCGGCCGCGGATCGACTACGTCGTGCTGTCGGGAGAGGCGACGCGCATCAACAACCTCAGCGCGTTGATCGAGGAGAGCCTCGAGGTCCCGGTCGTCAGCATCGACCCGGTCGCGCGCGCGATCGCGCACTGGCGGCTGGCGATCTGCGGCAACGCGCCCTCCGACCCGGGTGGCTTCTCGGCGATCCTGGGCTACTCGCTCGGCGCGGAGCGTCCGATCAACCTCCTGCCGAGCCGCCGGCGGCGCGGCCGTGCGCACGGGCGGGCACCGATCCGCGTCGGCCGTGCGGTGGCGGCTCCCGCGTTGGCGGTCGGCACCTGCCTCTCGCTCGCGGCGGTCCCGATCCAACGCCGCTACGGGGCGGCGAACGAGGCGCTGCTCGCGGTCTCGGAACGGCTCGATGCGCGGCTGTCGGCGCAGGCCGGCGCGGCCGACGCCGTCCAGGCCGCGCGCGCGACCGCACGGCGCGTCGCGACGGCTCGGGGCGCCGTCCCGGCGTGGGGGACGATCCTGATGGAGCTCTCGGCGCTGGTCCCGGCCGACGCGCGGGTCGTCTCGCTGTCGATGGAGCGCGAAGACGGCGCTCCAACGCTGCGCATGCGCGTGCGGATGCCCGGCCCGGCCGCGATGCGGATGGAGCGCACCGCCGCGCTCGTCGTCGCGCTCGGGACGTCGCCGTTCTTCCGCGACGTGCGCCTGGTCGAGCCGCGGGGCGAAGCCGCCGACGCCGAGATCGAGCTGGGGCTGCTGGCGCCGGACCCCGACTGGAGGTCGGCCCGATGAGGATCGGCAAGGCATCCGCGAAGTCGCTGCTCGAGAACGCCTCCTGGTCGGTCGGCCTCGCCGGCCTGCTCGCGCTCCTGCTCGGCGGCGCGCGGATGCGCCTCGAGTCGCTGCGAGTGCGCGGCGAGGCGCTCGAAGCGAGCGTGCGCGAGCGCCAAGGCGCGCTGCGGAGCTACTCCGCGCCGGACAGGCAGCCGCCCGCGACCGACGTCGAAGCGGCGCTCGACGGTTGGAGCGAGATGACCGCCGACGAGGGCCTGCGCGTCGCCGAGCTCGCCGCCGCCGCCGGCGAGGCGGGCGTGGCGCTGCTCTCGCTGCGAAGCGTCGCGAGCGACGACGCCGCGGGCGACGGACTCGTGATCCGCTCCCACGAGCTCGAGGGCCGCGGCGACCAGCGCCAGCTCGCCGACTTCCTCGACCGCATCTACGCCGCGCGCGGGTTGGCCTCGATCGACCGGCTGGTGCTCCACGGCGCCGAGAGCGGCGCCCCCGCCGACCAGGTCCGGGCGTCGCTGCGGGTCAGCTGGTTCGCGCCGGGAGAGGAGGCCCCGCGGTGAAGCGTCCGCGCGCCTCCTCGCTGCTCGTCGCGACCGCGTTCGTCGCGACGCTCGCGCTCACCGCGCTGCCGCGGCAGCGCTCGTCCGGGCCGCCGCCCGTGCCGGCGGGACCGGCCCAGGCGCCGCCGGAGCCCACGGCGGGCGGCGGAGCCCCGACGCCGGCGCAGCTGGAGCGTCAGCAGATGCGCGCCGCCGAGCTGGTCTGGGGCCCGAGCCCCTTCCGGCCCCTGCCGGCCGTCGCCGCTGCCCCCACAACCGCGCCGCCCTCCGAGCCGGCGAAGGCCGAGCCCCGGGCCGCGCGCCCGCGGCTGAGCGGGACCAGCAGCCAGGATGACCGGCGCTGGGCGATCATCGGACACGAGATCGTGCGCGAAGGCGACTTCCTCGGCTCGGGCTACGAGGTCGCGGACATCCAGCGCGGACGCGTCGTGCTGCGGCGCGGCGAGGAGACGCTGACCCTCAACCTGGGAGACGAACGATGAACGTCCTGAGCTTCGCGGCCCTCGTGTTGGGCGTACCTTGGATGTGGGCGCTCCTCGCGCCACCCGACCTCGGCGAGGGCGAGGAGCGGACGCCGGGCGCGATCTCGCTCACGCTGGTCGACTCCGACATCCGAGACGCGCTGCGCATGGTCGCCGCCCAGGCCGACGTCGACATCGTGATGAGCCCGTCGGTGCAGGGCGAGGTCACGCTCGACCTGCGCGCCGCGACGCTCGAGGAGACGCTTGCGGCGCTCGTCACCGTCGGCGGCTTCCACTACTCGATCGAGAACGACGTCGTCACCGTCGCATCGCTCGAGGAGCGCATCGCCGAACGCAACCTGCGGCGCGAGTACGCCACCGAGCCCGACCCGGCCGAGCCCGAGGTGCTGGTGGTGCGACTGCGCTACGTCGACGCGGAGCGCGTGCTGCCGGTGGTCGAGGCGCTCCTGAGCGAGGTCGGCACGGTCACGCTCCTGAAGACCCCCGACCACGTCGCCGCCGACTACGGCCCCGCGGGAGGCGCTCAACAGGCGAACGCTCAGCTGCAGATCGGGGGCCAGCTCGCCACCACGTCCCAGGGGCGCCCCGCCAAGTCGCACACGCTGGTCGTCGTCGACCTGCCCGAGCGCCTCGCGCGCGTGCGCCAGGTGGTGCAGGACGTCGACGTGATGCCGCTCTCCATCGTCATCGAGGCGCGCTTCGTCGAGATCGGGCTCGACGAGGAGGACCGGCTGGGCATCGACTGGAACGTGCTGGCGTCGGCCTCGGGTGCCGCGGCGCCGCATACGGCGCCGTTCGGCGGGACGTCGCTCGGCTCCTTCGGCCCCAGCGTCGACGGCGGCAGCGCGGGCGGCGTCTTCCCGCCGGCGCCCAACCTGGTCACGACGCCCGGCGCGGCGGGGCTCTACACCTTCGGCACGCTCGACTTCTCGTCCTTCACGGCGCTGCTCGAGCTGATCCGGAGCGACTCGCGCGTGCAGGTGGTCTCGAACCCGCGCGTGGTCGTGAAGGACCGGCACACCGCGACGATCCTCGTCGGCGAGCGCTTCCCGATCCTGAGCGCGAACATCTCGGAGTTCGGCACCGTGACCGAGCAGCTCGACCGCTACGAGCCCGTCGGCGTGCAGCTGGTCGTCACGCCCTCGGTGTTGAAGGACGACGAGGTCGAGCTCTTCGTGCGGCCGTCGTCGAGCTCGCTCGGCCCGATCGTCGAGGGCTCAACCGGGCTGCAGATCGCCCGCATCAACTCGCGGCAGATCGACACCGCGGTCAGCCTCCGCGACGGGCAGACGGTCGTGCTCGGCGGCCTGATCACCGCGCGCGACGACGAGGTCGTTCGCACGGTCCCGTTCCTGGGCTCGATCCCCTACCTGGGAAAGTTGTTTACGCACCGCAGCTCGACCCAGCGTCGCAACGACCTGGTGGTGTTCCTCACCGTGTCGATCGTGCGCGAGCCGGGCTTGACCGAGGCGCAGCGCGAGCTCTTCGAGCGGACGACCTTCGAGCTCGGCGACGCGCGGATGCCGAGGCCGCTGCGTGAGCTGCGCTACGGCCCCTCGGAGGTCCAGTATTGACCTTGGCGGGTCGATAGCGAGGAGCATGCCCGCTCCGCCGAAGATGCTGTTCCTGGCCCTCGTGCTCGTCGGCTGTGTGTCGCAGCGACGCGCGGGTCTCGACGGCTGGAGCCTGCTCGAGCTGCGCAACTACCCGGCCGCGCTGGCGGCGTTCGAGTCCGAGCTCTCGACGCACGAGCGCGCCGAGCTCTTCGCGGGCCGAGCGCGGGCGCTGCACCTGCTCGGCCGCAACGTCGAGGCCGCCGCCGACTACGCCGAGGCGGTGCGACGCGAGCCGCAGGTCGCCCAATGGCGCATCGGCCAAGGCATCGTCCTGCTGGCCCTCGGCGACTTCGCGGGCGCGGTGAGCGCCTGCGACGAGGCCCTGCGCATCGACCCGTCGCTGGCCAAGGGCTACCTGAACCGCGGCATCGCGCGCGAGCGCGCGGGCGACGGCGCAGGCGCGCTCGCGGACTACACGCGCGCCGTCGAGGCCCAGCCGCGCTTCGCGGCGGCGCACAACAGCCGCGGCGTAGCCCTGGCCCGCGCCGGGCGAATCGACGAGGCGATCGACGACTTCTCTACCGCGGCGGCGATCGAGCCCGCCCTCGCCCGTGCCCACGCGAACCTCGGCGCTGCGCACTACGCCCGCGGCGACACGAAGCAGGCCTTCATCTCGCTAAACACCGCCATCCGGATCGACCGCGGCGACCCGCTCGCGTACGCGAACCGCGCGCGGGTCTACCTCGACCTGGGCGACGCGGAGCAGGCACTCGTGGACCTCGAGCGCGCCGTGGCGCTCGCCGCGACCGACGAGGAGCTGCGCGCGCTGCTCGCCGCGGCGCGCGCGGACGCGGCGGCGGGACGGACTCCGCTCGACTGAGGGAGCATGGCTCGACTCACGCTCGACCGGCTGCTCCGGCGCCCCGCTGGGCGCTTGTTGCAGCGCCCCGTCGGGCGCTTCCTACGGCGCCCCGTCGGACGCTTTCAGCGGGCCGCCCGCGCGCAGGGCGTGCGGCCGCGCATCGCCCGCGCGCTCGAGGCGGCGGCGCACGAGGTCGCGCCCGAAGAACCCGAGCGCATCCTCGCCTCGCGGCCGCTCTTCGAGGTCGCGGCCATGCGCACCGTCGTGGGCGAGAGCGACAACCTGGAGCTCTCCTTCGGACTCGTCGACGCCCTGGCGACCACGGTCGAGGACCTCGGCCTGGCGCGCGCGAGCGACGTGCCCGATCCCTTCCGCCGCGTGTGGGTCACCAGCGGCTCGGGCACGCGGATCCGCGGCGTGGTGCTGACCTGCTCGGGCGGCGAGGTCGCCGTCTTCTGCCCCGCCTCGGCGCGTGGCGTGTCGGACATCGGGCGGGTGATGTGGCTCGGCTACCGCGGCTTCTCGTCGTCGGTGGAGTACGACCTGCAGCTGGACGACGCGGTGCGGCTGCCGGGCGCGCTCGTGCTGCACCTGATCCGCCGCGGCGGACGCGGCGCGATCGGACGCATGGACGAGCGCTACCCCACGCGCCTCGCGGGCCACGTCCGCCGCGCGGGCGGCGGCGACCGGAGCGCGTGCACCGTCATCGACATCAGCGCCGGGGGCGTGGCGGTCGAGTGCGCGCAGACCTTCCGCCAGCACGAGGAGCTGCGGCTCGACGTCCGCCTGCCGGACGACGAGCAGGGCGCCTTCTCCACGCTCGCGCGCGTCTGCTGGTCCAGCGCCGGCCAAACCGGCAGCACGCTGGGGCTCTCGTTCCTCGACCTCCCGCGCCCGCTAGCGCAGCGGCTCGGCAGCTTCCTGCAGCGGCTGGCCAGCCAGCCGGATGCGCCGGCGATCGCGCCGGAGCGCGGGCCCGCGGATGCGGTCGACTCCGCGCACAGCCCCGTCGCGCACAGCCCCGTTGCGCACAGTCCCGTCGCGCCTGAGCCTGTCTCGCCCGAGCCCGTCTCGACCGGCCCAGCCACGCCCGAGCCCACCGCGCCCGAGCCGCTCCGGCTGAGGGAATCGGCCGATCCGGAGCCGCTCCCGCGCGAGGACCCGCCGGCCCCCGAGCCGCCGCCGCCCGCGGACCCGGTGGGCATCGAAGCGCATGCGGACGAGGACCTCTTCGGCCCCGACCCGCCGCGCGAGGATCCGCTCGAGTCCGATCCCTTCGGGCCCACGGAAGGGCCTGAGGAAGGCGCGGCCCCGTCGCCGATCCCGGTCGAGCCGCTCTCGCTCTACGATCCTCCGGCGGAGAGCGCCGCGCCGCTCCCGGACGACACTTGCGAGTCCGGGTCGGAGGAGCGCGACCTCGCCGCCGCCGTCCTGGCCCGCGTCGCCGACACGCTCACCGCGGGGCTCGGGCACGACCTGACCTGCGAGACCGCCGCGGTGCAGCGCGTGCACAGCCGCGCCGCGGGGCACGGGGGCATCCACCTGTCGTTCCGGCTCGCGCTGGAGCTCGCGGGCGACCAGCGCCACGGCTGCCTCTTGATCCCCTACGCCGAGGCCTTCGCCATGGCGAGCGCGTGGCTCGGAGAGCCGGATCAGACCCTGTCCGAGAGCCGCGCCCTGAAGGCGCCGAGCCAGATGATGAAGACGGCGCTGCTCGACCTCTGCGAGGTCGTGGCGAGCGCGGTGCAGGAGGCGCTGGGCACCAGCCCCAACGCGGGCGTGTCGGTGCTGTCCGCCGGCTGCCAGGGCGTGCGGGCCGGCGTCCGGCCGGCCTTCCCGTACCGCGACGGCGACGAGCTGATGCTGGCGCGCGCGAGCACGAGCTTCGCGGGGGGGCCGCCGTTCGAGCTCCTGCTGATGCTGCCGACCTTCGCGGCCTGAGCGGAGCTCGCCGCCGGAAGAAGCGCCGTTTCCCCTCGCCCCTGCGGCGTCGAGCCACCATCCTGGCCGCATGCTGCGCGCCCGCCATCTCGCCCTCCTGGCCTCGCTCGTCCTCCCCGTCGGCCTCGTCGCGTCCTGCCGCGCGAACGCGCCCGCCGCCGATCCGGACGGCTGGATCGCGCTCTTCGACGGCGAGAGCCTCGACGGCTGGGTGCCGAAGGTCCGCGGCTACCCGCTCGGCGAGAACCCGGCCGGGACGTTCCGGGTCGAGGACGGGTTGCTGCGCGTCGTCTACGACGACTACCAGTCGTTCGACGGGACCTTTGGGCACCTGTTCTACCGCACGCCGTTCTCGCACTACCGGATGCGCGTCGAGTACCGCTTCGTGGGCGAGCAGACGCCGGGCGGGCCCGGGTGGGCCTTCCGCAACAGCGGCGTGATGCTCCACTGCCAGGCCCCCGAGACGATGGCGGTCGAGCAGGAGTTCCCGGTGTCGATCGAGGCGCAGATGCTGGGCGGCGACGGGCACGCCCCGCGCTCGACGGGGAACCTCTGCACGCCGGGAACCAACGTGGTGATGGACGGCGAGCTGGTGCGCCGGCACTGCACGAACTCGGAATCGGCGACCTACCACGGCGACCGCTGGGTGACGCTCGAGCTCGAGGTTCGCGGCGCCGAGGTCATCCGGCACTGGATGGAGGGCGAGGTGGTGCTCGAGTACACCGCGCCGCAGCTCGACGAGCGCGACCCCGAGGCCCAGCTGCTGCTCGACGGCGGAGCCGAGCTGCTGCTGGGCGGCGGCTACATCGCGCTCCAGGCCGAGAGCCACCCGCTCGAGTTCCGGCGGGTCGAGCTGCTGCCGCTCGACGCCTGAGCAAGGGGGGCCCCAGGGACTCCCCTGGAGCGGCCCCAGGGGCGGCGCAAGGCCCGCGGGGACTCCTAAAGATACGGGCAGCGCTCCAGCCGCGCCCGGGTGTTAGGATCCCGCGGAAAACCGTGTCCGGAACGGCCTCCCCGCGCTCCGACCGCCCCCCAGGGGTGCGGCTTGACGATTGGCGCCGGGTTCGGCCGACCGGCCCGCAGTCTCGCAAATGAGTGCACCCGAAGCCGCCGCCCCCCTTCGATGGAAGGGCTGGAGAGTGGCCGCCCTGGCAGGGCTCTACTTTGCCGTGGCGGTCGTGCTCCTGTTTGCCAGCGGCGCGCTGGAGAGCGACTTCAGCTCGTTCGAGGACGAGCCGTCGCACCTCGCGTCGTCGCTGATGGTGCGCGACTACACGCTGACGGGCTTCGCGGAAGGGCCGCTCGACTACGCCAAGAACTACTACCTCCACTATCCAAAGGTCACGATCGGGCACTGGCCGCCCATGCTGCCGGCGCTGCTCGGGACCTGGCTGCTGGCGCTCGGGACGAGCAGCTTCGCGATCCTCAGCTTCTTCGCGGTGCTGGCGACGCTGATCGCGCTCCTGGTGTACTTCGGAGCCCGCGAGGACGCGGGCGACCGGCTCGCGGCGCTCCTCGGGCTGTCGTTCCTGCTGCTCCCGGTGGTGCAGAAGTTCGGGCACATGGTGATGACCGAGCTGCCGCTGACGCTGTTCTGCACGCTGGCGGTGCTCCGCTTCGGGCGCTTCCTGGAGCAGGGCCGCACGCGCGACAGCTTGGCGTTCGGCGTGTTCGCGGCGGCGGGCATCCTGACCAAGGGCAGCCCGATCTTCCTGGCGCTGGTGCCGCCGGTCTCGATCGCGCTCTCGGGGCGCTGGAGCCTGCTGCGGCGGCCGGCCCTTTGGGGCTCGGCGGGCGTCGTGCTGCTGCTCTGCGCGCCGTGGTACTTCGCGACGATCGGGGTGTCGACCAGCAGCTGGGTCGGGGGAGCTAAGCCGTCGCTCGAGCACGCCGTCCCGGCGGCCGGCTTCTACGCGCGCGAGCTGCTGCGGATCGGCGGCTGGGTGTCGGGCGGGCTGGCGCTGGTGGGCTTCGGCTGCGCCCTCGGCAGCGAGCGGCGCCGCGGCCGCTGGTCGGCGTACGCGGCCTGGGTGCCGAGCATCTTCCTCTGCCACCTGTTGGTCTCGACCGGCCCGCAGGCGCGCCACCTGACGCTGATCGTGCCGGTGTGGCTGATGGCGGCGGCGCTCGGCGCGCGCCTGATCGTCGACCGGCTGCCGCGCCTCGCGCTGGGCGGGGTGCACGTCGTGCCGGCCGCGGTCGTGCTCTCGCTGCTGCCGTTCCTGAAGCTCGAGCGCAAGGAGTGCACCGGGCACGGGGACGCGGCGCGCGCGCTGCTCGCGGACGAGTCGCTGGGGGAGGACGCGATCTTCCTGATCAACTCCGACTCGCGCGGCGAGGGCGGCTTCGTGGCGTCGGTGGCGCTGCACGAGGAGCGTCCGGGGCACATCGTGCTGCGCGCGAGCAAGGTCGTCGGCAAGAGCGACTGGATGGGGCTGGTGTACGAGCCGCGCTTCGCGACGCTCGAAGAGCTGCAGGCCTTCCTCACCGAGATCGGCGTGGACATCGTGGCGCTCGACGATTCCGCCCCCGAGCGCCGGCGGGTCGAGCACGACCGGATGCTGCGCGGACTGATCGAGGGCGCGCCCGACCGCTGGTCTGAATATGGGAGCTTCGACGTCGTCCGCGACGGCGTCGTGCTGCCCGATGCGCTGAAGCTCTACCGCCAGGATCTGACCTCGGCCCCGCCAAGGCGCGAACTGACGTTCGCAGACCTGGTGGGTCGCGAGCTACCCTGGCGCTGATGACCGCCGCCGCGGCTCCCCCTCGGCCCATGGACGCCCCCGCACCGCACCCGGCGCGCGAGCTCTGGTTGCTGTTCCTCGTCGCGCTCGCGCTGCGCGTGCTGGCGATGGTGGTGCTCGGCTCGCCGGCCGAGGTCGACGGCTTCTCGGCCTGGCGCTGGGGGCACGAGCCCGCTTCGCTGGCGGACGCGCTCCTGCGCGGCGACGGGCTCGCGGACCCGTTCGGCCGCGATACCGGGCCGAGCGGCTGGTTGCCGCCGATCTACCCCGCACTCGTAGCGGCCTGCATGTGGCTCTTCGGCGGGGTGACCGCCGGAGCGGCCTGGGCACTGTACGGAGTGCAGTCGGTGGCGTCGGCGCTGACGGCGCCGCTCCTGCTGCTGCTCGGCCGCCGGCTCGGCGCGCCCGGCGCGGGCCGGCTCGCGGCCTGGGCCTGGGTGCTGCACCCGCTGGCGATCTGGTACGCGGTGCACAAGGTGTGGGACACGGCGCTGGTCGCGGCCGGGATGACCGGCTTCGCGGTGCTGCTGCTCGGCTCGGGGCGCGCGCCGGGGCGCGGCCGCACGGCGGTGCTGGGCGCGGCCTTTGGGCTGCTGCTGCTCCTGAACCCGGCGCCGGTCGGCATCCTGCCGGCGGTGCTGCTCTACCTCGCGCCGGAGCGCCCGTGGACACGCGCCCTTCCGCGCGCGGCGGCCTTCGTCGCGGCGACGGCGCTGGTCTGCTCGCCGTGGATGGCGCGCAACCTCGTCGTGCTGGGAACGCCGGGCCTCCGCTCGAACCTGGGCGTCGAGCTGTACGTCGGCAACAACGACCTGGCCGACGGACAGCACCGCTTCGAGTACCACCCCGGCTGGACCGACGCCGAGACCGAGCGCCTGCGCGAGCTGGGCGAGGCCGAGTACTCCTCCGCCTGCGGCCGCCAAGCCCTGGACTGGATCCGCGCCAACCCGGGTCGCTTCGCATCGCTCACGCTGACCCGCGCGCGCATCGTGTGGCTGGGCGAGCTGCCGCTCTGGGACCGCCGTACGTTCTTCGGCACGACCTCGGCCGAGGATCCCAAGTCCTGGGCGCGCTGGGTGCTGCACCTGGTGGGCGGGGTGCTCGGCGCGTTGGGCGCGCTGCGGCTTGCGCGGCGCTCGCCCGAGCACGCCTTCCTGGTGGGCTCGCTGGTGCTGTTTCCGCTGCCGTACTACGTAATCCACGTGCTCGAGCGCTACCGCTTCCCGGTCGAGCCGTATCTGCTGCTGCTCGCGGCGGCGTTCGTGCTGAGCCTGCGGAAGCGCTGACTCCGCGCGGGCGGTTAACCCGCGCGGAGCCGTATCCGCCTGGGGCTACTCCTTGTCCCCTTGCACGTTGAAGAGCACCGACAGGTCGATGCTCCCCGCCCCCGAGAAGGGGAAGTCCTGGTCGTTCGTGTTCGCGGGGTCGAGGTTCGACGAGGTGTCCGGCGGCGCGAAGAGCACCAGCGCGCCGAGCAGCTCCAGGATCTGCTCCTGCTGGGCCTCCTCGAGCTGAACGAACGCCAGCGTCGTCGACTCGGCCTCGCCGCCGTGGCGCAGGATCACGTCGACCAGCGTGGCGCTACGGCCGTCGTGGCCGTACGGCGCCGTGGAGCCCACGCCCCACAGCGGCTCGGTCATCAGGTGCGTCGTGAGGGTCCCGTCGAACTTCCGCTCGTGGAAGTTCGGGCCCAGGTCGTGCCGCTTGAAGTCGGTGAAGATGCCGGCGACGACAAAGGGGTCGCGGTTCGGCTCCTTGATGGTCGGGAAGCCCGAGCCGTCGTCGACCTCGGTGTAGAGCGTCGCGGCGGTCGTGTAGAGGCGGTTGAAGATCACGTTCGACTGGAACGGGTCGTACAGCGTCGACGTATCCGCCACCCGGCGATCCTCCTCGATCGTGAGGAACGGCTTGTGGCAGTCGGCGCACCCGATCGCGGTGAAGAGCTCGAAGCCCGCCACGACGTCCGGAGTCACCTCCGCGATCGCGGGGCGGAAGTAGTTGAGGAGGTAGAACTCCATGAAGTCGACGATCGACGTCGGGACCTCGTTGGCGATGCCGTCGCCGTCGGAGTCCTCGAAGATCGTCGTCGCCGGCGGCGCCTCGATCGCGTCGGTCGAGCCGGTGAGCTCCATGCCCGCCGGGGTGACCACGTCCTGGTTCAGGTTGGCCGAAGCCACGAGGTCGGGGTCGGGAGCCTCGAGGCCCATCTCGGCGTTGAAGGCTCCGACGGCGAACTCGCGGATCGAGATGGTCGTGCCCTCCGCAAAGAACGGCCGCACGCGCAGGTCGGGATCGACGCCCTCCACGCCCGAGGCGTCGACCGAGCCGTCGGGCAGCCCGGTGATCACGCCGTACTCGATGCCCTTCGAGAGCAGCGGCAGCGTGACCGCCGCCCCGCCGGTGACCGCCTGGAGCACCGCGGCGTCGCGCGTGGCGCGCAGGTCGCCCGTGATCTCGTCCGCGAGCATCTCCTGCAGCCCCAGGCCAAAGAGGTGGGGAGCATCGCGGCTCTCCGGCCGCGTGAACACGTTGCCGCCGACCCCCGCCGACCCGAAGGGCCGCGAGTGGCAGGCCGCACAGCTGTCCGAGAGGCCCGCGCCGTGCGAGACGTCCGCCTCGATGTCGCCGACGCCGTCGCCCGTGCGCGGGCCGAGGCCCTGGCCCACGGTGAACTTGCGCTGGAAGAGCTGCCGTCCACGCACGATCGCGCGGAATGGATCGCGGCGGATCAGGAAGGTCGACGAGCCTGGGGTCAGGACGTCTCCTCGCCCGGCGCCGATCTGGTCGACGTAGGACTTCTTGATGCCGGCGTTGGCCGCGTTCGGCGTCTGGCTCACGTCCGTGAGCTGTGCCGCGGGCGCAGACGCGAGGAGCAGGAACATCGCGCAAACGGGGAGATGTGCGCGCCTCATGGGGTTCCTCCGTATGTCTGAAGGCCTCCCGCCCAAGCTGGCCGATCGGCCGGGGCATGAGGCCGAGTCAGGGATGGGAGCCGCGGCGGATCTGCCGCGGCTCTGCGAGGATGCCACACGACCTCGCCCCGCGGCGCCGCTTCCGCGTCACGCGCGCGCAACTCCCTCCGCTGGGAAACGCGCTCCAGAGCACTCACAAGCAGTGCGCTTTCCGGAACTCGTTCTGTCGCCGAGCTCTACGCGAGCAAGGGCCGCACCACGTGCGCCTCTTCGACCCCCGTCAAGCGCTGGTGCAGCCCCTGGAACTTGAAGCTGAAGCGCTCGTGGTCGATGCCGAGGCAGTGCAGCACGGTCGCCAGCAGGTCGCGGACGTGCACCGGGTTCTCGACGACGTTGTAGCAGAAGTCGTCGGTCGCGCCGTACTCGACGCCCGGCCGGATGCCGCCGCCGGCAAGCCACATCGTGAAGCAGCGGCCGTGGTGGTCGCGCCCGTAGTTGTCGTCGGTCAACCGGCCCTGGCAGTAGGCCGTGCGCCCGAACTCGCCGCCCCAGATCACGAGCGTGTCGTCCAGCAGGCCGCGCCGCTCGAGGTCCAGGAGGAGCGCGGCAGACGGCTGGTCGGTGTCGCGGCACTGGCCGTTGATCGTCGTGGGGATGTTCTCGTGCTGGTCCCAGCCGCGGTGGAAGAGCTGCACGAAGCGCACGTCGCGCTCGACGAGCCGGCGCGCCAGGATGCAGTTGGCCGCGAACGTGCCCGGCTTGCGCGCGTCGGGGCCGTAGAGCTCGAAGACCTCGTCGGGCTCGTCCGACAGCTCGACCAGGTCCGGCACCGAGCTCTGCATGCGGTACGCCATCTCGTACTGCGCGATGCGAGCGTCGATCTCCGGGTCGCCGGTGACCTCGCGCCGCCCGCGGTTGAGCTCCGCCAGCCGGTCCAGCATGCGCCGGCGCCCGGCGCGGTCGACTCCGGGCGGATCGTTGAGGTAGAGCACCGGCTCGCGGCCGCCGTAGAGCTTCACGCCCTGGTGCTCCGACGGCAGGAAGCCACTGGACCAGAGGCGCGCGAAGAGCGGCTGCTGCTGCCCGACCGGACGGCCCGATCCGTGCGAGATCAGCACCATGTAGGACGGGAAGTCGCGGTTCTCGCTGCCGAGGCCGTAGCTGATCCACGAGCCCACGCTCGGCCGCCCCAGCCGCTGCATGCCGGTCTGGATGAACGTCACCGCGGGGTCGTGGTTGATCGCCTCGGTGTTGACCGACTTGATGACCGCGAGCTTGTCGACGACCTGGGCGGTGTAGGGCAATAGCTCCGAGACCCAGCGGCCGCACTCGCCGTGGCGCTGGAAGTCGTACATCGGAGCGACCACCGGGAAGCTCGACTGGCCCGAGGTCATGCCGGTGATGCGCTGGTCGCCGCGGATCGAGGGCGGGAGCTCCATCCCGTGCTTCGCGCGCAGGTCCGGCTTGTGGTCCCACAGGTCCATGTGCGACGGGCCGCCCGACTGGAAGAGCCAGATCACGCGCTTGGCGCGCGGCTTGAAATGCGGCGCGCCGAGCGCGGGCCCCGCTCCCGGCGGCGTATCGGCGTGCAGCAGCGACTGCAGCGCCGCGGCGCCGAGCGTTCCCGCCGAAGCGCGCAGGAAGCCGCGCCGGTCGAAGGAGGGGAAGGCGTCGCGCGAGCTCATCGGCGGGTGATCGTCTCGTCCAGGTTGAGGATCAGCGAGCAGACCGACGTCCACGCGGCCAGGGTCGTCGGGGAAGCCTGTGCGCCCGGCTCCGATTCCCCCACGGCGAGCAGCTCCGCCGCGCGCCCGGGCTCGGCCTCGAAGGCCGCCAGCTCGTCGGCGAGGTAGCCCGCGAGCAGCGCGACCTCATCCGCAGTCGGCCGGCGCGAGGTCGCGCGGCGGAACGCCAGCGCGAGCCGCGCGTCGCGGTCGAGGCCGGCCTCGCCCAGCGTGTCGGTCGCCATTTTCTTTCAAATCCATGGCAACTGAGTCTGCGATTCAATCGTAGATGCAAACGATCTAGTCGGTGTGCTCTCGATCGTAG
>JBCCGI010000087.1:0-34956 GCA_039029355.1 Planctomycetota bacterium
CGAGCCTAGTGACACGCACAAAACCGCTTTTTTGATGCGCTATGGCCTTTTCGAGTACATAGTACTCCCCTTTGGGCTCTGCAACGCCCCCAGTACGTTCTAGATACTGATCAATTCAGTCTCCTAGGACGTGCTGGATAAGTATGTGGTTGTGTACCTCGATGATATCTTGGTATTTTCATCAACTGCAGAGGCCCACGAGTAGCACTTGCATGAAGTGTTCTAACGTTTAAAGGCACATCAGCTGTACACTAAGCTGTCAAAGTATACCTTTGCGACCTCTGAGGTCGAATATTCTGGGCATATCGTTGGTGGGTGGTATAGGAGGGCGGATTCGGCAAAGTTGGCGTCAGTCAAGAACTGGCCTCCACAAAAAACGGTGCGTGAGCTGTAGTTCCTTTGGTTCGCCAACTGCTACAACTCATACATCCCACGATTTGCTGCATTGGCAGCACTACTGTCTAACCTGTTGTAGAAGGGGTAGAGTTGGCGTTGGGCAGGGGAATAGGAAAGGGCTTTTGAGGCTTTGAGGTAGGCACTTTTCAGTGCCAAGGTATTTGTTAGGCGCACTGGTAGTGGCGCGGCTGGAGGCCGAGATCGCGCGCCGCTCGCTGCGCGCGCCCGCCGCGGGCGAGGTGGCCGAGCTCACCCCGCTCACGCGCGGCAGCTGGGTGGGGGCCGGCGCGACGCTGGCGACCGTCGTCGCGCCCGGCGCGCTGGCGGTCGAGGCCGACTTCCCGGCCGCTGCGGCGGTCGGGCGCATCCGCCCGGGGCAGCGTGGACGCCTCCGCCTGGACGGGTTCCCGTGGGCGCGCTTCGGCAGCGTTCCGGTCGAAGTGGCCCGCGTCGGCGCCGAGGCGCGCGACGGGCTGGTGCGCGTCGAGCTACACCTGGACGCGGGCGAGACCGCGGTGCCGCTCGGCCACGGCCTGGTCGGCACGGTCGAGGTCGAGGTCGAGCGCGTGTCGCCGTTTGAGCTGCTGCTGCGCAGCGCCGGCCGGCGCGCGCCGGCGGCGGTCCAGGCGGAGCCGAGGTGAGCGCACGGCGCCGCCTCTTCGTTCCGGAGGTGCTGCAGTCCTCGGGGATGGACTGCGGGCCGGCGGTGCTCAAGTCGCTCCTGGCCGGCTTCGGCGTGCACGCGAGCTACCCGCGCCTGCGCGAGGCCTGCCAGACCGGCGTCGACGGCACGTCGATCGACACGCTCGAGGACGTCGCGCGCGAGCTCGGCTTCGACGCGCGCCAGGTGCTGGTTTCGCCCGAGCGCCTCGAGCGGCCGGCCGAGCTCGCGCCGGCGATCGCGGTCCTGCGGCAGCCGAACGGCACGAACCACTTCGTGCTGCTGTGGCGCGCGCGCGGCGGGTGGGTGCAGGTGATGGACCCCGCCACCGGCCGGCGCTGGATGCGCGGCGCGGCCTTCCGCGCCGCGGCCTACGAGCACGCGATGGCGGTGCCGGCCGACAGCTGGCGCCGCTGGGCCGGAACGCCGGCCTTCCGCGAGCCGCTCGAGCGCAGGCTGCGCGCGCTGGGGCTGCGCGCGGCGGGCGCGCGCGTCGAGCGCGCGGCGGCGGACCCGACCTGGCGCGCCCTTGCGACGCTCGACGCGGCCGAGCGCATGGCGCGCTCGCTGGTCCAGAGCGGCGCGCTGCGTCGCGGGCGCGCCGCCGGCCGGCTGGTCGAGGAGCTCGCGGACGAGGCCGCGGCCGAGGACCCGCGCGCGTCGGCGACCATCCCGGCGGCGTACTGGGAGGCGCGCCCGGGCGCCCCTGGGCCGGACGGCGAGGCGCCGCTGCACGTGCGCGGCGCGGTGCTCGTCCGCATCCGCGGGGCCGACGAGCTGCGCCGCGCGGATCAGGCAGCCTCCGAGGAGCTGGCGCCCGAGCTCGCGGCGGCCCTGCAGGCACCGCCGCTTGCACCGAGCCAAACGCTGCTGCGCACGCTGCTCGCGGACGGCCGCGCCGCGCCGCTCGCGGCCGCGGGCGGCATCGCGCTGGCCGCCGTGGTCGTGCTGGTGCAGGCGCTGCTCCTGCGCAGCCTGCTCGACCTGCACGACGCGCTCGCCTCGCCGGCGCAGCGCCTGGGCGCGTTCGGGCTCCTGGTCGCCTTCCTCGTGGCGGCGGCGGCGCTCGAGCTCTCGATCGTGACCGCGCTCTTCCGCATGGGGCGCAAGCTGGAGGGCCGCCTGCGCGTCGCGCTCCAGGCCAAGCTCCCGCGCCTCGCGACGCGCGCCTTCCACAGCATCCCGTCCTCCGACATGGCCGAGCGGGCCCACAGCCTGCTGGTGCTACGCGGCGTCGCGCCGGTGCTCGGGCGGCTGCTGCGGGCAGCGTTCCAGCTGCTGCTCACGACGGCGGGGCTGGTCTGGCTGGATCCGCGCGCGCTGCTGCCCGCGGTGTGCGCGGCGCTGGCCGCGGTGGCGGTGCCGCTGGCCTTCCAGCGCAGCCTGGGCGAGCGCGAGCTCCGCGTGCGCAGCCACCGGGGCGCGCTCGCGCGCTTCTATCTCGACGCCTTGCTCGGGCTGGTGCCGGCGCGCGTGCACGGCGCGTCGCGCTCGCTGCGGCGCGAGCACGAGGGGCTGCTCAGCGAGTGGGTCCGCGCGGGCCGGCGGCTGCTCGGGATCGGGCTCGTGATCGAGGGGCTGCAGGCGTTGATCGGCTTCGGGCTCGCCGCGTGGCTGGTCGTGGGGCACCTGGGGCGAGGGGGCGAGGCCGGCGGCGTGCTGCTGTTCGCCTACTGGGCGCTGGGGCTGCCGGCGTTGGGCGAGGAGCTCGCGCGGCTCGCGCTGCAGTACCCCGGCCAGCGCAACGCCGCGCGGCGCGCGCTTGAGCCCTTGTCCGGCAGCGAAGAGGATGACCCCGCGGCCTCCGTGGCGCCGGCTTCCGAGCGCTCGACCGACGAGCTGCCCGCGCGCGGCGCCGGCCAGCTCGCGGCAGCGGGGACCGGGGTGGCGCCGCCGCCGAGCGCGCTGCGACCGGTGGGCGTCACGGAGCCCGCCGCGGCCGCGGCCGTTGCCGGCGCGCGCGTCGAGCTGCGCGGAGTCGGCGTGCGCGCCGGCGGGCACGACCTCCTGCGCGGCGTCGACCTCACCCTGGCGGCGGGCGAGCACGTCGCCGTCGTCGGGCACTCCGGCGCGGGCAAGTCGACGCTGGTGGGGCTCCTGCTCGGCGGCCACCGGCCCGCCGCGGGCGAGCTGTGTGTCGACGGCCTGCCGCTCGAGGGCGCGGCCCTTGCGGCGCTGCGCCGCGCGACGGCCTGGGTCGATCCCGAGGCGCGGCTCTGGAATCGCTCGCTGCTCGCGAACGTGCGCTACGGCTCGGCGCCCGCGGCCGCCGCCCGGGCCGGCGAGGCGGTCGCCGCGGCCGAGCTGGGCGAGGCGCTCGAGCGGCTGCCCGACGGCCTGCAGTCGACGCTCGGCGAGGGCGGAGGGCTGCTGTCCGGCGGCGAGGGTCAACGCGTTCGCCTGGCGCGAGCCTTCCTGCGCGAGGGCGTGCGGCTCGCGCTGCTCGACGAGCCGTTCCGCGGGCTCGACCGCGGCCGGCGGCGCGAGCTGCTCGCGCGCTCGCGCGAGCGCTGGCGCGATGCGACGCTGCTGTGCGTGAGCCACGACGTCGGCGCCGCGCTGGACTTCGACCGCGTGCTGGTGATCGAGCAGGGCGAGCTGGTCGAGGACGGCGCGCCGCGCGAGCTGGCGGCACGGCCGGGCTCGCGCTTCGGCGTGCTCCTGGAGGAGGAGCGGACGCTCCTGCACGAGGTGTGGCGCGCGCCCTACTGGCGTCGCCTGCGCATGGAGCGCGGCCGGCTCGCCGAGGAGGGCCCGCGTTGAGCCTCGCGCCCTTCGTCTGGCCCGCGTCGCGGCTCGCGGGCGGCGTCGCCCTGCTCGCGCGCGCGGCCGGGTTCGGCGAGCTCGGCGGAGCCGCCGGCGCGGGCGTGGCTCCGGGGGATCCGGCGCGCATCGGAGGATGGCTTGAGGCCCTCGTCACAGGCGGCGGCGCCGAGAGCGAGGCCGTGCGCTGCACCTACGGCGAGACCGCGGCGTTCCTACGCCGGGCCGGGCCCGCCGTGCTGCGTGTGCAGGGACCGCCCGGCGCGTCCACGGGCTTCCTGCTGATGCTCGGCCGGCGGCGCGGGCGCGTGCTGCTCGTGCGCGCGGACGGCGAGCTGGCGGCGGTGGCGCCGGAGGCCGTGCACGCCGAGCTGTGGGCCGACGTCGAGCGCGCCTTCGCGCCGGCGGTCGACCGCATGTTGGACCGCGCGGCGCTGCGCCCCGGCCGCCGTGCGCGCGTGCGCACGCGCCTCTTGGGCGAGCACCTCGCCGAACGCGCGCTCGAGGGCGCTTGGATCCTGCGGCTCGAGCCCGGGGCGGACGCGTGGGCCCAAGCGCGGCGCGCGCGCGTGCCCGCGCGGCTCGCGCTCGCAGCGCTGGCCCACGCCGCGGTGTGGGGGCTGGTGGTCGCCGCCTGGGTCGCGATCGGGCGCGGCGCGCTCGCCGGGAGCGTCGAGGCGGCCTGGGTCGGCGCGTGGGTGCTGCTGCTGCTCAGCGGGATTCCGCTGCGGGTCGCCGAGTCGTGGCTGCAGGGCAGCTTCGCGCTCGACGTCGGGGCGCTCTTCAAGCGGCGGCTGCTCGTCGGCGCGCTCAAGCTGCGCACCGAGGAGACGCGGCACCAGGGCGTGGGGCAGCTCCTGGGGCGCGTGCTTGAGTCGGAGACCGTCGAGACCCTGGCGCTCGGCGCGGGCTTCGTCGCGACGGCGGCGCTGGTCGAGCTCGGGCTCGCGACGTGGGTGCTGGCGCAGGGCGCGGGGCCGGCGCTCACGCCGCTGCTGCTATTGGTCTGGGTCGGCCTCGCGCTCGCGCTCGGGCGCACCGCCTTCCGCCGCGGCCGCGCCTGGACCCGCGCCCGCCTCGCGCTGACGCACGACCTGGTCGAGCGCATGGTCGGGCACCGCACGCGGCAGGTGCAGGAGGCGCGGGAGCGCTGGCACGACGGCGAGGACGAGCTGCTCGAAGCCTACATGCACGCGTCGGGGCGGCTGGACCGCGCGACCGTGGCGCTCGCCACCGGGCTCGGGAGCCTGTGGCTCGCCATCGGTGTGGTCGGCCTGGCTCCGGCGTTCCTGTCGGGCGACGTCACCGCGACGTCGCTGGCGGTGGGGCTCGGAGGGCTGCTGCTGGCACAGCAGGCGGTAACCAAGCTCGCGGCCAGCGTGGCGCAGCTGGCGACCCTGCGGGTGGCCTGGGGCGAGGTGCGCGAGCTGCACCGCGCCGCGGCGCGCTACGAGCCCCGCGGCGACGTGGGCCTGGCGGCGGCGCCCGCGTCGCTCGCGTCCGGCGGGGAGGACGATGCGGTGCCACTGCTGGCCGCGCGCGGGCTCGGTCTGCGCTATCCCGGCCGCGCCGAGCCCGCGATCGAGGGCTGCGACCTCCGCATCGAGGCGGGCGATCGGGTGCTCCTGGAGGGACCGTCGGGCGGCGGCAAGTCCACGCTCGCAGCGCTGGTGACCGGGCTGCGCGAGCCGAGCTCGGGGCTCCTCCTGCTCTCCGGCCTCGACCGCGCGAGCTGGGGCGCGCGGGCCTGGCGCAGGCGCGTGTCCGCCGCGCCGCAGTCCCACGAGAACCACGTCTTCGAGGGCACGCTGGCCTTCAACCTGCTGCTCGCGCGCGGCTGGCCGCCGTCCGACAAGGACCTGGCGGAGGCGCACGAGGTCTGCGTGGCGCTGGGGCTGGGGCCGCTCCTCGAGCGCATGCCCACCGGGCTCTTCCAGACCGTCGGCGAGACGGGCTGGCAGCTGTCGCACGGCGAGCGGGCGCGGGTGTTCGTCGCCCGGGCGCTGCTCCAGGAGGGCGACCTCAAGGTCTTCGACGAGAGCTTCGCCGCGCTCGATCCCGGCACGCTGCGGCGCGTGGTGGAGTGCGTCCTGGAGCGCTCGCCGACGGCGGTGGTCGTCGCCCATCCCTGAAGGCCGCCGGGCTTGTCGAGGAAGCCGGCCCCGGGGATGGCGACGCCCGCGGGCCTGTGTAAGCTTACACACACCTTGCCCCCCGGTGACGCGCCGCTCGCGTGGGCGGCCGGCGGGGGGCCCTTGCACCAAGCCCCTTCCCGTTGGGAAGGAGGAGTTCCCCAATGAACGACGCCAAGAAGAAGACCCCCTTCTTCGCGCGCTTCCTCGAGGGCCAAGACGACCCCGAGGTGCGCACCGACGTCAAGGCGGGCGCGTTCCCGCCCTTCGTGACGCACAAGTACCCGTCGGATGTCGACGAGGACGTCACGATGAAGTACCCCTCGGACGGCGACGACTATCCGTCCAGCTGAGCCCTCTCTTTGCCCTCTTTCGGGCCAACCCTTGCCTAGGAGAGTTTCGGTGAACGACGACAAGAAGACCCCGTTCTTCGCTCGCTTCCTGGAAGGCCAGGAATACCCCGAGGTCAAGACCGACGTGAAGGCCGGCAAAGGCCCTCTGGTCACGATGAAGTGGCCGTCGGACGACGACGACCTCGAGCAGACGATGAAGGCTCCGTCGGACTCCGACGAGATCTGACTTCGTTCGCGCATCTCGCCGGGCCGCGGCGCGCTTCCCTCGGGGAGCGGGGCTGCGGCCCGCTTGCGCGCATGTCCTAGAGAGAGCCCATGGCCTCCACCCGTTCGATGGTTTTGCTCCTGACGCACTCGGGCGACTACTTCACGGTCGACCGCGTCGCGGAGGCGCTCGAAGAGCGCGGAGCGCGGCCGTACCGACTGAACACCGATCTCTTTCCGTCGCGCGTCCGGCTGGCGGCGCGGCTCGGCGACGGCGGACCGCGGCACGTCGCCGTGGCGGAGGACAACACGTCGTTCGATCCCAGCGATGTGAGCGCCGTCTGGGCGCGGCGCGTCTGGCCGCCCGAGCTGCCCGAGGGTCTCGACCCGGCGCTGCGCGACGGCTGTGCGCGCGAGTCGACCGCCGCGCTCCACGGCTTCTTCGACGCGCTGGCGCACGCGCGTTGGGTGAACCCCTGGTCCGCCGACCGGGACGCGGAGAACAAGGCGCGGCAGCTGCGCGTCGCGAGCGCGCTGGGCCTGCGCGTTCCGCGCACGCTGATCACCAACGACGCCGAGCGCGCGCGGGCCTTCTACGACGAGGTCGGCGGCCGCATGGTCGCGAAGATGCTGACGCCGCTCTCGATCTCGATGGGCAAGGCGCCGCTCTTCGTCCGCACCAGCCGCGTCGAGGCCGAGGACCTGGAGCACGCCGAGCAGCTGCGGCACAGCCCGATGGTCTTCCAAGAGCACGTCGAGAAGCGCTGCGAGCTGCGCGTCGCCTGCGTGGGCGGGCGCCTATTCGCCGGCGCGATCGACGCGTCGGGCTCCGCCGCCGGGAAGGTCGACTGGCGCGCCGCCGACGTCGCTGAGGCCCGCTGGGAGCGCGCCAGCGTGCCGGCGGACGTCGGCCGCCGGCTCGCCGCGCTGTGCGACGAGCTGGGCCTCGTCTATGGCGCCGTCGACCTGATCCAGCGCCCCGACGGCGAGCACGTCTTCCTCGAGATCAACCCCGGCGGCGAGTGGGGGATGCTCGAGCGCGATCTGGACCTGCCGATTTCCGCGGGGCTGGCCGACGCCCTGCTCGACCGCGATTCGACCTTGCCATGACCATCCTGATCATCACCCGTACGAGCGACAACCAGTGCATTCCGACCGTGACCCGCGCGGTCGAGGAGCGCGGCGGGCGCGTGTTCCGCCTGGACACCGACCGCTTTCCGACCGACGTGCGGCTCGGCGTGCGGCAGGGAGCCGGGCTGGCGGGGCGCTTCCTGGAGTGCGACGGAGTGCGCCTGGACCTCGACGAGGTCACCGGCGTCTGGCATCGACGCCTGCACGTCGGCGGCGGACTGCCCGACGACCTCGACGCGCAGATCAAGAGCGCGTCGGTCGGCGAGTCGCGCCGCGCGCTCCTCAACGCGGTGACCTGCATCGACGCCTTCGTCATGGATCCCCTGGTCCACATCCGCCGGGCCGAGAACAAGGAGCTCCAGCTGCGTCTCGCCGAGCGGCTCGGCATCGACACCCCGCGGACGCTGGTGACCAACGATCCCACGGCCGTACGCGCCTTCGCCGACGAGTGCGGAGGGGACGTGATCACCAAGATGCAGAGCTCGTTCGCGATCCACGAGGACGGCCGCGAGAAGGTGGTGTTCACGAACCCGCTGTCGCGCGCCGACCTCGATGAGCTCGAGGGTCTCGACCTCTGCCCGATGGTGTTCCAGGAGCGCCTCGAGAAGCGGCTGGAGCTGCGCGTCACCGTGGTCGGCGAGCGCGTCTTCGCCGCATCGATCGACTCGGCGGCGCGCGAGGACGCGCGTCACGACTGGCGCAGGCGCGGACTGGAGATGCTCGGCGACTGGAAGACCTTCGAGCTGCCCGCCGACCTGGAGCGCCGCGTGCTCGCGCTGCAGGACGTGCTGGGGCTCAACTACGGCGCGGCGGACTTCATCCTGACCCCCGAGGGCCGCTTCGTCTTCCTCGAGGTCAACCCGGTGGGCGAGTTCTTCTGGCTCGAGCGCGTGCCGGGCTTTCCGCTGTCCGAAGCGATCGCGGACGTGCTGCTCGGTCGGGCGCCGCGCCGCGAGCAGCGGGAGCTGCTCGCGGGCGCGGAGCTCTCTCCGGCGTAGGCCCTGCCGGGGGCACGCTCGTGCGTGCCCCCGGCGGCCTCACTGCACGTCGATCTTCACCGCGTTGCTCGCGCCGAAGAAGCGCACCTCGGCCGGGGCGAAGTTGAAGTCGACGTCGACCACGAAGAAGGCGTTCCAGAGCTCGGTCGTCTGGAGCTGCGTCGTGATGAACGACAGCTGCGAGGCGTCGAGCGTCAGGGTGATCTGCTCCTCGCCGTCATCGTTGGCGTCCAGCACGAAGATGTCGCACGGCGAATACTGCGGGCGGCAGAGCCCCTGGCTGAACACGATGGAGGCCAGCGTGTCGTACTCGAGCGCGACGAAGCCCGAGCCGAAGGGCGCGAAGGTCCCTCCGGGCGCGAAACCCGAGCCGGACATGCTCAGCACGAAGTAGCGGTCGATCAGCGCCGAGGCCGGGTCGTTCGGGTCCAGGCGCCGCGTGCGCAGGTCGAAGACGATCGGCTGGGGCATCGTCGCCGAGAGCGTCGTCGAGCTCGCGGAGAGGCGCGAGGCGATGGGGGGCTCGGGGGCGCCGGCGTAGTGGAAGCCCAGGTCCGGCGCGCCGACGTCCGGGTCGAGACCCGGCGTGGCGCTGGTCGAGCCGCTCACCGGCTCCCCCGCGCCCGCGTTGCCGGCGTTCAGGCAGACGCTGGTCGACTGATCGAGGAAGAAGCCGGTGTCCGGTTGGCTGACTACCGGAGCGGCGTCGTCGCCGTTCGGGTCGTAGCCCGGCCCGCCCGACGAGATGCAGCCGGCACAGGGATACAGCGAGAGCGCGGAGTGCCCCTGCCAGTAGTTGCTACCCGAATCGACCAGCGTGCCGACGAGGCCGTCGACCTGCTGCTCGGACACCGGCGGCGGCGGAGAGAAGACCGACTGCACCGCGTTGCCGGAGAGGATGCTGTTGACCAGCCGCAGCTGGGGCGTGAGGTCCTGGTTGAAGCTGTAGATCCCGCCTCCGGCGCCGTCGGCCAGGTTGCCGTCGAAGGTGCAGTAGCTGATCGCGAGGCCGACGCCGTTGTTGAGCGCGTACTCGCCTTCCGGACCCAGGTAGAGGCCGCCGCCGAAGCCGGAGTCGAAGCCGGCGACCGCGCGGTTCTGGCTGAGGAGGCAGTTGCTCAGCAGGTTCTCCGTGGCGCCGAACGTGTCGCTCTCGATCTTGATGCCGCCGCCGAAGAGCGCCGCGTTCTCGACGAACTGGCTGTTCCGCATCGCGCTGCCCGGGGAGCGGAGCAGGAACAGCCCGCCGCCCAGGGCCGCGGCGACGTTGCGCGCGAAGTAGCCGTAGTCGAGCTGCAGCTCGACCGAGTCGCACCAGAGCCCGCCGCCGCGGTCGGCCGACACGTTGTCCTCGAAGCGGCACTGCTCGAAGCGCACCTCGGCCGCGAACTCGCAGGCGGCGCCGCCTCCGTCAAACGGCGTGGGGAGGCCGCCGAGCGTCCCGTTCGCTAGGAAGGCGCAGGCGAAGACGGTAACGGCCGGTGCGGCGCCGCCCATCGTCTCGCCCTCGACATAAAGCCCGCCCCCGCGGCTGGCGCCGTTCTCGATGAAGGCGCAGTGGCTGACCGTGGCGGCGGCGGTGTCGACGAAGAGCCCGCCCGCGTAGCCGGACCCGGTGGCCGAGTTGTCGGTGAAGTTCGCCTCGAAGCGGCAGTTCACGAGGCAGGGCGCGCCGCCGTCGACATACACCCCGCCGCCCACGGCCGCGGCGTTGTCCTCAAAGACGCAGTTCTGGACGATCGCCTCGGTCCCGGTCAGGAGCAAGCCGCCGCCCGTCTGACCGAAGGCCGAGCCCGGATCGAGGTGCCGGAACCCGGCGATCGTCAGCCCGTCGAGGATCGTCGTGCTGTCGATCGCCGAGCCGGCCACGTTGTAGATCCCAGGCGTGTCCTGGGGCGCCGCGCCCGAGGGGCGGATGACCACCGGGTTGGGGGCCTGAGGCTGCGTCGGGAGCTTGGCGACGACGATGTTCTTGTCGAACGAGAAGCCGCCGTACGCCATCCCGGGATGGGTGACGGGGTCGAACGGGGCGACCCAGATGCGCTGGCCGGGCGACGCTGCGTCGACGGCCTCCTGGATCGTCTGGTAAACCGGCGGGGCCGTCGGCTGGGCTCCGTCGACGAAGAGGTCGGTGGCGACGTCGAAGCCGGGCAGGAGCACCGAGCAGTCCTGGACCGGCGCGGCGCTCAAGGCGGGTGCGAGGAAGAGCGCGAGAAGGGTCGACTTGATGGTTGGCTGCATGGTCAAGGCAAGGAGGTTGAATAGGGTTGACCGGGGAGCCTGTTGGGAAGGGCCTGATCGTAGCCGGCGCGCGCGCTGCGGGGCCTTCGACGCGGATCTTGACGGGGCACTTGCGGAGCGGCGTCTGGGGGCGCGCCGGACGGCGTCGCCGCGCGGGCGTCCCATCGGCCTCGCCGTGCTGGACCCGGGCGCGCTGGGCGGCGATTGTGCCGGCGTGCTGGTCGAGCTGGGGGCGGACGCGGCGCGCGACCTCGAGCGTCAGGCCGACGCGATCGCGGCGGGCGTCGACGCCTGGCTCGCGCCGCGCGCCGGGCGATGGGGAGGGAACGCAACCCTGCTGGAGACCAATCGCTACTCCGACGTCCTGCTCTCGGGGCTCGGGGGACGACAACAACCACGCGGTCGTCGTGCGGACCGCCGGGGTGCTGCCGGTCGGCGCTCGCCTGGAGATCACCGCCCCCGACGTGAGCGCTGCCCAGATCCGGATCACCGTGCTGGGCGGGACGCCCCCGGCGCCGCTGCTGACGCGCTATGTCGAGCTGGAGGCGGGCGTGCCGACCCTCTGGTCACGCCGCGTCGAGGTTCCGACCGGTCGGGTGACGATTCGCTTCGAGCTCATCCAGGTCGTCGGGAGGGAGTCGTCGGATCACAACACGGTCACGGGCCGGATGACGCTCGAGTGAAGCGTCCGCGCAGCCCTAGTCGGCCGGGGGCAGCGCGCGGAGCACGGACTCCGTGCGGTGCGTGACCTCGAGCCGGCACACGTCGGGGAGGCGTTCGTCGAGGCGCTCGAGCGGGCCGCCGGCTCCTCCGAACTGCACGAGACCCCAGCCCCGCAGCGGGTGGAAGCCCGACGTGTGCGAGCGATAGGCGGGATAGTAGAGCCGGTAGTCGACGCGTGCCGAGATCGCGTCCGATACGTACTCGAAGCCGCACACGTCGCCGTCGTAGGCGTCGAAGCCGAAGTTCGGCTCGTTCGGCACGTGGAAGTCGTCGATCAGCAGGAAGCCGCGGTCGAAGTGCTCGGTCAGGAAGCGCACCTCGTCGCGTAGCGGCCACTCGTAGCGGTGGTCGTGGGCGTCGAGCCAGGCGAGCACCGGAAGCTCAAAGCGCTCCTCGGGCTCGCCCTTCAGCCGCCGCAGGAACTCCTGCGAGCGCATCTCCAGCAGGCTGACTCCGGGCCGTACGCAGGCGTGCCGGCGGGCGGCGGCGCAGGCGTCGGGGTCGGGCTCGCACGAGAGCAGCGGCAGCAGCGGATAGCGCCGCGCCACGTAGCCCAGCGTCGACCCGACGTTGGCGCCGGTCTCCAGGAAGACCCCGGCGCGTCCGGCGAGCAGGTCGATGAGCGTCTGCAGATAGCGGTCCCCGTGGAAGCCCTCGGGGAGGGGCTGAAGGCTGCGTTTCTTGGCGTGCATGGGCGTCCACACCCTTTCGGGCGCGGGCGCCCCGCGAGCTGAGCCAAGTGCGGCGGCCGGCGTCCGGTCCACAAGACCGCGGGCGTATCTCGAGGCCCGCGGCGGCCACCGGCGCGTCGGACCCGGCGCGCGGCGCCGGGTCCGATCCGGTGCCCGCGCGGAGCGCTAGAAGCCCGCGCCCAGGAACAGCAGCGACGTCGGGCCGGTCTCGAAGAGGCCGTCCGGGCTGACGAAGAGCGCCTGGGCGAGCAGCTCGACGAAGCCGCCCGCCGCTACGGTCGGGGCCGGCTGGGAGATGCTGAGCGTGCCGTCGGCGGCCACCGTGCCCAGCGGGACGACCTGCACCGGCGCCGCGAGGTGCAGCGACAGCTGCAGGGTCTCGACGAAGAGCCCGAGGGTCGGGCCGCCGACGAAGGCGACCACCACGTCGCCGGGCTCGCCGGTCGCGTCCACCTCGAGCAGCCCGCCGTCGAGTACCGGCGAGGCGATCGCGAGCGTCCGCGCGCTGCCGGCGAGCGGGAAAATCTGCCCCCCCGGGAGCACGATGTCGTCCGCGTCGGTGCCGTCGCCGAGACCGCAGCCGCCGAGGCCGCCGACGCCGCCGGTCGCGACGCAGTCGAGCAGCCACGCCTGGGACCCCGCGCCTCCGTCCAGTAGGTCGAGCGTCATACCCGTGCCGGCGTCGCCACCCGCGAAGCAGAGGCCGGGCGTATCCGAGCCGCCGTCGCCTCCGCTGAACGTGGAGCCCGAGGCGAACATCGTCGAGCCCCGCAGAAGCGCGCCGGGGCCACCGGGGCCGGGCTGGATGTTGCCGAACAGGCCGAAGACCGACTGGTTGCCGTCGCTGCCGTTCAGTGTGGAGTCGTAGACGAACACACTCGAGGCGACCGCGAGCAGAGCGGGGTGGGTCTGCAGCTCGGTCGGCTTCGAGAGCGTCTCGACCGGCGTGGTGAGCGGCGACTGCAGCACGCAGCGCGTGGCGGTGACCGACGTGCACTCACGCGCGAGGAGCGGAACGCCGGAGCCGGCGACGTCGAGGTCCTCGAAGACAACCGCGGCCTGGCAGGCGTTGGCCTCGACGGCGACGGTCGGGATCGAGCTGGTGCCGCCGACGTCGAACCCGCGGACCTGCACGTCCTGGCCGGGCGCCAGGTTGACCACGCGGACCGCGGGGAGGGGGAACAGCGGAAAGCCCGAAACAGAGGGTCGCCCGACTCCCTGAACGGTGAGCGACTTGCCCTCCACCCACAGGAAGGTGTAGGGCTGCTTGGTCGCGTAGACGAGGATCGTATCGCCGTCGGAGGCGGCATCGATCGCATCGCCGATCTCGGTGAAGTCCGCGGGGAGCTCGTTGTTGACGGTCCAGATGGTCTGGGCCGTGGCGGGCGCGGCGAGGGCCAGAAGGGGAGCCAGGAAAAGGCGCGTCATAAGGCGAGGAGTCGGGGCCATGAGGGGGCGGAGCGCGTGGGAGGCGCTCCGTGGGGAGGTATGCGGACCGTTCTCTTCCGGAGGCACACCATAGTTTCGCCTAACGCAACGATTCCCGCTCGGCGCGGACCGGAACCCAGCCCAGCCGCGCATCACGGCGCTCGGAGGGGCGGTCAGGCCCCCCCCGAACCCCCTAGACGGTCAGGCTCTCCTCCAGAGGCTGAAGCCGGGTCCGCAGCCGAGCCAGCACCCGGTGGTAGCGCGTCCGCACCGTTCCGGGCGGTCGCGAGAGCTCGCGCCCGATCTCGTCAAAGGAGCGCTGCTCGACGATGCGGAGCTCGAGGATGGTCGAGTCCGGATCGCCCACCGCCGCCAGGTGGCGGCGCAGCAGCCGGCGCGAGTCGCCGCGCTCGTGCCGCGGCGCGCCCTGCTGCAGCTCTTCGGGGAGCGGGCGCTGGCGCACGCGTGCGCGCGCTTTCGCACGCAGTCGGTTTTGTAACTCGAGCTCGCAGAAGCGCCGCGCCCACAGCTCGAATGTTACGTGCCCGCGATAGCCGGCGAGCTTCGCCCAGATCTTGACGAGCGTGTCCTGGGCGAGGTCCTCGAGGTCGTGCTCGTTCAGCGAGCCGCCGCGCCGCCGGTTGAGCGCGGCCAGGATGCGAGCGACGCAGGTTGTGCGGCGTGCGAGCTCTTCGATGCTCGGCCGATCGCCGCGCAGGACGCATCGAACGAGCTGGAGGTCGGTGGCGTGGTTCGGGTGTGACTCGGGCGCGGAAGCGGAGGGGGGACTCTGCTCGGTCAAGGGGGGCCAGTCTCCAGAGGCAAGGCAGGCCCGCGGCCGGAAAGCGCCGCGGGGCCGACGCGGTGCTCCTCGCCGTGTCGAGTCGCTGGGGGGGCGACCGCGTGGCTTTTTCGGCGAACGCTGAAACGAGGCGGGGAGAGGGGACGGTTTCTCGGAGTTCTCGCGCCGTATGCGAGAACCTTACTTATCGCTCAACTCCAAGGAGATTCCATGTACAACAAGGGAGTCTTTGCCCTTTCTCTCCTCGCCGCGTTCGCTTCGGTCACGTCGGCGCAGGTCTCGACCGATCCCGATGGGGACGACTGCACGCCGCGCTGGGAAGTCAGCGACGGTCCCAACGATCCGTGCTCGGAGACCAAGCCGACGCAGACGTGCGCGTTCGGGCAGATGGACGCCAGCTCGACCGCCGGCGGAGCGCAGGCCACGGCCTCGCTCAGCGGCTACGAGGGCGGTCCCTTCTGCTCGGTCGAGAACCAGTCCGCCTGCGCCGGATCGCGCTCGTGGAACTACACCTTCGTCGACCCGTGCGGAGGCAACTGCCCGAGCGCGTACGTGAACGGCCTCGCGAGCGGGAGCGGCACCGTCGACGCGGAGTACGTCACCTGCGTCGGCACTCATAGCTGGGCCATCGTCTACGGCGTGGGCGAGGTCAAGTGCACGCTGTGGGACATCGCCGAGACGTGCATCTGCACGCTCGAGGCGGCGAAGGACAGCGACTCGCAGTGGACCTACATCGGCACGATCAAGATCAACGGCGTCCCGGTCAAGATCTCGGTGCCCGTCGTGACCGCCAGCGGTCCGATCACCGGCCACTGCTCGCAGCAGGGCGCGGGCGGTGACGACGTCGGCATGTTCACGATCATCTGGCAGACCTCGATCTTCATCGCGGGTCACGCCGACGGCTGCCTGCTGGACTCGTCGTCGGTCTCGGGCAGCGGCCTGCTCGAGAACAGCAGCACCTACACCGCGACCTGGACCGCCTGCGGTGGCGGCGGCGGGGATCTGCCCGACCTCGAGGAGGAGATCAAGTAGACGCCCCGGGCCGGGCGGGCGCCGACCTGAGGGCGCCCGCCCGGCTTCGCCGATCCCCCCAAGGGCCCCACGTGGAGCGCGGGATTCTTCGAACGGCGTGCAACAGCGAGCGGCGCGAATCTGGTTCACCGAAGCCGCGCCGCATCGGTGCGGCTTTCCATTCCTCAACTCAAGGAGAACCGATGTTCCGGAAAGCAACGCTGCTTCTGACGCTCCTCGCCCTGACCGGGTCCCAGGCCTTCGCCCAGGGCTCGACCAGCTCGGGCGACGGGGACGACTGCACTCCCAAGTGGGAGGTGAGCGACGGGCCGAACGACCCCTGCAGCGAGACCAAGCCCACGACGACCTGCGCGATCGGCCAGATGGACGCGAGCTCATCGGCCAGCGGCGCCAAGGCCAACGCGTCGGTAAGCGGGTACGAGGGCGGTCCCCTGTGCTCGGTCGAGAACCAGTCTGCGTGTGCGGGCTCACGCTCGTGGAACTACACCTTCGTCGATCCATGCAACAAGCACTGCCCGAGCGCGAGCGCCAACGGCCTCTCGAGCGGCAGCGCGACGGTGGACGCCGAGTACGTGATCTGCGCCGGTGCGCACAGCTGGGCCCTCGTGTACGGCGTGGGCGAGGTGAAGTGCACGCTGTGGGACCTCGCGGAGACGTGCATCTGCACGCTCGAAGCGGCGAAGGACAGCGACTCGAACTGGACCTATCTCGGCACGATCAAGATCAACGGCGTTCCGGTCTCGATCTCCGTGCCCGTCGTGACGGCCAGCGGCCCGGTGACGGGGCACTGCTCCCAGCAGGGCGCCGGCAGCGACCAGACCAACATGTTCACGATCATCTGGCAGACGTCGATCTTCATCGCCGGTCACGCCGACGGCTGCATCCTCGACACGTCGGAGGTCTCCGGCAGCGGAGAGCTCAAGAACAGCACCCAGTACACCGCGACCTGGACCGTCTGCGACGACGATGACGACGACGGTGGCAACGAGGTGCCCAAGGAAGAACCCAAGTAACCCCTAGCCCGACGCCGGGCGGGCGCCCCTGTCGTGGCGTCCGCCCGGTCTCCGCGTCCTCGCCAAGCGCCGCCCAACCCACCTGGAGCTCCCATGCGTCTGCTCGTCCCCGTCCTCGTCGTGCTCGCCCTTCTCACCGCGCTCTACGCCACCCTCGGCGGCCGCAGCGCGGACGCCGTATAGCCGCCTGCCGCGGAGCTCGGCGCTCCCACCGCCACCGGCTCGATGGCCGCGGCCGATCCCGCGAGCGCCGAAGGCGCGGTGGCGCTTGCACACGATGAGTCGGCCGCGCGCCGCGCCGCCGGCGACCGCCGCCGCCTGCGGGTCACCTTCGAGGGCGGCGCCCCCGCGCCGGTCGAGCTGCGGGTCTACGCGGAGGCCGGAGCGGTTCGGAACCTCGACGGGGACGCGACGCGCGGCTGGCAGCTGGCGCGCGAGGAGCTGATCGTCGCGGTCCAGGCCCCGGGCTTTGCGCCCGAGGTCGCGGCGCTCGAGGCGGGCGGTGGCTACCTGGTGCTGCGGCTCCAGGCGCTTGGCGAGGTGCGGATGCGCGCGCGCGCCGGCGGCGCGCCGGCCGAAGGCGTGCTGGCGTTCCTCGCGCTGTCGTTCGCCGACACCGAGCGCACCTCGGCCGAGCGCAGGCTGCGCTTCGGCGAGTGCGAGACGCTGCTGGACGGCACGCACGAGCCCGAGCTGTTCGGCAAGGTCTTCGAGCGCCTGCGGGAGCTGCCCTACGACGACCTGGACCGCGTGCTCGCCACGCTGGGCGAGCGCGACCTCTCCGGGATGACCGACGCGCGCGGCGAGGTCGTGTGGAGCGGGATCCCGGCGCAACGCGGCCTGTCGATCGAGCTCGACACCGACTTCCGCTGCGCCGACGCCGAGGGCAACCCGGCGCTGTCGAAGGTCGAGGGCCTCTCGCGCGAGGAGTTCCTCGTGCGCGAGATCGAGGAGAAGCGGAGCGGGCGCTTCGACCTCACCCCGGGCGGCGCGGTGACGCGCACCTTCGCCTGCGAGCGGCCGGCGGTCGTGCGCGGCCGCATCTCGCCCTTCGAGCCCGGCGCCGAGGGCACGGTCCTGGTGCGCGACGTGCGCACCGACCTGACGGTCGACGGCATCTCGCTCCTGGCGACGAACGAGAAGCGGACGACGTGCGATCCGAGCGGACGCTTCGCGCTGGTGGTGCAGCCGGGGCGCAAGCGCCTGCAGGCGCGTTGGGTCGAGGACGGCTGTCAGTTCACCGCCGACCGCGAGATCCACCTGGCTCCCGGGGCGGACCTCGACCTGGGCGAGCTCGCGCCGCCGCCGGAGCAGCAGAGCCTCACGCTCCGGCCGGTGCTCACCGACGATGCGGGCAACCTGCTCGCGTGGCAGGACCACGCCGGCGGCCCGCCGCCGACGGTGCTCTTCCAGTACCGCGTGATGGTCGACGACGCCGGCCTGCTGGACGCGCCCGAGCGCGGCGCGACCGACGTGCAGGAGGCGCGCTGCCGCATCGGCGAGTCGGTCCGTCTGTGCGGGCTGCCCGCCGGTGAGCTGCGCCTGACGACGCTGCTCGAGTGGGGCCTCGGTAGCGGGCCGCCCGAGGGCCTCAGCCTGCGCCGTGGCGCCGGCAAGCAGCAGCGCATCCCGGTGCGCGCTGGCTCGCCGCGCGAGGCCCAGGTGCCCTTCGTCACCGAGGTGCCCTACGACACGACGGTGGTGGTCCATCCCGACGGCCAGCTGGTCCCCGCGGACGGCCTGGAGGTGACCGGCATGCTGCTGCGCCTCGGCGCGCAGACGCAGCTGACTACCGTGGGGCAGCGCGACGCCTATGGCGGGCTGAAGTTCGACTTCCGGCCGCCCGCGGGGAGCTACGTGTTCTACGCCCAGCTGCCGGGGACGCGGTCGGACGCGGGCGCCGGGATCTTTGCTCTCACCTCGGTCGTCGTCGGCACCGCGCCGCGCGTCGACGCGGCGTGGACGCGCGGCGTGCGGGTGGAGGTGGTGCCCGCCGAGGGCAGTTGGTCGCCGACCGCCGATCCGGTCGAGCTCCAGCTGCGGACCCAGGCCGGCGAGGTGTACGTTCCGATTCGGAGCGCCGAGGACCTCGACGGCGTTCCGCCGGGTTCGGGGATCGAGCTGGTCGCGAAGAAGCGCGGCTACTTCCTCGGGGTGGGCAACGACCTCTTCCGGATCCCGCTCGACGACTAGCGAGTGCTGCGGCGCGGCACCGCCTGAGGCTCAGCTGCGGTCCGCGTCGACGGCGCTCAGGACAGCGACGCCGGGGTGCCTCGCCAGCGCGTCGAGGAACAGGCGCTCCGCCTCAACTACGGCGATGTGCCCGCGGGGGAGATAGCGCACCGCGTGGGGCGCGCGCCCGAGCTCGCGCGCGACCGCGTCGACCACCGGGCCGGCGGCGCCGCGCGCGGCGTCGCCCGTCCGAGGCGCGGGGTGAGCGACCAGCACGACGCGAAGCCGCGTGGCTTCGCGCGCGCGGCGAAGCTGCTGGTCGAGGCGCGGGTCGAGGAACAAGGGGCAGGAGGATACCGACTCAGCCGTCGAGGCGCGCGAGTGCCGCGGCGGCGTCGAGCGGGCCTCCGACCGAACGGTAGGCCTCCTCGCGGCGCGGCGGTCGCGCGGTGCGAGCGAGGCTGTCGAACACCTCGCCCGCGGCGGCATCCGGACGGGCCTCGAACAGGAGCGCGGCCACCCCGGCCACAAAGGCGCAGGCCATCGACGTCCCGCTGCGCTTGGCGAAGCCGCCGTCCGGGGCGGCGGACAGGATCTCCTCGCCGGGCGCGAGGAGCTCGGGCTTGAGGCAACGCTTGCCGCGCGGCGCGTTCAGGCTGCCGGAAAAGCGCGACACGCGGCCGGTGCGGCCGAACGAGCCGACCGTCAGTACCTCGGGCCGGTGCGCGGGCGACAGCGCGTGCCCGGCGCCGCGGTTGCCGGAGGAAAGGACCGTCAGCACGCCGCGCCCGGTCAGCGCGGCGAGCAGCGTGTCGAAGACCGGCGTGCGACCGGTGACGCCGAGGGCGAGGCACGCGACGCGGACCTCCTGGTCGAGCAGCCAGTCGAGCCCCCCGAGGATGCGCGCGATAGCGTCGCCGCCATCGGTGCAGCGCGCGACGCAGAGCTCGGCGGCCGGCGCGACGCCGACCGACGAGAAGCCCGGCGCCGCGCCTCCGCAGATCGTGCCCGCAACGTGGGTGCCGTGTCCCGCGACGTCGTCGGGCGTGGGCTTGGGCACGTGGACGCCGCGGCGGTCGAGCTCCGCGTAGGACGCCAGGCGGCCCGCCAGGGCGGGGTGCTCGGGCCGGATGCCGGTCTCGAGCAGCCCCACCCGCACGCCCTTCCCCGTGAGCCCGGCGCCGCGCAGCGCGGGAACGCCGCAGCGGTTCAGGCTCCAGGGGAAGCGCAACTCGGGTCTCGTCCGCTAGAACGTGCCGAGCGTCAGGTCGAGCGCGTTGCAGAGCCCGATCGCCGCACCGAGCACGACCGCCTGGGTCGGCACGGTCACGCCGACGAAGGCCAGGTCGGGCGGGAACGGGATGGCGTGCGTGGCGCTGGTGCCCGTGGGCGCGGCGGTCGAGTTCAGCAGGACCGGCAGCGCGGGGTCGATCAGGAGCTCGCCGAAGGCCGTGGGCAGCGTCACGGGTTGCGCCGTGGCGAGCACCACCGTCAGCCCGACGGAGAAGCCGTGCTGGGTCACGTCGACATCCGCGCTCCACACCTGCCCGAGCGCCGGAGCGACGCCGGTGGTGTAGCAGGCGGGGTTGACGCCGGAGCCGAAGCGCGGCGTCGCGCTTCCCGCGACCTGCGTGAACGGAAGCGAGCCGAGGTCGGCCACCGTCCCGTCGGGATCGAGCGGCGAGGCCGGGTTGCCGGCGTCGATGGCCGGCGAGCCGAGGCCGAGCTCAAACACGCCGGAGTCCGGGTCGACGAAGAGCGGGTCGCCCGAGATCACCCCGGTGCCCGGCCAGCCGCCCTCGACCAGCGACCACGACACGACCGGCGCGGCGAAGTCGGCAAAGGCGCCGCCCTGGTTGTCCCACAGGATGGTGTTCTCGATCACCGGCGAGCCCTGCACCGCTCCGGCCACGTCCTCGAAGCCCGCGATCGGGTTGCCGATGCGGTTGCCGGCGATGGTGCAGCTGAGCAGCGCCGCCGCTCCATCGACCGCCGTCCCGATCTCGTCCGGCGGGCCGCCGGAGAGGTAGTGGTAGGCGGTGTTGCGCGTGATCTGGCACTCGATCAGCGTCGCGGGGCCGAAGACTCCGCCCCCGGTGTAGCCGTCTGCGCCGTTGCCGCCGATGTTGGAGTCGATCACCGTGCGCAGGATCGTGCACGGTGCGGTGGCGTAGATGCCGCCCCCGCGGTCGCCGCTGCGGTTGCCCGTCACGACGCAGTCGATCATGGTGGGCGCGCCGAACACCGCGCCGCCACGGCCGTAGGGCATGGCGTCGTTGTCGGTCAGGAAGCAACGCTCGAGCGTCGCGTCGCCGTGCACCGCGCCGCCGTCGCCGCCGGAGTTGCCGGTGATGACGCAGTCGCGCACGGTCGGCGACAGCCCGACGCAGAACACGCCGGCGTGACCGGACGTCCCGCTGGCGCCGGTCTGGCCGCCGGTGATGGTGAAGCCCTCAACGACGGTGGAGGGCCCCTCGCCGGAGACCATGCGGATCACCGGGCCCAGGGGGTAGTCGAGCCAGTCGGCCAGCCCCTGGGAGTCGATGGTGGTCGTCGCGGCGCCGGCCGCGGAGCGGAGCGTGATGGCCTTGCCGAGCAGGTCGAGCTGCTCGACGTAGGTGCCGGACGAGACCAGCACCGTGTCGCCGTCCACGGCGGCGGTGATGGCGCCCTGGATGGTGGGGTGGTCCTGCGGGACCAGCAGGGTCGCTTGAGCGTGGGTCAATCCGCCTAGGCACGCAGCGAGCAGAGGGAGCGGGGTGAGAGTGCGCTTCATCTCTTTTCTCCGGTTTGGGAACGAGGTGTTGCGGCGGGAAGGCGAGCCGAGGATAGCAGCGCGCCGGTCGCGCGGAGGGGGAAAGGGCGCGCGTTACCTT
Organism: Planctomycetota bacterium; assembly: GCA_039029355.1. GTDB lineage: Bacteria > Planctomycetota > UBA1135 > UBA1135 > JBCCGI01. Next base: position 21,618 of record JBCCGI010000087.1, read on the forward strand.
CCGGTTGCCCAGGCGCGCCGAGCGCCGAAGGGGGCCGGCCCACAAGAACGCTCGCCGCTGCGCGCGCGGGGAAGCGCGGAGCGCGAATCTGAGGCGCGGAGTTTCAGGGGGCGCCGGCGGTCCGCGTTGACCCACCCAGCACCGCCGATGCGCGGCCCAGCGCGCCGGTGCTCATGCCTTCGTCTCGCAACCCCTTGCCACCCTTTGGGAGGTGCCCCGTGTCTACGACCGCCAATCCCCTGATCGAGCAGCTGCTCGGCGCGACCGCGCAGAACGCGGCGCTCACCTACAAGAACACCACCTCGCTCACGCTCGAGCTCTACCGCACCGACGACTCGGGCGGCACCACTACGCAGGTCGCCACCCTGGAGCCCGGTGCAAGCGAGGTGTTCTTCACGTACACCGACTCGACCTGGGAGGCCCGCGACTCGTACTCGGGCTACGCCCTGACGACGACCAAGGCGCCCGCCGGGGCGAAGACGGTGACGGTCAGCAGCAAGGGGCTCACCTCGCCGGAGAGCTCGAAGCGGACGCCGCTGAACGACCTCACCTTCGAGAACCCGCTCCCGATCTCGATCTCGATCGCGCGGGTCGACAGCGCCGGCCAGAGCGTGGCCGGCCCGACCCTCGCGCCGGGCGAGAGCGCCACGGTGCAGTCGGCAGCGGACGACGTTTGGATCATCAAGCAGAGCGGCAAGACCGGCGAGCTGGCGCTCTTCATCACCGGCGATGACGCGACCCAGACCTGCCAGGTCATGATCCCCAGCTTCGGCGGCGCCGCGGCGACGTACGTCGAGTTCCTCAACCAGACGACGCTGACGCTCGATCTGAAGGGCCTCGACTCGACCGGCAGCGAGGTGACCTTCGACGTGCTGGCGCCGGGCGACTTCCGCCACCAGGGCACGTTCGTCGGCCGCGAGCTGAGACTGGTGGACCAGGTCAGCGGCAAGCAGGTCGCCGGCGCAACGGCGGCGCCCGACGGGACGTTCCTGAGCGTCGACGGCCGCCGCATGTTCGCCTCGGCGTCCCAGACCGGCGTCCAGCTGACGCTTCAGAACAACGCGCCCTTCGAGATCGAGGCGTACAGCGTGGACACGACCGGCAGGGAGACGCTGGAAGCGACCCTCAAGTCCGGCTCCGCGACGATCCTGGGCACCTTCAGCCTGTGCCCGTGGCGGCTTCGCCGGCAGATGGGCGGGGCCGAGGTCGCGCTGTACATCACCGGTACCGCGAGCGCGCAGACGCTCAAGTGCAGCCCCGTCAGCGCCACCGGCGGCGACGCGTCGACGACGACGTTCGTGAACGGGACGATGCTCTGGCTCAACGCGCTGAAGGTCGACTCCCAGGGGGTCGAGACCCAGGTGGGGACGGTCGCCCCGTCGGCGAGCCTCACGCTCGATACGACGAGCGGCGAGGTCTACCTGCTGCGCGACGCCGAGAGCGGCTTCGTCGTGGACCTGGTCACCGCCTGGGGCAGGCCGCAGACCAGCACGGTCGACGACTCGTCGCTGCTGCCGAACAAGGACGAGGCGGCGGTGTCGATCGCGTTCCAGAACAGCCTGGACGTCGACGTCGACCTGTACCTGATGGGGGAGGGCGACGCGGAGGACTTCATCGCGACCGTCGCGTCCGGCGAGTCGACGACCCAGGCCGGGCACGCGGCCAGCCCCTGGATCCTGCGCGAGCACGTGACCCAGACCGCGGTCGGCAACTACATCCCGACCGACGCTGCGGCGCAGTCGACGACGATCCACCTGAAGTCGTCCCCCGGCACCGCCGAGACCGACCTGACCTTCGAGAACCGTGGCACCCGAACGGTCGACGTCTACTGGCTGGACGAGGACGGCAAGGAGCAGCTGTTCAAGCGCCTGGAGCAGCGCCAGGCCTTCCGCGCCAAGACCTGCGTCTCGCACTTCTGGCTCGTCCGCGACACGGACTCGGGACGGCCGGTCAAGCTCGCGCGCGGCCAGGAGGACGGGCAGCTCGCGCTCCTGACCGGCAACGAGCTGCGCACCATCGCCGGCGAGCCGGTCGACCCGATCGTCGGGACGGCCTCCGGCATGGTGCTGTCGGGTGGAACCCCCAAGTCCGGCTGGGCGTACGAGTTCGAGAACAAGTGCCCGTACTCGATCGAGCTGTACCTCGTGAACGAGGACGGCGACGAGGAGCTGAAGGACACGCTGGTCCAGTACCAGTTCCACAAGCAGACCAGCGGCACCTCCGAGGAGGTCTGGCGCGCGCGCCAGGTCGACAGCGGGGTCGAGGTCGCGACCTTCATCACCCAGACCAGCCAGAACATCGTCACGATCGAGGACGGCACGGTGACCCAGCCGCCGGTCTTCAACATCGCGGTCCCGGTGTTCGACTCGCACGGGCACGCCGGCGGCGTGCTGTCGAACGGGAACGGGCTCTGCCGCGTCGGCAAGTTCCCCGGCATCCCGAGCACCAAGTTCGCGCCGATGACGCCCGGCTTCCTCGCGACGATCACGGCTCCGGTGCTGACCGAGGTGTCGTCGGCCGACAACCTGAGGGAGTACCTGGCCGACGCTCCGCTGCTCTCGCCGGACGCGGCGATCGGCTACTCGAAGACGTGCGTGGGCTTGGTGCAGGGCTCGCGTTACGCCGAGTGGAACCCGACCCAGGCCACCCCCAAGATCTCCAAGGACTCCGTTGCGTTGACGGATGCGTTCCCCGGGCTGCCGTTCGCGCAGGTCGACTCCGCCGTGCACCTGAAGAAGGACCAGGTCGCCTTCTTCCTGGGGGCCTCCTATGCGACCTACGACACCAGCAGCAGGAAGGTCGTCGCCCAGGGCGACGTCTCGGATGGCTTCAAGGGCGTGAACTACGACCGCATCGACGCCGCGGCTCGCATCGGCGATGTGATCGTCTTCTACTCGGGCGACTCCTTCCTGCGCTTCGACTACGACGAGAAGAAGAAGCTCAGCGAGGACAAGATCTCGTCGCTGCCGTCGGACTCGACCGACCTGCTCCCGGCGCCGATCCTCATGACCGGGGACGTCGCGATCTATGCGGAGACCGACTACAACGGCACGGCCTGGATCGTCAGCGGCGACCAGCCGTCCTTCTCCGAGCTGACCTCGGGCACCGGCTCGCTGCGCGTTGGCCCGGGCACGGTCGCGACGGCCTTCTCGACGACCAACTACGGCGGCAAGAACCAGGTGTTCTACCTGAACCGCGCCGACCTGAGCGTCGAGGACGTCACCGTCCAGACCATCGCCTCGGTGCGCACGCGCCCGACGGTGTCGGCGGCGGACCAGTCGATCACGGCCACCGCGAAGCTGACCGAGGACCACTACAAGGGCTCGGACGGCAACATGGCGACCAAGAACGTGTACTGCACGGTCCTCTCGCTGCCCGGCGACGTCAAGCAGGTGGAGATCGGCGCGACCCAGCAGGCCACGATCGAGATCAAGGGCAAGTCGAAGACCGTCGACGCGGTCAGCACCTGGACGGTGTCGCCGAACATGGCGAATCAGCTCGTGATCCAGATCGACGCCGCGGAGCTGGGCACGCCCGCGCTCCAGATCCACACCAACACGATGCCCGAAGGCGAGATGCTCTACGTCTTCCCCGACGCGGACGTATGCGATCGCTTGGCAGGGCTGGAGCAGAACGCGATCTACGACAACCGCGTCGCGCTCGGCGTCGACTCCGACGCCACGCAGGACGACTGCCTCGGCGTCGAGGAGGCCCTGCGAGACCTGGGCCGCTCGGTGCGCGTCGAGGGCGGCCCGACCGGCACGCGCGTTCTGGACGCCAGCAACGCTAAGTACGACGCCTGGGCGCTCAACTTCAAGAACGTCGGCAGCGCCGAATCGGTCTTCCAACCGATGTCCGCCACCGACGTCGTGGACGCCTTCAAGTCGGCGACCTGGGTCGACGACGACGTCACGCAGTCGCTCAGCCTTGGCCTCGGCGGCGGCATCGCGGCGCCGGTCCAGCAGTCCGACGTCTACGGCGTCTGCGTGACCACGGTCGCCGACGTCACCGAGGACGTCGGAGAGGCGACCGTGGACTTCGCCGAGGGCGACTTCGAGGCCGGCGTCCAGGAGCTGGAGAAGGCCGGCCAGACGATCCTGCAGGTCGGGATCATGGTCGCCGACGAGGTCTACACCTTCGTCGTGGACACCGTCGAGAAGCTGATCGCCACCGTCGAGCTGATCGTCGAGAAGATCGGCATGGCGATCGAGGACTTCATCGAGTTCATCAAGGACCTGTTCGCCTGGGGCGACGTCCTCGACACGCAGAGCTACCTGATGGACTGCGTCAACGCGAGCGTCGACTCGCTGATCGCGGGGCTGGACACGCTGCGCTCGGCCGTCGCGTCGGGCATCGAGCACGCCCGCGACAGCCTCGACAAGGACATCGATCGCCTGCAGAGCATGCTGGGCGGCGACGCGCCGGCGAAGCCCTCGGACGACGACGATGGGATGGAGCGCGTGCACTGGCTCTCCGACAAGATGTCGAGCACCGGCGACACCTCGTCGGCGGGCGACTCGCTGCCCCAGGACGCGATCAACAACGCGTTCTCACAGATCCAGGGGCTGGTCGAGAAGGACTTCGGAGACGGAGGCACGGTCGTCTCGGCCGTCGAGAACGTGCAGTTCTACCTCCAGGAGGCCGCCGACGACGTGAAGTCGGGCGACCTGGACGGCGCGGCGAAGTGCGTCGCCGCCGCGCTGCTCGAGGTCGTGCAGACCATGGCCGATCTGGCCCTCGATCTGATCGAGGGCATGGTCGACCTCTTCTTCGGCGTATTCGAGGCATTGCTGGGCGCGGTCAAGGAGGCGATGAACGCCGAGCTGGACATCCCGGTGCTCAGCGACGTGTACGAGTTCATCACCGACGGCCAGAAGCTCAGCATGCTGAGCCTGGTGGCGCTGCTCGCTGCGATTCCGACGACCGTCGTCTGGAAGGTGAGCCACAGCGGTGCTCCGTTCGCAGGGATGAGCGTGCCGCAGGGCACGCCGAGCTCGTCCGAGACGTTTGCGATCACCTATGCTTGCACGCACGCGGTGGCGGCCTTCTGGGCGCTCCTGGCGAACGCGAGCACCCTGAGCGGACAGGAAACGGAGACGACGACCGACGTCGCGCTGGACATGGGGAGCTTCGGCCTCGGCTGCATTCTCCAGATCTCGGGCAACCCGATCGGCTACTTCCACAGCGATGATGGGGTCGGGCTGTTCAGCGAGGCGGCGGCTGAGGTCGCGCTGGCGAAGGACTGGGACACGGACCCCTCCGTCCGGCCCAAGGTCGCCGCAGGCCTGGTGTGGTGGTACCAGTGGCTCACGACGTCGGTCCCGATCTGCTTCTCGCTGGCGGGGATCATGCCCGGGGCTCAGCTGGTGGGCAGCGAGATGGACAAGCTCGGGCGTCTCGTCGAGCTCGGTCTCGGCCTCGTGCACACCGGCCTCTTCGTGTTCCTCTCGGTCGAGGAGTGGGAGAACGCCGGCCTCGAAGACCTCGACGCCGGGCTCCGACTCGGCGGCTATCTGATGGACGTCGTGCCTGAGCTGACCCAGGTGATGTTCCTCGGCGACGAGGAGGCCAAGGCCTTCGCGTACCTGTGCGACCCGATGGGCCACGCCGGCGAGTCCATCTTCATCGTGCTGCGGATCACGCGCAGCGACTTCTAGCGGGGACGCGATCGGAACGGGCGCCGCCTTCGCGAAAGCGGAGGCGGCGCCTCCGTCGTTTGTGCGAACGCCCGTGCCGGTGCGAAGGGGCCGGGCTTTGGCCGACTTCATGATGTTGATGCGGGGCGCCGACGCCGGCGCCGATTGGGGGCCGTACATCGAACGGCTCGTGGCGATCGGCCGCTTCCGTGGCGGGAGCGCGTTCGGGAACGGCCGCTGCGTGTCGCGCGACGACGACGACGACGGCGACGACGGCGACGGCGACGCGACGACCGGCTTCCTGCGCTTCGAGGCCGAGCGGGTCGAGGACGTGCTGGAGCTCCTACCCGGCAACCCGGTCTACGAGGCCGGAGGCAGCGTCGAGGTACACGCGCTCGTGCCCGACTGATGCCGGCGGGCGGGAATTCGCCAGAACGGCAGAACCGCCGCGGCGCGGTCAACACGAAGCAAGTCGCTGGGGCCTCCGCACGGGCGGGCCCCGGCCGTCCCGGGCCGCTTGAGCCGCGGGGCGCCGACCGCTCCCTCTTGCTCCTGACCGGGCCTACGCCATGTCTTCGCGCCGCACCCTGATGCTCCTCCTCGTCGCGTCCCTCTCCGCGGGCGTTCCCGTCTCGGCCGCGCAGGAGCGCTGGTTCTCGCCCGAGGTCGACACCGCGCTGCCTTATGTCGACGACCTCCGCGCGGGTGCGGTCTGCGACCTGGACGGGGACGGTGACCTGGATCTGGCGTTGGCCGGGTCGACCAACTCGTTCTTCTCCGGGTCGCTCTACACGCCGCTGGTGGTGCTGCTCAACTCGGGCGAGGCGTCCTTCGGCGACAACAGCGGCGAGGTCCAGGAGAACCACCCGGTCGCGTCGGTCGCGCTGGTCGACGTCGAGGGCGATGGCGACCCCGACATCGTCGGAACCGGGTCCGGCGAGACGACCGTCTGGCTCAACGACGGCGCCGCGAGCTTCAAGCCTGCGAGCGGTCCGTCGCCGTTCACCGAGACGAGCTACTCGCACATCCACGCCGACGACTTCGACGGCGACGGCAACCCCGACGTGGCGCTCTTCACCTTCGCCCAGCCGAGCGACCTGCACTTCGCCGACGGCGCAGGCAGCTTCTCGCCGATCCCCGCCGTGCTTCCGGTGGAGACGCAGGGGATGACCGATACGCGCTCGGGCGACCTCGACGGCGACGGGGACGTCGACCTGGCGGGCACGGACCTGAGCGACCCGTTTGTCCTCTTCAACGACGGCACGGGGGCGTTCCCGACGGTCCTCGCTCCCTATACGGGTTTTGAGCCTTCGCCCCGCGGCCTGGACTTCGGCGACGTCGACCAGGACGGCGACCTCGACGTGCTGGTCGGCGCGGCGTCGACGGAGCTCTTCGGGGGCAACCTGGACCGGCTGCTCGTGAACGACGGCGTCGGCGGGTTCACGGTGCAGACGCTGCCGCAGGCGGGGACGCCGTGCTTCGACGTCGCCCTGCGCGACCTAGACGGCGACGGCGACCTGGACGCCTTGACCGGGGACTCGCCGGCCGAGGTGCTGCTCGGCGACGGGAGCGGCAACTTCGTGCACCTGCCGGGCGCGGTGAGCGGCGATCCGACCGGGGGCTTCACGCTCCTGCTGGGTGACTTCGACGACGACGGCGACATCGACTTCGTCGACGACACGCGCTTCCCGGAGCGCGCGGCGCTGCACCTGAACGACGGCACCGCGCACTTCCGCTCCTTCACCGGCGGGACGGGCTTCTACTTCGACGAGCTCGGTTCGCGCGTGACCGCCGGCGACTATGACGGCGACGGGGACGCCGACCTGCTGGGCGTGAGCTCGGTCCTCCTCAGCATGCCGGGCGAGATCATCCTGCAGCGCAACGACGGCACCGGGAGCTTCACCGAGGACCCGGGCCCCCAGCCCTTCAACCCCTACATCGTCGAGACGCTGGAGACCGCCGACCTGGACGGCGACTCGGACCTCGACGTGTTCGTCGGCAACACCAAGTGGACCGGACTCTCGTCGTCCGGCGTCGGCATCAGCTTCCTGCTGCTCAACGACGGGAGCGCGAGCTTCGCGATCTCGAACGCCGTGCCCCAGGTCGGGAAGAACACGTGGGAGGTGATGCTCGGCGACGTGGACCAGGACGGCGACCTCGACGCGCTGATGGCCAACGGCACGTCGAACCCCGCGGCGGAGAACCAGCTGTGGCTGAACAACGGCGCCGCGACCTTCACGCCCGCGCCGTTCCTGCTGCCCTTCGCGCCCGGCCACAGCTTCTCGGGCGAGCTGGCCGACTTCGACAGCGACGGCGACCTCGACGCGGTGCTCGGGCAGGCGCGCTACGTCGAGTTTCCCGCTGCGACAGCCCGCAACCTGTACTTCGAGTGGAACGGCGCCAGCTTCGTCGACCAGTCGGGCAACCTCCCCGACCAGTTCGAGTACACGCGGCGCATCGAATCCGGCGACGTGGATGGCGACGGCGACCTGGATCTGGTGCTGGGCAACTCCGAGGACAACGACATCGGCGCGGGCGGCGGCCCCTCGCAGCCCGACCGGCTCTATCTGAACGACGGCGCCGGCGTGTTCACCGACGTGACCGGGATCCAGTTCCCGGTCGTCGAGCAGACGACCGAGCGCCTCGCGCTGCTCGACGCGGACGGCGACTCGGACCTCGACGTGATCTCGGCGCCGTTCGGTAACCTGTGGAGCGGGGCGGTCGTCTACGAGAACGACGGCACCGGGACCTTCTCGGTCGCCGAGGAGGGGCGCGTGCTGCTGGACTCCGACTCGGAGCTGGTGCAGGCCGACGTCGACCGCGACGGCGACATCGATCTGCTGTCGAGCAACTCGATCTCCTACGGCATGCAGCGCCACCTGAGCTGGCGCTCGGTCGCCCGGCCCGGCTACGCGCTCGAGCTGGAGATCTTCGGCCCCGCGGCCGGTGAGCTGTGGAGCCTGGCGTTCTCGAACGGCACGCTGCAGTTCCCGCTGCCGCCCTTCGGCATCCTGTTCCTCGACCCCGGCGGGGCCTTCGGCGTGTTCGGCGGCGGGACCCTGGACGGCGACCGGCGCGCCTACGCGGCGGGCGCGCTGCCGCCGGAGCCCGCCACGGTGGGGGTGACCCTCTACTTCCAGGCGGCGGTCGGGAACGACCTCCTCTTCACCAACCTGACGCGGGTCACGCTGGTGGACTCCTGAGCCCAAGGCCGCAACCGGCGCGCGGTCTCGGCGGCGGGGCGAGCTTGCGCTAGGCTCGGGGCATGAAAGCCGCAGCCTGCAAGCTCGCCCTTCCTTTCGCGCTGCTCGCCGCCTGTGCCGCGACCCGGACGCCCGGGGAGCCGCCCGCCGTACGGGGCCGGGTCGTGCTCGACGGCAGCGTTCCGGAGCCGCAGCTGGTCGAGCTGGAGGAGGACATGCGCGCGGCGACCGGCCGGTCGCACCGGCGCGAGGACGTGTGGATGACCACGCCGGACGGCGGGCTGGCGAACTGCGCCGTCCTGCTCCATCCGGCCGAGCGCGGGTCCATCCCTCCCGCCGAGCCGGTCGAGGCGCGCTTCACCAAGGTGGGCGCCGACTTCGTGCCGCCTGTGCTCGTGGTGCCGGCCGGAAGCCTGGTCGTGTTCCGGAACGAGGATAGCCCGTCCGACTGCTTCCACACCAAGGCGCGACGCAACCCGGCGCTGAACACGCAGCTTTCGCCGGGCCAGGAGACCAGCGTGCGCTACGAGCACGCCGAGGCGATCCGCGTCGGCTCCGCGATGCGCGACTGGCTGCACGGCGCCGTGCTCGTGACCGACGCGCCGTACTTTGCGCTGACCGACGAGCGCGGCGAGTTCGCCCTCGAAGGCGTGCGCCCCGGCACGTACGACGTGACGCTCTGGCACGAGGGCACCGGCAAGGTGCGGCGCGGCGAGGTGCGGGTCGCCGAGGACGGCTCCGCGCGGCTGGAGCTCCTGCTGCCGGCGCCCGCCGGGTAGCCGCCCGCGCCCGTACCGTTCCCGGCGGCGGCTCGCGCGCGGGCGCGCGAAAAAACGTGCGAAACTCACAACCGCCGCGGCGCGTCCGGCAGAGCACGGCTGCGCCGCAGCGGGCGTGTGCCTACCGGCCGCGTCGGCGTGATGCGGCGGCACGCCCGTGCGCCGTGCTGCCTCCCCAGGTCGGCGATCTCCTTGCGGCGCACGATCCGGAACTCGGAAACGTGCGATGAAGAAACTGCTCCTGCAGAGCGCCCTCGGCGTCTGCATCGGTCTGGGGGCCGCGCCGCTCGCGACGCTCGCCCTCGCCCAGAACCCCATGGAGCCGGAGCTCGAGGCTCCCTGCCCCGGCTGCAACTTCGAGGACCCCGACATCATCTGCAGCGGCGAGAGCAGCCTCGACTGCGCGCTCGGTTTGCAGGTCGAGATCGAGGCCATCCCCGGCGACTGCGTCTTCAACGAGGCCGGCGACTGTGTACAGCAGTTCCCCTGCCTGATCGACGTGAGCGTGTCGTACATGTCCTGCTGCGACACGGTGTTCCACTACGCGTCCGGCCCGATCCAGGGCGGCTGGCAATTCCCCGCGCAGAGCTGCGACGGCTTCACCGAGCTGAACCCCGGCGACGGCTTCTTCGACTGGGCGTGCGGGAGCTTGCTCGACATGACGGTGCGGCTCGACGCCCCCGGCGACGGCAGCCACGCCGAGTGCATCTTCCGACTGCACTGCACCAGCTGCTGGGGCCAGTAGCCGACCCGGCGGAGGTGGGCCGGCACCTCCCCGTACCTCCATTCCCGCCTCGTCTCCCTGCCTCGGTCATGCAACAGCCGCGCTCCTTCCGCTCGTTCCTCGCATCCCTGGCCGTCGTCGGCGCCAGCGCGCTTGCCACGCTGCTTCTGACGCTTCGCATCGCCACGCCTAGCCGCGCCGAGCAGCCCGCCTCGCCGGAGGCGGCGGACGCCTCCCATCCCGCGCCAGCCTGCGATCTGGCGCATGAGCACGCGGCCGGCGAGCCGGCGCCGTCCGCGCCGCCGTGGGAGCCGGATGCGCCGGGCGTCGAGGCTCCCCGTCCCGTCGCCGCGGCGCGCGACACGGCATCGCAGTCCGCGGAGCCCACGTCCTGGAGCGAGCTGGAGCCCTTGATCTACGAGGAGGTGCTCGGCTCCGGCTTCTCGCACGACGCCCAGCTCAGGAAGTACGCCGGCTGGGGCGACGACGGCGCGTACCGGCCCGATTATCGCTCCGAACGCCTCAACCCGGACGGCAAGGCCATCGACGAGGTCGCGCGCGCCGAGCTCGATGCGATCGCCGACGCCTTCGACCCGCAGGTCGCCGCGGACTCACAGCACGTCGTCGACGGCCTCTACCGCGCGCTCGAGGACCTGTGGAGCCGCCGCGCCTTCGAGGCGGCGCAGGTCGAGCCGGGCGCTCCGTCGCGCGTGCTCGACCACGCGGCCCGGGCGAGCCAGCTCGCCGCCGAGCTCGGCGACGAGGGCGCGCTCGCCCACGTGCAGGCCTTCCACCTGAAGGGCTGGGACGTGGTCGTGGCGGTGGACTCGACCGAGTTTCCCGACCTCGGCGACGCGGTCTATCACCTGCGCGAGACGCGCACCGCGCGCGACCGCGCGCTACGCGAGTACGTCTCGGGCCTGCCTTGAAGGCCGCACGTCAGCGCACGTCCTCGTCGCGTAGCGCGAGCTCGACCGTCTCGGGCGAGCCGCCGACGAACTCGACGTCGTCGAAGGTTGCGGTCCGCGTGCCGAGCTCACACACGACGTCGTAGACGCCGTCGGGCAGCGCCACGGTGAGGAGGTGCTTGCGGCGCGGAATGCGCCGATACGGGCGCTCCTGCATGAGGCGTTCGTTCCCGGCTTCGTCCAGCACGCGCAGACGCCAGGAGTCGGTGGCCACCGGAGTGGGGGGGAGCTCGACGAGCAGCGTATAGCGCTGCATCGGCGGGAAGCTCAGGGCGAGCTCCTCGCCGCGCGCGAGCTCCTCCGGCTGCACGTGGTGGATGAGCCGCGCGCGGCGGATGCCGCCGATCTCGAGCCGCAGGGGCTCGCCGGCGAGGGCCGGAATCTCGGCCCTTCCTGCGTCGTCGGCGCGAACGCGTGCCAAGCGGTCGCCGCGTCCGCCGCCGCGGGGGCGGAATGCCATCACGACCACGCCCCAGTCCGGGAAGAGCGCGGGGGCCTGCACGCGCACGCGCAGGGTGGCCGGCCGGGCGCCGGGCAGGGGCGGCAGAGAGAGCAGCTCGCCGGGCGCGAGGTACCACGAGCCCGCCGAGCGCGGGCAGAGCCCGGCCTGCCAGAGGACCAGCTCGCAGCGGCCCGCGGGTAGGCCCCGCACGCGGAAGCTCCCGCTGGAGCCGAGCTCCACGCGCCGGGGCTGCAGCCACGCGTGCGAGTGCGCCCATAGCTCCACCGGCCCGTCGGCAAGGAGCTCCGGGGCGAGCGAGCCCGTGAGCTCCGCGGCGCGCTCGTCCGCGACGACGTCGAGGCTCTTACCCGCGCGTCGATAGGTGGCCCGGACCGCGGGAAAGCGGCCTTCGGGGTCCTCGAAGAACAACGCTCCGTCTGCGGCGAAGAGCGGCCCGATCAGGAAGCGACCATCGGCGCCGGTCGTCGCGACCGCGTCGGCCTGGTTCGGCGCGAGCAGCCGGAGCGAGGCGGAGCGCGCCGGCCCGTCGGCGAGCGCCACGACGCGCCAACCGGCGAGCGGCTCTCCCGCGGACGAGCGCAGCGTGCCCGGCACCGCGCCGTCCGGGCGCAGCTCGGCGTCCCAGCGCGCGCGCCCGGCTTCGGCGAGATCGACCTCCCCGGCGGCGATCCAGGTTGCGTCGGACTCGGGCAGGGACGCCCGCACCGAGACCGTGCCCGCGGGAGCGTCGCACGCGAACGCTCCGTCCGGGCCGGCCGCGACCTTGCGCGGCCAGCCGTCCGGTCCGACGACCCGCACGGTCGCGCCGGCGGCGGGGCTCCCGTCGGGACGCCGCAGCAGGCCTTCGACCCGTGCCCGCGGGAGCAGCGCGATCTCGCGCGCCTCGCGCAGGGCCGACGATGCGCCGACGCGCAGCGGCGAGTACGAGGGGTGCTCGACGTGGAGCACGTGCGCGCGCATCCCGCCGCGCTCCAGCATGAACTCTCCGCGGGCGTCGGTCACCGCCGGCCGCAGAACGAGCCCGCGCTCGAGCGGCTGCCACCGCGAGAGGACATCCTGGAGCGGGCGGTGAGGAACCAGGCGCACGGTCGCACCCTCGATCGGAAGGCCGCAAGCGTCCACGACGCGACCGCGGACCGGGACGGCCGCGCTCGGCGTCAGGACGAAGTCGACCGGCCGGTCGCCGCCGAGCGCGGGATCCAGCCGATGCCGCCCGGGAGCGCCGCCGTGGCCGCTCGCGGTGCACCCGAGCCACTGCGCCTCGTCGGGGAGGACAGCCGTGTAGCGCCCGGCGGCGTCGGTGACGGCGAGGACGCGGTAGTCGGGCCCGGAGGTGGCGAAGACCTCCGCCCCGGCCAGCGGGTCCCCGGAGGTGTCGGTGACGCGACCGGAGAGCGCGGAAGTCTGCCCCTCGCCGGCGGCCGAAGGCGGCGCATCGTCGGTCGCCGCCAGCGCGCGCGTGGCACGGGGCGCGCGCGTGGCCGGGTGCAGCCCGGACCCGAGCGCGGCCTGGACGTCGCGCCCCGGGTCGTCCGGGCGGGTCGGCGCCCCGTGGCCGGCGCGCCC
>JBCCGI010000088.1:0-33565 GCA_039029355.1 Planctomycetota bacterium
CACGCTGGGCACCGACGGGCACCTGATCGACGACGTCGTGGTGACGCCGCTGCCGCACCTCGCCGGCACCGTCGACTCGATCTCGCTCGGCACCGGGGGCACGCAGCTGCTGCGGCTCGAGGGCGGCCTCAACCGGGCCAACGACCAGTTCTGGCTGCTGGGCTCGCTCAGTGGCTCGACGCCGGGCACGTCGTTCGCCTCGTTCGACCTGCCGCTCAACACGCCGGACCCGTACTACAACTTCACCCTGGCCAACCCCAACGAGGCGCCGCTGACGAACTCGTTCGGGACGCTGGGTCCCGACGGAGCGGCGACGGCCTTCTTCTCGCTGTCGGCTGGGACGAACCCGATCCTCGCCGGCACCGAGGTGAACCACGCGTTCGTGGCCTTCGACCCCGTGACCCTGGAGGTCACGCTGGTCAGCAACCCCGAGCCGCTGCAGCTGCTGCCGTAGCTCGACGCGGGCCGCGGGGCGGCGACGCCGGCCGTCGCCCCGCGCGCCCTACCAGCGCGTGGGCTCGTAGTCCTTCAGGAACTGGCCCCAGCAGTGCTGGCCGGTGTTGAAGCCGGTGAAGATCGGATCGACCACCCGCGCCGCGCCGTCGACCGAGTCGAGCGGCGGCGCGAAGCGCTGGTCGGTCTCCTTGTGCACCGTGCGCGCGAAGGGGTCCTCGTCGGTGACCCAGCCGGTGTCGACGCTGTTCATGTGGATGCCGTCGCGCACGTAGTCGGCCGACGAGGTGCGCGTCATCATGTTGAGCGCCGCCTTGGCCATGTTGGTGTGCGGGTGACGGGTCGTCTTCAGCGTCCGGTAGAACTGCCCCTCCATCGCCGACACGTTGACGACGTGCTTGTCGGGCGTCGTCACGCGCAGCATCAGCGGCTTCAGGCGCGCCGTCAGCACGAACGGCGCGACCGAGTTGACCAGCTGCACCTCGATCAGCTCGACGGTGGGGACCTCGTCGAGCTCCATACGCCACGAGTTCCTGCCGCGCAGATCGAGCTGCTGCCTGTCGCCGTCGAGCATGCCGACGGGGAAGAGGTGCGACTCGCCCGCCTCGCCGAGGAGGTCGAGCTGGGTCATGCCCGGCGCGTCGACGAGGCCGCGGCCCGCAGGCGACGCGCCCTCGCGCGGGGCGAGCAGATACGACGCGCCGTCGCGGCCCGGCTTGGCGGACTCCTCGGCCGTCGCGCCGAGCTTGTCGAGCAGCGCCTCATGCCCCCGCAGCAGCCGCCGCGCGTCGGGCGCGAGGTCGTCGATGCGCTCGCCTTCCAGGAGGTGTGAGTAGTACGCCGGCGGCCGGCGCACGGTCTGGCAGGCGTTGTGGATCAGAAAGTCCAGCCGCGGGAGGGTCTCCAGGAGATGCGCAGCGAGGCCCTCGACGCTGGGCGTGTGGCGCAGGTCGATGCCGTAGACCTCGACGCGGTCCTTCCAGTCGGCGAAGTCGCGTTCGGCGGCGAAGCGCCGGGCCGAGTCGCATGGAAAACGGCTCGTCGCCACCACCTTGGCGCCCGCGCGCAGCAGCATCAGCGCAGCCTCGTAGCCGATCTTCACGCGCGCTCCGGTCACCAGCGCGACGCGGCCGGAGAGGTCGGCGGTCTGGTTGCGCTTGGTCCAGTTGACCTCGGCGCACACCGGGCACAGCGCGTCGTAGTGGTGGTGGAGGTCGTAGTAGTCGGCCTTGCAGATGTAGCAGTTCCACGGCTCGCGCAGGCGCTGCTCGCCCTCGGCCCCCTCGGGTGCGGCGGCCTGCCGCTCGAGCAGCTCGCGCGCCTCGGCCGAGATGGAGAGCGCCGGCGGCGCGACCGGGAAGCGCAGCGCGCGCTTCATCGCGCGGTTGCTCGTGGCGTCGAGCGCCGCGTCATCGTGTGACCGCCGGCGCTGGCGTTCCTCCCGGCGGCGGCGGTTGTAGAGCGCCCGCCGCGCCGCCCGGTCCGGGAAGGCGATCCGGCCGGCGGCCTCGCGCAGGCGGCGTAGGAGCTCGGGCTCAAGCTCGGCCAGCCGCGTATGGTCGGCGGCGAGGTCCTCGAGCCATTCGAGCGCAGCCTCGACCTGCTCGTCGCGCGGATTGTCAGCGGACATGGGAGCAGGAATCTACCGCCGCGCCGGGCGTACGGGCAGGCTCTGCTGCGCTTTCGCGCGCGCCTCGCGTTCCCGGATACCATCTGTCCATGCTTGCGCTGCTCCTGACGCCACTCCTCGCGCTCCCTCCCGCAGCTCCCGACGCCGCCGAGAAGCAGGCGCAGGCCTACGCAGCGGCCGTGGACAAGCTCAACGCCTCGCACGCCCGCAAGCCGCAGATGACCGAGGAGGAGCTCGCGGCCAAGCTCCCGTCGAAGGCCGAGAAGGCGCTCTCCCGCCTGCTCGAAATGGACGACTCGGAGGAGCTGCTAGAGGCGCTCGTGACCGCGGGTGAAGCGGCGCTAGACCTCGACCGCATCGACGACTTCGAGCGCGTGCGCAAACGCTTGGGCGACGTACCCGCCGGCGGTCGGCTGGGCGTCGCGCTCAGCCGACCGCGCTACCTGCTGCGCGGGATCGGCGGGCTCGACGAGGACTACCTGGAGCACTTCGCCGAGGTCTTCGACGCCGTTCTGGAGGGCTATGACGACCTCTTCGGCTTCCAGGAGCTGAGCAAGGTGCCGGGCAAGAAGCTGCGCGTCCGCGTGCACCTGGAGGACAAGATCACGCGCCCGCCGCACTTCGCGCCGCAGTTCCCCTACCACTCCGAGATCGACTTCCCGGTGGTCGACGCCGAGGCGTTTCGCTCGCCCACCTCGGACGGCAAGTTCCTGTTCTACGGCCTCTGCCACGAGCTCGGGCATGTCATCGCGATGTGGGGCGACCGCTCGAACGAGGAGGACAGGCACGCCTGGGCGCACTACACCGGCGTGGTCGTGTGCGAGTACGTCTCGAAGAGATCGCGGGCGAAGGCGCTGTCGGGCGTGCGCGACTCGAACTGGCGCTCGCTCGACGCGCTGCGCAAGGAGTTCGGCGAGACCGAGCCCTCGCTCGAAACGAAGGACGGCGTGTCGGCTCTGCTGGTCGCGCTGCACGACGTGGTCGGTACGGAGGCGATCGGCGCGGCGATCAACTACCTCGACGAGAAGGACGCGCGGCTGCGCATCAACCGCGTGCGCTACTACAGCTTCCGCGAGCTGGAAGAGGGCTTCGCGAAGACGCTCAAGAAGAAGAAGGACAAGAAGCGCGTCGCCGAGCTGCTAAAGCGGTAGGCGCGTGCCGATCCCACGCTCGACGGCGGCGCGGTAGATCCGGATGGCGGTAGCCATGTCGTCGAGCGCGATGCCGAGGTTCATGCAGATCGTCCGCTCGGAGTCGTTCTCGCGGCCCGGAGCCTTCCCGCAGGCGAGTTCGCCCAGCTCGGCGTCGGGAGCCGGCGTGTCGCCGAAGTAGCCGACGGTGCGGTAGTACTCCATCTGCGGCCGATCGTCGGTCACCAGCCGATCGGCTTCGCGCAGCGCGGCGCCGGAGAAGTACGAGTCGAAGTCCACCGCGCTCGCGAAGGCACCCGGCGCCAGCCAACCCGGTTCGATCGCGGGCTGGGGCTGCTTCAGGATCGGCCCGCTCGTCACGACCAAGTCCAGGCCCGCCACCGCCTCGCGGGGCGACTCGACGACGGTCACGTCGAGGTCTAGCCGCTCGCCCATCTCGGCGGCGAAGGCCTCGGCCGCGGGCCGGTGGACGTCGAAGGCGTGGACGCGGCGCAGATCGAAGAGCTCGGCCAGCGCCGCGAGGTTGCTGCGCCCCTGGACCCCGCAGGCCACGATCCCCGCCGACGAGCTGTCGGGCCGCGCCAGGTACTTCGCCCCCACCGCCGTCGCCGCGCCGGTACGCATCGCCGTGATCCAGGTGCAGTCCATCACGGCGAGCGGCACGCCGGTCTCGGGGTCGTTCAGGATCAGGAGCCCGGTGACGTACGGCAGCCCGCGCTCGCGGTTCTCGGGGTAGCCGGCGACCCACTTCATGCCCGCCGACCCGAGCGACGGGATGTAGGCCGGCATCGCGTGGATGAATGCGTCGGGTCGCGTGTGGATGCCGGGCTTCGGAGGCATCTCGACGCGGCCTGCGCCCTTCTCGCGGAACATCTCCTCGAGCGCGGCGATGATCTCGCCCATCGGCAGGGCGATGCGCTCGACGTCGGCGCGGGATAGGTAGAGCAGGTCCATAGGCTTCCTGTGCGCCGCCTACCTTAGGTTGCCGGGCCCCGACGGGGAACGCGGCGGACGTCGCGGACGCCCACGAGCCGCGCGCTCAGCAGGCGCCAAGCCCCGGATTGGCGCGCCGGGCGGCCCATTGACGGCTTCTTGAAGGGAGCTTCACTTCCCTCGTTCCGCCGCGTGGGTTGGGGTGGCTGCATGCTCCCCGGACTTCGCCGCGGACTCCGCGTTCTGGCCGACCTGGCGATGGTCGGCACCCTCGTCGTCGCAGGCCTTGCCGCCGCGGTGGGCGCGCGCCTGGTGCGTGTCGTAGCCCGTGGCTGAGCCGCGAGCGCACATTTCCCAAGCGCTCACGCCTCCTTCATCCTCGCTGAACGGTAGGCGTCGAGACTCCTCCCGGCGGTCGGGGATCGAACCCCTCTTTGACCCGGGCCGACCGACAAAAAGCGGATGGGGCGGCCGGCGACTCGGCACGGAGTCGTCGGCCGTTTCTGTCGCCCCGCCGACCTAGCCCTCTTCGGCCGGCTCCGCCGCAGCGGGGCCGAAGCAGTGGATCGCCTCCAGCGTGCGCACGAACACCTGGTCGCCGGCGATCGCGGGCGTGGACCAGACCTCCTCGTCGAGCGGGTGCGTGGAGACCACCTCCCAGTCCTTGCCGGCGCGGATCACGCTCAGGTGCCCGGACTGGCTGGCGGTGATGATCTTGCCGGCGGCGGAGATCGGGGAGGCGTAGTAGGTATCCGGCTCGCCGATCCGCTCGCTCTTCAGCGCCTCGCCCGTGCCGAGGTCGAAGGCCGTGAGGATCGCGCCCTCCTTCACGGTGAAGAGCGCGTCGCCGACCACGATCGGCGAGGGGATGTGCGGCAGGCCCTTGCGGCCGTCGTAGAGCCAGTCGACGTGGCTCTCGGTCACGTCGCCTTCGCCGCCGAGCCGGATCGCGAAGAGGCCGCCGGTGGAGCGGCCGCTGGCGACCGCGTAGTCCCAATCGCCCGCGTCGAGCTTGCCGTCGTCATTGAGGTCGAAGATGAACCAGGCCTGCTGCAGCCCCGGGTGGTCCCATTCGTCGCGCGCGACCAGGCCGTCGCCGTCCGCGTCGCGCTCCGCCAACAGCTCGTCGAAGGTCTGCGTGAAGCGCGGCATCCCGATCTCGCCGGTCGACACCATGTGCGAGTTGACGTAGCAGTGCTCGCCCGCGATCACCGGCACGCAC
Source organism: Planctomycetota bacterium (assembly GCA_039029355.1). Taxonomy (GTDB): domain Bacteria; phylum Planctomycetota; class UBA1135; order UBA1135; genus JBCCGI01. The sequence continues at coordinate 5,390 of JBCCGI010000088.1, forward strand.
TTGGCCTGCCAGGCGCCGCCGTCGACCCACCAGAGCTTCTCGCCGCTGGCGAGCGAGTAGCCCGCGATCTGGAACGAGCCCGATACGACGACCTGCGCCTCGCCCTCGGCAGGCGTGTAGAGCACCGGGCTCGAATAGCCCTGCACGACGCCGCGGCGCTCGGTCTTCCACAGCTCCTCGCCGCTCTCGGCGTCAAACGCGATGAGGTAGGCGTCGAGGTCCTGGTCGACGAGCAGCACGACCTTCCCGTCGTGCGCGAGCGGCGAGGACGAGATCCCGTGCGGGATGTTGAACGGCCCCATCGGCTTGTCCCACAGCTCCTCGCCCTCGACGTCGTAGACGACCAGCCCGTAGCCGTCGAAGAGCACGTACACGCGCTCGCCGTCGGTGGTCGGCGACGGCGCCGCCGGCGAGTTGGCGCCCGGACGGCGGCCGTCGAACTCGACCTCGTTGGTCCAGCGGGCCTCGCCCGTGGCGCGGTCGAGGCACAGGGTCAAGAGCGTCTTGCCGTCGACCGCCGTCACGAAGACGCGCTCTCCGGCGACGGTGGGCGAGGAGTATCCCGGCGGCACCTCGGTGCGCCACATGCGGTTGGTCTCGGGGTCGAGCGCGTCGGGGATCGTCTCCGAGGCGGCGAGCCCGGCGCCGTTGTTGCCCCGGAAGCCCCCCCACTCGGGCGGATCGCCCGCGGACGCGAGGGAGACGACGGGGACGAGGAGGAGGGTGGCGAGGTTCTGCATGTGGGGAGCTCTCGTGCAGGAGGAGGCGTCAGCGCGGCCGGGAGCCGCGGGGTCCTTGGTACGTCGTCAAGACCCGCTCGGCAACCCGTACGCGCTGCGTATACTGCCGGAACGGGGCTAGCGGGCCGCATCTCCGGCCGTCCCGGCTTGCCATGAAACGTCGATCTCTAAGCCGCATCTCGGTCGTGTTCGTCGCCCTGGCGGGGGTCTTCCTTCTCGCCGGGGGCTGCGAAACCTTGCGAACCGCGCGATTCGGAATTCGCGCCTATCTGCGCCCCGGGCCCGACTATGAGCGCCTGGAAGAGGACCGGGCCGCGCGCGCCGAAGCGGGTCCCGGCGACGAGGTCGACCTCGCGTCCCGCGCGGCCGCCGCTCCGCCGCCTTTTTGGACCGACTTCTGGGGCCCGGGACGGCGCGGCGTGTACGACGAACGTCCGATCCTGCTCGACTGGCCGGCGGACGGCCTCCGCCGCCTGTGGCGCCAGCCGATCGGACCGGGCTACGGCTCCTTCGTCGTCGCCGAGGGCCTGGCCTTCACGCTGGAGCAGCGCCGCGACGAGGAGGCCGTCGTCGCCTACGATCCGCTTACGGGGCGCGAGGTCTGGAAGCACGCCTACCCGGCGCGCTTCGAAGAGTCGATGAGCGGCGAGGGGCCGCGCACCACGCCGATCTACTCAGGCGGCTCGGTGTTCAGCCTGGGCGCCACCGGCGAGCTCCTGCGGCTGCGCGCAGCGACCGGCGAGGTGCAGTGGCGCCGCGACGTGCTGCTCGACTCGGGCGCCCAGGCGCTGGCCTACGGCTTCGGCTCGACGCCGCTGGTCCACGGCGGGACGCTGATCGTCTGCGGCGCCGCCCCCGAGCCGGGCGGGTGCGCGGTGCTCGCCTACGACCTCGCGACGGGCGAGCCGGTGTGGCGTGCGCTCGACGAGGCGATGGCCTACGCCTCGCCGATCGTCTACACGCTCGCGGGACGCGAGCAGGCCATCGTCTTCACCGCGACGCGCGTCGTGGCGCTCGACCCCGCGGACGGCCGGCAGCTGTGGGAGCACCCGTGGGCCGTGCAGTATGGGCTCGCCTGCTCGCAGCCGGTGCGCATCGACGACGAGCACCTGTTCGTCTCGTCCGGCTACGGCATGGGCGCGTCGCTGCTCAGGATCTCCGCCGCGGGCGACGAGCTGACCGCCGAGCGCGTGTGGAAGCACAGCCGCATGAAGAACCGCTACAGCGGCTCTATCCTCTATGAGGGGCACCTGTACGGTCTCGACGAGGGCCGCATCGCGTGCCTCGAGCCGCTCACCGGCAAGCGCCTGTGGAAGGGCCCCAGCTTCGGCTACGGCCAGCTGATCCTGTCCGAGGGCCACTTCGTCGTGCTCTCCGAGGAGGGCGAGCTCGTGCTGGTCGAGGCGAGCCCGGAGGAGTACCGCGAGAAGGCGCGCTTCGAGGCGATCGAGGGACTGACGCTGAACGTGCCGGCGCTGGCGGACGGGCTGATCTTCGTCCGCAACCACGACGAGATGGCCTGCTTCGACCTGCGGCGGTAGCGCAGGCTAGATCTGGTCGATCTGAACCAGGCCTTCGAAAAAGATGTCGTCGGCCGGGCTCACGATTCGCCTGGTGTCGCGTCCCTGGGTCGTGTCGTCCACGGCGTAACGAACGCCCACGAGGGCCTCGAAGTTCGCGTCAACGTCGACGAATTCCTCGTCGAGACGGAGGAACTCGGGCAGACACTCCTCGGCAGTGATGAGCTTCGCGAGCGCGTCGGTGGCGACGCCGCTGAAGCCCGACAGGATCACGATCTTGCGGCGCTTGCCGGGCGAGCAGAACGGGTTGTTCGCGAAAACGAGGATCCCGTGCATCGTGCCCGCCTGGACACCGTCGGCCGGGACGTGCTCGTGGTTCTTGACCTTGCGGTCCGACCCGAGGATCTTCCCGACTCCCTCGCTCTCGCTCTTTCGGCTCTGCCAATAGAAGGAGCTCGACGCGGTCTTTCGTTCTTGATGATGACGTAGCCGCTCGACTTACGGGCGTCGTCGTCGTACGGCGTGATGTTGTGAATGTCGGCGAGCACGATCTCGGCGAAGTCACTCACGTCGGGCGAGCCGACGATGATGCAGTGCTTGTCGGCCAGCGCATCGCGGAGGTTGCTCATCTTGAACGCGAGCAGCGGAGGGTTGCCGAGGGCCCCGCGGTCGAGCTTGCTGATCGGATCCTCGATCTTCACGCCGACCCGGGGGTACTTCTGCGCAAAGAAGTGGCTGATGTCGAGGACCGCGCGGTAGTCCCACTTGTCGATCACGGTGCGGCCTCCGCGCCCGGTGCGTTCGCTGTTCTGCTCGAGGTCACGGGCGCAGGTGAAGATGTGCACGTCACCGCCGCTCCGCGCCATGTCGCGCCAAAAGCGATCGTGGCGGTAGTAGTTGCGCGCCTCCTCGACGGCGCGCGCCATCCGATCCACCTCGGCCTGCGTCGCCTCGCGCTCGGCGAGCGCGTTCTTTCGCCTCGCCTCTCGCTCCGCGAGCACCTCGCGCAGAATGTCGGACGTCAAGTGGTGGAGGTTCTCGGCGGGGGCGCGACCGTCGAGCTCGGGCGGCAGCTCAGCCTCGAGCTTGCCTCCCGTTCCCAAGACGTAGATGCGGCGGGCGGGAGCCATATCCGCGCGGCAGTGCTGGTGGAAGTAGGCGATCTCCTGCTCGACCCAGGGCGACGCCGCGGCGGACTTGGTCCACAGAACGAGAAGATGCTGGCTGCCTTCCAGCCTCCGCTGGAGCTCAGGCTCGATCTCGGCCGAGGGCTTGATCCCTCCTCCGTGCGGGTTCTGGAAGTCCCAGATGCTCAGCCCGTGGTCGTGGAGGTGGTCGCGTAGATTCGCGACGCGTTTCTTGTCCTGACTGGCCGAGCACAGGAAGACATCTCGTTCGAACTCTCGCATCTCTCCTCCTTACCGCCGGCGAAGGGAGGGCAAGCGCCGGCGGCGCTCATGCTAGGACGTGCGCAGCTCGCCGTCGACGTCCTCGTAGAAGTCGTGGTTGCGCTGCGCGACCAGCGCGACGAGGTCGTCGAAGGCCGCGCCGAGGGCGACGGGCTGGGAGTTCCCTACCGGGTGAACCCGCACCGACGGCGGGTTCTGGTCGGCATCCAGCAGCACGAGGAACAGGCGCTCGAACTGCTCGTCGCGGCCGGCGGGATCGTCGCGGCCGGTGAACATGCGCAGGCGGTGGTTGGCGTTGTCGAAGGTCGAGCGGCGGCGCTCGGTGCCGTCGACCTCGGCGCCGTGGTCGAGGAAGAAGAAGCCGCCGAGCACGGCGTAGGGAAAGCGGCGGTGGAGCGTGACCGCTTCGATCAACAGATCGCCGCGGCGGTTGGTGAGGTTCTTCTGGTAGTTGCCGGTCTTCTTGTCGCGGAAGTTGATCGTCTTGACCGACACCGCGAGCAGGAGCCCCGACTCGGGCGTGGCCCAGGTGACGTCGACCTTCTTCGCGCCGATGCCGCCGGCCATGCGGCGCTCGGCGCCGGTGCCGTCCGAGGCGGCGGGGTTCGGAGTGGTCTCGCGCAGGCCGCGGCGGCGCAGCTCCTCGGCGAAGGCCTCGGCCGCGACCTGCGACACCAGCTCGGAGTAGCGCTTCTTTTCGGCCTGCGGCGCGTCGTCTCCCGGCTTGGGCGGGAGGCGGCGCAGCGCGTCCGCCAACAGGTCGTCAACCCTTGCCACGGCTCCCCTTCCCGCGCGCGGTGCGCCGCGAGAAGAGCACGCCGCGGGCGCGGCGCAGCTCGTCGAGCGCGCGCGCGTCGACGCCGAGCTCGCGCGTCAGGAGCACCTGGTCGACCAGCTCGACGGCCTCGAGCACCTCGCCGCGCTCGAGCGCGGCGGTGACCGGAGCGCGCAGCGCGCGCAGGCGCGGCGCGGCCGACGACAGCAGCGCAAGCGAAGGGACCGGCAGCCGGTCGGCCTCCTTCGGCTCGAGCTTCAGCAGCCCGCCGCCGTACGAGCGGCCGACCACCTCGGCGCCTAGCAGCGTCACGCTGTTCAGGCAGGCCAGCGGCAGGAGGTCGCGCCCCAGCCGCTGCCGTCCCCGCCGCAACCCGACGCCGTACAGCGAGTTCAGGTGGTACGCCCCGGCCTGGTTCGTGATCAGGCGCGGGCGGTGGTGGTCCATGTAGGTGAGGAACAGGTCCGGCGCCGGCACGACCGGCACGCGCCACCAGGGCTTGCGCACACGGCACTTGTAGGCCTGGTGCACGCCGGCGTCCTCGCCGCCCGCGATACGACGGTCGGCCGGGCGCGAGCGCCGCCCCTCTTCGGAGGGATAGAAGAGATAGCAGGCGTCGCCCGCCTCGGCGTGGCCGCGCCAGGTGCGCTCGGTGAACGAGAGCCCGCGCAGGTGCTTGGAGCCGGGAGGCGAGATGCGCAGCAGGTCCTTCTCGCCGAGCCGCGCCTCGGCGGCGTCCTCGGCCGTGAGCGTGAAGTAGCCGTTGTTGCCGGTGACCGCGCCCAGGTAGGTCTCGCCCCAGGAGAGCAGCTCCTCGAAGCCCTCGCCGGTCGCGAGCTCGCGGTAGAAGGCGAAGGTCGGCGCCGAGAGCAGTGCCGGCGTCCACTTCTCTTCGCCCTCGGGGGTGAAGCCGTTCCACACCGTCGACTCGACGTTCGGGAGGTCGGCCAGATCGCGCGCCTGGTAGAGCTCGAAGGACGGCGCCTTGCCGTGGCCCTCGGCGAGCAGCAGCACGACCTCCTCCAGCACGCCGGGGAACACCAGCTCCTCGAACAGCACCAGGCGCACACTGGCCAGGTTTGAGAGCAGGAAGCGCCGCACCGGCGCCGCGTAGTTCACCGTCAGCAGCTCGGCCGGCAGCACCAGCCCCAGGCGGCCGTCGGGCTTCAGGAAGCGCGACGCGTGCACCACGAAGGCCGCCCACGAGCTCGCGAGCTTCGTCAGCCGCACGCCGCACTTGAGCGCGGCGCGCAGCGACTTGGCGCGCCCCTCGCCGCTGAACTGCTGATAGCGGATGTACGGCGGGTTGCCGACGACGGCGTCGAAGCGCTCGGTCGGCTCGACGTCGAAGAAGTCGGCCTGCTCGATTCGCGTGCGGTGGCCCTGGGCCTTCATCCGCGCGCGCGCCGCCGAGGCCGAGGCCGCGTGGACCTCGACGCCGCGGAGCTGGCCCGCGGCGGCGGGGCTGCGCCGGAGCTCGGCGAGCCGCGCCGCCGCCGGCAACAGGAAGGCGGCGTCGCCGCACGACGGCTCGAGCACCGCGTCGTCGCCGCCGCGCACGGCCCAGCGCACGAGGAAGTCCGCGATCTCGGGCGGCGTGAAGAACGCGCCGCGCTCCTTGCGCAGGGCCGGGGTGTCCTTCGGCGCCGCCACGTCCAGCTCTCAGAGGCCGGCTAGCGGACCCGCGTGTGGTGGTCCGCCAGAATGCAGGCGACGCAGGCCGTGAGCTTCCGGGCGGTGGGCAGGTGCAGGAACTCGTTCGGACCGTGGGCGTTGGACTCGGGGCCGAGCACGCCGGTGATCAGGAACTGAGCCGACGGGAACTTCTCCCCGAGCATGCCCATGAACGGGATCGAGCCACCCTCGCCGTTGTACGCCGGCGCGTTGCCGAAGAAGGCCTGCGAAGCGCGCGTCACCGACTCGCCGAGCCAATCCGCGACCGGCGGCGCGTTCCAGCCGGCCCAGCCGCCCTCGGAGTGGAAGGAGACCCTCGCGCCGTAGGGCGGCTCGCTCTCGAAGAGCTCCTTCAGCAGCACCTCGGCACCCGACGCGTCGAGCGTCGGCGGCAGGCGCAGCGAGACCTTGACCGTCGTCGAAGGCCGACAGACGTTGCCCGCGTTCGAGATCGGCGGCAACCCGTCGGCGCCGGTGATCGAGAGCGCCGGACGCCAGGTGCGGTTGAGCACCAGCTCGCTCCCGTCGCCCTCCACCGGGCGCGTGCCGTCGAGGAAGGGGTACTTGCCCGCCACGCCGGCGCCGAGCGCCGCGGCGGTGATCTTCGACTCCGCGACACGGTCGGCGGGGATGTCCACGAAGAGCTCTTTGGGACGCACCTCGCCCGTGGCCTCGTCCTCGAGCCGCGTCAGGAGCGAGCGCAGGATGCGGAACGTGTCGGGCACGATGCCGCTCGCGTCGCCGGAGTGGACGCCCTCGCGCAGCATCTCGACGCGCAGGTCGCCGGTGACCATGCCGCGCAGCGAGGTCGTGTGCCAAAGCCGCTCGTAGTCGCCGGCGCCGGAGTCCAGGCACACGACCAGGCTCGGCGTGCCGATGCGCGCGACGAGGTGGTCGATGTAGTGCGGCAGGTCGTAGCTGCCGCTCTCCTCGCAGCCCTCGATGAGCACCACGCAGCGCGAGAACGGAGTGCCCTGGCGCACCAGCCCCTCGATGGCGGTGAGGCTCGCGAAGGCTGCGTAGCCGTCGTCGGCGCCGCCGCGCCCGTACAGCCGGTCGCCCTCGATCTTCGGGATCCACGGCCCGAGGTCGTCGCGCCAGCCGGTCATCTCGGGCTGCTTGTCAAGGTGCCCGTAGAGCAGGACCGTGTCGTCGCCCTCGCCCTCGATCTCCATGAAGATCACCGGCGTGCGGCCCTCGAGGCGCACGACCTCTAGTTGCATGCCCGGGATGTCGCGCGCGCGACACCAGGCGGCGATCAGCTCGACGGCGCGGTCCATGTGGCCGTGCTCCGCCCAGTCGGCGTCGAAGGCGGGCGACTTGTTGGGGATCTTGATGTAGTCGACGAGCTGGGGGACGATCGAGGCGTCCCAAACGCCGTCGACGAAGCTCTGGAGCTCGGTGAGGTCGAGGGTCTGGGTGGTCATGGAGCGACCAGTCTAATCGCGCATGCGCCCATCCCGGCCGGCGCCTGGAGGTTTCCGGTCAGCGGAGCGCGAGGAGCTGCTCGTGCACCGCCGAGCGGACCAGCTCGACGCCGATCTCCGCCATGCTGCCCGCGATCCCCGGGGCGCGCACCACGCGGTGCTGGTCGCCCCACGGCCCGGTGCGGCCCGGGTCGGCGGGCCCGAACAGCGCCACGATCGGCGTCCCCACCGCGGCGGCGAGGTGCATCGCGCCGGTGTCGCAGCTGACGACCAGCCGCGCGCGTCGCAGCAGCGCGATCAGCTGCGGCAGGCTCGTCGCGCCGACGAGGTTCCTGGCCTGCGGCTCGGCGCCGAGGGTGCGCCACGCGGCGTCGCCGAGCTCCGCATCGCCGGGGCCGCCGGTGAGGCAGACCGGGGTCCCCTGCTCGTCAACGATCCAGCGCGCGAGCTGACCGAAGCGCTCCGGCGGCCAGCGGTTGGGCTTCTTGCTCGCGCCGAGGTTGAGGACGATCGGCGGGCGGGCGAGCTCGTCGACCAGCTCGGCCGCCCAGGCGTCGGCCTCCGGGTGCGCCGGCAGTTCGTGCAGCGCGTAGCTCGGCAAACCGAGATGGCGCACGAACTCGAGGTACTGCAGCACCATGTGCGCGCCCGGATCGCCCGGCGGGATCTTCTCGCGCGTCCACATCCACGAGCCCTCCTTCGCCCGCGCACGGTCGAAGCCGAGGGTGCGCGGGGCGTGCGAGAGCCGGGCGACGAGCGCGCTCTTGAAGATGCGCTGGAGGTCGATGACGAGCCCGTAGCGCTCCGCGCGGACCTCGCGCAGGAATGACGAGAAGCCCTCCATCCCGCCACCTCGCCGCCACAGATGAACACGGTCGACCGACGGGTGCCCGTCGACCAACGGCAGCGCCAGGTCGTGCACCGCCCAGCCGACCTGCACGTCGGGGTGCGACTGCTTGATCGCGGTGGCGACGATCAGCGCGTTCGCGACGTCGCCGATCGCACCGAGGCGGACGACCAGCACGCGATCGGCGAGGCCTGCAGGCACGGGCTCAGACCTCGCCGTTCCAGTCCGCCGCCGCCGGTCCGTGACACACGCCACAGCCGCCCTCGAGCCCGATCGGGGAGCCCTGCGGGATCGCCGGCCGACGTCGCGCCGGACGCACCTGGACCGGATTCTCGAAGAAGGCCTGGAGCGCCGTCCTCTCCCACAGGCCCTGTCGGCGCTGCTCGATCGTGTCCTCGGCGATGCCCCCCCGCCTGTACATCCGCTGGACCTCCTCGAGCGCCATCAGCGCCACGCGCGCCACCGACGTCGGCACACCGTCGCGTACGGCGAGGTCCATCAGCCCGGTCACGATCTGCGTCCGCAGCTCGATCCGATCGCCCGCTGACGCCCAGCCGCGGGCGATGAGCTGCTCGACCAGCTCGTCGAAGCCGGGCTGCTCGGCGTCGTACTGCTCCTGCTCCATCATGCGCGCCGCGCGCGACGGATCGAGCAGGAGGTCGAGCGTCAGGCGGATCGCCGACGCCTCGGCGGCGTCGGCGTGCAGCAGAAGGCGGCCTCCGAAGCGCTCCGCCGCCGGGTCGCCGTCGGGAGCCGGCGGAGGCAGGAGCTCCTGGACCGCGCGCGGGAGCCGTAGGAACTCGGGCTCGAGCGCGTCGAGCGCCGCGTCGAGCGCGCGCCGCTGCTGCTCGGCCTCGACCGGGCGCACGTCCGCCGGCGTCCCGCCGCGGACCGCGTGCGCGTACCACACGCCACCGAGCTGACGGATCGCCGCCTCGAGCTGATAGCGGTGGTGGAAGTAGAGCGGCACCAGCACTTCCTCGAGCGAAGAGAACGGCTCGCCCGGCCGCACCGCGGCCTCGGAGAAGGCGTCGAGCGCGATTGCGCGCACGCGCATCTCGTGCCGCAGCATCTCGACCGGATCGTCGCCGTTGTCCCACAGGTTCGCGAGCGGGTGCGCGCGGTCGGCGCCGCGCGCGTCGGCGTCGGTGAGGAACGGGATGCCGCTTCGCTCCATATCGGCGAGGCGCGCGGCGAGGAACTCCTCCTCCTCGTCCGCTTCGCACGCCCCATAGCCGTAGCGGATCACCAGCTCGTCCCACGCACCGCAGCCCGGGGCGTAGGCGTCCGCGAGGTCGAGCCGCCCCTCGTCGTCGATGCGCACCAGGGGCGCGGGGTAGTCCATGACCGACGCCCGGTCGCGCACGCTGGCGGCGAAGTTGTGACGCAGGCCGAGCGTGTGCCCCACCTCGTGCGCGGCGAGCTGCCGGATGCGCGCCAGCGCCATGTCGAGCACGCGCTGGTCGCGCTCGGCTCCCTCGTACGGAGAGAGCAGCCCTTCGGCGAGCAGCACGTCCTGCCGCACGCGCAGGGCGCCCAGGGTGACGTGACCCTTCAGGATCTGCCCGGTGCGCGGATCGGAGACGGTGTTGCCGTAGCTCCAGCCGCGCGTCGAGCGCAGCACCCAGGTGACGACGTTGTGGCGGATGTCCTGCGGGTCGTGGCCCTCGGGCAACAGCTCGGCGCGGAAGCCGCCGGGGAACCCCGCGGCGGCGAAGACCGGCTCCCAGTAGCGCACGCCCTCGAGCAGCGCCGTGCGCACGGGCTCGGGGGCGGCGCGGTCGACGTAGAACACGATCGGCTCGCCGCCGGGGCGCAGGTCGTGGCGCGCGATGAAGGTGGAGAGCAGCGGCGCGTCGATCGGGGCGGAGGTGTCCTTGCGGCCCACGCCGAAGAAGCCGCAGCGCGGATCCGAGCGCCGCGCCCGGAAGCCCGAGTCGGCACCCGGCAGGCGCACGAACGAGTGACGCACGCGCACCGACACCGAGCTCGGGTCGGCGGCGGTGGCCTCGACCTCGGGGCCGGGCTCATCGCCTCCGAAGGTCAGCAGCACCTCGAGCTCGGAGTTGTCCGGGAAGCCGCGCGTCGCGTCCATCCAGACGGCGCAGCGCCGCGCGTCCAGCCGGAAGGTGCCCTGCCCCGATCGCTTCAGCGCTCCTGCGACGCCGTGCGCGTCGCGCAGCAGGAAGTCGGTCGCGTCGACCAGCACGCGTCCGTCGGACTCGGCCGCCACGTCGAAGCCCCACAGCACCGACGATGCGAACGAGTCGCGCACGGCGTCGCGCTCGACCTCGGTCGCGCCGCTCGACGTCCAGTCGAGGTTCGGCGCGACGAGCAGCACGCGCGGGCCGGCGCGGCGGAACGCGACGACGCGGTCCGGGCCCAGCTGTGCGCGGTCGAGGCCCACACGGTTCGAGCCGAGGCCGGCGGGCAGGCTGACCAGGTAGAGCAGCTCCTCGCCGTCCGCGTGCGGCTCGATGTACAGCTTGCCGCGACGCCCGTCCCACCATGCGGGGAGGAACCCGGGGAGCTCCTGGAGTCCGGCGGTGAGCTTGTCGATCGAGGGCGGGCCGGTCGGCTTTCCGGACGGCGGCGGCGACGTACCCGCGTCCTGCGAAGCCGTCGCGCAGGCCGCGAGTGAGAGGAGGAAGAGTCCGCACAGAGCCCGTTCGATTCGCAGCATGGGCTTCCTTTTACCGCAACGCCGGATCGGTGACACTAGCCCGATGCGGATGCAAGAAAGAGCGCGCCCCACGGCTCCGTCCCGCGCTCTCGGGCTCGCGGTCGTTTTCGGGCTCGTCCTCGCCGCGGGCATGTCGTGTGGCGACGGGTCCGACGAGGCGGCCGAGCCGGGCTCGGCGACGCCCAACGCCTCCTCCGAAGCCGCCCCCGCGGCCCAGGAGGGCGACCCGCCGACCGCGCAGCGCTTCCGCGTGGACATGCTGCGCGAGGCCCGCGACTTCCCGCGACACCCCTCGGACGGAGGCGGCCGGGCGTGGATCGACGGCGAGGCGCTCGCCCGCGCCGGCGCCCCGGGACGCTGGACCGTCGTCTACGAGGCCGGCGAGCTCGGCGTCGCCGTCGGCGGCTACGTGCGGCTGACCGTGCCGCCGTTCTGGAACTGGACCGACCCGCAGAACCGCGCCGAGCAGGCGCCGGGCTACACGACGGCGGAGACCGAAGCCGACGGGGTCGAGCTCGAGAACGTCGTCCCCGACCGCGGCGTCTTCGTCGCGCGCATCGCCGGCCGCGCGCTCGCCGCCGGCGAGACGATCCGTTTCGTCTACGGCGCGGGCCCCGGGCTGGCGCGCGCCGACCGGTACGCGGAGCGCGAGTCGCCGTTCTGGGTCTCGGTCGACGGCGACGGCGATGGAATGGCCGAGGTGCTGGCCGACTCCCCCACCATCGAGGTGCTCCCCGGGCCTCCGGCGCAGCTCGTGCTCACCGCCCCCTCGACCGCGCGCCCTGGCGACGAGATCGAGCTGCACGTCGCGGTGCTCGACCGCAGCGGCAACACCGGCACCGCGTTCGAGGGAAGCGTCGACTTCCCCGGCGTCCCGGAGGGCGTCGAGGCCCCCGCGTCGATCGAGCTCACGGCGGAAGACCGCGGCCACAAGACGGTACGCCTCCGCGTCAACGCGGCCGGCGTCCACCGGCTGCTCGGCCGCGCGCTGCCCGTCGGAGCCCCTGCCGACGCCGAAGGTTGGCTGGGCGAGACCAACCCGATCGAGGTGGCGAGCAACGTGCCGCGCATCCTGTGGGGCGACCTGCACGGGCACTCGAACCTGACCGACGGCACCGGGACGCCCGAGGACTACTACGCGTATGCGCGCAACGTAGGCGGGCTCGACGTCGCCGTTCTGACCGACCACGACCACTGGGGGATGCTGAAGGTCGACTCGCATCCCGAGCTGTGGTCGCGCATCCAGACCGCGACGCGCGCGGCGCACGCTCCCGGCGAGTTCGTCACGCTGCTCGGCTACGAGTGGACCAGCTGGATCCACGGGCACCGGCACGTGCTCTACTTCGAGGACGAGGGCGTGATGTACTCGTCGGTCGACGAGGCTTACGAGTCACCGCTCCAGCTCTGGGACGCGCTGCGTAGCCAAGGCGTGCCCGCGATGACGTTCGCGCACCACTCCGCCGGCGGGCCGATCCCCACCAACTGGAACATCCCGCCCGATCCCGAGCTCGAGCCGTTGACCGAGGTCATGTCGGTGCACGGCTCGAGCGAGGCCATGGACTCGCCCAGCCGCATCTACTCGCCGCTGCCCGGCAACTTCGTGCGCGACGCCCTCGACCGCGGCTATCGCTTCGGCTTCCTCGGAAGCGGCGACGGCCACGATGGGCACCCCGGCCTGGCGCGCCTCGCGTCGCCCAACGCCGGGCTGGCGGCGATCCTCGCCGAGGACAAGACGCGCGAGGCCGTCCTCGACGCGCTCCGAAGCCGACGCTGCTACGCGACGAGCGGCCAACGCATCGTGCTGCGCTGTGCGCTCGGCGGCCAGCGCATGGGCTCGGCCCAACCGGCGCCCGGCAAGGGCACGAGCACGCTGCTCTTCGTCCACGCGATCGGCACCGCCCAGCTGCGGGCGATCCACGTCATCCGCAGCGGCGAGGTTGTGCAGGAGATCGACTGCGAGGGCGCCTGGGACTACAGCACCGGCGTCGACCTGGCCGACCTCATGCCCGGCGAGTACGTGTACGTGCGCATCGTGCAGGCCGACCGCGGCCTGGCGTGGTCGAGTCCCTTCTACCTCGACTAACCGGCGAGCCGATCCTCGGCCTCGCGCGCAGCCAGCTCGCCCGCCCGTACGTCGACCCGGCTCAGCAGGAAGCCGCCGAGCACGAAGAAGAAGAACAGGCCCAGGATGGCGTAGCGGTTGGAGCCCATCGCCTCGCCGATGGCGAAGAACACGAATGGCCCGACGCTCCCCGCCAGCTTCGAGGCGAAGGCGAAGAAGCCGAAGAACTCGGTCGACTTGTGCGCCGGGATCAGGCGCGCGAAGAGCGAGCGCGAGAGCGCCTGGGCCCCTCCCTGCACCATCCCGACGGTCAGCGCCAGCACGTAGAAGTCGCGCTCGGTCTCGAGGAAGAAGCCGTAGATGCAGACGCCGACGTAGACCGCCAGCGTGATGTAGATCGCGCCGCGCGCGCCGATCCGCCCCGCCAGCCAGCCGAACAGCACCGCGAAGGGAATCCCGATGAACTGCGTCAGGAAGAACGCCACGAACACCGCGTTGCGGTCGAGCTCGAGGTCGGCGGCGTACGCCCCCGCCATCTTGATGATGGTGCCGATGCCCTCGCCGTAGACCAGCGACGCCAACAGCAGGACGAACGCGTGCCGGTATCCGCGCAGCTCGCGCAGCGTCTCGCGCAACCGCCGGAAGGCCGTGCTCAGGACCGCTCCGCCGGCGCGCTCATCCGCGTCGGCCACCGCCGCCGGCTCGGGGACGCGCAGGAAGAGCGGGATCGAGAACAACGCCCACCACACCGCGACGGACAGGAACGCGAGCCTCACCGGGAGCGTCTTCTGAGCCGGGCTCAGGTCGTCGCCGACCGGCAGGCCCAGGAGCTCGGGGTTCCCGATCCAGGCGATGTTGAGTCCGAGCAGCAGCCCTCCGCCGAGATAGCCCAGGCCGTAGCCCGTGGTCGACAGGCGGTCGATCTCGTCCTCGCGCGCGACGTGAGCCAGCAGGCCGTCGTAGCAGACGATGCTCCCGACGATGCCTACGTTGCCGAGCAGCACGAGCGCGCCGCCGAGCCGCCAGTCGCCCTCGTAGACGAAGAACATGCACGCGGTCGCCGCGACGCCCAAGGCGAGGAAGAGGCCGAGCAGCTTCTTGCGCGCCCCGGCATAGTCAGCCATCGCGCCCAGCACGGGGGCGAGCAGGGCGACCAGGACCATGCTCGCGGACGTGATCAGGCTATAGCGCCGCGTGGCCTCGCCGTCGGCGAGGTCGGCGCCGGCGACCTCGTTGAAGTAGTAGGGGAACACCGCCGCGACGATGACGGTGAAGTAGGCCGAGTTGGCCCAGTCGTAGAGGGCCCAGGCGCGGGTCTCGGGGCGGTGCAGCGTGAGGCGTTGGAGGACCCCCATGGCCGCATCCTAGGAACTGGCCTGCCGCGGTGTTGCAAGGCTCTGCGGCGAAGGGCGCAAAGCTCGCAGCCGAAACGACATAGCTCGGGCTCACGGCCCACGGCCGGTGCGCCAGGGCGTGCCCTCGCGGAGCAGCCGGGGCGGGGCGAAGCGGCCGGCTAGGCGGACTTGCGGGACTCGGACGGGCCGTCCGACTCCACCCAGCGGTTCCGGCCCAGCTTCTTCGCCTCGTAGGCCGCCGAGTCGGCCATCTTGAGCAGCAGCTCGACGTTGTCGAGGTGCAGATCGGAGGTCTTGGTGGCGACCCCGAGGCTGACGGTCACGCTGCCGTTGTAGTTGCCCTCGCGGATCACGGTGCTCTCGACCTCTTCCCGGATCCGCTCGGCCAGGATGCGCGCACCCTCGCGGTCGGTGTTCGGGCTGATCACCAGGAACTCCTCGCCGCCGATCCGCGCGCAGGTGTCGCTGCGGCGCAGCTTGCGCCCGAGCGCCTTGGCGGTCTCGCGCAGCACGAGGTCTCCGATGTCGTGCCCGTGGGTGTCGTTGATTCGCTTGAAGTGGTCGATGTCGACCATCAGCACCGACATGGGCTGGTCCGAGCGCAGCGCGTTGGCCCACTCGATCTCGAGCCGCTTCATCGCATAGCGACGGTTCGGGAGCTCGGTGAGCGGGTCGGTGAGCGCCGCCGCGCGCAGCTTGCGGTTCAGCACGGCGAGCTTCGCCACCTGCTCGCGCTGCAGCTTCTTGTCCTTCTCGACCAGCTGCTGGAGCTCGACCACGCGCCGGCCGGCGCGGATCCGCGCGAGCAGCAGCTTCGGCTTGAACGGCTTGACGATGTAGTCGTCGACGCCGGCCTCGAACGCCTCGACCACGCGGTCCTCTTCGCCGCGCCCGGTAAGGAGCAGCACGTACATGTTGCGCCCGGACGAGAAGCGGCGCAGCGCCTTGCAGAACTGGAGGCCGTCCATCTCGGGCATCATCCAGTCCGTGACCACGATCTGCGGGTTGTGGTCGAGCGCCGCCGCGAGCGCCGCCTTGCCGTTAGTCGCGGTGACGACCTCGTGGCCGGCGCTCTCGAGGTGGCGCTGCAGCAGGCGCAGCGACACCGGGTCGTCGTCGACCGCGAGGATCCGCAGGCCGCCGGCGGTACCCGGGGAACGCGTGTCCGGCTGCTCGGCCAGATCCTTGCGCGACCGCTCGCGCAACACCGCCGCGGGCGTGACCGGGCCGGTCAGGACGCGGAGCATGCGGCCCCAGTCCTCCCAGCCGGCGCAGATCTCGTCGTAGATGGTCTCGAGGCGCTCCTCGGAGAGCTCTTCCTCGGAGCGGATGCGCTCTAGCTTGGCCCAGTGCTTGTGGCGATCGGCCTCGTCTTCGAGGCACATCTCGGTGAAGACCTGGGCGATGGTGAGCACCTTGAGGAACTCGAGCGCACGCGGGTCGGTGACCGAGCTCTGGTCCTCTTCGTTGCCGAGCGCGAGCGCGGCGGTGCCGAAGCACTCGGGCAGCCCCCAGTCGGCGAGCATGGCCGAGGCGACCTCGTAGTGGTCGATCTGGAAGCGGTCGCGCTCGAGCGCGGTCAGCGAGGCTCCGCCCGGCTGGCGCGACGCCTCGAGTACGGTCGCGTACTCGGAAGGATGCACGCTGGCGAGCGCCAGCTCGCCGATCCGGGCCAGGAGCGCGCACGTGAACGACTCGGCGGGGTCGCCGACCTTCAGCTCGCGCGACACCGCGTTCGCGGCGACGGCGTTCGCGAGCGACCAGGACCAGTAGCGGTCGTAGTCGAACGCGGGGCACCGCCCCGAACGGTTGCCGGCCACCAGCGTGAAGCCCAGCGCGACGTTGGACACCGTACGGAGCCCGAGCCGGATCGCGGCCTCTTTGACGGTCGTGATCGCGGCCTTGCCGCCGAACTGGCCGCTCGAGGCGAGCTTTAGGATGCGCCCGGTCAGCGCCGGGTCGGCCTGGATCACCGTCACGATGTCGTCCAGCGAGCAGTCGTCGCGCTGAGTCTCCACGAGGATCCGCATCCCCACGCCGGACGGCGAGGGAAGCTCTCCCGTGTGCTTCAGCTCTTCGAAATGCTCCTTGAACATCGCGGTACCGGTGCCGGCCTAGCCGAGCTGCGCGCGCAGCGCCTCCTGAACGCGGGTGAATTCGTGCTCGCTGCGCGAGACCAGCGACTCGGCGGAGTCGAGGTCCGCATTGCGTCCGCAGGACTCGATCTCGCGGCAGAGCGCGGAGAGCGAGATCGCTCCGAGGTTGCCGCAGCTGCTCTTCAGCGCGTGGGCCGCGCCTTCGAGTGCCTGTGCGTCGCCCTCTTCGAGGGCCTTCTGGAGACAGCTGATGCGCTCCGGGGTGTCGGACAAGAACAGCTCGACGAGCTCGATGAAGATCTCGGGATCGTCCTCTCCCCCGAGTTCCTTCAGCGAGTCGATTACGTCCATGTCGAGCGCCGGAGAGGGCTCGGGTTCGGTCATGGCTTCTTCCTCGCGGGTGCTGGTTGTTTGGACAGGGGGCTCGCTAGCCCACTCCCGGATCACTCTGGTGAGCTCGTCGCGGGGGGCGGGCTTGGCGATGTAGTCGTTCATCCCGGCCTCGAGGCAGCGCTCCCGATCGCCCTGCATGGCGTTCGCCGTCATGGCGACGATCGGGATCTCGCGCTTGGCGGGATCGGTGAGCTTGCGGATGGCCTTGGTGGCTTCGAAGCCGTCCATCTCGGGCATGTGACAGTCCATGAGGACGATGTCGTAGTCGCCGGAGATCACGTGCTCGAGCGCTCCCATCCCGGTCTCTGCGATCTGGACCTCGCAGCCGAGCTTGGCCAGAAGGAGCTTGGTCACCTTCTGGTTGACGATGTTGTCCTCGGCCAGAAGGACGCGGTAGCCCAGCTGGCCGGAGTCCGCCTGCTCGGCCCGCGCGGTCTGCACGTTGCCCTCGGGCGCGGTGCGGACGTGGAGCAGCACATTGCGCAGCCGCGTCGGCGTGACCGGCTTCGAGAGCCAGGCGTCGAACCCGAGCCGCACCAGGTCCGTCGGCTTGTCCGACTTCCCCACCGGCCGGATCAGGACGAACTTCAGCCCGTTCGCCTCCGGGACCTCCTTGAGCACCTCGGCCAGGTCGCGGCCGGAGATGTCGGGCAGGTCCGAGTCGACGAGGGCAACCTCGAAGGGCCGACCCGCGGCCTCGGCGTCCTTAAGCTTGCGGATGGCGGTCGACGCGGTGTGGGCGAAGTCGGCCTCCGCGCTCCAGCGAGCGGCGTGGGCCAGGACGGTCTCGCAGGTCTCGGGCGAGCCGTCGATCAGCAGCAGGCGCATGCCGCGCAGGCTGGTCTCGCTCTCGGCGGCGCCGCCGGTGACCGCGCGACGCGCGACCCCGAGCCGCGCCGTGAACCAGAAGGTGGTGCCGATGCCTTCGATGCTCTCGGCTCCCATGTCGCCGCCCATCATGCGCGCGATCCGCCGGCCGAGCGCCAGGCTGAGCCCGCCGACCGAGCGCGCGACCTCGAGCGGCGCGAAGCCGTCGAAGACGCTCGCGAGCGCCTCGCGCGAGAGCGCCGGCCCGGGGTCGGTGACGGCGAAGCGCACGACGACGCCCTGGACGTCCTGGCGCACCTTCTCGACGGTGAGCACCACCTCGCCCGTCGTTGCGGACTGCACCGCGTTCCCGACGAGCGTCAGCAGGTTCTGCCGCAGGTGCCCGCGGTCGCCCAGCCCCCAGTGGGGAACGGTCGGGTCGACCGTGCACTTGAGCCGCACGCCCTTCTCGGTCGCGCGCGGGCTCCAGAGCTCGATGACGTTCTCGATGCAGCAGGAGAGATCGAAGTCGCGGCGCTGCAGCTCGAAGGTGCCGGTCTCGATCTGGGTGATGGCGAGCACGTCGTCGACGATCGAGAGGAGCGTCTCCGACGAGCTGCGAATGGTCCGTGCGTAGTCGCGCTGATCCTCGCTGAGGTCGGTATCCATCAGGATGCCGCTCATCCCCAGGATGCCGTTGAGCGGGGTGCGGATCTCGCGGCTGAGGTCGGCCACGAACTCCGTCTTGGCGCGCTCGGTCAGGTCCGCCAGCTCGCGCTCGCGCATCAGCTCTTCGTGCCGCGCCTCGAGCTGCCGCGTCTTCGCGCGTAGGTGCGCCTCGGCGCGGCGAGCCTCTTCCGCCTCCTCGGCGCGCTCGAGCAGGTGCTTCTCGATCTCCTCGGCCTGGCGCTCGCTGGTCCGGCGGCGGTTGGCGATCTGGCCCGCGAGAACGAAGGCCGCGACCACAAGATAGCCGAGAGCGCCGACGATCCCCCACCCGCGGAAGGCCAACAGGCTTCCGCCGACGACCACGAAGGCACTGGCCACCAGCTCTTCGCTGGAGGGCCGCGTGGGCTTCGGGACCAGGGTGTGGATCTCCGGCATTCTGAGGGGAATCTGAGGGATGAGCTGTGCGAGCCCGCGCCGTAGATCGGGATCCGAGACCCGGCGACTTGGGCCAATCCGCACTTTGCTGAGCGGAGGTCTCGACACCGGGCATGGGTTTCCCTGCACCGACGGCCGAAGCTCGCTCGCAGCTCAAGATCGGCGCACGCCAGGCCCGAACCGTCGAAGAACCCCTTCAAAAGAGACGTACCCAATGACTTTCCTTGCGCCGCAGAAAGATCTTCGGCACGGGACAGCCGCCGCTTCGCACGCTGGCCCCGGCGCGCTGCTCGCGGTGCAGGACCCGAAGGCCACCGAAGAGGCGCTCCGCGAGCTGGAATCGATCCGCTCGGGTGAGCGCGGGCCCGGCCCCCACCGCCTCGACCTCCGCGGCCGGCGCCTCCCCGGAGTCGACCTCTCCGGCCTCGACCTGTCCGGTTCAGACCTCTCCGGGTGCGAGCTGTCCCGCGCCGACCTGAAGGGCGCGGTGCTGCTGCGGGCGAACCTGCGCGACGCGTGCCTCTTCGAGGCCGATGCCAGCGAGGCCGAGCTGGCGGGAGCCGACCTCAGGGGGACGAACCTCCAGGGCCTGCGCGCGCACTCCGCCGGGCTCGGGCGTGCCTCGCTGGACGGCGCGAACCTGGCCCGCGCCGATCTGAAGGGGGCCACTCTGAGCGACGCCTCGCTGCGCGGCGCCGACCTCACGCTGGCGTGCCTCTCCGGAGGGCGCGCCCTGCAGGCGGACTTCGGCGGCGCCGACCTGTCGCGGTCGGACCTGCGCGAGCTCGACCTGACCGGCTCGCGGTTCGAGCGAGCGACGCTCCAGGCGGCCGACCTCCGCGGCGCGCGGCTGCGCGGCATCCGCGGGTACCAGCGCGCGAGCTGGATCCACGCCGACGTGCGCGAGGTCGACTTCAACCACGCGCACCTGTGCCGGCGCTTCATCCTGGACCAGAACTACATCGAGGAGTTCCGGACCCAGAGCCGCGCCTCGGCCGTGCTCTACCGCCTCTGGTGGCTGACGAGCGACTGCGGCCGCAGCCTGGTGCGCTGGGGATTGCTGACCTTGACCATCGCGGTCGCCTTCGCCGGCCTCTACACCCAGGTCGAGGTCGACTACGGCGACTATCGCACGCCGCTCTCCCCCTTCTACTACAGCGTCGTCACGCTCACGACGCTCGGCTACGGCGACAGCCTCCCGGCCTCGACCGCCGCGCAGGTCGTCTGCATGGCCGAGGTCGTCCTGGGCTACGTCATGCTCGGCGGGCTGCTGAGCATCTTCAGCAACAAGATGGCGCGACGATCGGAGTGACCTATGGGACTGCTGGGATTCGGAAGCAAGTCGCGGGGAGGAGCGCACAAGGTCCAGAAGGCCCTCGACAAGATGCTGCGCGGGAAGCCGGTGCCTGCGATCCCGCAGCTCACGCTGAAGGTCCTCCAGAAGGTCCGCGACCCGGCCTGCGAGACCGAGGAGATCGCGGCCACCCTGGAGTGGGATCCGGTGCTGGTCGTGCGCGTGCTCAAGACCGTCAACACCGCCGCCTATGGGCCGGCCACGGCGATCGAGAACGTGCGCCACGCGGTCTCCTACATGGGCCGGGCGCAGCTCGAGCAGGTCGTGCTCGCCGTCGCGGTCAGCGACGCGCTCCCGAGCGGCCCGGCGCGCGGCTTTGACAGCCTGCGCTTCTGGAGCGCCGCCTCGAAGCGCGCGGCGCTGTCGCGCATCCTGGCGGACGAGCTGCACCCCGCCCGCTCGGCCGAGGCGTTCACGGGCGGCCTGCTCCAGGACCTCGCGATTCCGATCCTCGCGCACTCGCGGCCGGACGACTACGGGCCGATCCTCGAGCGCTGGCACGCGGAGGGGCACACGTCGCTCCCCGCGATCGAGCGCGAGGTCGTCGGCTGGACGCACGCGGACGTGGGCGGGCTGCTCGCCCGCAACTGGGAGCTGCCCGAAGGGCTCTCGTCACAGATCTTCCGCCACCATCGTGACGAGGCCGGTGCGAACGAGCTCCTGCCCTCGCTCGCGCTGGTGTCGGTCCTGCGCGAGACCGAGGAGGAGCACGGCGTGGACGCGCTAGTCGCTGTCGCCCGCTCCGACTTCGGCCTGGCCGCGGACTGGACGAAGGCCGCGCTGGCCGAGGCCGACGCCCAGGCGCACGAGCTGGCGCAGCTGCTCTCCTAGCCCTGGCGGCCCGCGGCCAGGATGCGCTCGAGGTGGTACCCCAGGTGCCCGACGTAGTCGCGCATGAAGTAGCGCAGCGTCGCGGGCGCGCCCGCGGGCACCGGTTCCCAGGCGATCTGGTGCAGGTTATGGCGCACGCGCGGCAGGTCCGCGCGATCGGCGGGCGTGCGGTCCATCACGCGCGCGATCTGCCGGTTGAAGGTGCCCCACAGCTCGACCAGCTCGTCGAGCGGCGCCTCGGCGTAGCCCTGGGCCGCGACCCACTCGTCCTGGTCGTAGCCGGGGAACACCAGGTCGTCGACGAACAGCGCGCGGACGAAGCGCTGGTGGTTGTTCGAGGCCGAGTCGACCAGGTGCCCGAGCTCCTCCTTCGGCGACCAGGCGCCCTCGCGGGGACGGCGCGCCGCGGCGGCGGGATCCATGGACCGCAGGCTCGGAAGGGCTTGCTCGATGGTGGCACGCAGCTCGTTTCCCGAGGTCATCTTCGCTCCGGCTACGCGGCTACGGCCCCCAGGCTTCGGCCGCGCCTTTCATCGACTGCGCCAGGACCTGGACCACGATCAGCACGAGCACTGCGCACACGACGCCCGACACCTGCCCGCGGCGGATCAGGCGCGGCGCGCGCATGGCGGGACGGAACTCGAGGCTGACCGCGACGAGCCAGCCGACGTTCACCACCGTCCAGATCTCGTACAGCGACAGCCCGAGGAAACGCTCGCGCAGGAACGCTCCGGAGAACGTGTCGGTCTGGAAGGTGCAGATGACCCAGATGACCACGATCGCAAGGATCGACACGTAGGCCATCACGCCCAGCACGGCGGGGCGCCAGATCGCTCGGCCGAGCGGGGACTTGAGTACGGCAAACACGCGGCTTCTGTGGGCCCTGGCGGAGGGCGGTGCAATGGTAAAGAACCGACCGCCCCCCGTGTGCTTGCGCGGGGGAGCTTTCGCTGCCCCCGCGTCTCCATACAAAGCGCGCCTAAGGCGCGTACTGCCAGCCGATCGTGGCGACCCAGTCGGTTTCGAGCTGCGGCCCGTTCAGGTCCTGGAGGATCGGCGTACCGATCTCAAAGGCGAGGCGGTTCCCCGCCAGGGCGCCTTCGGTCACGTACCAGTTCGCTCCGACCAGCGCGTCCACCCGCTCTCCGCCGAAGTTCGCCGGGTCGGCGGTCGGCACCATGTTCGGGTTCAGCTCGTCGTCCTCGCCGCTGATGTCGTCCCAGTGCATCCCGTTCAGGCGCGCGGAGACGCTGAGCGACCCGAACGAGCGCGCAAGCCAACCGGTTGCCTCGATGCGGTTCCCCTGCGTGTAGCCCTCGTCGTTCTCGCCGAGGTGGAAGCGAAGCGTGCCCTGCGCGCCCCACGACCAGTCGCCGCTCTGGGCGAGGTAGGTCGCGCCGGGCAGGACGTCGAAGGTCCCGGTGCCGAGCTGCATCGGGTACGGGAGCCGCGCGTCCGCCATGGCCGGCGTGTCGTCGGTCTCGTCGGTCGAGCCGGTCGGAACGCTGAGGCCGAGGCTGAGGTGCACGCGGGCGCCGTCCTCGTCGTAGATGTTGTAGAGGCCGCTCAGCCGGACGTCGCCGAGGCCCTCGGACTCGGTCTCGAAGTTGACGCCGGTGCCGGTGACGTGGTCCATCGACCGCGACAGGTACGGGACCATAAGCATCAGCGTCAGGTCGTCGGTCGGCGCGTACATGCCGCCGAGCATCAGCATGGTCGTGTCCATCTCGAGCGGCGTCACCGCGAAGCCCTCGCCGAGCACCTCGGCCGAGGACAGCTCGTCGGTCCCGTCGCGCATGCCGTCCATGTGCATCTGCATGTAGCGGACGGAGACCATCCACTCGCCGGCGGCGTGCACGTGGTCGCCCATCACGCCGATCGGCGCATGGCCGTCGGGGCGGGCGGAGCTCCAGCCATGGGAGTGGCCGTCGTCGATTCGGCCGCCGACGGTGATGCCGGGACCGAGGAGCGCCGACAGCTCCCACGGATCCTGTTGGGCGGCGGTGAGGTGAGGAGAGACGAGAAGAGAAGCGAGGCTGAGGAGCCCCTTGGTCGCTTGGTTCATCGGTTCTTGGGATCTCGCTTGGAGGGCGCGACGGCCCTCCACCCGCGAAGCGGGCTGGATGAAAGAAAGGCACCCGAAAGCGTCCCGTCGTCGCGGCGCGAGGCGACGGGAGCTTCCGAACGAACGCATCAGTGGGGTAGGGCGTCCGCGTGCCGGGGAGGCGGAGCCTCCGGCGAGATCCAGGGCGAGCTGGGGGTCAGGGCGCGCATAGGCCGCGGCCAAGCGGTCGCGGCCGGAGCCTCTTGCTCGCCGTGCTGTGGCGCGATACGGGGATCGAGCGCCGCGAAGGCGAGGGGCTCTCCCCCGCCGCCGCCGCAGCCGCAGGTCGAGCGAATCGAAGGCTCGAAGGGCTTGGGCTTCGCGGGCGTGCAGCACGAGCCCTCCTCGGGCTCGGACGTCGGGGCGCAGCAGCACCCGAAGTCGGCGCACGCCTCGGGCTCGGCGAGCCGAAGCTCGACGCGCAACCCCGCGCTCAGCGAAGCGAAGAGCGCCAGGGCGAGAAGCATCCAACGCCCGATCATCAACCCTGGAGTGTAGCGGCTCGCGGCCGGAGCGGGTCAGCTCGGCAGGATCGGGAGCGGGAAGAAGCCCGGACGGTCGGGCTCGGAGGGATCCGACGGGTCCGGAGGCGTGGCCAGCGGCTTGGGCGGCGGCAGCTCGAGCCCGAAGACGCGGCACAGGTGCTTCACCAGCAAGACCTCGCCCAGCAGCAGTGTCGGCGGCAGCTCGGCGTGGTCCGCCAGCCGCGTCATCACGTCCGGGTCGAGCCCGCACGGCCGGAAGCTGCGGAAGGCGTCGAGGTCGGTGTGCAGGTTCAGCGCCAGGCCGTGGTAGGTGACCCAGCGCCGGACCGCGACGCCGATCGAGCAGATCTTGCGCTCGCCCAGCCACACGCCCGTGTAGCCCTCGCGGCGCTCGCCCTCGAGCTCGAACTCGCCGAGCACGCCGATCACGACCTCCTCGAGGTCGCGCAGGTAGCGGTGCAGGTCGCGGCGGCCCTCGGGCAGGAGCAGGATCGGGTAAGCGACCAGCTGGCCCGGGCCGTGGTATGTCGCCTCGCCGCCGCGCTCGACCTCGACGACCTGCAGGCCGGTGCCCGCGGCCGCCTCGGCGGGCGCACCGCGACCTAGCGTGACGACCGGCTCGTGCTCCGTCAGCAGCACGACGTCGCCGACGGCCCCTTCGGCGCGCTGCGCGACGAGCGACTTCTGCAGCTCGTAGGCGTCGGCGTAGGCGGTGCGGCCGAGCCGACGCACCTCGAGCTGACCATCGGGGAGCCGCTCGTATGCTTCGGTCTCGGCCACGGCGACGGGCTACTTCTTCTGGTAGATGTGCACGGCCATCTTGTGCACCGACTCCGCCGCCTCCATGACCGCCTCGGGCAGAGTCGGGTGGG
Source organism: Planctomycetota bacterium (assembly GCA_039029355.1). Lineage (GTDB taxonomy): Bacteria > Planctomycetota > UBA1135 > UBA1135 > JBCCGI01. The sequence goes on from JBCCGI010000088.1 coordinate 29,928, forward strand.
CGTGGATGGTGCGCGCGATGTCCTCGGCGGTCGCGCCCATCTCGATCGCGAGCGCGGCCTCGGCGATCAGCTCGGTCACCTCGGGGCCGACCATGTGCACGCCCAGCAGCTCGTCGGTCTTCGCGTCGGCGAGGATCTTCACGAAGCCCTCGGTCTCCATCAGGCTCATCGCGCGCCCCGACGCCGCGAAGGGGAACTGCCCGACTCGGACCTCGTGGCCGGCCTCGCGAGCCTCGTCCTCCTGCATGCCGACCGACGCCATCTCGGGCGCGGTGAAGATCACGGCGGGGACGCAGCGTGCGTCGTACTCCTCGGCCTGACCTGCGATCACGGCGGCGGCGACGAGGCCCTCCTTGGAGCCCTTGTGCGCCAGCATCGGCTGGCCCGCGATGTCGCCGATGGCGTAGATGTTCGGGACCGCGGTGCGCATCTGCTTGTCGACCGCGAGGAAGCCGCGCTCGTCGAGCTTGAGCCCAACGCTCTCGAGCCCCAGCCCGTCGGCGTACGGCCGGCGTCCGACCGTGCACAGGATCTGATCGCACTCGATCGTGTCGTCACCGCCGTCGCGGCTCTCGACCTTCACGAACGACTTGCCGTTGCTGCTCTCGTAGCCCTTCGCGGCGTGGCGCGTCAGCAGCTTGATCTTGGCCTTCTTCATCGAGCGCTCGATGATCTTGACGCAGTCGCGGTCCTGGCCGGGAAGCGCGCCGTCGGTGAACTCGACGACCGTGACCTGGCTCCCGAGCTTGTGGTAGAGGAGTCCCAGCTCGAGCCCGATGTAGCCGCCGCCGATCACCAGCAGATGCTCGGGGACGCGGCTCGGGGCGAGCGCGCCCGTCGACGACCAGACCTTGTCCTCGTCGATGTCGAAGCCTGGGATCGACATCGGCACCGAGCCGGTTGCGATCACGATGTCGTCGCAGGCGAGGCGGTTGCCGTTCACCTCGACCGTGTTCTTGTCGACGATGCGGGCGGCACCCATCACGTGCTCCACGCCGTTCTGCTTGAGCAGCGTGCCGACGCCGCCGGTCAGTCGCTTCACGATGCCGGCCTTCCAATCGACCAGCTTGGGCAGGTCCAGCGACATGCCGTCGACCTGGATCCCCATCGCGGTCGCGTGGCGGACCTTGTCCATCAGGGCCCCGGCAGCGATCAGCGCCTTCGAGGGGATGCACCCGACGTTGAGGCACGTGCCCCCGAGGTACTCCTTCTCGACGACGGTGACCTTCTGGCCGAGCTGAGCGAGGCGGATGGCGCACACGTACCCGGCCGGGCCGGCGCCGATGACAACGACGTTGCGGGGAGAGCTCATGAAACCGCGTCTTCCTCGGGGATGACGATCCAGCAGATGATGTAGACGAGCAGCCCCGCGCCGAAGCACAGCGCCGCGATCGTCCACGCGAGTCGAATCAGGGTGACGTCGACGCCGTAGCGCCGCGCAAGGGCGGCGCACACGCCGGCGATCAGCGTCCCGTCGGCGGGACGAAGTAGGTGGCTCTCCGCTTCCATGTCCGGTCCTCTAAAGGGGGAACTCGCCGTCGCCCGGCTGGGCGTCTCCGAGGCGCTCGGCGATGCGGATGAACTCGTTGTACTGACGACGGAGGTGGTACGGGACCTCGGAGTAGATGTCCTCGACCAGCGACTTCAGCGGCATCGGCGCCGCGGCCTCCTGGCGGTGGATCTCCTCGTCGATCTGGCGGTAGCACTGCTCCTCGATCTCGGTCCGCTGCTCGGCGGTCAGCAGGCCGCGCTGCTCGAGGAAGAGCCCCAGCCGGTGGATCGGGTCGCGCGCCTCCCAGGTCGCCACCTCGTCCCCGTCGCGGTAGCGCGTCGGGTCGTCGGAGCTCGAGTGGCCCTTCATGCGGTACGTGCGCAGCACCAGCAGCGAGGGTCCGCCGCCGTCGCGTGCCTTGCCGACCAACTCCTCGGTCGCCGCCAGGCAGGCCAGCACGTCGTTGCCGTCGACCTCCATCGCCGGGACGCCGTACGCGAGGCCCTTCTCGGCGTAGCTCGACGCAGTCTGACCCGACGAGGGCACCGAGATCGCCCAGCCGTTGTCGACGCAGAAGAAGACCGCGGGCACCTGCCACACGCCGGCGAAGTTCAGCCCCGAGTGGAAGCCGTTCGAGCTGGTCGCACCGTCGCCGAAGAAGATCACGTGGACCTCGTCGAGGCCGCGCTGCTTGGCCGCGAAGGCGGCGCCGACGCCGTGGGGGATCTGCGTGCCGATGACCGACGACCAGCTGGGGTAGTTCGACCCCTTGTGCTGGAAGTGGTTGCACATCTGCCGCCCCTTGGCGGTGTCGTTGGCGTTGCAGTACATCTGCGCGATGTACTCCGAGAGCGGCAGTCCGCGCACCAGCGCGGCGCCGCCCTCGCGCAGGCCGGACCAGAGCCAGTCCGTTCGGCGCATCCCGGCCGCGGGGCCGACCATGGCGGCTTCCTGGCCCAGCATGGACCCGACGAAGCCGACCCGGCCGGCGCGCTGCAGCTTCAGCATGCGCTCGTCGATGCAGCGCACGAGCACCATCTGCTCGTACAGCTCGCGCAGACGGGCGTCGTCGACGCCCGCCGGCAGCTCGCCGACGGCGCGCCCTTCGGGATCGAGCACGCGGAGCGGCCCGGAGGCGGCGGGGTCGGAGATCACAGGGCCAGAAGACCGGGGTTCTCGAGCAGCTCCTTCACCGACACGAGGAAGCGCGCGGCCGAGGCGCCGTCCGCGAGGCGGTGGTCGACGCTGATCGACAGGTTCATGTAGTGGCGCACCTCGATCTTGTCGCCCTCGGGCGTCTCGACGACACCCGGGCGCTTCACGATGCGGTGCACGCCCATGATGCCGACCTCGGGGAAGTTGATGATCGGCGTGGCGAGGGTGCCGCCGATGTTCCCCGCGTTCGTGATCGTGAACGTGCCGCCGGAGAGCTCGTCGGGCTTGACCTTGCCGGCGCGCGTGCGCTCGGCGAGCTCGCCCAGCTCGGAGGCGAGCTGCAGCATGCCCTTGGCCTGCACGTCGCGGATCACCGGCACGATCAGGCCGTTGTCGGTGTCGGTCGCGATGCCGAGGTTGACGTAGTGGTAGGTCACCAGCTCCTCGGTCGACTCGTCGAGCGACGAGTTGAGCTCCTGATGCTGGAAGAGCGCGCTGGCACAGGCCTTCATGATGAAGGGCATGTAGGTGACCTTGATGCCCTGACGCGCGCCGATTTCCTTGGCCTTGGCGCGCACCCGCACCAGCTCGGTCACGTCCAGTTCCTCGACCACGGTGAAGTGCGTGGCCGTGAACTTGGAGCGCGTCATCGCCTCGGCGATCTTGCGTCGCACGCCGCGGAACGGGACGCGCGTCTCGCGGTCGCCGATCGGCAGCGAGACGGGCGGAGCCGCAGCGCGGGCCGGGGCCGCGGCGGGAGCCGCAGCCGGAGCCGCCGGCGCGCCGCCGGACTCGACGAAGGCCTCGACGTCGCGGCGTCGCACCACGCCGTTGCGGCCGGTGCCGGCGACCTGGGCGAGGTCGACGCCGAGCTCGCGCGCGACGCGGCGGGCGCTCGGAACCGCGAGCACCTTGCCGTCGCTGCGCGCCGGCGGAGCGGCGGGCGCGGGAGCCGCAGCAGCAGCGGCCGGCGCTGCCGCGGGCGCGGCGG
>JBCCGI010000089.1:0-32206 GCA_039029355.1 Planctomycetota bacterium
CCTCTATCCGGCAAGTCGCACAGTAGTCAGCATCATGGGGCATGGTGTTGGGTGGACACCGGAATTTACTTGGCAGATGGGTCAAGCACCCGAAGAACGCGCCGCCGCGCGGGCGCCCGCGGCGGCGGCCGAGCCCGAGGCTCCCGAGCCGCCCGCACCCGCGCCCCGCGCGCTGCTCGCGCGCCTGGTCGACGAGTCGATGGAGCCGCTGGCGGGCGGCAGCATGGGCTTCTACGAGGCGACGCCGTCCGAGCCCAGCGGAGCCGACGGGCGCCTGCGCCTGCCCCTGGACCCCCGCTACGTCGGCGCCGGCTACGGCACGGTCTTCCGCTGCCCCGGACGCGCGACGTTCTTCACCCACGTCGACATCACGTCCGACCCCGAGATCGACCTGGGCGACGTCGTGCTGCGCCCCGGCGGAGGCGTGGCCGGGCGCCTGCTCGACGAGCAGGGCCGCCCGGTCGAGGACGCCCTCGTCGTCGTCGACCCGCCGCGCATGGGCGACGCCGATCACGAACGCATGCGCCGCAGCGGCCCGCAGCTGATGGGCTGGGCGCTGCGCACCCGCTCGGGAGCGGACGGGACCTACCGGCTCGATGGGATCGAGCTCGGCTCACAGCGCATCTGGGCCGGCTTGCCCGGAGTGACGCGCTGGGAGTGGCTCGACGGCGTCGAGGTCCGCGCCGGCGAGGTCGAGCCGCTGCCCGACCTCGTGCTCGACCCGGTGCCCGTCGCCGAGCTGATCCGAGGGCTGGTGCTCGACCCGGACGGAAAGCCGCTGGTCGACCAGTCGGTCCGCTGCGACCGCCTGGCCGGACTCGGGGGCTGGACGCGCTTCACGCGCACCGACGACCAGGGGCGCTTCCGCATCGGCGTCGTCGATCCCGGGCCTCACATCCTCCGCGCCCAGGACGGCAAAAGGCGCTGGGCCGACGCCGTCGTTCCGCGCGCCGAGCCCGGCGCGGCGGAGCAGGTCCTGGCCTTCCGCGCCACGCGCCTGCTGACCTTCGACGTGCGCATCGGCGAGCGACCCGCCGAGGCCTTCGAGCTGGTGGCGCGCAGCCCCGACAAGCGCTTCGGCATCGCCTACGTGGACGGCACAGGCGGCTACGCGGAGCTGCGTGAGCCCAACGAGCCCTTCGCCCTGCGCCTGCGCGCCGAAGGCGCCTCGGAGGAGGCCTTCGGGCCCTTCGAGCCCGGCGATCTCGCCGACCACACGCCGCTCCGGCTGGCGGCGGCCCAGGGCATCCGGGGGCGGGTCGTCGACGGCGACGCGCCGGTGCCTGGTGCGCGCGTGCAGCTGCTCCAGCTGCCGATGGCGCGGGTCCTGATCCACGTCAACGGCTTCCCCTCGCGCGTGCCCGCCTGGCCGCAGCACGAGGTCGAGACCGACGAGGAGGGCCGCTTCACGCTCACGCCGGACGAGGCCGGCGACTACGTCGTGCGCGTCGAGCGCTCCGGCTATGCGCCCTCCGAGCGCGAGTTCCTCGGCCTGGACCCGGTCCGCGGCCACGACGAGCTCGAGCTTGCGCTCACCGGCGGCGGCTCGATCGCCGGACGCGTGCGCCCCCGCGCCGGCGACGACGTGGCAGGCACCATCGTCGCGCTCTCGCGCGGCGACGCCTGGCCGCGGGTCCTGCGGGCCGACGCCGAGGGTCACTTCCGCGCCGACCGCTTGACCCCCGGGCCCTGGCGCGTCGAGGTGCTGGCCGAGGACCCCAACCTGGGCGAGATGTCCTCGCTGCACTCGGCCTACGAGGGCGGCGTCGATCCCTTCGAGCCCAACACCCAGGTGTACGAGGGGCAGCTGACCCGCCACGACCTCGACCTCGAGCGGCTGCCGCGCTGCGTCGTGCGCGGCCGCTTCACCCTCAACGGCGAGCCCGCCTCGGGCTGGTCGGCCGAGCTGCGGCGCGAGATCTTCAACGGCCGCGACGCCGACAACCCGACGGCCGCGCTCGACCCCGACGGGGGCTTCGAGCTCGAGGTCGCGAACGAGGGGCCGCACCGCCTGGCCTTCCGCTCCCCCGGCGGACAGGAGGGGCTCGCGATCACGCTCGCGCTCGACCTGACCACGGGCACGACGGAGGTCGACCGCGATCTCGCGGTGGGCCGCCTGGTCGGCGAGGGCGCGCTGTCGACGGCGGCGGGGAGCACGCGCCTCTACGCCGAATGGCGCGGTGAGGACGGCGCCCACGCCCGCCTCCGGGTCCGGCCCGCCGCGGATGGCACCTTCGCCCTGGACCCCGTCCCGGCGGGCGCGATCGAGCTCGTCCGCTACCCCAAGGAGGTCTGGAGCTCCGGCGCGGCCCGCACCGTGGCGGAAGTGGAGGTGCCGGCGGGCGGCGAGGGGCGGGTGCAGCTGCCCTAGCTCGAAGTGCTCACAGGATCGTGAGTCCGACTCGTCCGGGTTGCTTTGGGGGCCGAGCTTTGCGAGTGCCGACCCCGCGGGCGACTGGGAACGGGTCGTCGTGAGCGCGACCGGCTACAGGCCGGCGCGGTCCAGCACGTCGAGCGAGCGCCGGTGCACCTCGGTCGCTCCGTCGCCCGGGTGGAGCAGATAGTCGGCCGACGCCGCCAGCAGCCGTGGCCGCCACGGTGCCGCGCAGCGCGTGGTCTCCTCGAGCAGCGCCGCCGCGTACTTGTGCTGGTGGTGCTCCTGGGCCGTGCGCAGGAGGTTCGAGCGCAGAGCCGCGGTCCACGCGCCGAGGTGCGCCGGGTCGCGCTCGAGGAAGCTCCGCGCCGCGTCGGGCGAGCCCTGTGCAAGGGCCTCGTCGAGCGTCGCCGGGGGCTCCGCCGAGCCCCCGAGGCCCGCGAGCGTCGGGCCGCCGGCTCCCGTCGCGTCGCGGTAGTCGGCGACGTCGACCATCCCGACCAGATCCGCGCGCAGGCGCGCGAGCCAGCCGCAGGCCTGGAGCAGGACGAGGCGCCTGGTGTCCTCGCTCGCGGCCCGTCGCCCGATGTACCCGAGGGCCTCGACCACCGTCACCGCGTGCACCGGCAGGAGCGCCAGGCGTCCGTCCGAAGCGCGCCGGCCCGAGCGGCGGAGGAAGACCTCCGCCCCCGCCAGCCGGAGCGCGTCCCAGAGGGGCTCGGGAGCCAGCCCGTCTTCGAGCGCCGCCAGCGCCAGCGCGCGCGCCTCCGCCGGCGACGCGGTGCGCAGGCCCGCCAGCAGCCCCGGCGTGGCGGCCGGGTCGCGGCGGCCCGCGAGCCAGCGGCGCGGGATGCGGCGCGCGAGCTCGACGCTCGCGTCGTGGTCGTCCTCGTCGCGGTTGACGAGCGAGCTCGCGACCAGCGAACGCAGCGGGTCGCGGGCGTGCTGCCAGCCGATGCGGGCGAGCGTGCGCTCCAACTGCGCGGCGTAGATCGCCTTGTGTCCGAGGAAGGCGTAGCAGCGCGCGGCGAACGGCCACAGCGCCTCGAAGCAGGCGCGCGGATCGACCTCCGGCGCGAGGGCCACGAGCGCGGCGTCGGCGCGCTCGGCGTCGTGCGCGGTGAGCGCGGCGGTGAGCTCGTCCAGCTTCGGCTTCGCCCGCGGCGCGTCGACCGCGCCGGCCGGGGCGAGCGGGGCGTAGCCGTCGTCGCGCTCCTGGGCGCGCTTGAAGTCGTCGAGGTTCCAGAGCGCCGCGAGCCACGCCTCGCGCGGCGTCGCGCCGTCCGCGAGCCGAAACGACGACTCCACCATCATCACGCAGTGCAGGATGCCGTGCGGGCGCGGGCGTACCTCGCGCGCCCCGGCGACGCAGGTCGCCGCAAGCAGGTCCGCCGGCCGCAGCCCGGCGCGGATGCGCTCCGGGAGGGCGGCGAAGACCCCGGCGCTCGACCCGCGGATCACCGCGGACACGAGCTCCTCGTCGACGCGCGGCCGAGCGTATGTCGACGGCCCGAGCGCGAGCCAGGCTCCCACCGGAGCGGCGGCCTGCAGGAGCTGTCGGCGCGTCGGCATGCCTCCAGCGTGCAGCGCCTGCCGTCCCGCGGCAACCCGCGGACTCCCCGGGCCTGCCCGGCGGGCGCTAGGAGTCCGTCACCTCGTCGCCCAGGGGCCGCGCGTCCGCCTCGCCGCGACCGGCGCGGCGCCCCTGCAGTCGCCGGCGCACGGCGTCCTTCAGGTTCTGCTTCACGCGACTCCACAGGCTGCGTTCGGCGAGCTCGCGCCAGGCGTCCCGGTCCGCCAGCAGGTCGTCGCGCTCGCGTGCGAGCGCAAGCGTCTGCTTGCGGTGGGCGGCGAGCTCGCGCTGGAGGCCGTCCGCCTGCTCCTCAAAGGCCTTGCGCTCCTCGTTTCGCAGCTGCTTGGCCTCCTCGGCGTGGCTCCGGTGCTCGGCCAGCTGCGACTCGTGATCGGCCTGCTGCAGGTCGCGCGCCCGGCGCAGGTAGTCGCGCTCCCGGAGCAGCGAGCGAACGGCTTCGCTCAACGCCTCGCGCGACACGTCGGCCGCGGAGGGGCTGTCAACCAGGAAGCGGGTCAGCCCGGGAGACGTCGGCTCCGGGCAAGAGCCGGGTGTGGGATCCGACTCGGGTTCCGGTTCCGATCCCGGGTCGCGGTCCTCCGGTGTGGGAGCGGCGTCTTGCATGGCGGGGCCTGGATCCATGCGGAACAGCGTGGCTCGGCTGCCCCGTGGGACGGGTCGGCCTCTTCAGATAGCCTACTCCCACCTGGGCAGCGCATCGGGACAATGCCTCCGAATCCGCGGGTCCAACCCCCGTCGGATGCCTGGAGGACTTGGTTGCGAACTTCCGCGCGGTCCTTCCGTATCTCAAGGAGCGCCATGCCGAGATCCAGCGCAGACCGGGCCAATGCGGATGGCCCGGCGTCGTGCGGATGGCCGTCGAGCGAGACCGGGACCCGCCCGGGGGATGCATGATCCGAAAGTTCGAGAACTACAACCGGCTGCTCGGGGGCAACACCAACCCGGCGGCCCGGACGCTCGAGGAGGACGGGCACGCCTTCCTCTCCGGCGTCTTCTCACAAGAGACGATCGACGCCCTGCGGGACGAAATTTCCGAGGTCTTTCGGAGCGTCCCCCCCGACCTGCGCGACAACTGCCGCGAGCCGGACCGCGGGGCGATGTTCCGCTACGAGATGTTCAACCGCAGCGCGCGCTGCCAGGAGATCCTCGGTCGGCGGGAGATCCTCGACGCGATCGAGCCGGTGCTCGGCGACGACTGCCACGTGGTCGCCTGCACGGCCTGGCGCAACCCGCCCGGGACCGAGCACGCTCCCTACGGGCAGGAGTGGCACGTTGACGGGGGGCCGCACGTCGTGCGTCCCGAGGGGGTGCCCTGGCCTGAGGAGATCCCGTACCCGATCTTCATGGTGGCCGCGCACGTCTACCTTTGGCCCTGCGGGATGGCCAACGGGCCGACGGCGGTGATCCCGGGGAGCCACCGCTCGGGACGCCTGCCTCCGCACGCGCGGCGCTGGGACCTCGACCTCACCTACGAGGGCAAGGGAGGCCTGGCGCACGTCGCCGAACCGGGCGACGTCGGCTTCTTCGTCTCCGACTCCTGGCACCGGCGCCTGCCGCCGCAGGAGGGGAGCGAGGGGCGGTACTTCCTCCAGATCAACTACGGGCGGCGCGAGATCGCCCAGCGCATACTCCCGTGCGAGCGGCTCAACGCCTCGAACGAGGCCGCGCGCGCGCGCGCCGGGACGCTGCGTCAGCGTCAGCTCCTGGGCCTTCACGAGCAGGGCTTCTACGACGGCTGAGGCGGGCGCTGGGAGGACGGGCCGCGGCGCATAAGATGCGTCGATGCGTAGCGCGCTCCTCCCGACGTCCCTCGCCCTCCTCGCCGCCTGCACCGCTCCCGAGCCCGCCGATGGCGCCGCGGCCGACGGGCCGCAGCGCCCGCCCAACGTGGTGTTCTTCCTCGTCGACGACCTCGGCTGGACCGACCTGGGCTGCTTCGGGAGCAGCTTCTACGAGACGCCGCACCTCGACGCCCTCGCGGCGAGCGGCATGCGCTTCACCAACGCCTACGCCGCGTGTCCGGTGTGCAGCCCGACGCGCGCGAGCCTGATGACCGGCAAGTACCCGCAGCGGGTCGGCATCACCGACTACATCTCGCCCGCGGGGACGAACCAGCCGGACCTCTGGAAGCGCAAGACACCGCTCCTGCCCGCGCCCTACGCCGACCGCCTGCCGCTCGAGGAGGTGACGCTGGCCGAGGCCTTCGGCCAGGCCGGGTACGCGACCTTCTTCGCGGGCAAGTGGCACCTCGGCCCGGACGGCTGGTGGCCCGAGGCGCAGGGCTTCGACGAGAACCAGGGCGGGATCACCCGCGGCGGGCCCTATGGCGGCAAAAAGTACTTTTCGCCCTACGGCAACCCGCGGCTGACCGACGGGCCGGAGGGCGAGCACCTGCCCGACCGCCTGGCGCGCGAGGCGGCGCGCTTCATCGAGGAGAACCGCGACCGGCCGTTCTTCGCCTACGTCAGCTTCTACTCGGTGCACACGCCGCTCCTCGCGCGCGAGGACCTGCGCGAGAAGTACGCCGCGCGGAGCTCCGAGCTCGCGACACCCGAAGACGCTCTCTGGGGGCGCGAGGGCCAGCGCAAGGTACGGCTGGTTCAGGAGCACGCGGTCTACGCCGGCATGGTCGAGGCCATGGACGCCGCGGTGGGGACGGTGCTCGCGCGGCTCGACGAGCTGGGGCTCGCGGACGACACCATCGTGGTCTTCACGTCCGACAACGGCGGGCTCTCCACCTCGGAGGGGCATCCGACCTCCAACCTGCCGCTGCGCGGCGGCAAGGGATGGCTGTACGAGGGCGGCGTGCGGGAGCCCACGATCGTGCGTGCCCCCGGCGTGACCGCCGCCCGCTCGGAGAGCGACGCGGTCGTCACCAGCCCGGACTTCTACCCGACGCTGCTCGAGCTCTGCGGCCTTCCCCGGCGGCCCGAGCAGCACCTCGACGGCGCGAGCTTCGTCGCGGCGCTGCGCGGCGAGCCGTTCGAGCGCGGCCCGGTCTTCTGGCACTACCCGCACTACGGCAACCAGGGCGGGAGTCCGGGCGCGGCGGTCCGCGACGGCGACCACAAGCTGATCCGGTTCTTTGAGACGAACCGCGTCGAGCTCTACGACCTGAGCCGCGACCCATCCGAGCAGCACGACCTCGCTGCCGCGGAGCCCGCGGCCGCGGCGCGGCTGGGCACGGAGCTCTCCGGCTGGCAAGCGCGCGTCGGTGCGCTCTTCCCGACCGACAACGAGCGCGAGTAGCGCACCGTCCCACCGAGCCGACGGCCGGGCTCTATCGGATTCCCTGTCCGCATCGTCGACGCGCTCGATGTGCACAGGGGGGTCTACAGCACGCTTGGGATGGACCATGCGGCTTCCTATGCTGCGCCTGTGATCACCACGCCAAGAACCGTCTCCCTCGCGCTGCTCTTGCTGGCTTCGATCCCCGCGCCGCCTCCGCTTTGGGCCGGCTTGCCCCAGGGCCCCGGCCGCCAGGCCGACCTCGAGCGCGCGCGCTTGGACACGGTGGTCGAGCTGGTGAGCCGCGCGCGCGGGGAACAGGTCGACGATGTCCCGGCGCTTGGCGCCGAGGCCTTGGAGCTGCTCGCGCGCTCCCCCGATCCCAAGCGCGAGCTGCAGCTGCGGCTGGACCTGAGCTGGGACGCCTCCACCCACGGCGACACCGGCGTCGGCATCGCGCACGCGGAGCAGGCGCACGCGCTCGCCACGCAGCTGGACGACGCGTCCGGCCTGGCGCGGGCGGAGTACCACGAGGCGCTCGGTCACTGGTACGGCTGTGAGCCCGATCAGGCCATCGCGCTGCTGCAACGGGCGCTCGAGCGTCAGCGGGAGCTGGACGAGGACGCCGCGGTCGCTACGAGCCTGACGCTGCTCGGCGCCATCCATCGCTCGCGCTCCGCCTACGACGAGTCGCTCGCCTGCCACCTCGAGGCGCTGGACCTCGCCGAGGACGCGTCGGCCGCCGCGCGATCCCAAAACAACATCGCCCTCATCTACTGGGCGCTCGACGAGAACGAGCGCGCGCGCGGGTACCTCGAGCTGGCGGTGCAGGCCTACCGCAAGCTCGACAACGACATGGCGCGCGCCCAGGCGCTCGGCAACCTCGGGCTGATCCTGATCGAGCTGGGCGAGCCGGCCGAGGCGCTCCCCGTGCTCGCCGAAGCCCTCGAGCTTCAGGAGCGCTTCGGCAACGCGCGCAGCCGGGCCAAGCTCCTGAGCAACCTCGCCTTCGCGCACGACAGGCTGGGCGACGCGGACCGGGCGCTGGAGACGTACCAGCAGGCGCTCGAGCTGCGCGAGCAGCTCGGCGACGAGTGGGGCCTCGCGCGCACGCTAGGCGCGATCGCGGGCATGGCCGAGGAGCGCGGCGACTTCGAGCAGGCGCTCGGGCTGTACGAGCGGGCTGCGGCCGCCGCCAAGCGCGCCGACGCGCGGGACGAGCTGTCGCACATCCTCGGCCGACAGGCGCACGTTCACGAGGCGCTGGGAGCGCACCGCGAGGCGCTGCGCGCGCTCCAGGACCAGGTGGCGCTCGTGGCGGAGCTCGACCGCGCGGAGACGCTGCGACGCATCTCCGAGCTCGAGGGCCGCACGACGCTGGCGGCCCAGGAGGTGCTGCTGCTGCGCGAGCGCCTCGTCCGCAACCGAGCCCTCGGCGCCGCGCTCGCAACCCTGGCGGTCGGAGCCCTCGGCTGGGTCTTCTTTCTCGTCCGCCGCCGGGCCCACCTCAAGCTGCAGGCCGTCCACGCACGGCTCGCCGAGCACACCGTCGAGCTCGAAGAGGCGCGCGGGGAGATCCGCGAGCTCAAGCAGCTCCTCCCGATCTGCAGCTACTGCAAGAGCGTCCGCGACGACGTCGGCCGGTGGCAGCCGGTGGAGGACTACCTCTACGACCGCGGCGGACGGCTGACCCACGGCATCTGCCCGGAGTGCCTGTCGGGCGTGCAAAGCCACCCGTGAGGGCGGCGGGGGGCGCGTGCTGTGCGCGCACGGTCTATCATGGACCCCCAAGCCCGATGCCCAGGACAAGCCACACCCGCAAGCTCTCCCTTCTGCTCGCGCTCCCGCTGGCCCTCGACTCGTGCGGCGGGCCCGGCGTCGCGCGCGGCGTGACCGAGGCCTTCGCGCTGCAGCGGCCGAGCTCGATCCACGTGCTCGAGCCCAGCGAGGGCCCGCTGGACTCAGCGGCGCTGCGCGGCCTGCTGGAGCAGGAGCTCCGACGCAAGGGCTACGAGGTGACGTGGCCGGCCGACGCGACGCTCAGCACCCGCGTCGAGGCGTGGGGCGAGCAGGCCAGCTGGTCCAACGGCTCCGGCGCGCGGGTCGCGCTCTCCGCGGCGCTGCTTTCGAGCGCGGACGGAGCGGAGCTCTGGCGAGGCGACGGCCGCGCGTGGGAGCAGTGCGATGACGACGACGATGGCGGGCTGGTGGACGGCCTGTTCGAAGCGGTCGTCGACGGGCTCGCCGAGCCGCTGACGCAGCGCCGGCAGGAGGTCGCGGAAGAGGCCGTTTGGCAGCTGCTCGACAGCCTGCCGGGGGCGGGCGAGTAGGCGCAGCTAGTCGGCGATGGGCTGCGGCTCGGCCGTGCCCGCGACGGTCACGAGTCCGAGCGCGGCGGCGGCGCCTAGGCTGGCGAGCACGATCGGCGACCAGCCGCCGTAGCCAACCTTGCCGACCACGTGCGCGGCGAGCGTGAGTGCCGCTCCTCCGCTCAGCAGGAACGTCGCCAGGCGCAGCCCGCCGCCGCGTGCCAGAGGGACCGCGAGGAGAGCCGCGGCGAAGACCGGAAGCTGAAGCGCCAGCGGCAGGCCGCGGCCGTAGAGGGCCGTCGGCGCGGAGAGGTGGATTGCGCTCGAGCACGCTGCGCAGACGCTGACCAGCGCGGGGATGGCGACGAACAGCGCCGTCACGCCGACCAGCCCGCGCTCGATCGTCGGGCCGAAGAGCTTGCGGTGCGTGCCCGCCGGGCTCCACGCGCCGAGGGCAGCGGTCAAGAGACCCGCGACGAGCACCAGGTTGCGCTCCGCGTCGATCACGCTGCGCACGCCCGCCAGCCCGGTGTCGTTGCGGAACGCGCCGCACAGCGTGATCGTGGCGAGCGTGAGGCTCAGCGCCCACAGCGTGCGGACCATCGGCATCGCCGGGGCCGTCGCACGCCGGCGGCGGCGGCTGACCGCCCAGTGGACCAACGTCACGAGCGGGAGGCCCCACCACAGGAAGCCGACCAGCATCAGGCCGCGGAGGAACGACCAGAGCTCGGAGCTCTCCTCCGCCCACAGCTGGACGGCGGCGAACAGCACCATCGACAGCGGATGGATGAGGAGCGCCAGGGCGTCCGCCGCGGTGACGCCCGCGCGGACGGCGCCCGGGTGCCTCTCCGGAGCGGGTTGGGCGGAGCGCACCGGTTCGGGCTCGGGCTCGGGCTGCGGCGGCTCGGCGGGCGAGCCCCCGTCGCCCGCGCCCTTCAGCCCCCGGCGGAGGTCCGAGGCGCTCTGGTAGCGGCGCTCGGGCTCGCGCTGCAGCGCGCGCAGCACCACGTCGTCCAGGCGCACGTCCACCGAGACCTTGCGCGAAGGCGGATCGACCACGCCGGCCGGCACCTGACCCGTCAGCATCTCGTAGAGCACGACGCCGAGCGAGAAGATGTCCGCGCGGTGGTCGACCTCGAGCGGGCGCTCCAGCTGCTCGGGCGCCATGTAGCGCGGCGTGCCCATCGCCTGGTCGCTGCACGTGAGGTGTGCGCCTTCGCCGCCCGCCGACAGCTTAGCGAGGCCGAAGTCGACCAGCTTCACGCGTCCCTCGGTGTCGAGCAGCACGTTCTCGGGCTTCACGTCGCGGTGCACGATGCCGCGGTCGTGGGCGTACTGCAGCGCCTCGCAGATCGGCGGCACGATGGCGAGGGCCTCGCCCGGCGAGAGGCGCTCGCCCTCCATCAGCGTGCGCAGGCTGGTGCCCTCGACCAGCTCCATGACCAGCCACGCGAGGTCGCCGGACTGGCCGTAGTCGTGGACCGTGACGATGCCGGGGTGCTGGAGCCGCGCCAGGGCCTGGGCCTCGCGGCGGAAGCGCTCGGCCCAGCCGGCGACGTCCTCGGGGGGCGGCAGGAGCGCCTTCACGGCTACCGAGCGGTCGAGCGCGCGCTGGCGGGCGCGGAAGATCGCGCCCATGCCGCCGCGGCCGATGCACTCGCCCAGCTCGAGCTCGGGGAGCTGCTCCTGGAGCCGCTCGCGCAGCCCCTCGAACGGTTCGCCGAGCGCGGCCTCCTGGGCTGCGGCGGCGAGGTGCTCCGCGCCGAATGCCGCCGGGGTCGAAGAGGCCGAAGAGGCCGAAGGGGGGGAGCCCGCGGGATCGCTGGGCGGCGGGGTGTTTTGGGTCATGGTCGGTTGCCTCCGCCCCGGGGCACGGGAGCGGCCGGCGTCCGTTACGGGAATTCTCGCGAACCCGTGTCCCGCGCGCCAAGGGCCTGGGCGAGGGCGCGGAGCTCCTCCCCGGCCGCCGTGCGCTCGCCCAGGGAGTCGGCCACCAGCGCGACCAGCAGCTCGCGGTAGCGCGCCCGCAGCCGGTGCAGGGTCACGCGCAGGGCCACCGCCGACAGGCCGAGCTCGGCGGCCAGCTCCTCCCGCCGGCGGGTCGTCTCGTCGCCCGCAAGGCACCCGGCCAGCGCGTCGAAGAGGCGCCCCTTGCCCGCGCCGCGCAGCTCCTGCTCCAGCAGCGTGCGGCCCATCGCGAGCGTCTCCAGGGCCCAGGCGCGCTCGTATGCCACCTCGGGGTCATCGGTGGCGGCACCCTGGAGCTCGAAGCGCCGCTCCCCCTCACCCGCGTCGATCGGGATCGGCGGCCGCCCGCCGCCGCGCTTCTCGGCGTGCTCGCGAGCGCGCTGGTCGCGCTCGTAGTTCTGCAGCGCGGTCAGGAGCCAGCTGCGGAAGCGTCCGGGCCCCTCGCGGACCGAGCCCAGGCGGTCGCCGTCCAACAGGTGGGCGAACAGGCCCTGGACGAGGTCCGCGGCGAGCTCGGGCGAGCGCCCCTTGCGCCGCAGGTAGGCGAAGAGCGGGTACCAGTACTGCGCGCACAGACGCTCTAGTGCGGCCTGTCGTACCGCGGGATCGGACGCGGCGGCGCCGCGCACGATCGACCACCGGGTGAGCTGGAAGGAGCTGGTCTGCATGCCCATGGCGCGCCGCGGCGCGCCCGGCGGGATGATACGGCGGCGGTGGCCGCGCGGCATCCCCCGCACGGGGCTTGAGCGTCGCGTCCTTCAGCGCTCGCGCGAGCCTTCGGCGCTCCACCAACGGTCGAGCTCGACGCGCAGGGCACGCTCGGTGTCGGGCGCGGCGAGCGGGCGCTCCTCGCCCGGATCCGCGCGCACGTCGTACAGCTCGGTCGGCCGCTCCGGGTCCGCGTGCACCAGCAGCTTGAACGGGTCGCGCAGCACCCAGCGCGTGGTCAGGCTCTGCACCGGGTCGTCGAGCGCCACCACGTCGTGGGTGAAGGCCGCGCCGAAGATCGGCCCGCGCTCGGCGACGTCCGCCCGCAGGTCGACGCCCGGCCAGCGCGCGGGCACGTCGAGACCGCAGGCGGCGGCGATGGTCGTGGGGATGTCCACGCTGCTGACCGGCACGTCGACGCGCGCGGGCTCGATCGCGCCGGGCCAGCGCAGGAGGATCGGCGTGCGCACGCCTCCTTCGTAGGGCGTGCGCTTGCTGCGCGGCGCGTAGCCCGCCGCGTCGGGCCGCTGGATCCAGCCGTTGTCGGTGACGAAGACCACCAGCGTGCGCTCGGCGATGCCGCGCGCCTCGAGATGCTCCAGCAGCGTGCCGCAGGTCTCGTCCAACCACGTGCACATCGCGCGGTACTGCGCGATGGGGCGCGGGACGTCGGGCCGCGCGTAGGTCGCGTGGATGCGCTCGGGCGGGTTGTGCGGACGGTGGGGGAGGAACGGCGCGTACCACAGGAAGAACGGCGTCTCACCGTCGACGCAGGAGTCGATGAAGTCCAGCGCCGGCCCCAGCGTCTGGCGACCGATCGTCAGCCCCTCGTCGCCGTGCCGCCCGCCGCGCGCGGGGTTGCCGTGCGTCATGCCCTCGGTGAACCCGCCGCACTCGCAGTTGCCCTCCCACCACTTCCCGGTCTGCAGGCTGCGGTACCCCGCCGCCCCGAGCAGCTCGGGCAGGGTGTCGAGCGCCTCGATGTGCGCCAGCATCCGCGCGCGGTCGGTGCCCGCCGGCGGGTCGTTGCCGGTGATCTTGTGCTGGTGGGGGTAGAGCCCGCTGACCAGCGTCGCCAGGCTCGCGCGGCAGAGCGCCGTCGGGACGTAGCCGCGCGGGAAGACCAGGCTCTCGTCCGCCAGCGCGTCGAGGTGCGGCGTGCGGATCTCCGGGTGCCCCATGAAGCCGAAGTCGCCGTAGCCCTGGTCGTCGGAGATGATCAGCAGCACGTTGGGCCGCTCGGTGGGCGCGGCGAGCATCTGCGGCGCGAGGAGGAGGAGCGCGGGAAGCAGGGGCATCCCGTCAGCATAGCCGCGGCCCGCTCCCGCTTCTCACCCGGTGAGCGGCTGGGCCGGCCGCGCGCCTCCGGAGCATGCGATGGGGGACGCGCGTTCAGCGCGGGACCACGACCGCTCCCGCGCGAAGAACGACCCGAGGCTCGCGCAGCACCGCGAGCTCCGTCAGCGGATCGCCGGCGACCAGCACCAGGTCGGCGACGAAGCCGACCTCGACCGCGCCGACGTCGGCCTGACCGAGCAAGTCGGCGGCGCCGAGCGTCGCGGCGCGCAGGATGGTCGCGCGGTCGAGCCCGCACTCCTCCAGCAGCGCTAGCTCGTCGTGGATGCTGGCGCCGTGCGGCGTGAGCGGCGCTCCGCCGTCCGTGCCGACGAGCACGGCGACGTCGCGCTCGGCCAGGAAGCCGGTGAGGAAGCGCGCCGCCCGGTCGACGCAGCGACGCTCCTGCAGGAAGTCCTCCGGCAGGCCCTCGGCCGGCAGCAGGGCGCGCCACTCGTCGAGCGTGGCCGCCGGCACGTCGTCGAGGCGCGGGTCGCTCCACGCGTCGCCGCTTGGGTCCATCGCGCGGGTCAGAGCCTCGCTCGCGACGAGCGTGGGCACGAGGGCGGCGCCGCGCGCTTTCATCTCGGCCGCGAGCGCGGTCCCGGTGTCGCGCACCCAGGCGTCGCACCACTCGGCGAAGCCCTCGTCGGACTCCAGCGCCCGGCCGGTCAGGCCGTGCTCGGCGAGGATGCTCGCATGCTCGAGGCTCGACTGGCCCCGGCGTACAACGTCGAGCGGGTCGAGCCCACGGGGTACGTGTCCAGCCCAGGACAGGCCGACCTCCCGGGCGGTTTCCGCCAGCGCGGCGTAGGCCTCGGCCGACATCTGGTCGTGCACCTTCAGGAAGTCGACGCCCGCGTCGTGAAGCCGGTAGACCTCGGCGGCGGCGTCGGCCGCGGAGGGGAGCACGACGTGCCACGGGGCCCACTCCGGGCCGCCGAGAAAGGGACCGGGGACGAAGAGGCGCGGTCCGTCGACCTCACCCGCCGCGACCGCTGCGCGCATCGCGAGCGTGGCGTCGGGGTCGCCGCCCATACCGCGCACCGTCGTCACTCCGGCGCTCAGGCAGGCCCGCAGCACGACGGGGTCTTCGACATCGTGCAGGTGCAGGTCCCAAAGACCCGGTATCAGCACGCCGCCCAGGTGGCGCGTGGCACCGGGCGGGACCCGCACCTCCTCGGCGGCGCCGACCGCGACGATGCGAGCTCCGCGGACGAGCACCGTGCGGCCTGCGACCACCGTGCCGCGCCGGACGTCGAGCACGTCGACGTCGACGAACGCGGTCACGTCGGGCGCGCGGCAAGCGGTCGCGGCGACGAGGAGCGAGATGAAGAGCTTCGAGGGCCTCATTCCCGCCGAATAGAGGTCTCAGGAGGACCTGCGGCAACTCACAACTCCTTACACCGCACTCCGCGGCGGGCGGCCTTGGACGGGAAATCGGCCCTGCGGTATCTTGCTCCCTATGAGCGACCAAAAAACCATCGTTGTCTACAGCGGCGCGGGCTGAGCGGCCTGCACCCAGGTGAAGGAGTTCCTCACCCGGGAAGGCCTCGAGTTCGAGGTCAAAGACGTCCACTCCGACTCCGAAGCGATGAACGAGATGGTCGGGATGGGGATCATGTCGATCCCGGTCACGATCGTGGGCGGCGGCGATCCCATCGTCGGCGCCGACTTCGGGAAGATCAAAGCGGCGCTCTAGCTCCGATCTACCACCGGTCTCCGACCGAGTCGTCGCCCTTGCCGCGCATCCCTCGGCGACGGTGCTCGACGATCTGTTCCAGGTCGCGGTGCGCCGTCCTCGCGGAGCACGAAGCTGCGCGGCGCGTGCGGCGATTCCGCTCGGATCCCGGTGATGGATGGTGGCCTGGAGCGCGGGTGCCCCGTGCTCCGGCAGGGCGCGTGCGACGCGGGGCCCCCGCGGTCAGGGGCGGTGCGCTCGCTCTCGCCGCGGCTCGGCCGCGCCCAGCAGGCGCTCTAGCTGCCGTTGCATGAACGCCGTGCAGTAGCCCTGCGCCAGCGTCCAGCGCATCTGTTCGGGCGCCAGGTAGAAGGCGCCGCGAATCGTCCCCAGGCAGCTGTCGCCCCCGCACTCGCAGCGGAACGCCTGCGCCAGCTCGACCTCCGCACCGGGGTAGAAGAACGTGATCGGCTCTCCGGCTGCGACGTCCCGAAGCGCGATCAGGGCGAGCCGCTCGGTGTCCGGCAGCGCGTTGGGCGTACAGCTGTGGTCGACGAAGTCCAGGAACTCGTTGCTCAGGTGCTGGCCGTGGCCGATCTGGACGGTACGCCAGGTGCGCTTGGACTCGATCTGGTCGGCGCTGCCTTGGACGATGACGTCGCCGCATGCGATCGGGGCGCTTGCGACGAGCGTGAGGCGTAGCCGCGGCGTGACCTGCGCGGATAGGACGTGGACTTTGCTCATGGGGACGGCGGGTCGGAGGGGCGGGAAGAGGGCCTACGGGCGCGCTGGACCGGAGGGCAGTCTCCCCGCTTCCCCGGGGACCGCGCTCGGCCACCCCGGTCGCCGCCGATCCCACAGGACGCGCGCGACCGTCCCCGCCAGGAGCAGGAGCCCGGCGGTCGCGGCGATTCCCCCGGCGGTGTTGGTCGACCCCGCCGGGCCGAAGCCGATCACCGCGGCCGTCGCGTTGCCGAGCGGGCCGCGGCTCAGCACGTGCCCCAGCAGGCTTGCGGCGACGCCGAAGCCGAGCGACAGCGCGATCATCTCGCGCAGATCGCGGGCGAAGAGCGAGGCGAAGGCCGGGGGGACGATCATCATCGCCACCACCAGGATGCTCCCGACCGATTCGAAGGCGAGCACGCAGGTGAAGGCGCTCGACGACACCAACAGGTACTCGACGAGCCGCGGGCGCGCGCCGACGGCGGCGGCGTGCTGCGGGTCGAAGGTCGCGATCCTGAGCTCCTTGAACAGGAAGAGCACCAGCCCCGCGTTGAGCGCGAGGCCGAGGAGCGCCCGCCGTGCGGCGGCGGGGAACGCGCTCCCCTGGAACAGCACGTCCAGGATCGAGAGCTCCAGGTTCCCGTACAGGACGTGCGAGGCCTCGATGTGGGCGTGGTCGGCGAACAGCCGCTGTAGCACCAGGCCGAGGGCGAAGAGCGTCGTGAAGGAGATGCCCGAGGCGGTGCCCGGATCGATCGACGCGGCCTCCTGCAGCGCGCGGGTAAGCGTGGCGCACAGGACTCCGGCGACGAGCGCGCCGGCGACGAGTGTCGGAGTGTGGATGCCGCCGCTCACGAGGTAGGCGACGACGATCCCGGGCAGCACGGCGTGCGAGAGCCCGTGGGCCATCATGCTCTGGCGGCTCAGCACCAGGAAGACGCCGGGCAGCGCGCACGCCATCGAGACGAGCGCCGCCGTGATCACGATCCAGGTGTCGAGCTGGTTCCAACTCATCGGCCGGTCGCCGTTCTCCCGAGCCGAAGCTCGGCCTCCAGCTGGAGCTCCAGCGTCCGGCGCAGCTCGGCGGCGACGCCGGCGGGCGCGATCTCCTCGATCTCGTCCACCGGCGCGAGCAGCGCGTCGCGCGCCACGTCCGGGCGCTTCGCCAGGAGCAGCTGGGTGAGCCGGTGCGTGCGCTCCGCGCGCACCGCCCGCTGCCAGCCCTGGTAGCTGAGCTGCACGCGATCCGCGTTCGTCGGCAACAGGTCTCCGCTGCGGGTCAGGCGCCGCACGGCGCGCTCCACCCGCTGGGGCGCCCAGCCCCAGTCGCGGAGCGCTTGGGCCGGGGAGGCGTCGACAGAGCTCCCGACGCGGTGCTCGTGTAGGAGAGCCAGCTGCTGTGCACCCTCCGCGGCAAGGAGGGCCCGCAGCAGCTGGCCGTTCTCGGTACGGCGCCGTCGCAGCGCCGCGCTGGCCTTCGTGAAGGCAAGCCCGCGGCGCGGTGCCAGGACCAGGCTCAGGAAGAACAGGCCGCCGAGCGCGAGGATGATCGCTGCGCCCGCGGGCAGCCTCTGCACGGTGGCGCTGGCGATCGCACCGCCGACCGAGCCCGCGGCGCCGACGGCGCCCGCGATGACCAGCGTGCCGCGGAGCGACCTCGCGTAGAGCCGTGCCGTGGCGGCCGGGATCACGAACATCGCGGTGACGAGCAAGAGCCCGACGGCCTGGATGCCGGCGATCGTCACCAGCAGGCAAGCGACCATCAGCAGCTCGTCGAGCCAGCGGTGGGGCAGGCCGTGCGCGCTGACGAAGCCCTCGTCGAAGGAGAGCGCGTTGAGCTCCTTGAAGAGCAGGCCGACGCCGACCAGCGTGGCGATCGAGATCCCCGCGAGCGCTACCGACTCCGAGAGCAGCAGCGAGGCGGCCATGCCGTAGATCGAGCTCTCGAGGCCCGACGCGTGGGGCAGCTCGAGGTTCTGTACGACCGAGAGCCAGACGACGCCCAGTCCGTAGGAGGCCGAGAGTACGCAGGCCAGGGCCGCGTCCTCGCGGATGCGCGTGCGTCGCCCGAGGAAGTGGACGGCGCGCAGGGCGATCCACCCGGTCACGAGCGCGCCGCACATGAGGGCCAGGAACGGCTTGCCGCCGGGACCCAACCGCGCGGCCAGGAGGAACGCCAGGGCGACGCCCGGCAGCGTCGCGTGGCCGAGCGCGTCGCTCAGGAGCGAGCGCCGGCGGAACAGCAGGAAGCACCCGAGCACGCCGGTCGTGACTCCCAGCGTGGCGACCCCGAGCACCACCACGCGGAGGTTGTACGAGGGGGCCGCCGCCCAGGGCTCGAGCGCCGCGATCACAGCGGCTGCGTCCCCCCGTAGGGGCATCCGAGGTGCGGGTCTTCCAGCCGTCCGGGATCGATCATCCAGCCGACCGCGTCGCCGTAGCACTCGGCGAGGACGTCGTGGCCTAGGACCTCGGAGGCCGGCCCGCACGCGACGACGCGGAGGTTGAGCACAACGGCGTGATCGAAGTACGACCGCGCGCTCGCGAGGTCGTGGTGGACGCACACGACCGTCGCCCCGCCCGCGCGGAGCCGCCGCATCTGATCCACGATCACGGCTTCGGTCGTCGCGTCGATGCCCGCGAAGGGCTCGTCCATGAGGTACAGGTCCGCCCCCTGCGCGAGCGCGCGGGCGAGGAAGACGCGCTGCTGCTGCCCTCCGGAGAGCGAACCGATCCTCCGGTCCGCGAGCTCGTCCATCCCGACGCGGGCGAGGGCGGCCTCGGCCTCGCGCTTCTCGCGCCGTCCGATCCAGCGGCCGAAGCCGACCCGACCGTAGAGGCCCATTGCGACGACGTCGCGCGCGCTGATCGGGTAGTCCCAGTCGACGCTCTCGCGCTGCGGCACGTAGGCGATGCGGCGCCGGACCTCCTTGAGAGGCTTTCCGAAGAGCTCGATCGAGCCGGTCGCCGCAGGGACGAGCCCGAGCAGCGCCTTGAGCAGGGTGCTCTTCCCCGCCCCGTTCGGGCCGATCACGCCGGTCAGCGTGCCGCGCGGAACCGCGAGGCCGGCCTCCCAGAGGGCCGGCTTGCCGTCGTAGCAGACCGTCAGCCTGCGCACGTCCACGACCGGCTCCGCCTGCGGGGGGAGGCCTCCCTTGCTGTCGCTGCGAACGATCACGGGAGCTGGGCCAGTCGCCCGTTGAGCCCGGCCTCGGGCGCTTCGCCTCCGAGGCTGCGCGCGATGGTTGTCACGTTGTGGTCGATCATGCCGATGTACGTTCCCTCGTAGGTGCCGGCGGACCCGGTCGCGTCGGCGAAGAGCTTCCCGCCGACCCGCAGCTCGTGCCCGTGGTGCCGCGCCCCTTCGATCACGGCTTGCAGGTTGCGGTCGGACACCGTCGTCTCGACGAAGATCGAGCGGATCCGGTGCTCGACCACGAAGGCGACCAGCGCCTCGATGTCGGCGACGCCGGCCTCGGCCTCGGTCGTGATCCCCTGGGCGGCCATCACGCGGATTCCGTAGGCGCGCGCGAAGTAGTTGAACGCGTCGTGCGCCGTGATGAGGACGCGCGAGTCCTCGGGGATCGACGCGATCGACCGGCGCGCGTAGGCGTCGAGCTCGTCGAGGTCCGCGGCGTAGGCCTCGGCGTTGCGGGCGTAGGCGTCTGCGTTCGGCGGGTCGAGCCGGGCCAGCGCCGCCGCGACGGCTTCGGTCGCGTTCTTCCAGGCCCCGACGTCGTGCCAAACGTGCGGATCCCAGTGTCCGTCGAACTCCTCGGGGCGCAGCAGGTAGCCCGGGTCGAGCAGCTCGGTCACCGCGATGCAGGGGACTTCGGAGCCGGTCATCCGCGCGAACGTGTCGGCCATGCGTCCCTCGAGCATGAGCCCGGAGTAGAACACCGCGTCGGCCGCCGCGAGCTGGATGAGATCGTCGCGCGTGGGGCGGTAGAGGTGCGGGTCGACGCCCGCTCCCATCAGGCCCTCCACCGTCGCGTGCTCCCGCGCCACGTTGCGAACGATGTCGGTCACCATCGTGCACGACGTCACGATCCGGGCGGGCGCGTCGTCGGGATCGGCGTCGCCTCCCGGGCCCGGGGAGCAGGCCAGGGCGAGCGCTGCGGCGAGCAGCGTCGCGCCGGCGCGGCGGAATCGGAGCGGAGAGTTCATTTTTGAGATTGAATCTCAATCTCAGCCGGAATACAAGCGGGGCAGCTCGCAAGAACGCTCCAGCCCCCCCGCCATCCAGCCATGCAAGTCGTCGTCCTCTACGGAACCGAGTCCGGCAACTCCGAGGAGTGCGCCGACCGACTCGCCGCGACGCTCACGGCCGCCGGCATCCCCGCCAGCTCGATCGACATGGCGAGCTACCCGGCCGACCAGCTGGCGCGGGAAGCGGTCGCCCTGATCGTCACCAGCACCTACGGGAACGGCGACCCGCCGACCAACGCGCGCGAGCTCCTGAGCCATGTGCTCTCCGAGAGCACGGTGCTGACCGGCGTGCGCTACGGCGTCTGCGCGCTCGGCGACTCGACCTATCCGCGCTTCGCCCAGTGCGGGCGCGACTTCGACGAGTCGATGGAGCTGCGCGGCGCCACGCGCGTGATCGAGCGCGTCGAGTGCGACGGGGAGTTCGACTTCGAGGCACCCTTCGAGGAGTTCCAGGCCCGGGCCGTCGCCTACCTGGAGGCCGAGTGGCCGGCCATCTCGGCGGGGGGGAAGAGCGTGCCGTCACCGGCCCGAGAAGGAGAGACTTGCTAGAAGCGGGACTCGGGAGCCCGGCTGCGCTCAGCCGGTGTTCCTGAGCCCGCGCGCGATCCCGCGCACCGTCTGCACGAGCAGGCGCTCGAGCGCTCCGTCCTCGCGCCCGCCCGCGCGCCAGCGGCGCAGCGCGTCGACCTGCAGGATGCTCATCGGGTCGACGTAGGGATTGCGCAGCCGGACCGAGCGCTGCAGGGTCGGGTCGCGCTCCAGGAGCTCGTCCGCCTCGCGGAGCTCGAGCACGCGCTGTACCGCGCGTTCGTGCTCGGCGCGGATGTCGGGGAACAGCCGCGCTCCGACCTCTCCCGCCAGCTCCGCGTAGCGCGCGGCGATCGTCAGGTCGCTCTTGGCCAGCACCATCTCGACGTCCGCGAGCAGCGTCGCGAGGAACGGCCAGTCGCGCGCGGCGCGGCGCACGGCGTCGATTCCGTGCGCTTCGACCGCGGCCTCGATGCCGGATCCGATTCCGAACCAGCCCGGCAGCACCGCGCGGCACTGCGTCCACGCGAAGACCCACGGGATCGCACGCAGGTCCTGCACGCCGCGCATCTCGCGGCGGCGCGCGGGGCGTGAGCCGATCGCGATACGCTCGATCACGTCGATCGGCGTCATGCCTTGGAAGAGCGCCGGGAAGTCCGCGTCGTCGTGGACCAGCGCGCGGTAGCGCGCGCGGCTGGACGCGCTGAGCGTCTCGGCGATGGCGCGCTCTTCGTCCGTCGCCGCGCGGGCCGGGTCGCCGCCGGCGGTACGCTCGAGGAGCGCGCCGAGCGTGACCTCGAGCGTGCGCGAGGCGATGCCGCGCAGGCCGAACTTGGAGCCGATGATCTCGCCCTGCTCGGTCGAGCGGGCGTGGCCGTTCAGGGCGCCCGGCGGCGCCGCCAGGATGCCGGCCCGGGGCTTGGAGCCACCGCGGCTCAGCGAGCCGCCGCGACCGTGGAAGAGCGTCAGCCGCACGCCGAGCTCCTCGGCGACCGCGACCAGCCGCTCCTGCGCGCGGTCGAGCCCGACGCGCGAGGCCGCGATGCCACCGTCCTTGTTGCTGTCGGAGTAGCCCAGCATCACCATCTGGCGCCCGCCGCGCGCGGCGAGGTGGCGTGCGTACAGCGGGTGCTCCACCAGCGCGCGCAGCACGTCGGGACCGGCGGCGAGGTCGTCGACGGTCTCGAAGAGCGGCGCCACGTCGAGCGGCGCGTGCCCGTGCTCGGCCGCGAAGCCCGCCGCGCGTGCGAGCAGCAGCACCGCGAGCGCGTCGTCGGGCCCCTGGGCCATCGAGATGATGTAGGGGCCGAGCGCGCGCGCGCCGTAGCGCTCGCGCGCCTCGGCCAGGGCGCGGAACACCTCGAGCGAGCTCGCGAGGGCGCCGTCCGCGGGAGCGTCGGGGAGCGGGGCGGTCAGCGCGGCGGTGATGCGCGCCGCGCGGTCCGCGGGCGCGCGCTCGGCGAAGCCGTCGTCGCCCAGGAGCGTCCCGACCACCCGGCGGTGCAGCTGCGCGTCCTGCCGCACGTCGAGCGCGGCCAGGTGGAAGCCGAACACGTCGACGCGCCACAGCGCCCGGCGGACCAGCGCCAGCCCGGCGCGCGAGCCCCCGTGGCGCGCGAGGCTCGCGGCGACGAGCGCGAGGTCGGCGCGCAGCTCGTCGGGGGGGCCGTAGCCGCGCTCGTCACCGCGGCCCTTGTGGGCCAGCCGCGCGTCCATCAGCCACAGCAGCCGCCGGTAGGGCATGCCGGCGTAGCGCGCCGGGATCGCGTCGGCGTCCTCGGGGAGCAGCGTGGCATAGCGGTCCGCCCGCTCGAGCACGGCCGGGTCGACGTGGACCCGGCTGCTGGTCTGGGAGAGGTGCTCGTGCAGCCCGCGCAGCTCCTCGCGATAGCGCCGCAGCGCGAGCTCGAGGTGGCGCGCGAGCGTCGCGCGGATCGTGCCGGCGCCGACGCTCGGGTTGCCGTCCATGTCGCCGCCGACCCACGAGGAGAAGCGGACGACCGGGCGCTTCACCGGGATGCGCTCGTCGTAGGCGAGGGAGAGCGCGCGCTCCAGCTCCTCGTGCAGGGCCGGGACGATCCGGTAGAGCACGTCGGACAGGAAGAAGAGCACGTGCTCGACCTCGTCGGCCACGGTCGGCGCGCCGGGCAGCTGCTCGGCCGTCTGCCACGCCGCGGCCAGCTCCAGGGCGATGCGATCGTCCAGCTTGGCGCGCGCTACCGGATCCAGGACGTCCTCGTGGAAGCGCTCGACGAGCGCGCGTCCGAGGCGCTGTTCCTTCTTGAGGAGCGTGCGGCGCACGGCCTCGGTGGGGTGGGCGGTGAAGACCGGCTCGACCACCACCTCCGCCAGGGCGGCCGCGACTTCGTCGGCCGGCGTGCCGCGGCGCGCGAGCTCCTGCGCCACCGCGCGCAGGCTCCCCGGCTGGGCGGCGCCCTCCTGCAGGTAGTCGATTCCGCGCCGCAGGCGGTGGACCTGCTCGGCCATGTTGACCGCGCCGAAGTACGCGCCGAAGGCGCGCACGACGTCGAGGGCCTGGGCCGGCGAGAGAGCCGCGAGCTGCTCGCTCAGCTCCTCCTCGGCGCCCGGAACGCCGCGCCGCCGGCGCCGGGCCGCGAGGCGCGCGCGCTCGACCGATTCGTACACGCCGGGGCCGGCGAGCTCGCGCAGCAGCTCGCCGAGCAGTGCGCCGAGCCGGCCGACGTCGCGGCGCAGGGGGCGGTCCTTGGGAGCGAAGCGGATCTCGCCTTCGGAGCTCATGGGGCGCAGTGTACCGGGTGCGGGGGGCCGTCCGGGATGGCGCTCGGCCGGGCGGCGACGCGAAAAACCCGGAGGCCCTGCGACGATTCCGGAGGCCGCGGTATCTCCAGGGGCATGGGCGACGCGGACGCGACGATCCACGAGCTGCTCGAGCACGCCGGCTGGCTGCAGGAGCTGGCCCGCCGCATGGTCGGCGAGGCGGGGGCGGACGACGCCGTGCAGGAGGTCTGGCTCCGCGCGGCGCGCCGGCCGCCGGGAGAGGTCCGCTGGCCGCGGGCGTGGCTCGGCGCCGTGCTGCGGAGCGTCCACCTGCGGCGGCTCGCGCGCGGCGACGCGGCGGCGGCGCGCGAGCGTGGCGCGGCTGCCGCCGAGGCGCTGCCGTCGGCCTCCGAGCTGACCGAGCGGGCCGAGGCCCAGCGCTGGCTGGTCGAGGCCGTGCTCGCGCTCGACGAGCGCACGCGCCACGCGGTGCTGCTGCACTTCTTCGAGGGCCTGAGCGCGGCCGAGATCGCACGGCGGGGGGCGGAGCCCTCTTCGACCGTGCGCAACCGCATCGCGCGCGGGCTGGTCCAGCTGCGGGAGCGGCTCGACGCGCGCCCGGGCGGCCGCCACGCGTGGCTGCCCGGACTGACCCTCCTGGCGGCGCCGGAGCGCGGCGCCCTTCTCTCCACCCCTTGGACCGCGGGCCTCGGCGCCGCGGGGACGTTCGCGATGGGAAAGCTCGTGGCCTCGGCGTTCGTGCTGGTCGCGCTGGTCGCGGCCGGCTTCTTCCTCCTGAACGAGCCTCCGGCGACCGAGCCCGCGGGCGAGCCGGCGACCCAGGCGTCGCTCCCCGAGCCGGCGCCGCCGGCCGACGGGCCCGGAGACCCGCTGGCCGCACCGGTCACCGCCGCGTCTTCCGGCGACCGGCGCGTCACGGCCGAGCCGTCCGCCGCGCCCACGGCCTTGCCGGCCGAGACGGAGCCGCCCCCGCCGGCGCCGGGGACCGTCTTCGGTCAGGTGCTGGACCCGGACGGCCAGCCCGTCGCGGGCGCGACGGTGTACGAGGGAACGCTCGGCCAGGTCGCGATGAGCCTGCGGCGCCCGGAGAACCCGCGTCGGCCGAGCGTCGAGAGCGACGCCGCGGGACGCTTCGCGCTCGCGCTGGGGGAGCCGCGCGGCGTGGTGCTGAGCGCGTGGGCGGACGGCTTCGCCGCGAGCGCCGAGCTGGCGCTCGACCTCACCGACGCCTCGTCGGGCGAGGAGTGCGTCCTGCGCCTGCGCGCCGGCGCCAGCGTCAGCGGGACGGTCTACGGCATCGACCGCCAGCCGATCGGCGGGCGCATGGTGCAGGTCGCGAGCCCCGACCTGGGCGAGTTCCGGACGGTGCTCACCGAAGGCGATGGGACGTACGAGCTGCACACGCTCAACCCCGGCCCCTGGCGCGCGGCCACCTACCCGTCCGACGACGAGCTCGCCGACGCCGGCAAGTCCGGCGGCACGATGGCCGCCATGTCGTATCTGGAGCAGGCTGAGTTCACGCTCGAGGACGGCGCCGCGCTGGTCGTGCCGCTCGGCTTCGTCGACGTCGACGCCCCGCGCGTGCACGGCCGGCTGCTGCGCGACGGTGAGCCGGTCGGCGGGATGATGCAGTGGTACCCGGCGGCGCGGCCGATGGAGAAGAAGGTCTCCAGCGCCGACTCCGAGGGCCGCTTCGAGGTCGATCTGCCCGAGCCGGGCGCGTGGGTCGTGCACGCGAACATCGTCGGCAGCTCCAGCCGCGGGCTGCGGCGCACGCTGGAGCTGGCGCCGGCGGCCGACGAGGAGATCGAGCTCAACCTCGTGGGGGCGGAGCTCGCGGGGCGCGTCGTCGACGTGCAGGGCACGCCGGTCGCGGGCGTGCGGGTCGAGCTGCGCGTCGTCGCGGGAGCGCCGCACCAGCCCGACCCGACCCTCGGCGGAGACTCCGCGCGCAGCGGGGAAGACGGGCGCTACGCCTTCGAGCTGCTCGCGCCGGGCACCTACGTCGTCGTCGCCCACGGGAGTGCGCCCGACGCGGGCGACGCGCTCGGCCGGCTGCTCGGCGCGGCCGTGTCGGACCCGCTCGAGGTCGCCGGCGAGCGCTCGATCGAGGCCCCCGACCTCGCGGTCCCCGACGGCGTCTGCCTCGACGTCCTCGTGCGCGACGCCACCGCGCGCGCCGTGTCGGGAGCGAGCCTCTACTTCCACGACGCGCAGGGCCGCCCGCTGAACCCGGCGACCATGTCGCGGAGCGCGAGCGACGGGTCGGCGACCTCGCCCGCCTTCGGCCGCGGCCGCGTCTGGGTGACGGCCGTGCACCGCACCGGGGCGAGCCCGACCGCGGCGGTCGACGTCGACCCGGGTGCCGGCGCGCCGGACGCGGTCGAGCTCGTCCTCGGGCAGGCGCACTGGATCGAGCTGGACGCGGGCGCGGGCTGGGTCGATCCGACCCGCGACCACGTGTCCGTGACCGACGCGGGCGGGCGGCGTTGGGCCGGCCTGGTCGACATCCGCAGCCTGTTCGAGGCGCGGCCGGGACGCGACGTGCCGCGGCGGCCGCTCTTCGGTCCGCTCCCCGTGGGCAGCTATGCGGTCCGCGTCGAGCGGCCGGACGGGGCGGTGCTCGAGGGCGCGCTCGCCCTGACGGCGTCGGCGCCGGCGGTCTCGACGCTCGCCGTGCGCTGACCGCCCGTGCGGACCGGGGGGCGGGTTTTTCTCGGGATCGCTGTCGCTCCCGCGGCGGAGTGCCGCGATTGGGGAGATGAAGGTCCTCCTCGCCGGCCTCGGGCTGCTCTCCTCGCTCGCGTTGCCTTGCCGGGGGAGTGCCTCGGCGCCTGCCCCGCTCCCCCCCCGGCCGAGTAGCACGGGCGGCGAGCTGCCCGAACCCGGCCTGCCGCCGGTCCCGTTCCCGCCGGGCAACCCGATCACCGCCGAGAAGGCGCTGCTGGGCAAGGCCCTCTTTTGGGACGAGCAGCTCTCCTCGTCGGGAACGGTGGCCTGCGGGACCTGCCACCGGCCGGAGGGCGGCGGCGCGGATCCGCGGTCGCTCACCGCGGCGGGCTCGACCCACCCGGGGCTCGACCTGCTCTTCGGAGGCGACGACGACGTGGTCGGTTCGCGCGGCGTGATCCGACAGCTGGCGGACGGCGCGTACGCGCCCGACGAGCTCTTCGGCCTCGTACCGCGGGTCACGCGCCGGCGCGCGCCGTCGGCGATCAACGCGGCCTACTCGCCGACGCTCTTCTGGGACGGGCGCGCGGGCGGGATGTTCTTCGACCCGGTCACGGGTCAGGAGCTGCTGGCCGACGGCGCGGCGCTCGAGTCCCAGGCGAGCGCGCCGCCGGTCTCGCCGGTCGAGATGGCCCACGAGGGCGAGGACTGGACGAAGGTCGCGGCCCGAATCGAGGCCGCGTCGCCGCTGCGGCTGGCGCATGACGTGCCGTCCGAGCTGCAGGGGTTCATCGCGGGCAAGACGTATCCCGCGCTCTTCGCGCTCGCGTTCGGCACGCCGGAGGTGACGCCCCAGCGGATCGTCCTCGCGCTCGCCACGTACCAGCGGACGCTGGTGTCGGATCGCTCGCGCTTCGACGACTTCCTCGCGGGGGACGCAAGCGCGCTCACCGCGCAGGAGCAGACCGGCCTGGACGTGTTCTTCGACGCGGGCAAGTGCCACGAGTGCCACGGCGGGTCGCTGCTGACCGACCACGGCTTCCACGACATCGGCGTGCGTCCCGACGCCGAGGACCTGGGCCGCGGGGCGGTGACGGGGCTGCCCGAGGACGCCGGCCGCTTCCGAACTCCAGGCCTGCGCAACGTCGCGCTGCGCGCGCCGTACTTCCACAACGGGCGCCTCGCGGACCTCGGCGACGTGGTCAAGTTCTACGACGAGGGCGGCGACTTCGAGGCCGACGAGCTGATCGTCCCGCTCAACCTCAGCCCGTCGAAGCGCCTGGCGCTGGTGGCCTTCCTCGGCACGCTGACCGACCCGCGCGTTGAGAACGGCGAGCCGCCGTTCGACCGGCCGGCGCTCTTCAGCGAGTCGGCGGCGTTTCCGCAGCTCCTCGGCGCTGGCACGGCGGGGCAGGGAGGTCTCGTCCCCGAGACCATCGCCGTCGAGCCGGCGACGGTGGACAACCCCGCGCTCCGGCTCGGCGTGCGGGGCGCGCTCGGCGCCGCGCCGGGGGTGCTGGCCATCGACGCGGCGCTCGCGCCCGCGCCCTGGACGCTGGCGGGCGCCGAGGTCTTCCTCGCCGCGAGCCCCTTGCTGGTCGCCTCGGTGGTGGGCGCGCTCGACGGCGCGCCCGATGCGGGCGCGGGCCACGCGACGCTCACCTTCGACCTGGCGACCGCCGCGCCGCCGGTCGGCCTCGAGCTTTTCCTCCAGTGGTTCGTCCTCGACCCGGGCGCGCCCGCCGGCCTGGCGAGCTCGGCGGCGACCCGGGTCACCCTGTTCTGAGCTCCTCCTCCCCGACACCGTCCGAACCGAACTATGAACCCGAGCCTCTCCTCCTGCGCCGCGCTCGCGGCGCTCCTTGCCGCGTCTTCGACGTCCCTCTTCGCGCAGGCCAGCGTGAAGGGCACCTGGGAAAGCCCGGTCGAGCTGCAGATCGACGGCGTGCACGCCGCGCTGCTGCCGACCGGGAAGGTGATCTACTTGCCGCACCGCTACAGCCCGTCCGGCCTGACGACCGCCGCGGTGTTCGATCCGCTGCAGCCGGGCGGGGTGCTCTACTCGGCCTTGCCCAGGAACTTCTTCTGCGGGGGGCACAGTCAGCTGCGCGACGGGCGCATGCTGTTCCTCGGCGGCGAGACCTCGAAGGGCGCCGGCGGCCTGCAGCACACCGCGTACTTCGACCCGTGGACCGAGACCTGGACGCAGCTCCAGAACCTCAAGCGGCGCCGCTGGTACCCGTCGGCGATCCTGATGGGCGACGGCCGCGTGGGGGCCTTCGGCGGCATGTCGGAGGCCGGCGACGACGACCCCGACAACACGATCGAGTACTACGACCCGGACCTCGGCACCTGGGCCCTGGCCGGCGGGCAGAACATCCCCGGGCAGTTCGAGGAGGCCTACAACCGCCTGCACCTCCTGCCCGACGGCAAGGTCTTCCAGTCCGGCCACCTGCCGCAGACCTACCTCTACGACCCGGTCGCCAAGACCTGGGCCTTCGTGGACACGACCAACCTCGGCAAAGCGCGCGGGGATGGCGGGTCGGTGCGCCTGCAGGACGGGCGCATCCTGATCGTGGGCGGGCAGGACACCCTGACCATCTTCAAGAGCGCCGAGATCATCGACCTCGACCAGCCCTCGCCGCAGTGGACGTCGGTCGCCGACATGAGCGTGCAGCGGGCCTTCTTCAGCACCGTGCTGCTGCCCGACGGCAACGTGCTGGTGGTGGGCGGCGACGAGACCAGCGGCGGCCTCGCGTGGACGCCCGAGCTGTTCGACCCCGCGACTCTGACGTGGTCGCAGATGGCGCCGCACCAGGTGCGCCGCGGCTACCACTCGACCGCGATCGTGCTGCCGGATGCGCGCGTCCTGTGCTCGGGAGGGGAGGGGCAGAAGGGCCCCGGCCTCTACGAGGAGTCGGCGGAGTTCGAGATCTGGAACCCCTACTACCTCTTCAAGTCGCCGCGGCCGGTGATCACTTCGGCGCCCGCCGAGGCGGGCTACGGGCAGCAGGTGCAGCTCGGCTACACGTCGTCGGTCCCGGTGTCGCACGTGGTGCTGCACCGGTCGGGGAGCAGCACGCACTCCTTCAACTACAACCAGATCAGCGTGCCGGTCGACTTCGACTCGGTCGGCGCGGGCACCGTCTCGTTCACCGTGCCGAACAACCCGAACGCGCTGCCGCCGGGCTACTACCTCGCGTTCCTGATGAACGCCGACGGCGTCCCGTCGGTGGCGCCGTTCGTGCGCATCGACGAGCCCAGCGGGCCGACGCTCACGGCGACGGGCCTGGTGGCCGGTGGGTCGGCGACGCTCTCCGTCGCGGGCGCGACGCCCGGCGGGCTGGTGGCGATCGCCTACTCGCTGACGGGCCCGGGCCCGCTGCAGGTCGGCCTCGCGTGCGGCTCGGTGCAGATCGAGCTCGGGCTCCCGGTCCTGCTCGGCGCGCCGAGCGCCGACCCGGCCGGCGACGCCTCGATCCCCGGGATCGCGGTCCCGCCCGGCATCAGCGGCCTGCCGATCTGGTTCGACGCGCTGGACCTCACGGACTGCTCCTCCACGAACGGCGTGGCGGCGGTGATCGGGTGAGGGGCCGGCTGCTCTGTCTCGTCGCGTCGCTCGGCGCCTTGGGCGCGAGCGGCTGCGAGGTTCACGAGGCGCTCCCCGCCGGCCCTTCGGTGTCGGCGGGCGCACCGGCGGACCAGGGCTCCGGCGCGTGGCACCAGGCGACGTCGGAGCGGCTCGGGTTCACCGCCCGCTGGCGCTCCGACCCGCACCCGATCCCGAACAACGAGCCCTTCGAGCTCGAGCTCCGGCTCTTCGAGGGGGAGGGCACCGACCAGCCGCTGACCGGCGCGGAGGTGTACGTTCACGCGGTGATGCCCGACCACAGGCACGGGATGCTGCGCCAGCCCGAGGCGACGCTGCAGCCCGACGGCAGCTACCGCGTGCGGGGCATGCTGTTCCACATGGGCGGCTTCTGGCGCCTCTTCGTCGACGTGGTGCGCGACGGTGAGCTCGAGCGCGCGCAGTTCGAGCTCGAGCTCCCGTGACCGCTCACCCTGGCCGCCATCCCTCACGAGTCTCGACCGAGATCGGCGTAGCCGCTCGGCATGTCGCGACTTAGCTCCCTCAGGGTGCTCGACGACCCGTCAAGGTCGCCTCCGCGCCCTTCGGTCGCAAAGCCGCAACCTACCGCCGCAGGGCACTAGGGTTCGACCAGCCACACCGTGCCGCGCGCGAGCCCCGGCGCGAGCCGGCCGCTGAGCGGGTCCACGTCGCCGCCGGCGATCCGGTGGTCTCCGAGCTTCACCTCGATGCGCTCGGGGGCCGCCGCGCCCTCCAGCCGCGCGATGCCGTCGTCGCCGGCCGTCGCGGCGTGGCGTCCGTCGAGCAGCACGCGGGCTCCTGCCGCGGGCGTGGCGGCGACGCCCGCGCCGGTCAGGATGCGCAGCTCGACGCCCCAGCCCGCCTCAAGCGTGACGGTCGCGAACGACGTGTCATCCGCCTCCTCGGAGAAGGCGGCGGCGTTGCCGCGGGCCGGACGGTAGCCGGGCGCGACCACGATCCAGTCCAGCTCGGCTCCGGGCGGGAGCTCGATCAGGACCGTGTCGGAACGGTAGGCGCGCATGCGGTGCAGGCGCTCCGCCTCGCCGTCGCTCAGCACCAGTTCGGCGCTGAGTACCTCGATCTTCGCGCCGGTGCGCGCGTCGCGCGCGCGGATGCCGACCGCGCGGGTGGAGACGTCGTCGAGGCACACGCACTCGAGGCCCGAGATCGGCGCGCGGAACGGCGGGTCGGGTAGCTCCCAGGCGTACTCCGAGCTCGCATACAGCCGAAGCTGGTAGTCGCCGGCTCGCACCCCCTCGAACTCGAAGTCGGCGGAGAGACCGGCGGCGCTCTCCTCCCACGCCTCGATCGGGAGCATCTGCACGAACGAGCCGTCGGCGCGCTCGAGCACGACCGACAGCGGTCGGTCGTAGGCCCCGGTGCGGCTCCGCAGAGTGCCGCTGACCGTGCCGTAGGAGGCGGGGGAGAGCACGATGTTCTGCTCGCTCTCCTCGCCCGGGACCGCCTGCAGCTCGGCGCGCCAGGGCTCGAAGCGCTGGTCGACGAGCTCGAGCACGTAGTCGTCGGGCGGCAGGAACTCGAAGCGGAAGAGGCCGTCCTCGTTCGACTTCGTCCAGCGCGTGCCGCGGGCGGTGGGCTCGGCGTCCAGCGGCGTCAGGAAGAGCGCCGCGGACACCGCGGTGCCGTTCTCGTCCTCGACCCGGCCGCGGACCAGCGCCTCGCCGTCGGGCCGAAGCACGACGACCTCCGCCTGCCGCCCGACGAGCGAGCGCACCTCGGCCGACGCCCTCCAGCGTCCGCCCGGAGCCCGTGCCTCCAGCCTGCAGAGCGACACCGGGTCGTCGGCGGGCTGCAGGCCGCGGAAGCGCACCCAGGGTCCGCGCGACGACTCGCGCAGCGAGGCGGGCACGCCCGGGGTGAGCTCGTCGCTGCCGCAGAGGAGCAGCGCGAGCTGCGCCGCGGGCACCGGAGGCGCGCTCTCGAAGTCCAGGCGGTAGGTCGGGCCGACGTCGACCGCGACGCTGCCGTCGGGCGAGCTGAGGTGCTCGCCGGCGACGAAGGCCTGGAAGGCGAGTGGCGCGGCCTCGCGCGGCGCGTCGTCGCCGAGGAGGGTGAGCTCCACGGCTCCCGCGGCGAAGCGCGCGCGGCCCTCGACCCAGCCGTCGGCGTCGCTCCGGCACGTCTCGTCGCTGCGGTCGGCCTGCGACAGGCGCACCGAGCAGTGGGGGACCGGCTCCAGCGTGAGCCGATCAACCAGCCGCAGCCGCACCGGGAGACCCGCGGCGCCGGCCGGCGGCTCCGGGTCCCCGGCGGACCGCGCCGGGGAGCCGACGACGGCCGTGCGCGGCGCGGGGCGCGAAGCGTCGGCGGCGAGCCCCGGCGCGACCGGCCGGAGCTGCGCGGCGCGGGACACCGCCTCGCCCCGCACCTCCGGCGCGGGGGGGGGCCCGCCCCCCCCCCCCCCCCCACACAGACAGGAAAAGAAAAATGAAAAAAAATTAAAAAAAAAAAAAAAAAAAAAAAAAAAAAAAAAAAAAAAAAAAAAAAA
>JBCCGI010000090.1:0-31802 GCA_039029355.1 Planctomycetota bacterium
GATCAAGCTACTGCTGGCCGCGGGCCTGATCGTGAGCTTCGGGTCGTGGTGGATGATGCGCGACGTCGAGAGCGCGCCCGCCGGCCTCCGCGAGTCGATCGAGCCGGCGGCCGGCGCGGGGCGCGAGGAGCGCGGCGCCTGCGCTACCAGCTCGATCGACTCGCGGAGGCCGGCGGGCTCGCTCTCGACGTCGCGCATCATCCACCACGACCCGAAGCTCACGATCAGGCCCGCGGCCAGCAGTAGCTTGATCGCGGTGGCGGTCGTCACGGCGGCGCCGGCTCCCAGCGTCGCGGCGGCCGGCGGCTGGGCCAGCGGCAGCACCGCCAGGAGCCACGAGCGCCGGTCACCGAAGTCGCCGTCGAGGCGCTCGCGCAGCTTGGCGAGGCCGCGCTGGATCTGGCTCTTCACCGTCGCGACCGGGACGCCGCGGCGCTTGGCGATCTCGCGCGGGGGCAGCTCCTCATAGAACCGGTGCAGCAGGACGGTGCGGTAGGGCTCGTCGAGCGACATCAGGAGCCCAGCCACCCGCTGGCCGACCTGGAAGCGGTCGACCAGCTCGTCGGTCGCGGGCAGCACGTCCTCGCGGGCGCCGGCGGCCTCGCGCGCCGCGCGGTTGTCGCCGGAGCGATGCCCCTCGCTGGACAGGTTGCGGACGACCGTCGAGAGCCAGCCGCGCAGGCGCCCCTGCTCGTGCGGCGGGCGCTCCAGCGCGCGGACCATGGCGTCCTGGACCACGTCGTCGGCGGCGTGCTCGTCCGCGACCAGCCTGCGGGCGAGGGCGCGCATCCAGCCGACGTGCTCAGCCAGGAGCTCGGACGTGAGATTCGGGTTCGGGCTCTGTTGGTGACTCATGGCCCCCCCCTAGATGGAGGGGGTCGCGAATCGTTGGCGAGGGAATCCCTGGAAATCCGTCCGGGGCGGCGGAGGCCGTCCCGCGGGCGGTTTCCCGCTCCGCGGCGGGGGACGCCCGCCGGCGTTCTCGTGTCTGATCCGACAGCCCGCCCCCCGTGAGCTGGAACGGGCTTCGGGCTAGACTCGTCGCCTCGCACCTTCAGGAGGCTCCCGAATGTTCCGCACCCTTCTCAGCGCCCTCGCACCCGTTGCTCTCGCCGCTGCGCCGCTCGCGCAGGATCAGGACCCCTCGCCGATCGAGGCCGCGCTGGCGCGCGCCGACGCGGCGCTCGAGGCCATCGCCAGCCGGCCGGCCGAAGAGCGCACCTTCGACAACACCGTCCGCGCCGTCGACGACGTGCAGGCGAGCTTCTTCGAGGAAGCCCGCATGCCCGGGTTCCTGGCCCAGGTCTCGACCGACCCGGACGAGCGCGCCGTGGGCCGCCGCGCCTCGGCGGACATGGGCAACTGGTTCGACAAGCTCTATCAGAACGAGGCGCTCTACCTCGCCGTCAAGGACGTCGTCGACAGCGGCCTGGCACCCCAGGGCGAGGGCGGGCGCTACGCCGAGCGTCTGCTGCGCGACTTCCGCCGCGCCGGGATGAGCCTGCCGAAGGAGAAGCGCGACCGCCTGGCCGCGATCGACGCCGAGCTGAACGAGGTCGGCATCGAGTTCGGGCAGAACATCGCCGAGGACGAGAGCGCCGTGCTGCTCGCGCCCGAAGAGTGCTTCGGCGTTCCGGTGGACGTGCTGGCCTCGCTCCCGCGGCTTTCGGGGCTGTACGTGGTCGAGATGAAGGGCTCGGTCGTGCGCCCCTTCTGGAACCTGTGCGAGGTCGAGTCGACGCGCAAGAAGCTCTCGCTGACCTATGCGCGCCGCGCGGGGCAGAAGAACGTCGACGTGCTCGAGAAGATGATCAAGCTGCGCGCCGAGAAGGCGCAGCTGCTCGGCTATGCCAACACCGCCGAGTACGCGACCGAGATCAAGATGGCCGCAACGCCGGACAACGTCTGGGCCTTCTACGAGGAGCTGCGTCCGAAGCTGCGCAAGAAGGCCGAGCAGGACTTCGAGGAGTTCCAGAACGCCAAGCGCGAGCACACCGGCAACGCGGACGCGAAGTTCGAGCCCTGGGACTTCAGCTTCTACCTGTCCTGGCTCAGCAAGGAGAAGTACGCCGTCGACCGCGAGAAGGTCCGCGAGTACTTCCCGATGGAGCGCGTGGTCAAGGGCGTCTTCGACGTCACTCAGGAGCTCTTCGGCCTGCGCTTCCAGGAGATCACCGACCAGGCGGCCGAGCGCGGGCGCCTGATCTGGCACGAGGACGTGAAGCTCTACGAGGTGTGGGACGACGTCACGGGCGAGCTGCTCGGCGAGTTCTACACCGACCTGCACCCACGTCCGGGCAAGTACACGCACGCGGCCCAGTTCCCGCTGACGATGCGCAAGGAGTGGGCCGACGGCAGCGTCACGCGCCCGCTCGTCGCGCTGGTCTGCAACTTCACCAAGCCGACGATCGACAAGCCCGCGCTGCTCTCGCACGACGAGGTCGAGACCTTCTTCCACGAGTTCGGCCACTGCCTCCACTCGATCCTGACCGAGGCCACCTACTCCGAGTTCTCCGGCACGTCGGTGGCGCGCGACTTCGTCGAGGCGCCGTCGCAGATGCTCGAGAACTGGATCTGGGATGCGAACGTGCTGAGCCGCTTCGCCAAGCACTACCAGACCGGCGAGACCCTGCCGCGCGAGATCCTCAACGGGATGATCGCGGCGAAGAACCTCGGCTCGGGCCTCAGCGCCGAGGGGCAGGTGTTCTTGGGCCTGATGGACTTCACGTACCACACCGACGCGGACGGCGAGCTCGACACGACCGCCGTGCGCACGCAGGTGTACGCCGATACGCGGCTGTTCGACGCGACCCCGGGCCTCTACAGCCAGGCGGCCTTCGGCCACCTGAACGGCTACCACGCCGGCTACTACGGCTACCTGTGGTCGCTGGTCTACGCCCAGGACATGTTCAGCCGCTTCAAGGCCGACGGCATCATGAACAAGGACACCGCGCGCGAGTACCGCAAGCGCGTGCTCGCCAAGGGTGGCACGGCCGAGGCGCTCGACCTGGTGAAGGACTTCCTGGGCCGCGATCCGAGCTCGGACGCGTTCCTGCGCCACCTGGGGCTGGAGTAGCCGCGCCGTCGGTCCTCTAGCGGCCGTCCTTGGAGACCGGCTCGATCGAATCAAAGCACAGGTGGCAGAAGTCGCCTGTCTCCTCAACGCGCTGACCGACGAGACGTAGGCCGTACTTGAAGCCGGGTGCATCCAGCACACAGGTGTGGTACTCGCCGTTCTCGCCGCAGGCGTCGAAGCCCTCGTGGCCGTGTCGCTCGCTGAGCTCGGCTAGAAGGGCCCGATCGAGCGCTCTCCCGGCGATGGTCTCGTCGAAGCAGCTCTTCCGCGCAAGCGTGCAGACAACCCGCATCTCGAGCGATCGCAGCTTCTGCAGGGTCGCGACTCGATCGGCCTGCCACAGAGGCCGCTCGACTTCGACCAACCCACGCGCGCGCTCGGCGATCCAGTTGTCGTGACCCTCGACCCGGTCCATGTCTCCGGTCACCAGCACCTCCGTGCCGCCCGCCGCGAGCTCCGCGATCGCCCGCTCATAGGACTCCTTGAGCGGCTCTCGGACCGGAACGCACCGGTGCTTCATCTGAAGCGCCTCTGCCTGGTGGCTCATGCACACCAACGGGTGAGCTAGGAACGGGCGCGGCGGATCGGGGACGAAGGTCACCAGTTGCTCGACCCTCAATCGGTCCTGCACGGCGAGCAGGGCCAGCACCGAGTCCTTGCCCCCGGTCCAAAGGACAGCAGCGTTCTTCACTGTACGTCGCGAAGGTGGTCGGCGAGCGGCGCTTCGGCCGGCCTGCCCCAGCCGTCTTCGAACACGAGCTCCTCCATCGGCACCCTGGGGAGCCAGCCCGAGGTCTCGAGGGTCGCCTTGCTCGGGAACTCGGCCGTGTGGCCAACGCACAGGTACGCGACCGGCGCCACCCCGTCGGGAAGAGCAAGCAGCTTGGACAGCACTTCGTTGCGGAGGATACTAACCCAGCCGATCCCGATGCCCTCCGCACGCGCGGCAAGCCACATGTTCTGCACGGCGGCGACGGTGCTGAACAGGTCAGCATCCAGCATCGTGTTCCTTCCAAGGACTGCGGGGCCGAAGCGCCCTCGGTCGCAGGTGACGCAGATGTTCAGCGGAGCGTCGAGGATTCCCTCGAGCTTCAGCGCCAGGTACCTGTCTCGTCGTTCTCCCTCGAAGCGTTCCGCACCGGCCAGGCGCTCTTCCTCGACGTGCTCACGAACGGCTGTGCGCAGCTTCCTGTCGCGAAGGACGATGAAGTTCCACGGCTGGCTGAAGCCGACGGACGGCGCCTGGGCACCCGATCGGAGGATGCGTGCAAGCGCTGAGTCCGGGATCGGGTCCGGCAGGAAGTGTCGAACGTCGCGGCGGGACGAGATGGCCCGGTAGACCGCCTCGCGGTCCTGCGCGCTGAATGCGTGCTCACTCACCGAGTCAGAGCTCCCTCGCCAGTTCGAAGTACCTCTCGGGGATCGGGATCCCCTCCAGATGGCGCCGATGGGTCTGAATGCGCCGGGTGACCTTGTCCCCTTCGGTCAGCACAAGCGTCCCCGAGTTGCGAGGCTCTTGCAGCACCTCCGAGGCGCCGAGGACGACGCGCACCGAGGCCGCGAGTTTCACCCGCAAGCACTCGGACTCCTGCCCCGAATCGTGTGCATAGCCGCAGAGGCAGAAGACGTCCGTCAGCACGAAGATCTTCAACCGTGGCTTGGCTTCCAGGAGCTTGCGCAGACGCCCGAGCTTCATGTGCCGCCACCCCCTAGGTCTGCAGGGCGGTCGGAGGCGCGAGCGCTTCGAAGCGGCGTTGCAACAGGGCGAAGCCCCCGAAGAGGACCGAGCCGTACGCCGCGTAGCCGGCCAGGGTGTTCGCGAGGAAGGGGATGGCGGCGACGTAGCACGCGACCAGTCCGCTTCCCGTCGGCGGGTACATTCCGCTCCCGGCCCACACCGCGAAGTTCACCACCAGGTAGAACAGCAGCGCCGAGAGAATCGACCCACGGGCGATGCCGGCGGGCCGTACGTTTGCGCGCATCCGCATGCCCAACCAGGCGGACGCCGCGATGCACGCGTAGATCACCAGCGTCATCCATCCCAGGCTCCATCCGTTGACGACCGCGAAGACGCAGTCCGACAGGAACATCGCGGCCAGGGGCGCGACTACCGCGGCGATCCGCGAGGCGAAGTATGCGCCTCCAAACAGCGCCATCGCGCCGAGCGGTGTGAAGTTCGGCGGGTGAGGGAGGAGGCGCGAGAGCGCTGCTGCCACGATCATGGCAACCAGCACGGTCGGGCGCAGACGAGGGCGCGGTGTGGCCTGGCGGGTGAACACGGAGGTCTCCTTTTCCGCGAGAGACTGTCGGAGCGTGAGATCAACCGGGCCGTCTTCTGACTTACGCTTCGTTCTTCGCCAGCCCTTCCCAGCCCCAAGCGGGCCAGTGGTTCGCGCTGGCGTCGTCAGCGTTCACAGCGGCGGGACCGTGGAGGATTCACACCTCGCTTCCGATACCCGGTCGGCTCGCCATCCTAAGCTCGAGGCCGAGCTTCCTCCAAAAAGTCCTTCGCCGAAGGCACCTGGTGAGCCGAGCTACTTGGTGCGGAGCGCCGAGCTGACCCGCCCGAGAGCGTCGCGCAGCATGCTGAGCGTCCGCTCGACCGTGCTGAGGTGCGTGCGGAACGCGAGCGCCGCGAAGCGCAGCACCACCCGGCCGTCGAGCGTCGTCGACGACAGGAACACGCGGCCGTCGTTGTGGACCTGCTCGACCAGCGCGCGGTTGAAGGCGTTGGCGTCGCCCTCCTCGGGCACCCAGCGGAACGTCGCGACC
The DNA here is from genome assembly GCA_039029355.1 of Planctomycetota bacterium. GTDB lineage: Bacteria > Planctomycetota > UBA1135 > UBA1135 > JBCCGI01. The sequence goes on from JBCCGI010000090.1 coordinate 5,849, forward strand.
GACAGCTCCGGCTCGGGGCCGACCTCGAAGCCCAGCTTCTGCACCTCTTCATAGAAGTGGCGCGTCAGCAGCAGCTTCTCCTCGAGCCCCGCGCGGAACGGCGCCACGCCGTGCAGCTTGAGCGGCAGCCACAGGCGTAGCCCGCGGAAGGGCTTGGTGAGCTCGGGCGAGAGCTCGGCGGGGGAGTCGATCACGCGCTCCTCACCCCGCTGCGCGTCCTGCATGTAGTTCGCCTGGTAGTAGTGCGAGCGGTGCAGCGCGCCCTTGTCCCTCACCAGCACCGCACCCAGACCGTAGGGGAGGAACAGCCCCTTGTGCGGGTCCATTACGACCGAGTCGGAAGCGGCCATGCCGGCGAGCGACGCCGGCGCCGACTCGGCGAGCGCGAAGAACGCGCCGTACGCGCCGTCGACGTGGTACCAAAGGTCGTGCTCGTGCGCGATCGCGCCGAGCTCGGCCAGCGGATCCACCGCGCCGACGTCGGTCGTGCCGGCCGACGCGATGACGAGCCACGGGATACGCCCCGCCGCGCGGTCCTCCCCGATCGCACGCGCCAGGTCGTCGGGCTCCATGCGGTAGCGCTCGTCGAGCCGGATGTAGCGCTTGTGGCAGCACTCTAGCCCCGCGATGCGCAGCGCCTTGTCGAGGCAGTGGTGCACGTGCTCCGACAGGTAGACGACGGCGCGGTCGTAGTCCTTGGGCTTGAGCCCCTTCGTGTCGCGCGCCGTGACGATCGCGATCAGGTTGGCGATGCTGCCGCCCGAGGCGAGGTTCCCGCCGCCGCCTTCGGCGCTCGTCGGGTAGCCGACCATGCCAGCCATCCAGTCGAGCAGCTGGTTCTCGAGCTGCACCGCGCCGGGCCCGGCGAAGCTGACGCCGGCGTACTCGTTCGTGACGTCGGCGAGGTAGTCGCCGAGCGCGGAGTAGTAGAGCCCGCCGCCGGGGATGTAGCCGAGGTGGCCGCCCGAGGCCGGGTTGAGTCCCGGCTTCGTCACCGCGTCGCGGAAGAGCGCGAGCACCGGTCCGATGTCCGACGGCTCCTCGGAGATCGGTGAGCCCAGGAGCAGATGTGCACCGGACTTGTCGATCTCGTACGCGTTGCCGTCCTCCAGGCTCTCCAGGAAGTCCTCGCCGTGGGCGACGACCGTCTCGCGGACGGCGTGTCGGCCCGCGGCGTCGGGCTCCAGCCTCCGCGCGACTTCCTCCAGGGCCTGAATGCGCTCGATCATCCCCGCAAGGTAGCGCGGGCGCGAGGTTTGGTGCAAACGCGGCGCCGGCCGGTATCTTCGGCGGCCGCCGTGCACCGTCCGATTCTGCTCACGACCTGGCCCTTCGGGGACCCGGCGAACCGGGCCGCCTGGCCGGCCTTGGCGGCCGGCGGAGCGAGCCTCGACGCCGTCGAGGCCGTGTGCCGTCACGTCGAGCTCGACCCCGCCGTCGAGAGCGTCGGCTACGGCGGCCTGCCCGACAGTTCGGGCTCCGTAACGCTCGACGGCGTCGTGATGCAGTCCCCCTCGCGCTGCGGCGCGGTCTGCGCGATGACACGGACCCGCCACCCGGTCACGGTCGCGCGGCGGGTGATGGAGGCCACTCCCCACGTGCTGCTCGCCGGCCCCGGCGCCGACGCCTTCGCGCGCGATCAGGGCCTCCCCGACGAGGACCCGCTCGCGCCCGAGGCACGCACCAAGTGGGAGGCATGGGTCCGCGCCGGCCGCCCCCCCGGCGGCGGGCACGACACGGTGGCCGCGCTCGGGATCGACGCCGCGGGCGTGCTCTCGGGCGCCTGCTCGACCAGCGGGCGCGCGTGGAAGCTGCCCGGGCGGGTGGGGGACTCCCCGCTTCCGGGGCACGGGCTGTACGTCGATCCCGAGCGGGGCGCGGCCGCCGCGACCGGGGACGGCGAGCTGATCCAGGGGCTGTGCTCGACCTTCCTCGCGGTCGACGCGATGGGGCGCGGGGCCACACCGCTCGACGCCTTGGTCGAGGCGTTGGAGCGGATTCGCGCGGCGCACGTGCTCGCGCCCGAGGCACAGGTGGGCATGATCGCGCTCCGCCCCGACGGCGCCGTGGCCACGGCCGCGTTGCGCCCGGGGTACGCGAGTACCCGTGCGCGTGCGGCAGGGGGGGGCGGCGAGGCTGGTTTCGAGGTCGTGGAGCCCGAATTCGTGCTCCTCGCGTAGCCTTTTAGGGCAATGCGATGTCGTAGGTCGCAGCCCTCGATCCAGAGCGCTCTCGCACCGTTCCGGCGCAACGAAAGCGAACGGTAAGCCTTGGCCCGAGAGTTGTATGCAGCGGACCTCGACCCGAGCGGGGACGCGCCCGTCCCACCGCAGCGGCCCTCCCGGCCCCTCGCGTGCCTGGCGTCACCACGACGCGCGAGAGGAGGGGCAGAGGTCCGCACGCTGACCTGTGCGGAAGCGTACGCGGTGAGGCGCTGCGCCCCGCGAGGGTGAGTCCATGAGCCCTCCCGAGCGGAGGGCGGAAAACCAACGACCTTGCTTATGAACCGCACCCTCTCCCCCTTCCTGATCCCCCTTGCCCTTGGCGTCGCCGCACCGCTCTCGTGGGCGGCGACGGGGAGCGCGCCCCTAGCGCTCGCTCCCGGCGACCTGGAAGCGAAGCCCGGCGGGGGCTTCTATCTCGTGGATCCCAACCTCGGCGGCGGCGCCGCGGAGGTGGGCGTCACGAGGCTCTTCTGGGGCCGCCTGGTCGACGTGCATGACGTCGACACCGCGGGCAACATCAACCCGATCCCGATCTTCCGCGACTTCGTCATCAACGAGAACGTCCTGGGCGACGGGGTCAACTACCTGCTGCAGTCGAACCCCGTCACCCAGAAGACGCGCCTGATCATCCTGGCGACCTTCCAGCCGCCCGGCTCGGGCGGCGCCGACCCGTTCCTCGACCTGCTCAACCAGGCGGCCGAGAACCTGCCGGAGATCCTCCCGAAGAGCGACGACCCGGCCGAGCTGCCGCCGTTCTCGCTGCTGCCGCGCAACGCGGCGCTCGTGGTGCAGCTCGACGACCTGCTCGCCGACGGCGGCACGGCCGAGCTGCAGCTGGAGAACCACGTGCAGATGCGCACGGGCTACTCGCCGACCGTGCCCTACGGCGCGAAGCGCGTGTTCTTTGACGACAACCACGGCGGCGTGGCCTCGCGCGAGTTCCACTCGACGCGGGTCATCGTCGACCTCACGGTGTCCGAGCTCGAGGCGTCGACGATGGGCGTGCCGACGCCGGTCAACCAGCTGGGTCTGCCGTCCAGTGACCTCGGCGTGAGCGCCGCGAACGTCTCGGTGCGCATTCCGACCCAGGTCGACTTTGCGTCGGGGCAGTTTTCGACCCTCACCAACACGTCCGGCAACCCGGTCAGCACGTCGAGCGGGCCGTTCGATCCGTCGGTGCCGACCCAGGACGTGGTGCGGGCGATGCGCTCGGGCAACGTCGAGGACCCGAACCGGGGCTTCCTGCTCGACCTCGAGGCGCCGCGGATCCTCGGCCAGTGGTCGGCGAACGTCGACGCCGCCGCGGACGACCCGAGCGGTGCGGCCGGCGTGGACTTCCTCGTCGACCTGACCTTCGCCACCGACTGCAAGGCGGCGCCCGCGGTGGGCGACGTGCTGGCGGTCGCGGGCCTCTTCGTCGAGGTCACCGCGGCCGGCCCGTCGCCGGACGCTGCGGGCAAGGTGTCGGGCGTCGAGGTCCGCTCGCTGGCGGAGTCGACGGTCGCGGCCAGCTCGCTGCTGGGCCCGGGCGTCTACGTGCTCCCGTTCCAGAAGGCGCTCCTTCCGGGGAGCCTGCAGTCCTGCTGGCTGAACTTCGTGCCGCAGGTCGGCGCGACGCCCGGCACGAGCGTGGATCCCTCCAGCCAGCTCGTTCTGCGCTTTAGCGAGCCGATGGATCCGGAGACCGTCTCGGCCTTCGACTCCTTCGCGATCTCGCGCGTGTCCGGTCCGCCCGCCGCTCACGACATCGTCGTGGCCGAGGTGGTTCCGTCGCCCGACCTGACCGTGTTCGCCAGCACGCCGGTGCTGCCCTTCGCTCACGAGCAGGGCACCGCCGAGGTCTACAACGTCTGGTTCGGCGGCCGCTCGAACAGCTACGAGGACCTGGCCGGCAACCCCGTGCTTGCCAAGCCGCGCTTCGTGCCGTTTGAAATCGACGCCGACGCGGGCTCAGAGCAGAACGGCGGCATCGTGCTGCGCTTCTCGTCGACCGACGAGGTCAAGGTGCCGGCCCAGGCCGACGGTGCGCCCGACATCCGCGGGCAGTTCCTGTACGACACGGAGAACGGCGCCATCCAGGCGCGTCCGGTGACCCGCTTCTCCGCCATCGCCGACCGCACCCAGGCGGTGCCCGGGATCATGATCCCGTTCGCGCCCGGCATCCAGTCGCCGCTCTCTCCGCTCGGCTCGAAGCTGCAGTCGGTGTGGCGCTACATGGACGTGGGCTTCACCGCGACCGACGAGTCCGGCCACAACGTCGACGTCGAGGGCCTGGCCTGGTCGCCGATCGGCGCGCAGGTCGTCGCCGACTTCTATCCGGAGTTCGAGATGCGCCTCGCCCACAGCAATCAGCTGCCGGACGAGTACCTCGACAAGACGTCGCTGCTGCCGACCAAGCCGGTCTCAGGCCTCACGGAGGCGTCGTTCGACGGCAACATCCTGGACGACCCCGAGAGCCCGCAGGACGTCGTGCACGCCAAGGCGCTCGGCTACATGCTCGATCCGCTCGACCTGTTCTTCGCACCCACCGGGACGCCGATGCTCCCGTGGCCGATGAACACCCAGGGCGGCGGCGAGTATTCGAGCTACACCTGGCGCGACACCGCCGTGCAGGCGGAGGGCGGCCCCAACAGCAACGGCATCGATCCCCTCATCATGGAGGATGCCGGCCTGATTCCCGCCGACACGGGGGGCGACCTCGCGATGTCGGGGCAGGTGCCGTCGATCGGCCTGCCGCTGCTGATGGAGTTCCGCTGCTTCCCGAGCGATACGTCGGTCGGCCTGAACCGCTTCGACATCTCGCTCGCGCTCAACACCTCGCGCCTGCCGGCGTTCCGGGTGTTCTCGACCGGCGGCATCGACACCTCCGGCAACCCGGTGCTGGTCGATCCCGACCTCGCGGCGACGCCGTCCGGTGGCTTCAACCCGAACTCGTCGCCCCCCGGGGCGCCGACGCCTCCGGACGACCCGGCGTTCTACATCGGGCAGATGGACGTCGTCACGCGCATCAGCCGGGCGCACACGATCTGGCTCGATACGCAGACCGCGGGCGGCACGACGTCGTTCGCGCAGCCGGTCGTGCAGCAGCAGCTGCCCGCCGGCACCGAGATCGTCCTCGCCTGGCGGGGCGCCACCGATATCGGCGGCCAGTCGGGCGCCGGCGCCAGCGGCTTCGCGTTCGACGCCGACCGCATCGACCCGTACGGCACCGTGCGCCAGGGCACCGAGGCCGAGTACCTCGGTGACGACGACGACGTCACCTTCATCTTCCCCGGCGACGACAGCTGGTTCGACGATCTGTCCGCGCTTGACGGTTCGCGCTACGTGCAGGCGCGCATCACCTTCGTCGGCAACGTCGACACGCTCGGGATCGCCAAGCTCGGCGGCCTCGGCGTGGCCTTCACGAACTAGGGCGGTACGGACGTCCCGCCCCTAGACGGCGGCCGCTCCTCTCGGCACGGGGGGAGCGGCCGTTTTCCTTAGGATGTGCGCATGCTTGCCGCGCTCCTCCTCACCGTGCCGTTCGTCTCGCCGCCCGCCGGCGAGCGCCCGCCCAACGTCGTGCTGATCGTCGTCGACGACATGGGCTGGAAGGACCTCGGCTGCTACGGCAGCACGTACTACCGCACGCCCCACGTCGACCGGCTCGCCGCCGAAGGGGTGCGGTTCACCCAGGGCTACGCGGCCTGCGCCGTATGCTCACCCTCGCGTGCGGCGCTCCTGACGGGACGCTACCCGCAGCGCATCGGCGTGACCGACTGGATCCACCACGACGGACCGGAGGCGCGCGAGGCGATGGAGGCGGATCGCAACGTCGAGGGCTTCGACCGCCCGCGCGGACGCCGGCTGCTGACGCCGCGCAACCACGCTTGGCTCGAGCCCAGCGAGGTCACGCTCGCAGAGCTCTTGCGCGCCGAGGGCTACGCGACGTGCCACGTCGGCAAGTGGCACCTCGGCCCGGACGGCCACTCGCCCGAGACCCAGGGCTTCGACGAGAACCACGGCGGCAACCAGCTCGGGCACCCGCCGAGCTACTTCGACCCGTACTCGAACAAGCGCTGGTCGCTGACCGGCCTGCCTTCGCGGGCAGAGGGCGAGTACCTCACCGACCGCGAGGTCGACGAAGCGCTCGGCTTCATCGAGCGCAACCGCGAGCGCCCGTTCCTGCTCTACCTGGCCCACTACGCCGTCCACTCGCCGATCCAGGCCAAGCCCGACAAGATCGCCGGCTACGAAGAAGGCGAGCCGGGCGAGCAGAGCTTCCCCGCCTACGCGGCGATGGTCGAGAGCGTCGACGACGGCGTCGGCCGCATCCTGGCCGCCCTCGACGCGCACGGCCTCGACGACGACACGCTCGTCGTCTTCACCTCCGACAACGGCGGCGCGGTCCACTTCCGTGCGACCGACAACTCACCGCTCCGCAAGGGCAAGGGCTACGCCTACGAGGGCGGCCTGCGCGTGCCGCTGATCGTGCGCTGGCCCGCCGGCGCCCCGAATCCGCGCGCGGCGGACTTCCCGGCGTCGGGGATCGACCTCCTGCCGACGATCGCGGCGGCGGTCGGCGTCGAGCTACCGGCCGACCGCCCGCTCGACGGCGTCGACCTCGGACCCGTACTGCGCGGCGAGAACGACCCCGACCGCGACGTTCTGGTGTGGCACTTCCCGCACTACTGGTGGGGGACGCGTATCCAGCCGTACAGCGTGCTGCGCGAGGGGCGCTGGAAGCTGATCTACCGCTACGAGAGCGGCGCGGCGGAGCTGTACGACCTGGCGGCGGATCCGGGTGAGGCGGACGATCTCGCGGCGTCGAAGCCCGCGGAGGCGCGACGGCTACTCGACCGGCTGCACACGTTGCTCGCCGCGCAGGGGGCGCGCATGCCGGAGCCGAACCCCGAGTACGTCGGCGACTGAGCCGCTACAGCTCCCGCAACCAGATGTTCCGGAACCGCACCGGGTTCCCGTGGTCCTGCAGCCGGATCAAGCTCTTCTCCGGATGCGCCCTGTACGCCGCCACCTTGCGGTGTGCCGTCGCGCCGAGGAACTCGCGCGCGTGGTGCACCAGCACGCCGTTGTGGAGCACGGTCACGAGCGCAGGCTCGGCCAGCTCGTCGCCGTCGAAGCGCGGGGCGCGGAAGAAGATGTCGTAGGCCTGCCACTCGCCCGGGCCGCGGCTGGCGTTGACGGCCGGGGGGTACTGGCCGTACATCGCCGCGGCTTGGCCGTCGGAGTAGGAGCGGTTCTCGAACGAGTCCAGCACCTGGATCTCGTAGCGGCCCATGAGGAATACGCCGCTGTTGCCGCGGCCCTGGGATTCGCCGGCGACCTCGTCGGGCGAGGCCCACTCGATGTGCAACTGGCAGTCGCCGAACTCCTGCTTGGTGGCGATGCCGCCGCTGCCGTTGACGGTCATCGCGCCGTCTTCGAGCTCCCATGGACCGCCGCTCCAGGCGTCGAGGTTCGTGCCGTCGAAGAGCACGATGGCGTCCGAGGGGGGCGCCATGCCTTCGCCGGGCGTGACGATCTCGGGCGCCGGGCGCGAGCTGTCGTGCACGCGCCACTCGCCGCCGGGCAGGAACGGAGTGTCGGAGTAGCCGACCTCCTGCATGCCGGGGAGCGCGGCTCCGATCAGCAGGGCGGGGGCGGCGACGAGGGAGCTCAGCGCGAGGATCCGGGTGTTCATGGGGCGCATTCTAGCCCCAGCCCGTCTTCTCCACGAGCCGACGCGGCGCTGCGGCCCAACCGGCCCGCTTCGCGGCCGACGCGGGCGTCTCAGCCGGGGGGTGCGTTCTCGGGCAGGCCCTCGTGCCACGTGCGGTTGAGCAGCGGGGCGACGGCGGCCTCGATGCGTGCGAGCAGCTCCGGCTCGACGGGCGCGTCGAAGGCGCTGAGGTTGCGCTCCAGCTCCTCCGCCGAGCGCAGGCCGACGAGCGTGCTCGCCGCGCCGCCGTAGTCGAGCGCAAAGCGCAGCGCCACCTGGGCCACGTCGCGTCCGAACGAGCGGCACAGTTCCGCCAGCTCGCGGCCCTTGTCCTGGACCTCGGCGGGCGCCGGGTGCCAGGGCGGCGGCCCGCCGTCGGTCAGGATTCCCATGTGCAGCGGGGACGCGTTGATCAGCCCGAAGCCGCGCTCCTCGGCGGCCGGCCGCAGCACCGTGTCGAGGTCCCGCACCAGGAGGTTGTAGTGGCAGTACGAGAGCACCGCGTCGACCGACGCGCTGCGCGCTAGGTCGGCCAACAGGTGGACCGGCAGCCCGGTGATGCCGATGTAGCGCGCCTTGCCGGCCTCCTGCACCGCGCGCATGGCGGGCAGCGTCTCTTCGAGGATCTGCGCGCGGTCGCCGAACTCGACGTCGTGCACGTGGAAGAGGTCGAGGCGGTCGGTCCGCAGTCGGCGCAGGCTGGCGTCGACGTCGGCGTGCACCCGCGCCGCGCTGAAGTCGAAGCCGTGCTTGTCGTAGCGGCAGCACTTGGTCGCGAGCACCACCTCGTCGCGCCGACCTTCGAGCGCGCGGCCCAGGCGCTCCTCGGCGAGCGTGCGGCCGTAGTACGGCGCCACGTCGAAGAAGTTGACGCCGCGGTCGATCGCGAGCCCGACGACGCGCGTCATCTCGGCCTCGTCGACGCTGCCGTACTCGTCGCCGAGCGGCGCGCAGCCGAAGCCGAGCCGGGAGACCTCGAGGTCGGTCGAGCCGATCCTGCTTCGCGGGAGGGACATGCGCCCGTTGTCGCCTTTTCTCGGCGCCGGGGCCGGCACAAACGGCGTTTTCTGCGCGGCGTGCCCTAGGCCGAGGGGCGATCGAAGAACGTCAGGCCGGACAGGTCGCGCCGCCCGCCCGGCAGCACGAGGCTCGCGGCGAAGCCGAACGCGAAGCACGCGCCGAAGCCTACGGCCGCGTAGAGCAGGAAGTGCACCGCGCCGCTCTCCTGCGCCGCCCACAGGATCGCGGCGCTCACCGCGAAGCCGATCAGCGCGCCCGGGCCGTTGGCGCGGCGCGTGAAGATGCCCAGCGCGAAGAGCGCCGCCAGCCCGCCGCCGAAGAGCCCGATGACCTTCAGGTACTGGTCGAGCATCGACCTGCCGCCCTCCTTCGCGAGGTAGATCGCCGTGCCGGTGCCGGCGGCGCCCAGCACGACGGTCAGGATCCGCGCCAGCCGCAACCGCTCGCGGTCGGACGCCGCCGGGCGCAGGCGCGGGTAGAAGTCGGTCGTCAGCGCGGTCGCCATCGAGTTCATGCTCGAGTCGAGGCTCGACATCGCCGCCGCGAAGAGCCCGGCGATCACCAGGCCCGCGAGGCCGGCCGGAAGCTCGCCGGCGATGAACCACGGGAAGACGTCGTCGGCGCGCCCGGTGGCCGCGAGCCGCTCGGGGTGCTCGCGATAGAAGGCCCAGAGCGCGGTCCCGAGGCCGTAGAAGACGACCGCCGAGGGGATCGCCATCAGCCCGTTCGTCCACGCCGAGCGCCGCGCGTGCTCTTCGCTCGCCGTCGTCAGGTACCGCTGCACGACCGATTGATCCGAGGTGTAGCTAACGACGCTGAAGAAGAAGTTCCCGACCAGCACGACCCACAGGCAGGCGGTGTCGGGCGCCCAGCCGGGCTGCGCCAGGCGCAGCTTGTCGGCGGCGAGGCTGTCCGACCAGAGCGCGCCGGCCCCACCGTCGACGCCCGCGACGACGATGGCCAGGCTCAGGAGCGCGCCGCCGAGCAGCACGAACACCTGCACCACGTCGGTCCAGATCACCGCCTCGATGCCGCCGAGCGCCGCGTAGGCCGTCGCGAGCACGCCCATCGTCGCGATGCAGAAGACCACGTCCATGCCGGTGACCGCGGCGAGCGCGAGCGCCGGCAGGTAGAGCACGATCCCCATCCGCCCGAGCTGGAAGGCGAGGTAGGCCGTGCTCCCCAGGAGGCGCACGGCCGGGTTGAAGCGCCGCTCCAGGTACTCGTACGCGGTCGTCACGTTCAGCCGCCGGAAGAACGGCAGGTAGAAGCACGTGACGACCGGCACGACCAGCAGGATCGTCGCGTGCCCCAGCGAGAACACCCAGTCGGTTGCGTAGGACTTGGCGGGGATCGCCATGAACGTAATCGCGCTCAACTGGGTCCCGAAGATCGACAGCCCCGCGGCCCACCACGGCACGCGGCGTCCGCCGAGGAAGAAGTCCTCGGTCGAGCGCTCGCGCCGCGCGAAGAAGACGCCCATCGCGACGAGCAGGCCGAAGTAGAGCCCGACCACCGTGTAGTCGAGCGCACCGAAGGGCTGGGTCTCGGTCCGCGGGCGCGCGCGCAGCACGCGCGGCGTGCGGACGCCGGGGCGCACCTCGCCGCTGGCGACGATCCAGGCCTCGTCCCACCGTACGACCGGCGCGGTGACCGCCGGCCAGACGCCGGCGTTGGGATCGCCGGCCGGGTCGGGCCCGAGGCGCCGCGGCAGCTCGCCCAGCGGCCGCCACGTATCCGTGATCGCGTGGTAGGCGAGCACCTCGGTCGAGAAGCCCGGGTGCGCGTCGCGGAGCTCGCCTGCACGGCCCGCCAGCTCGCCGGTGTCGCCGCCGAGCACCAGGAGGTGCGACTGCCCCAGCACCGGGGCCGGCGACGGTGCGGCGACGGCGGGGCGGGGCAGGTCGGCCAGGCGGCGCCAGCCCTCGCCGGGCCGGTAGCGGTGCGCGTCGGCGAGGTAGCGCCGCTCGCCGTCGACGAGCTCGGCCCCGCCGAAGAGGTAGAAGGCGCCGTCCAGCGCGCCGGCCGTGGCCAGGAGCCGCGGCGGACCGCCCCATGTCTCGAGCTTCTCCCACCGCGGCGGGTCCGCGGCCAGGTCGAGCCGGAGGAAGGCGCCTGACGCCGCGCGCGAGTCCGGGGCGGCGATGCCCCCGGCGACGTACAGCGCGTCGCCGACGACCGCGCCCGCGCCGAAGGCCAGCGGGCCGGGGAGCGGCGGGAGCTCGAACGCGTCGAGCCCGGCGCCGTCCCAGCGGTAGCCGCGCACCTCCGCGGCGTGCCGCTCGGCGTCGCCGCCCCCGACGCACAGCAGCGCGTCGTTCCAGGAGGCCGAGACCCCGTACGCGAGCGGTGCCGGCAGCCCGTCGAGCCTGCGCCACGAGCCGTCCGGCCGGTCGAGCAGGAAGATCCCGTCGTGCCAGACCTTCTCCACGCCGTCCCAGGGGCGTCCGGCCGGGAAGTTCGCGCCGCCCGCGACGAGCAGCGCTCCGCCGCTCGTGCCGGCGAAGGCGCCGGCCAGGCCGATCGGGTCGGGGAGCGGCGCGATCTCGTCCCACTCCAGCCCGCCCTCCTGGGCCGCCGGGAGCGCGGCGAAGAGCGTCAGCGCCAGAGCCGCGCGCGCTCACCCGTCGATCCAGCCGAAGAAGCCGATCCGGTCGAGCGCCGTCCGCAGCGAGGCCTCGGCCGCCCCGCCGAGGGCGACCTGCGGCAGCCGCGTCGGCCCGCAGTCGTGCCCCGCCAGGCGCATGGTGGCCTTGATCGCCGCGTTGCCGCCGTGGCGGAGGATCACCCGGATCATCTCCACCGCCCGGCCCTGCCAGAGCCGGGCCTGCTCCAGATCGCCGCCCCCGTAGGCGTCCAGCACCCGGCGGTAGATCGGCATTCCGAAGTTGTACGTGCTGCCGACCGCGCCCGCGGCGCCGGCTACGAGGCCTTCGAGCAGCATCTCGTCGCAGCCGAAGAGCAGGTCGAGCGCCTCCCCGTAGTGCGCCGCCGCGGCCTGGAGCTCGTGCAGCCGCGGGTCGGTGAACTTGACCCCCGCCAGGGTCGGCGCCCGGTCGCGCGCCGCGTCGAGCAGGTCGATAAGGTCCAGCTCAACACCCGTTAATGCCGGGATGTGGTAGTAGAGCAGCGGCAGGTCTGGGGCTCCTGCGCCCACCTCCGCCAGGCACGCGGCGGCGGCTTCGGCCGAGCTCGGCTTGAAGTACCCGGGGAGGTGCATGGAGATCGCATCGGCACCTATCCCTTGTGCGTGCGCCGCGAGCTCGCGGGCCTCGGCCAGGCTGTTGTGGCCCACCTGGACGAGCACCGGCAGGCGGCCGGCGGAGGCCTCGACCCAGGCCTCTGCCACGGCCCGTCGCTCGGACCCGGTGAGCGACGGCCCCTCGCCGGTGCTCCCGAGCGCGTAGACCGCCGTGACCCCCTCGTGACGATAGTGTTCGAGGAGGTCGGGGATGAGCTCGAGGCGCACGGCGCCCCGCTCGGTCAGGGGGGTCATGCCGGCCACCACGATGCCCTTTAACCCCATCCTCATGTCGGCGGATTGTAGCGTAGTAGAGTGGTGGACGATGGGGGGGCCATCCGCGGCAATCCGCGTTAGACTCTTCGCCCGCTTTCCGAGCCACCCAAGAGCATCATGACCGAGAGCCACGAAGATCAGGACCGCCTCGAGGAAGCGATCGAGGAATCGCTCGACGGCGTGCGCCTGCAGGAGATCGACCAGGAGGTCGAGCAGAAACCTTCCGACCCGAACTTGCACATCGGCACGGTGATTGGCGTCAGCGACTCCGTTCTGATCGTTGAGCTGGGCCCGCGCTCACAGGGCGCCGTCCCACTCGAGGAGTTCGAAGGCGAGCCACCGGCTGCCGGCTCCAAGGTGAAGGTGACAATCCGTGGCCGCGACGACGACCTGCTGATGCTCTCGGTCCGCGATGCGAAGGCGCTCGCGGCCTGGGACGACATGCGGGAAGGCTCGCAGGTCAAAGTGTCGTTCATCGGCGTCAACAAGGGCGGGCTCGAAGGCAAGATCGGCAAGGTCAACGCCTTCATGCCGGCCTCCCAGATCTCGATGACGCGCGTCGACGACCTGGCGGAGTACGCCGGCCAGACGCTGATCTGCGAGGTCGTCGAGATCAACCGCGAGCGCAAGCGCGTCGTGGTCTCGCGCCGTGCCGTGCTCGAGGCCGAGGCGGCCCGCGCGCGCGAGGAAGGCATGGGGCGGCTCGTCCCGGGCAACGTGCAGCGCGGCAAGGTCGTGCGCATGGAGTCGTACGGCGCCTTCGTCGACCTCGGCCACGGCATCGAAGGCATGGTGCACGTGTCGAACATGTCGCACCGCCGCGTCGGTCACCCGAGCGAGGTCGTCAACATCGGCAAAGAGGTCGAGGTGCAGATCCTCGAGATCTCCGAGGGCGGTCGCCGCATCGGGCTCGGCATGAAGCAGCTCGAGGCGGATCCGTGGGACACGGTGCCCTCGCGCTTCCCCCCGGACACCGTGTTCAACGGCAAGGTCCGCCGCCTGGCCGACTTCGGCGCCTTCGTCGAGCTCGTCCCCGGCGTCGAGGGCCTGCTGCACGTGTCGCAGCTCGGGCAGGGCCACGTGCGTCACGCGCGCGAGGTGCTCAAGGAAGGTGAGGAGCTCACCGTCCGCGTCACCAAGATGGATGCGTCGGCGCGGCGCGTCTCGCTCTCGCGCTTCGACCCGCACGGCGCGCTGCTCGGCAGCGCCGATGCCGCCGACGGTGCGGTCATCGAAGAGGTGATCTCGAAGAGCCAGAGCACGATCGGCACGAACCTCGGCGCCCTCTTCAAGAAGGCGCTGAACAAGGACGAGTAGGCGCCGGGCGCTCCGCGCCGAACTTCTGACTCAGAACACTAGCCCTCCGGCGTCAGCCCGGTCGTCATCTGCTGGAGCGACCAGCGGATGCCGACGATGCCGGCCCCGGTGACGAGCGCGGCGAGCCCCGCTTCGGGGTAGCGGCCCAGCAGGACGCATCCGGTCCCGAACAGCGGGCCGTAGATCGCGAGCAGGCCCGAGATCACCCCGACCAGCGCCGCCGTGCCCTCCTGGACCGGCGCCACGTCGGGCGCGAGCTCGCGCACCGGGCCCCACCAGCCGGTGGGCCGCACCCGCCGGTAGAAGTCCACCAGCGTGCTGGGATCGGGCTTCGGCGCCAGCAGCACCGAGATCAGCGCACAGACCAGCGAGAAGCCCACGACCAGGCACAGGCGTCCCTCCGGCGCCAGATCGCCGCCCGGCGTCAGGGGGCTCTCGGGCCAGACGTAGGCAAAGCGACTGTCCAGCAGCGTCAGGTAGACCGTCGCGCCGAACGAGGCGACCATCGCCACGATCTCGGTCAGGGCACGCACCCGCCACCAGATCCAGCGCATCAGGTACACCGGTCCCACGCCGCTCAGCAGCGCGAGGAAGAAGAGGAACAGGTCGCTGATCGAGCTCGCCCGGTAGGCGAGCAGGCCGCCGATCCCGAGGATCACGACCGACGCGAGCCGCGCCGCCCACACGTAGTTCTTCGGCGACGCGTCGCGCACGAAGAAGCGCCGGTAGACGTCGTTGACGAAGAACGACGAGGCCAGGTTGACGTGCGTGTCGATGGTCGACATGAACGCGGCGAGGAGCGAGGCGACGACCAGGCCCAGCAGTCCGATGGGCAGGAACTCGGTCATCATCACGACGTAGGCGCGCTCCGAATCGGTGGCCGCGACCACCATACCGGCCTCGACCGCCTCGGTGGCTTCGACGCTCGCCACGGCGCTCCAGGCCTCCGGCGCGTCCTCGACCGCGAGCCCGAGCTCGTGCACGACGCCCGCGCCGTCGGTGACCTCGACCGCGGTCTCGGTCACCGCCGTCACCACGCCATCGACCGGCGACACGACGTCCTGATGCGGCAGCAGGAGCAGCGACGCCAGCGCCACGCAGACCCACGGCCAGGGCCGGAGCGCATAGTGCGCGATGTTGTACCAGAGCGTGGCGAGCATGCCGTGCCGGTCGTCGCGCGACGCGAGGATGCGCTGCACGGCGACGCCGCTGCCGTCGACGCTCTCCGCGCCCCACCACGCCAGCCCTAGGTAGACCGCGAACGCGGCGAACGGGACCGTCCAGAAGGATGCGTCGAAGACGCCCCCCTCGCCCCAGGCCGGGAGGAAGCGCAGCGTGTCGGGATTGAAGCTCGACGAGGTGAGCGCGGCCTCGACGATCGCGTCTCCGCCGCCGACGGCGTTCCAGCTGAGCACCGCGAGCACGATCGCGCCGACCATGGCCATCGCGAACTGGACCATGTCGGTCATCACGACGCCCCAGAAGCCCGCGAGCAGCGAGTAGGTCAGCGACACCGCGCACGCGGCGGTCAGCGCCCAGACCTTGTCGACCTCGAAGAGCACGTCCATGATCTTCGCCGCCGCGAGCAGCACCCAGCACAGCACGATGGTGTTCGACACCGTCGCGTGGAAGAGCCCGAGGAAGCCGCGCAACGCCGCCGCGTCGCGACCGCGGTAGCGCAGCTCGGCCAGCTCGGCCTTGGTCATCACCGCGCCGCGACGCCAGTAGCGCGAGAACAGGAACACGCCCAGCACGCCGCTGATCGCGTAGACCCACCACAACCAGTTCTTCCAGATGCCGAAGTCGCGCACCCAGCCCGACACGACCAGCGGCGTGTCCGCCGCGAAGGTCGTTGCGACCATCGAGGTGCCGGCGATCCACCACGGCAGCGAGCGGCCGGACAGGAAGAACTGGTCGACGTTCTCCTCGGCGCGCTTGGCAAAGCGAATCCCGACGACGATCGCAAACACCACGTAGAGGCCGATCACGGTCCAATCGGCCCAGTGCATGTGAAGCTGCATCGAGCCGCAGATTAGCGGGCCGGCGGCGCTGGCGCTAACATGCGACGATGTTGCGGCTTCTCCCTCACCACGCGCTCCGGAGCCTCTCCGCGGCCGGCCTGCTCGGCCTCGCGGCGGCCTGCGCGACGCAGGCCGAGGACAAGAAGGTCCTTGCACCGCGCCCGGTCGCGGCCCAGCCGGCCGACGACCCGACCTACGAGGACACCTACGTCGCCGGCACGTCGACGGTCGACGCGGGGCTCGTCGAACAGGCCGACGCGGCCTACGCCGAGGGCGACTGGGCCCGGTCCGTCGAGCTCTTCCGCCAGGTGGTCGAGGCCGATCCGCACCACGGCCACGCCTGGGCGTCGATGGGGTCGGCGCTCCATCGCTCCGGCAAGCTCGACGAAGCCCTCGAGGCGCACCAGCACGCAGCGCTCTCCTCCGACCCGGACACGGCCCAGATGGGCGCCTACAACGCCGCCTGCGTCTTCGCGATGCGGCGCGAGCACGAGCCGGCGCTCGAGTGGCTCGTGCTGGCGATCGACCACGGCCAGCGCGACCTGCCGCTGTTCGAGAACGACTCGGACCTGGACTACCTCCGCACCGACCCGCGCTTCGAGCAGCTTCTGACCTACCTCGACGCCCTGATCGAGAAGGAGGAGGCCGAGAACCCGCCCGAACCGGAGGCCGAGGCGGAGCCCGAGCCGGCGGCCGAGGACGAGGCCGTCCCCTCCGAGGAGCCCGCGCTGCAGGACTCCGTCGAGGAGCCCCAGAACTAGGGAAGACGCCGGCGCCCCGGTCGTACTCCACGGGTAAGAGCCCATGCGGAGGTCCGAGGCGAGGCGAAGCGCGCTGGCGTGGGGACGGTCGACCGTCCTGGCGCTCCTCGTATCGGCCTGCGGGGGCGGAACGGATTTCAGCGAGCTGGGCCCCCCGCCCGAGGGCGCTGGCTGGCACGAGCTCGCCGAATGGGCCGCGGCGGGGTACCGCCACCTCGGCTTCGAGCTCAACCGTGAGGAGATCCAGGTCCACGTGCGCCCCGAGCGCGACCCCGCCGAGCTGATCGACGTGGCCGCCCACAGCCTGGCGGCCCAGATTCGCGAGGTGGCCCCTCGCCAGCACGCCGACACGCGCTGGATGCTCCGCCGGACGCTGGGCCTGCGCGCCGCCGCCTCGCCCGAGGAGCAGCTGGCCGAGGACGCGCGCGCGCTGCTCCGCTCGACGCCGCTCTGGTACGACCGCCGCACCCGCGTCATCCACGTGCTGGAGCACCACCCGGTGCTTCAGCCGCCCGCCACCGGCGTCGCGCGCCACGGCCCCCAGGCCGAGCGCTGGCATCTGATGGCGCACGAGGTGGCGCACCTGCTGCAGGACCAGCGCTCGTCGCTGCGCGAGCTGACCGAGCGCGGCACCTACGAGGGCTTCCTGCTCCACCAGTGCCTCCTCGAAGGCGAGGCCGAGCTCCGCAGCGTCGCCCTGGCCTTGCGGCTCGAGGGCCGCGAGCTGACCGGCGCCGACCTCGATGCGTGCGTGTTCGAGCTGCGCCGCCTCTATGCGCGCAGCGAGCCGAGCCTCTACGAGGCCGGCTTCCGGCACCTGTTCCGGGTGTTCCAGGAGGGCGGCTGGGACGCGGTCGACCAGGCCGTGCTCGACCCGCACGTCACCACGCGCGACCTGCTCGACGGGGGCGGGCGGACGGCCGGCGCACTGGAGGTGACGCTCCCGCCCTGGCCCGCGCTCGGCGCGATCGAGCCGGTGTGGGAGGACGTGCTGGGCGCCTGGGGCCTGCTCGTCATCCTCGGGCCCGACTACCCCTCGCTGGAGCGGCTGGCCGAGCTCACCGAGCTCGCGCTGGCCTGGCGCGGCGACCGCCTCGCCGTCGGCCACCGCGAGGACGGCCAGCCGGTGCTGGTCTGGCGGCTGGTGTTCGCCGACGAGGCCGCCGGGCGCCTGGCGGCGCAGAGCTTCGCCGGCGCCGAGGGGACCGTGGCCCACCGTGGGGCGGTGGTCGACTTCGTCTGGACGTCGATGCCGGCGATCGAGCGCGAGCTGCTCGAGCGGCTGCACCGCCACCCCGCTCCCGGGCACTAGCCCGCTCTGGCTAGCGCCTGGGCGAATCCCGGCCGCGGGCGTGTGCGGGCTCCCGACTAGCGGCGCGGGCTACGCGTGCCGGCGCCGGGCCGTCCCCGGAAGCGCGATCCCGAGCTCGGTCAGCTGCCGCTCGGCCTGCGGCGCCCAGCCGCGGTTGGCCACCGGGTTGGCGGGGCTCGGGTGCAGCACCGTGCCCACCGGCCAGCCGTCGACCGCCTCGCGGATGCGCGTCTCGGCGAACTTGCCGATGCCGATCAGCAGCTTGGGCTGGATGTGCTCGACCATCCGCGCCAGCCCGCGGTCGCAGACGTCGAACAGCGCGTCGCGCTCGGCCACCGGGAGCTTGTCGGGGGTGCGGTTGCGGCCGCTCTCCTCGAGGAAGCAGAGCGGGCAGTAGTTCCACACGAAGAAGCGCTCGAAGAAGGCCTCGGGCGTGCCGAAGCGCTCCTCGGCCCACGACCAGACGCGCTTGCCGCTCCCCTCGCTGCGGGCGCAGTCGAAGCCCAGCACGGGGCGCTTGGGGTGCATGGGGTCGGGCTGGCGCACGTGGCCCTCGATGCCCATCCAGTCGCGCACGAAGGAGATCTCGCCGAACGGCACGCCGGTCTGCGCCATGCCCCAGGGGCCGGGGTTCATGCCGATCAGCATCGCCTCGACCCCGGGCCGCGCGAAGCGCTCGAGGAAGGTCTCCAGTGGCCCACGCGCGTAGGCGAGCGGGTTGTACACGTGCGTGACCGGCGGCTCGAAGGAGAGCGCGTCGACCTCGCGCGAAAGCCGCCGCGCGATGCGGGTCGCGTCCATCAAACGTCCGTGGCGATGAGGTAGAAGAGCAGAGCGAGCCCCACCAGAAAGCCCGCCACGACCACCAGCAGGATCTTGAGCTGCTTCAGATCCTCGAAATGCGACGGCATGCGGGGGGGCGGCTCGGTCAGGGGAGGAAGTAGAGGACCGCGAACAGCGCGATCCAGATCGCACCCATAACATGCCAATAGGCGCCGACCAGGCGAAGCGGCGTCTCGGGGCCGAGCCGGTCGTGTGCGCGGTGGACGGTCTGCAGCACCTTGCCGAGGAAGAACACCCCGCCGGCGATGTGCACGGCGTGCAGACCGGTCAGGATGTAGAAGAAGGCGGCGTAGTAGCCGGGCGCTTCGGCGCCGTGGGTGGCGATGAGCTCCTTCCACAGCAGCGCTTGGCACACGAGGAAGACCACGCCCAGCGCCGAGCCCGCGTAGAGCATCCGCCGCAGCCCCGCCGCATCCTGCCGTCGGTGCGCCGCGAGAGCCCGCCAGAGGGTGAAGCTGCACCCCACCAGCAGCGCCGTGCTCGCCCAGAGGCCCGCCGGCGGCGCCTGGCCCTCGGGAATCCAGGTGGGCTGGCTCTTCCAGAAGAAGACGCAGAGTGCGACAAAGATGAAGAAGAGCGTGCAGATGCACACCAAGGCCAGCGCCATCGCCAGCTCGGGGGTGCCGGCGCGCGGCATGCCGTGCCAGGGGTCGAACTCGCCCCCGTCGTCGCCGCCTCCGCCGCCGCCCCCGTCGTCTCCGCCGTCCCAGCCCGACGGCGGCCAGCCGTCGAGGCGCCATTTGCGCCGCTTGCGCTTGGTTCGCGGAGCTTCCGCGACCCCTAGGCCGCCGGATCCCGCTCCATCCGTACCGAACGAGCCCTTCATTGCGCTGAACGGATTGTAGTCCATCCCACCCCTCGGAAACCGAACCACCTGCAAGGCATCCCGATGTCCAAGAAAGCGAAGCTGGCCGTGCTCGGCGCCGGCAAGCTCGGCGAGGCGATCCTCGGCGGGCTCTTCGAGGCCCAGCTCCTCCACCCGGGCGACGTGATCGCCACCGCGGCGCACCGCGAGCGTCTCGAGGCCCTGGACGCCCGCTTCCCGGGCGTGATCACCACCCTCGACAACCGCGCCGCGGCCGCCGACGCCGAGGCCGTCCTGCTCTGCGTCAAGCCCAAGACCGTGCCCGAGCTGGCCGAGTCGATCGCCGGCTCGGTCGACCCGGCGACGCTCGTGATCACGGCCGCCGCCTCGGTCTCGACCGCGGTCGTCGAGCGCCACCTCGCCGCCCCGGTGCCGGTGGTGCGTGCGATGCCCAACACCCCGAGCCTGATCCGCAAAGGCATGACCGGCATCGCCCCGGGCGCGCACGCCGAGGGCCACCACCTGGCCGCCACGCAACGCATCTTCGGCGCCGTCGGCCGCACGGTCGTCGTCGACGAGCGCCACATGGACGCGATCACCGGCCTGTCCGCCAGCGGCCCTGCCTTCCTCTATATCGTGATCGAGTCCCTGGCCGAGGGCGGCGTCAAGGTCGGCCTGCCGCGCGACATCGCGACCGAACTGGCGGCGCAGACGGTGTTCGGCGCGGGCGCGATGGTGCTGGAGACCGGCGAGCACCCGGCGCGCCTCAAGGATGCGGTGACCACGCCCGCAGGCTGCACGATCGACGGCATCCTCGAGCTGGAGGACGGCGGCCTGCGCGTCACGCTGATCAAGGCGATCGTGCAGGCGGCGGCGCGGGCTTCGGAGTTGTTGGAGGGGTAGCGGACTTGGAGAGGACCGGCGCGACTGGCACCGGCGGTGCGTACGAGGGTCTAATGCAGGCCCGTGGACTTCACCGACACGTCCATTCACGTTCGCGGCGCGGCCCAAGGCGACGACCGCAGCCTCGCCTGGCTGATCGAGCGCTTCACGCCGCTCTTGGTCGAGTCGGCTCGCTACCGGCTCGGCCCGACGCTGCGGCGCCACTGCGATCCCGAGGACGTCGTCAACGAGCTCTGGATCACCGTCATCCCGCGCCTTGGCTCGCTCGTACCGCGCGACGGCCGCATGGCGCCGGTGCTGCTGAAGTTCCTGAGCACCGCGTTGATCCGGCGCACCAACAACCTGGCGCGCAAGTTCGCGCTGCGGCAGGACCGCGCGGCGGAACCGGACGGGCCCTCTGGCGAGGGGCCGGCGGATCGACTGATGGATCAGGTCACCGGCATCGTGACCCGGCTGCAGCGGCAGGAGGGCTCCTCGAGGGTGCACGACCTGCTCGAGCGGCTGCCGGATCGCGACCGCGAGATCGTCATCCTGCGCGGCATCGAGCAGGCGCCGAACCAAGAGGTGGCCAGCGCGCTCGGGCTCGACGCCTCGACGGTGGCGCTGCGCTATCACCGCGCTCTGAAGCGCCTGCGCACGATGCTGCCCGACTCGGTCTTCGCCGAGCTGGTCGAGGACTGACTACCGCAGCCGCCGCACCGGGCGGCAGCCGGTCTGGTGGTCGACGCGGTCCGAGCGGCCGACCAGGCGATAGAACGAGGCGGCGGGCAGCCCCGGCGCGGCGTTCATCCCGCCGCGGATCATGCGGTCCTCGGGGCTGCTGGCCGTGGTCGTGATCGGCAGGTCGCCGGAGCGGGGCAGGGACAGGAAGTGCTCGTAGGAGTCGAGGCACCACTCGGCGACGTTGCCGTGGACGTCGTGTAGGCCGAACCGGTTGGCGCCGAAGGAGCCCACGGGGGCGTCCTCGACCCAGCCGTCGTCGAGCTCGGGGTCGTGGGGGAAGCCGGGCGGGTAGCGGCGTCCCGCGTTCACGTCGGCCACGTTGGCAAAGCCCTCCAGCGACAGCACGTCGTCGCCGCTGAAGAAGGCCGTCTCGGTGCCGGCCCGGCAGGCGTACTCCCACTGCGGCTCGGTCGGCAGGTCGAGGTCGACGCGCCGGAGCTCCGCGACGCAGTCGTTCCAGCTGACCTGGGCCACCGGATGGATCAGGCCCTGGTGGTCCGCGTCCATCGGCGGGACGCCATCGAGGGCCTCCATCGGGTTCGCGCCCGTGAGCGCCATCCACTGGTGTTGGGTGAGCTCGTACTTGGAGATGAAGAACGGCCGCAGGGTCACCTCGTGGACCGGGCGCGAGTTGGTTCCGACCGTCAGGAGGGAGTGGTTGGGGCCGTCGGGATCGTGCTTCTGGGAGCCCATCCAGAAGGTCCCGCCCGGCACCAGCACCAGGATCACGCCGGTGGACTCGTCGCGGACGAGATGGCCTGCGGCGTCGCGGGTGGGCGGCTCGCCCTCCCCATGCGTCGCCAGGTGTAGGAACTCGAGCAGCCCCGAGTCGGGGTCGGGACCCAGTGGAACGAGCCCGACCTGGGGGGCCAGCCCGATCTCGGCGACGTGGAGGTAGCGCGCGTCGGACGCGGCGTAGCGCTCCGCCGCCAGCCAGGCCGCCTGCGGCTCGTCGATCGAGCGCGGCGTCAGCTCCTCGGCGAACTCCAGCCGGCGGCGGACGCTGGCCACGGTTCCGTGCTCGGGGTCCGCGAAGGCCTCGAGGTCCACCACCAGCCGGCTCAGGACGCCGTGCTCCCAGGCGCGGTCGGGCTCGTGGAAGCGCCAGCCGCGGGCCTGTTCGACGGCGGCGGAGAGCAGAGCGAGCTGCTCTTCCACGCGGACCTGGCGTCGGACCAGCTCCTGCTGTTCGAGCTCCGGGAGCTCCGCCGCGGGCGCCTCGACGATGGCGCGCAGCTCGTCCTCCAGCTCGGCGATCCGGTTCAGCTCGGCGGCGTACTCGGCGCGCCGCTCGGCCTCGCCGTACGGCAGCGCGTGCGTGCGCACCTCCTCCAGCGCCGCCCGGTGGGTGTCGGCGCGCGCGAGTAGCTCCTGCGCGTCGCGGAGCCAGAGCTTCAGCTCGTCGGCCCGGTCCGGCAGCGCGGGCCAGAGCTGTTCCGCCCGCTGCTCCAGCTCTTCCAGCACGACGGCGTCCGACAGGCGCTTGACCTGCTCGAGGCGCAGCGAGGCCTGGCGCTCCTGGTCGGAGAGGTCCGAGTAGGCGGCCTCCAGCTCGCGGTTCGTGCTGAGCGTCCAAACCAGCCCCACCGCCAGGACCACGAACGTCACCAGCAGCGGGACGGCCGTCCCCGGATGACGCCGAGCCCAGCGCAGCACGCGCGTGTGCGCGGAGGCCAGCTTGACGCTGACCGGGCGCCCCTCGCGCACGTTGCGCAGGTCCGCCGCCAGGGCTGCGCAGCTCTCGTAGCGCTGCTCGGAGTCCTTGGCGAGCGCCACTTCGAGCACCGCCGCCAGGTCGTCGGACACGTCGCGCGCGCGCCGGCGGATGTCCGGTGGGCTCTGACCGAGAATCTTGCGGTACAGGCCTTCGCGCGTGGCGGCGTGGAAGGGCAGCTCGAGCGCAAGCGCTTCGTACAGCGAGACGCCGAGGCCGTACACGTCGGTGCGCGCGGAGGTGGGCGCGGCCAGGATCTGCTCCGGCGCCATGTAGGCCGGCGTCCCGAGCGCGTCGCCCGAACCGGTCAGGGTGCCGCCGGCCGACGATTCGTCGGAGGCCAGGCCGAAGTCGAGCAGCACCGGATCGCCG
The DNA here is from genome assembly GCA_039029355.1 of Planctomycetota bacterium. GTDB lineage: Bacteria > Planctomycetota > UBA1135 > UBA1135 > JBCCGI01. Next base: position 29,080 of record JBCCGI010000090.1, read on the forward strand.
CGCTCGGAGATGAGGATGTTCGCGGGCTTCACGTCGCGGTGGCGGATCCCGGCCTGGTGCGCCGCTTCCAGCGCCTCGGCGAGCGCGATGAACCAGCCGAGGATCAGCGCTACGCGGTCCGGGCGCCGGGGACCGAGCGGCGCCGGCGGATCGTCGCCGGCGGAGGCGTCGCGCCCCGCGCGGATCAGGTGCGACATGGTCTCGCCCGGGACGTAGCGCATGGCGATGAAGAGCGCGCCGCCGTCCTCGCCGATCTCATAGATCGAACAGATGCCCGGATGATCGAGGCGCGAGACCGCTTCCGCCTCGCGTTGAAAGCGGGCCAGCGCCTGGCCCAGCGGCACCGAATCGAAGGCCCGCAGTACCTTCAGCGCCACCAGGCGGGGCAGCCGCGTGTCGCGGGCCAGGAAGACCACCGCCTGGCCGCCGCGGCCGAGCTCGCGCTCGACCACGTAGCCGCCGATACGGCGACCGCGCTCGAGGGCGCCGCCGGGGGAGGGCTGCCAACCCGCACGGAAGCCGGATTCGGTCTCGGCGGCGGCCTCGTCCTGTAGCCGTTGGTATTCGCTGCGCACCAGCGCGGCGTCGTCGGGGAAGCGCTCCAGGTAGTGCTCCAGCCCGAGCTCGCGGCCGGCCTCGCGGTCCGCGAGGTAGGCCATCAGGAAGCGGTTTGCGGCTCTCTCTTCGCCTTCCATGCGAGCGCCGACGGGCTGGTGCCGGCGCCCTACGGTAGCGGACTTTGGCATCGAGCCAAAAAAAGCTGCCTTCGGCGCAATCGCCGCCGGCACCGCCACCTGGGGGTCGTGTGCGAGGCGCTGAGCCTCTCCGACTCTTCAAAAACCCCTCGGTACATCCGACTCAATCGACCCCCAAGCAGCCATGCAAACCCGATCCCTCCTTGCCTCTCTCCTTGCCCTCTCCAGCTCCGCGGCCCTGTCGGCCCAGTCCCCCTGCATCGAGCACGACGGCTTCGCCAACAGCGAGCGCTTCGGCTATGCCGCCTGCGGCATCGGCGACCTCGACGGCGACGGCCTCGACGACTACGTCGTGACCGACCCGGAAAACGAAGACGGGTGGGCGCACATCTTCTCGGGGAACGGGCAGCTGCTCGAGTCCCTCAGCGGCCACGAGATCCCCGGCCTGTCTTGGTTCGGCGGCAGCGTCGCCGACCTGGGCGACTCCGACGGGGACGGCTTCCACGAGCTGGCGGTGGGCGCTCCGCTGTCGGAGGACTCGTCCCTGGGCTTCGTCGGCAAGGTCCTCATCTATGAGTTCCAAATGTCGCCGAGCGGCCTCGTGCTGCAGGTCAAGGACTTCTCCGTGCTGACCGGCCCCTCCACCAACTCCAGCTTCGGCACGGGCGTCGCCAACGCGGGCGACGTCGATGGCGACGGCGTCGACGACCTGATGGTCTACATGCTGGTCCCGCTGAGCGGGAGGGTGCACGTGTACTCCGGCGCGGACCACTCCCTGCTGCACGATCTCTCGGGCGCCGGGAGCAGCGACAACTTCGGCCAGTCCATGTGCGGCATCGGCGACTACAACGGAGATGGGTTCGACGACTTCGCCATCGGCGCTCTCACCTTCAACATCGAGCGCGGTCGGGTGCAGGTCTTCTCGGGCAACCCGGCGGAGTCGGGGACCGTTCTGCTGACGGTGGACGGCGTCAACCAGGGCGACTTCCTGGGCGAGGCGATCGCGAACATCGGCGACGTGAACGGCGACGGCTTCGACGAGCTCGCCATCGGCGCGCCCGGCTCCGACGCGGGCATGATGAACGGCGGCCGGGTGGAGGTCTACGCCGGCGGCTCGGGCGCTCTGCTCTACGCCATCAACGGCGGCTTCGCCCAGTGGCTCGGCCGCGAGGTGACCGGCCTGGGCGACGTCGACGAGGACGGCAAACCGGACTTCGCCGTCGGCGCGTTCAACCTGAAGCCCCAGACCGGCTACGTCCCCATCTTCTCCGGCGAGAACGGTCAGGTCATCGACTCGCTCAACGACGACGACCGCCTCGGCGACGTGGTCGTCGGCATCGGCGACGTCGACGGAGACCAGCGCGGCGACGTGGTCTGCGGCATCTGGCGCGACGCCCCCTTCGGAAGCAACCCCAGCGGGCGGGCCTCGGTGTACTGCGGCGCCTCGACCTCGTACCCCGGCACGAACGAAGACCTGGTGCAGAAGTCGGTCACCGGTGAGACCGCCACGCCGATCACGGACAACGTCAAGAAGATCAGCGCCGGCCAGCTGCTCCGGATCGAAGTGGACACGCCGTCGCTGACCTTCGACGACCTCATCTGGGCGACCTTCGCGCAGGTCTTCGTGACCTCCGGCCCGGCCCCCCAGGATGCGATCTACTCGGCCGTCCACCTGAACCTCACCGCGTCCCCGGCGCCCTTCCTGATCGCGGTCGGCAAGATGGGCCAGGACACGCTCCTCGGCCCGATTCCCGCCGGCCTCGAGGGCCTCAGCGTGATGCTCCAGAGCTTCACGGTGACGCCGCTCGCCGCCAACGGGCTCTTCGCGGCCACCGACGGTCACGAGTTCCAGATCAAGTAGGCGTTCACTCTCTCCTGGACCCCCGGCGGGGGGGGGGGGGGGGGGCCGGGGCCCCCCCCCCCAGGTTTTTGGTGGGGGGGGGGGCCCGGGGGGGGGGGGGGGGGGGGGCGGTTCCCCCAGCCCCCCCCCACACCCCCCGGGGCAAGCAAACAAACCCCCCACACCCC
>JBCCGI010000091.1:0-30313 GCA_039029355.1 Planctomycetota bacterium
GCTCACGCTGGCATCCTCCGCTTCGCCCGTGGTGCGCACACGGGGCATGGAAAAGGGGGGGGCGCGAGCCGCATGGGCATCGCGCCCGCCCCGGCTGGCCAGCCGCGGTCTAGGGGCAGGTCCCCTCTTCGTTCGTGATCCGCACGCGCGCGGGGTCGCTCGCGACGGACAGCTGGAAGGTCACCGGGTTCCAGCCGAGCCCGACGAGCGTGAACTCCAGCCCGACGGTGGGGCAGAGCACCGAAGCGAGAACCGGGCCGAACTCGGCCTCGGCGCGCCCGGAGGCGTCGAGCGTGCCGGAGAAGCCAGCGACGTTGAAGGCCGAGCCGGGCGGCGTGCTTGCGCCGAGGCTCAGCAGGAACGTCGTCGTGTTGTCGTACACGAGCGGGATGAACACGCCTTCGAGGAACAGCCCCGGCAGCGAGCCGGACGCACCACCGAGGATCGCGTAGGGCGCGTTGGCGAACGCCGGGCCGAGGTCGAGCGTCAGGAAGCTCCGGTCGTGTGGCGCCGATCCGCCGTACAGGTCGCCGTCGGCGTCGAAGGCCTCGAAGAACGAAGGCGACGCCACGAGCGACTGCTGCGCGCGCAGGCTGTGGAAGACGTAAGCGCGTCCGTCGGCGCAGTCGGCGATCGCCGTGGTCTCGGCCGCCGGCGCGCCGATCAGAAGGTCGCCGAGCCCGTCGCCGTTGAGGTCGCCGGCGGAGATCGTCGAGCTGAAGAGGTCCTGCTGCACGCCCCGCTCGGCCGCGTACTGGGCCAAGAGCACCGGCCCCTGGGACAGGTTCAGTCCGGAGTACACGTACACCTGCCCCAGCCCGATCGGGTCGGGAAGCCCCACCGCGAAGTCGGGGAAGCCGTCGCCGTTCACGTCGCCGGGTGCGGCGGCCGAGCCGCCGAACTTGCTGCCGAAGTGCGGGCCCTCGATCTTGGCGATCAACGCGCCGGTCTTGCCCGAGTGGATCCAAACCAGCCCGACTGGATGGCCCTGGGCGTTCTGGCCGTTCGCGTCACGGGTCAGCAGATCGGGCACCGCATCGAGGTCGACGTCGCCGATCGCCAGCATGCCCGCGCCGGGGAGCGGCAGCGCGATGTTCGGGTTGAACTCGACCAGCGTCTCGGCCCCCGGCGCGCCGTGCACCGAGCGCATCCGGCCGTCGATGTCGTACAGCTCCGCGCGCCCGTCGCCGTCGAGGTCGCCGACGCCGCCGCGCACTCCATCGACGCTGACGCCACCGATCAGGAGCAGCGTGCCGCTCGGGCCGAGGTGGACCTCACCGCCGGCGGCGAAGTCGTCGAAGCCGTCGCCGTTGACGTCGCCGATACCGCCGCTGAAGCCGTTGCCCGCGGTGACGGTCGCGATCGTGCTCCCGGTGCCGGCCGCGAGGTCGAGCTCGACCACCTGGACCTGGCTGCCGCCGTTGAAAAAGACGAGGTCGGCGACGCCGTTGCCGTCCACGTCGCCGGCCGGCGCGTAGGTCCCGTCGTCGGTCCCGCCGAAGGGGATCGAATGGAGAATCGTGTCGAGCAGGTCCCCGCTGCGTCCGGAGTAGAAGCGGTAGCCCTGCCGCGAAGTGCCGTCGGGCTGCGTGTAGTCGTAGGCCACGTAGTACTCCGGCAGCCCGTCGCCGTTGAGGTCTTCGAGCACGCCGAGGCGCTCGCCGAAGTTGCGCCACTGCTGCGTCGAGTCGCACTGCTCATAGTCGGTCGGGTCCATCACCCAGGCGGGGTGGGGGCCCATCTCGATCAGGTCGAGCTGTCGCTCCAGCCGCGGCTCACGGCCGATCGCCGTGCTTCCGCTGGTCAGCGACGACATGCGTGCGCCGCCGTGGCGGATGACGCCGCGCAGCTCTTCGGGCCGCAGCGGCTCGCCGTAGAGCTCCTCGTGCGCCTGCTCCAGCACGGTCATCGCGCCGGCCACGATCGCGCTCGACGCCGACGTGCCCTGGAACGCCGCGGTGTAGGCGCGGTTGATCGACTCGCAGTACCAGAGCGCCGGGAAGGCCTGCGCGCCGCAGGCGATGGCCCCGAGCGGGACGAGGTAGCGGTGCTCGCCCAGCGCGCGCACCAGCGTCGCCTCGGCGTAGGCATCGATGCGCGAACCGACGTTGACGATCTGGCCGACGCCGGCGGGGAAGATGGTGGTCGGGAAGGTGCCGTCCTTGTGCACGCCGGACACGATGACCGAGCGCGAGTCGCGCTCGTTGAGGTCGAAGGCACCGGGATAGGTCGCGTGCCCGCCGACGATCGGCGCGGTCGCGTCGAGGTTCTGCGAGCCGTTTCCCGACGGCTGCACCACGTGGATGCCCATCGCCGTCGCCTGGCGCACGCAGTAGAAGATCGCGTCGGTGTACTCGACCGGCACGAAGCCGACCGCGGAGCCCGCCTGGATCCCGGGCGGGATGAGGTTCGGGCCCGCGCCCTGGCGTTCGATCAGCATCAGGTCTCCCGGCTCGAGCGCTTCGGTCGCCAGCACCACCGCGTCCATCAGCCGGTTCAAGGGCGCGATGAAGGGCGAGCCGGGCGCCTGGATCGTGTCGGAGATCACCTTCAGCTCGGCGTTCGGCACCATGCCGGTGAGCCCGGTGCCGTTGTCGTCGGCGAGCAGGACGCCGACGACGGCGGTGCCGTGCGGCTCGTTGCGCAGCCCGTACGCGATCGGCGTGATGCCCTCGGTCGGATCGACCCAGTCCGCGGGGTCGTCGATCGTCTCGAAGGTGACGCCGGCCAGGTCCTCGTGGCCGTCGCGCGACCAGTTCCTGGCGGTGATCGGCAGGTTCCAGGAGACCTCGACGTCGGCGATCGTCACGCCCTCGCCGAAGTAGCCCTGGGCATGTGCGTGGGGCAGCTCGACGTCGTTGATGTAGGTCGCGAGGTCCAGGTCGGGCGTCGGCGTCCCTCCTCCGCCAGAGGTCGAAGCCACGCGGTAGCGCGGCTCGCCATAGACGTTCTCGACCGCGGGCAGCGCCAGCAGCGCCGCGAGCACGGCGTCGAGGTCCGCCGCCTGGCTCCAGGTCACCCGGAAGAGCTGCGTCAGGTCGGCCATCTCCTCGCCGCTCGCGCGCTCGGCGCGCGCCCGGAGCGCGCGCAGCCGCAGCGGGTCGAGCTGCGACAGCGCCGTGACGCGCACGCCGGGCAGCCCCGCGAGCGCGACCTGCACCGGCGACGGGTCGACCGCTCCACCGCGCACGAGGTGTCCGTTCGCGGCGCGCACGCCTGCGTCGTCGGCGAGCTTCAGGATCAGCGCATCCGCCTGCGCGGCGGTCGCGCGCGCGGCGGCGAGGTCCTTCGTCGGGCGCCAGCGGGCGCGCAGGTCTTGGGCGCAAAGGGACGGGGACACGGCGAACCCCAGCAGGGTCGCTAGTACAAGAGCGTTTCGATACATCGTCCGTTTCTCACGTTCGGCCTCGGCGCAACGAGCGGCGCCGGGCAGCCTCGGATGGGGCGTACGGACGCGGAGCACGCGCGGCCGATCGAACGCGGTTCAACGACTTCGCGAAAACCGCGCGGGCGGCTCAGCGCGCGGCGCGGATCGTCGTGAGGATCCCGCCGAGGGTCAGCACGCTGGCTCCGACGAGCCGGCCGGTCAGCGCCTCGCCCAGCAGCAGCACGCCGCCGGCCGCCGTCAGGGCGGGCACCGCGAGCTGCAGCACCGCGGCGCTCGTGGCGCTGTGCCCGCGCAGCGCGGAGTACCAAAGCACGTAGCCTCCGCCCGACGTAACCGCACCCGAAGCTGCGGCTAGTAGGAAGCCGCGGGCCTCCAGCGCTTCGCTCCCGATCGAGAACGGCAGCGCCAGGAGCGCGAGCGGTGCCGCGAGCACGAAGTTGCGCGCGGTCGAAGCCACCGGGTGCCGCGCGCCGCGGCCGATCAGCGAGTAGATACCCCAGCTGACTCCCGCCAGCAGCATCAGCACCACGCCGGCCGGATCCGGAGCGGCGACGCCCGGCGCCACGAGCACCACGACACCCGCCATCCCCGCCGCCAACCCTGCGAGCTGCGCCGGCCGCAGCCGCTCGCCGTGGACGCGCCCGTAGCCGAGCATCGTGCCCTGCACCGCGCCGAAGAGCAGCAGCGCGCCGGTCCCGGTCGTCAGCGAGGTGTAGGCCAGCGAGAAGGCGAACGCATAGACGAAGAGCGCGAGCGGCGCCAGCTGCCAGCCGCGCTCGAAGCGCTTGCCCCGCGCGCGCAGGAAGACCGGGGTGAGCACCAGCGCACCGCTCGCCAGCCGCACACAGGTGAAGCTGATCGGTCCGATCTCGCCGTCCGCCAGCGCCATGCGGCACAGGATCGAGTTGCCCGCGAACGCGACCAGCGCGAGGGCGGTCAGGAGCGCCGTCGGGGCGCGCGGGGGAGAGGCGGCCATCGATCAGGGCTTGCGCTCTTCGGACCCGCGCTCGTCGGGAAGCGCCGCGCGGCCGCTCTCGGGCGAGCCCGGGCGCACCTCCCACTCGGGCTCGCGCGCGGCGTCGGCCGAGGCGGCCGGGCCCGCGCCGGCGAACGGCGCGCCGATGTTCCAGGACACATGCACGCGCCCCTCGCGCACCGCGCGCCCCAGGCGTCCACGCGCCGCGTCGCGCACGCGCCGCCGCGTCGCCGGCACCAGCAGCAGGAAGCCCGCGGCGTCGGTCAGCAGCCCAGGCGTCAAAAGCACCGCACCCGCGAGCAGGATCAGGAGTCCATCGATCAGCGCATCGGTCGGCACGCTTCCGGCGCCGAGCTCCGCCTGGATCCGCGCCAGCGTGCCGAGGCCCTGGCGGCGCGTGAGCCACGCGCCGGCGAAGCCGGTCGCGACGATCAGGCCGAGCGTGGCCCCGAGCCCGACGTGCTTGCCGAGCTGGATCAGCAGCACGAGCTCGACGATCGGGACGAGGAGGAAGAGCGCGAGGAGTCTCGCCATGGGGAGATGATGCCGTGGCGGCGGAGCGGGTGCCCGCTTCGCCGGGCGCTTCCTTCTGGCGGTCTTCCCTAGGGGCGGCCGGCGGGGGGGACGAAAGCGCATCCAGGGCTCGCGCGAACATCCCGGATGCCTACGCCTTACGCGCGTGGAGGGGATGAGCTCTCCCGGCGCCAGCTGCTGGTCCGCAAGCTCGACTGGACACGCGACGGGCGGTGGCTCTTGCTCGCGACCGACCAAGGAGCATGCGTGCTGCTGTCGGCGCGCGAGGTCACCTATCGCAGCTACCCGCGCTGGAAGCGCTCCGTCAGTAGGCGAGCCGGGGGCGGCGGCCTGGTACCATGCTCCCCCTGACCCGAAAGGCCTGACCGTGATCCAGCTAGCGCAGAGCAACGTACTGGGGGGCAAGCTAGAGCCCTGCTCCAAGGACCCGATGACCGGCTTCTACCGCGACGGCTGCTGCCGCACGGGGCCGGACGACCACGGCTCGCACACGGTCTGCGCGCTGGTGACGGCCGAGTTCCTCGAGTTCTCGCGCGCGCGCGGCAACGACCTGTCGACGCCGCTGCCGGCCTACGGCTTCCCGGGGTTGAAGGACGGCGACCAGTGGTGCCTGTGCGCGGCGCGCTGGCAGGAGGCCCTAGAGGCGGGCTGCGCGCCGCGGGTGGTGCTGGAGGCGACCCACATACGGGCGCTGGACATCTGCAGCCTAGAGGACCTGCAGGCGCACGCCGCGGAGCGCGCCTAGCGCGCTCTCTTTAGACCGGCTTTAAGAAGCGCGTCCGGTGGGCTTGATAGAGCCCTGTATCGAAACTTCGCCGGCGCTTCAAAGTCCCTACACACAGGGCTCCTAAGGTCTCGCCCTCAACGCTGGGGAGGAGCGCTCCGGAGAGTGGCTCCGGTCGTCGCCCTCCTCGGCTGAAGTACCCCTCTACGAGAAACTCCCCAGTGAATTCGTACTCCCGTTCCACCCTCACCGTTCTGGGTGCCTTCGCGCTGACGAGCGCGGCCTACGCCGGGAACCCGAACGAGGTCTTGGTCGCCTCCGACATCACGGGCAACGAGGTCTGGACCACCGACAAGACGTACAACCTGCAGGGGCAGATCTACGTCAACCCCGGTGCCACGCTGACGATTCAGAAGGGCGTCGTGGTCGCGAGCGATCCTGGCGGCAGCCTGGCCGTGGCCGCCACGGGCCAGATCTTCGTCCAGGGCACCGCGTCGGAGCCGGTCATCATGACCTCGAAGGCCGACCTCGAGACGTGGTCCGACGATCCGTCGCACCCGACCATGAAGGACCCTGCGACCGGATCGTGGCGCCAGGCCGCGACCGAGTGGGGCAACCTGACGATCATGGGCAGAGGCTACATCTCCGAGGACGCCACGGCCGGCAACGTCGCCTTCCCCGACGCGGGCAACGTGGCGGACATGGAGGGCCTCTTCGCCGAGCCCGACAACAAGAACCAGTACGGCGGCGGGATGGATGACGACGACAGCGGCACCATCTCCTACCTGAACCTGCGCTACGGCGGCCGCGTGATCGGCTTCGCCAACGAGCTCAACGGCCTCTCGCTCGGCGGCGTCGGCAGCGGCACCGACATCAGCTTCGTCGAGATCATGAACAACGTCGACGACGGCATCGAGATCTGGGGCGGGTGCGTCGGCATCAAGAACTTCTCGGTGTGGAACATCGGCGACGACAGCCTCGACTTCGACCAGGGCTGGCGCGGCAAGGCCCAGTTCGGCCTGATCGTCCAGGGCTACAGCCTGAACGCTGAGCAGGGCTCGGGCGTCGGCGACAACGCGATCGAGATGGACGGCGCCGAGGACTGCAACTGGCAGCCGGTCAGCACCGTCGCGCTCTACAACATGACGGTGATCGGCGAGCCGAACGACGGTGACGCCGGCACGGCGTGGCGCGACAACGCGCGCGTCCAGGTCCGCAACTCGGTCTTCGTCGACCTCGGCGACAAGCTCGTCAAGAACGACGGCGACGACGGCGACGGCGCCTGCGGCTACGGCGGCGGCGCGGCCGGCATGCAGGCCTCGACCTTCGCCGAGGTCTGGGCGGACGACTTCGACGACTACTTCATGGTCAACCCGCCGGTGGGGCCGCTGACCCTCGCCGAGCTCTACAAGTCGCAGGTCGACGGCAAGCAGGCCGAGATCCGGGACAGCGTCTTCTTCAACCTGCAGAGCGGCCTCGGCGACGCGCCGGTCGACCTCTCCGCGACGCTCGACAACGTGGTGGCCACCGCGTCGCCGATCAAGTGCCTGGTCCGTGAGGACGTCGTCACGCTGCTGCCCGGCAGCCCCGACGAGAAGGACATGGCGCGCGTGATCGCGCTCGACCCGCGCGCGGCGAACGACGCCGTCGCGAGCGTCGGGTCCGGCGCTCCGTTCGCGTCCGACTCGTTCTACAGCCAGGCGGCGTACCGCGGCGCCTTCGACGCCAACACCAACTGGCTCGATGGTTGGGCGACGTCGGACGCGTTCCGCTTCCTCGCGGACGCCGTTCCGGCCTCGGAGTCGACTTTCAACAGCGCCATCGCGGCGAACCCGAACGCGTTCCTGACGAGCCAGACGCAGCCGCCCGTCATCGACGCGATCTGGGATCCGGCGATCGATCACTCGATCATGGGCAGCGCCGCTCCGGCCGCCTCGTTCCTGTACGTCGGCACGTCCCAGTCGGATCTTCCGACCGGCACCTCGCTCGGCACGGTCCTCTGCGGCGTCAACTCGCTGATCGAGGTCGTGGACACCTTCGTGACCGGCCCGATCGACACGATCCTGGTCCCGATCCCGGCCCAGGCCGCGCTCATCGGCAACGCGCTCTGTGCGCAGGGCGGCGTGGTTGACCTGGGGAGCGGCCTCCCCGAGTTCAAGCTCGCCAACGGCATCAACTTCACCATCGGCTGCGAGTAGCCCCAGGCGATTCGAAAGCCGAGTCGTAGTAGCATCGGCCCGCGGCGCTCCGAGCGCCGCGGGCCCTTCCCGTCCCACTCCGCCCCCCCGATGAAGAACACGCTTCGCCTCAGCGCCCTTGCCGCCTTGGTCTCGCTGCTCCTGGCCCCGCTCGCCGGCGCCCTCCAGGTCAGCCAAGCCGAGCCTTCGTCCCCGACGGACGCGCCCCTAGAGGACTTCCGCGGCGATCTGCTCGACCTCGCGGCCGACGCCTCGCGGACGATCTCGGTCGACCCGCACGTCAAGACGCGCGCGCGCGCCATGGAGAACGTCGCGATCGCGTGCCTCGAGCTGGAGCAGCCGAGCCGCGCGCTGCGGCTCATTCAGGACAGCCCGAACTGGCGCATCGGCGTCGGCTACGGCGATCTGGCGCGCTATTGCGCCGAGCACGGCGAGGAAGAGTTGGCTCAGGAGTACCTCGGCCTCGCGGTCGGCGTCGCCGAGTGGCCGGCCGACAAGTTCGGCCAATCGTGGCGCAAGGACCGCGTCCTGGTCTCGATCTCGCGAGCCCGGCTCGCGCTGGGCGAGGAAGCGGCTGCGCGCGCCGCCGAAGCGGGCGTCGAGAACGAGGCCGAGACCGGCAAGGTCGACGCCGAGCGCGCCAAGGTCGCGAGCGACGAGGGGTACGAGGAGCTGCTGGCGGCGTCGCGGAGAGCCTTCGAGAGCCAGAACTTCGACCTGTCGCGCAACGCGCTGGCCGTCTGCATCCAGCTCTTCGAGTCGCACTACCGTGACGAAGAGCGCCGCGCGGAGATCGAGGCGCTCGTCAAGGAGTCCTGGAGCAAGCTCCCGGTCACGATCCGGATCGACGTCCTGCTGGAGCTGGTCCGCGTCGCGCTCGAGGCGGGCGACGTCGTCAAGGCCAGCGAGGTCATCGAAGAGGCCCGCGGCGTGCTCGACGCGACCGGGCTCAACGCCGAGTACCGCGTGCCGCTCCTGGCCCGCATCGCGGCGTTCCGCTACCGCGCGGGCGACGCGCGGGAGGCGCGGCGCGAAGCCGGCGCCGCCCTCGCGCTGTATAACGAAGGCCGGACCGAGATCGTGAACGTCAGCCGCGCGGCCTGCCTGCGTCCGCTGGCCGAGGCCTACCAGAAGATGGGAGCGTCGGAGGAGGCCGCCTCGGTCTACCGCCTCGCGATCCACGAGGGCTTCGAGAACACGAACGTGCGTCCGCGCGCCGAAGACCTCTTGGCGACCTGCTGCTCGATGGCGCGGACCGGCTTCCAGCCCGATCCGTCGCTCTGGGAGTTCATGCGGCACATCCAGGCCGACAACTTCGAGCGCAAGGACGAGCGCATCTACCGCTAGAGAAGCGGCGCGCGCGAATCAAGTCGGCGGGGAGGGGAATCGGAGCTCGCTCCGCACTCCCCTTCATCGGATCCGTAAGAGCGGTTCACGGCTCCTTGATAATCGATCCCTACCTTGCGCCCATCAGCGGGTAGGCACGCCCGCAACGGGGCCGTCCGGCTTCGTTCGCTTCGCCGTCCTTAACTGTCGAGCCCAAACGCACGTGAACGCTTGGAAGGTCGGGGACGGTCCCCGGTGCATTCATCGACTCCGGTCCCTGTGCCTGCTCCTGGCAGCCATGGTCTCTCTTCCAGCGATCGCCGCGGGCCAGGACCCCGGTGGCGTCCTTCGAGGCGTTGTGTCCGACCGGGACTTCGACGTCCCGTTGGGCGGCGTTCAGGTCCAGGTGCTGGGCACGCAGCTCTCCACCACGACGGCCGCCCAGGGCAACTACGCTCTGAGCGAGGTGCCGGCGGGGACCTACACGGTCGTCTTCTTCAAGGAGGGCTACGTCCGCCAGGTCGAAGCCGACGTGCTGGTGCGCTCCGGCGACCTGACCGACCTGAACGTCTCGATGCCCGGCGACTTCACCGAGATGGAGGAGTTCGTCGTGCAGGACGTGCTCCAGCTCGGCGGGGGCTCCGAGGCGGCCCTGCTGCAGCTGCGCTTCGAGAGCCCGGCGCTGATGGACTCGATCAGCTCCGACCTGATGAGCCGCGCCGGCGCCAGCGACGCCGCGAGCGCGCTCAAGCTCGTGGCCGGCGCGTCGGTCCAGAACGGCAAGTTCGCCGTGATCCGCGGCCTGCCCGACCGCTACGTCGCCTCGCTGCTCAACGGCGTTCGGCTGCCCTCGGCGGACGAGGAGACGCGCGCGGTAGAGCTCGACCAGTTCCCGGCGGCGGTCATCGAGAGCATCCAGGTGACCAAGACGTTCACGCCCGACCAGCAGGGCGACGCCTCGGGCGGCGCGGTCGACGTGCGCCTCAAGGGCATCCCGGACGAGACGGTGGCGCAGTTCAACGCCCAGTTCAGCTCGAACGACAACGTCACCGGGCGCGACGACTTCCTCACGTACAACGGTGGCGGCGTGAACACCTTCGGGCTGGCCGGCAGCGAGAAGGACCCGCAGCTCGGCAAGCTCGGCGAGAACTGGGACGGCGCGGTGGGGGTCACGACCGACGACGCGCCGATCAACTACCGGTTCTCGGGCGCGCTCGGCGGGCGGCACGAGGTCAACAGCGACCTGACGATCGGCGGCTTCGCCAGCTTCTTCTACAAGCGCGACAGCTCGTTCTACGACGACGGCGTCAACGACGCCTACTGGATCGACAACCCGGGCGAGGGGCTCTCGCCGCAGGTCGTCCAGGAGGACGGCGACGAGTTCTTCACCGCGCTCTTCGACGTGACGCGCGCGGCTGAGTCGGTGCAGTGGGGCGGCCTGGGCACCGTCGGCATCGAGACCGAGAACCACGCGATCGGGCTGACGACGCTGTACACGCACTCGGCCGAGGACGTGGCCATCCTCAGCCTTGACACCCGCGGCAAGGCGTTCTTCTTTCCGGACCACGACCCGAACGACCCCTTCAGCGAGGGCTCGATCGGCGACGAGAAGAACCAGGCTCCGTACCGGCGCTCCGAGACGCTGCAGTACACCGAGCGAACGACGGGTTCGCTGCAGCTGCGCGGCCAGCACTTGGTCTCGGCCTCGGGCTTCGAGCTCGGTGGGATCGAGTTCGAGGAGCCCGAGATCGACTGGACGCTGTCGACCAGCTTCGCGCGCCTGTATCAGCCGGACAAGCGCCTCTTCTCCTCGCAGTGGACGCCCGAGGCCTGGGACGGCGAGGAGTTCGATCCGCCCGCGTGGGGCCCGGTCAAGCCCGCGGCCAGCTTCCTGCTCGGCAACCTGCAGCGCATCTGGAAGGAGATCGACGAGGACGGCGTCCAGCTCTCGGCGAGCGTCAAGTTCCCCTTCGAGCAGTGGGACGGCGAGCGCGGCTTCCTGAAGTTCGGCGTGTTCGACGACTCGGTCGAGCGCGAGTTCGACCTCGACAGCTACAGCAACTTCGAGGACCAGGGCTCGGACTTCACCGGCGACTTCGACGACCCCTGGAGCAACATCTTTCCCTTCGAGGACCATCCGATCACCGAGAGCGAGTTCGACGTCGACTACGACGGCAAGCTCGACGTGCGTGCGGTCTACGGCATGTTCGACCTGCCGCTGAGCGAGTCGGTCAACATGATCGCCGGCGCCCGGGTCGAGTCGACCGACCTGTCGATCGTCCTCGATCCGGAGGAGCTGGCGCAGTCGTTCACGGCGGGGCAGAGCTCCCCGGGGGAGCTCGAGCCCGGCGAGGCCGACGTCGACTTCGCCCAGACCGACTTCCTGCCCGCGCTGGGCTTCGTGTTCGACGTGGCCGATGGGCTCACGCTGCGGACGAGCTACAGCCGAACCCTGGCGCGGCAGACCTTTCGCGAGCTGACGCCGGTGGTGCAGCAGGAGTTCCTGGGCGGCCCGATCTTCATCGGCAACCCGGACCTGAAGACCAGCAGCCTCGACAACTACGACGTGCGGGTCGACTTCCGCCCGTATGAAGGCGGCCTGTTCTCGTTCTCGTGGTTCCGCAAGAACATCGAGGACGCGATCGAGTTCGTGCAGCGCGAGGTGGCGTTCACCTTCACCTCGCCGGAGAACTACCCCGAGGGCACCCTCGCGGGCTACGAGGTCGAGCTGCGCCAGGACCTCGGCCGCTTCTGGGACGCCGCCGAGGGCCTCTCGTTCGGCGGCAACGCGACCTTCATCGACTCCGAGGTCACGCTCCCCCAGGACGAGTCCGACGTGCTGGCGACGCTGGGCGCCAACATCAAGTCGCGTGACGCGACGCTGGCGCCCGAGCACATCTACAACCTGTTCCTGACCTACGACATCGAGGACACGGGAACGCGCGCCGCCATCTTCTACACCGTGGAGGGCGACACGCTCGTCGCCGGCGCGGGCGAGTCCCTGAACAACTTCGTGCCGAGCGTCTACGCCAAGGAGTTCGGCACGCTGAACGCCAGCCTGATGCAGCCCATCGGCGACCACTGGAGCATCAAGCTCCAGGCCAAGAACCTCACCAACCCCAAGATCAAGGAGGTCTACCGATCGGACCTCATCGGCTCGGACGTGACCAAGACGTCGTTCACGCGCGGCCGGGAGTTCTCGATCGGTGTGACCTACCGGCCCTGAAGACACGCAACCGATGAAACACCTAGCAAGAATCACGGCCCTGACGGCGCTCGGGCTGTGCACGGCGCTCTTCCTGCGCGCCTCCTCGGGCGCTTCGGTCCAGGAAGAGGGCGTGCTCGACGACACGCGCAACGCCCTCTCGGAGTGGGTTGAAGTGCGGGGCGTCATCTCCAAGGAGAAGCGCGACTGGGAGCTTGGCAAGAGCATCCTCGGGGACCAGATCGAGCTGCTGCAGCGCCAGATCGACGCGCTGCGCGAGGAGATCGGCAAGGCCAACGAGGACGCGGCGAAGCTGGACGTGACGCGGACCGAGCTCTTTGAGGAGGACGAGCGCCTTCGCGAGGCCTCGGACGTGCTCGCCGGCATGCTGACCGACTTCGAAGCGCGTACGAGCACGCTGCTGGAGCGCATGCCGCAGCCGCTGCAGATCCAGGTCGCGCCGCTGAGCCAGCGCTTCCCCGAGGATCCCGAGAACACCGAGCTGTCGCTCTCGGACCGCTTCTCGACGATCGTCGGCATCCTGGCGCTGGCGGACAAGTTCAACCAGGAGATCACCGCGCAGAGCGAGCTGCGGCAGCTCCCGAGCGGCGAGGACGCTTCGGTCACCACGCTGTACCTGGGCCTGGGCCAGGCCTACTACGCCACGGTCGACGGCACCGACGCCGGCATCGGGACCTCGGGGCCCGACGGCTGGACCTGGCGAGACGCGGGCGAGCACGCCGAGGAGATCGCGCGCGCGATCGCCATCTTCAACAACGAGGACGTGGCCGACTTCGTGCGGCTTCCGATCCGCATCGACTAGCGGAAGGCGACCCAATGAAGATCGGAACTCCCATCCTCCTCCTCCCGGCCCTCGGGCTGTCCCTGCTCGGGTCGAGCGCCGCGCTCGCCCAGGAAGGCTCCGACGCGACACCGTTCGAGAGCGCCGCGTCCGGCATTCAGGACCGGCTCACGGCCGCCGTCGCCGAGCTCGAAGCGCTCCGCGCCGAGCTCGCGCTCGAGAAACTCCCGCTCAGCGAAGAGCTGACGCAGCTCAACGCCGAGCTAGCCAGCGTCAAGATCGAGCACGAGGCGGCGATACGGGCCGTCGACGGCACCAACCTCGAGATCAACAAGCTCGAGACGCGCATCAAGGCCCGCAACGACGAGATCGACTTCCTGTCGAACCTGCTCGTCGACTACGGGACGAAGTTCCAGTCGCGCCTGCACGTGATCGAGGATCAGCGGTACGACGAGGTCACCTCCGCCGCCGAGCTCGCTCCGAGCAACAGCAACCTCAGCCAAGAGGAGGTCTTCGCGATCCAGGCCGAGCTGATCGAGGTCTCGCTCGACCGCCTCGCGGAGCTCCTGGGCGGCACGAGCTTCGAGGGCGAGGCGCTGAACGCCGACCGCATCGTCGCCAAGGGCACGTTCGTGCTGGTCGGCCCGACCGCGCTCTTCGTCACCGGCGGGGTCGCGGGCACGGCCGAGCAGCTGCTCAACTCGTCGGAGCCGATGCAGACCCCGTTCCTCGCACCGGAGGATCAGGAGGCCGCCGCGCAGCTGGCCACGACGGGCAGCGGCTTCTTCCCGCTCGACCCGACCCTCGGCAAGGCTCACAAGATCGAGGCCACCGAGGAGAGCTTCATCGAGCACGTGCAGAAGGGCGGCCCCGTCATGGTGCCGATCTTCGCGCTGGCCGGCGCGGCGCTGCTGGTGGCGCTCTACAAGTGGCTGGTCCTCAGCCTCCAGCGCGTGCCGTCGCGCTCGAAGCTGCAGGGCGTGCTCGACGCCGTCGCCAGCCGCGACGAGCAGGGCGCGCAGCGGGCCGCCGAGGCGATCCGCGGGCCGGTCGGCCGCATGCTCGCCGCCGGCGCCGCGCACCTGCGCGAGCCGCGCGAGCTGATCGAAGAGGTGATGTACGAGACGGTCCTGACGACCAAGCTGAAGCTGCAGAGCTTCCTGCCGTTCGTCGCGATCTGCGCCGCCTCGGCGCCGCTGCTCGGCCTGCTCGGCACCGTGACGGGCATCATCGGCACCTTCAAGCTGATCACCGTGTTCGGTTCGGGCGACGTGAAGAGCCTCTCGAGCGGCATCTCCGAGGCGCTGATCACGACCAAGTTCGGCCTGATCGTGGCGATCCCGTCCTTGCTGCTCCACGCGTTCCTGTCGCGCAAGGCGCGCGGGATCCTGGACCAGATGGAGAAGGCGGCGCTCTCGTTCCTGAACCAGGTCAGCAAGACGCCGCTGGCGCCGAAGATGTTCCTGGACCCGGATGCGATCGTGCAGCCGCAGCCGCCGGCCGAGCCCGAGCCGCCCGCTGCCGCCCCGAAGGCGCTGGCCACGGCACCGGAGTAGGCCATGGACGCGTTTCTCGAACGCCTGCAGGGCTTCTGGCACGAGGCGACGGGCATCTGGAGCGAGGGCGGCTGGGCGATGATCGCCATCGCCGTCATCTCGGTCGTGCTCTTCGGCATCGGCGTCAGCGTTCACCTCCGCCTTCGCTCCACCGGCTTCCAGTCGGTGCCGGAGGCCACCTGGCGCCGCTGGATCGAGCATCCGGGCGAGCGCCGCGGCCGCATCGGCGAGCTGCTCGGCTATGTCGCGGGCGGCCGCTCGGTCCAGGAGACCAGCACCGTCTTCGAGCAGGTCCGCACGACCGAGACCGTCCCGTTCGACCGCGACCTGCGCGTGATGAAGATCTGCGTCGGCGCGGCGCCGCTCGTCGGGCTGCTGGGCACGGTGACCGGCATGCTCGCGACCTTCAGCGCGCTCTCCTCCGGCTCGGGGGGGGACAAGACCATGGGCATGATCGCCTCGGGCATCTCCGAGGCGCTCGTCACGACCGAGACCGGCCTCGTCATCGCCCTTGCGGGGCTCTTTTATCAGTACCAGCTCGTTCGCAAGCACGAGCGCTACCGGGCGTTCCTCGCGCACCTCGAGTCCGTGTGCGCGCAGGCCGTCTACCGGCAGCAGCAGAAGGCGGTGGCCTGATGGGACGTTTTCGCGAGAGCAGCTCGGAAGAGCCGGAGACGGGGATCGACATCTCCCCGCTGATCGACTGCGTGTTCATCCTCCTGATCTTCTTCATCGTCACGACGGTCTTCGTCGAGGAGACCGGCGTCGAGGTCAACCGCCCCGAGGCGGCCTCGGCCAGCCAGCTGGAGAAGAACAGCATCCTCCTCGCCATCACCGACAAGGGCGAGGTCGTCTACGGCGGCCGCGAGGTCAACGTCGCAGGCGTCCAGGCGCTGGTGAAGCGCCTGCTGCAGAAGGAGGCGGACATCCCGGTCATCATCCAGGCCGACAGCACGTCGAAGTCCGGCGTCCTGGTCCGCGTCATCGACCAGTGCAAGCTGGCCGGCGCGGAGAAGGTCAGCGTCTCGGCCAAGACGCCGAAGGGCTAGGGAGCCGGCGCCATGGAGCACCAACGCAACTCGTCGCTCTTCGGCAAGCTGGTTCGCGCCGGGCTGGCGGTCGTCGGCGCGGTCGCGTTGACGCTGGGGCTGTTCCTCGTGCTGCCGCTGCTCCAGGCGATCTCGGATCGCCCGCGGAACGAGTCCGCCGGCCCCGAGGTCGACGTCGGAGCGCTCCCCCCGCCTCCGCCTCCGCCCCCGATGGACGAGGAGGAGCCGCCGGAAGAGGAGGAAGAGGAAGAACCGCCCGAGATGCTCGAGGAGGCTCCGCCGCTCGACCTGGCCGAGCTAGAGCTCGCCCTCAGCGGCGGCACGGGCGACGGCTGGGGCACCGCCGACTACACGCTGAACCTGCAGACGCTCGGCGGTGGGGGAGGCGGCGACGTCAACCAGCTCTTCTCGCTGGCGGACCTCGACCAGAAACCGCGTGTGGTGTACCGCCCCAACCCGGTCATCTCGGCCAAGCTGCGCAAGCGCGCGCCGGGCACGGTGCACGTCGCGTTCGAGGTCAACGAGCAGGGCCGCGTGGAAGACCCGCGGGTGCTCGAGTCGACCGACCCGATCTTCGAGCGCGTCGCGCTCAACTCGATCAAGAAGTGGAAGTTTGAACCCGGCAAGAAGAACGGCACGGCGGTGAGATTCCGCATGCGCGTGCCCTTCACGATTCCGAAGAGCTGATCCCCATGTTCAACGCATCGCGCGCCCTCCTCCTTCTTCCGCTGGCCACGGCCTGTGCCTCCTCGTCCGACGGCGTCCGCTCCGACGCCGACGAACCCGCCTTCGCGTCGGATCCGGTCGAGGCCGTCTCCACCGAAGCCGCGCCGGCCGGCGCCGCGCCCGGGGCGGCCATGCCGGTCCCCGCGTCGGCGCCCCGCACCGCCGCCTCGAACCCGACGGCGCCCGCCGCGGCGCCCAAGGGCGGCATCGAGGCCACGATCTGGGCCAGCGAGCGCTTCAAGCGCCGGTTCGCGAACAGCTACCTCGCCGTCACCGACGTCGAGCCGCGCGTCACCGCCGACGAGCGCGAGCAGATGCTCGAGATCATGGAGCTCATCACCGAAGAGGAGCTCGGCAAGGCGATCAAGGAGATCCGCAAGAGCAAGGAGAAGTCGAGCAACGCCGTCTTCGACTTCACGCTCGGCAACATCCACTACCAGCGCGACGAGATGGACGCGGCGGCGGCCGCGTACCGCCGCGCGGCCACCGAGTACCCGAACTTCCGCCGCGCCTGGCAGATGCTCGGACAGGTGCTCGTGCGCCAGGGCGACTACGAGGGCGCCCTCCCCGCGCTGATCGAGCACTTCGAGCTGGGCGGCAGCGACGCGATCAGCTACGGGCTGCTCGGCGTCGCGCACACCAACACCGGCAACTACCTCGCCGGCGAGTCGGCCTTCCGCATGGCGGCGCTGCTCGACCCGGCGACGCTGGACTGGAAGAAGGGCCTGGCCGACTGCTTCTTCCGCCAGGGACGCTTCCACGAGGCGGTCGCCCTGCTCGACGGTCTGATCGCCGAGGACCCGAGCCGCCCGGAGTTCTGGCTCCTGCAGGCCAACGCCTACATCCGCCTCGAGCAACCGCTCAAGGCCGCCGAGAACTACGAGCTGGTCGAGAGCCTCGGCGGCTCGACCGTCGACAGCCTCTACAACCTCGGCGACATCTACGTGAACCAGGGCCTGGCCGACGTCGCCGTCGCGGCCTATCTGCGCGCGCTCGAGCTGAACGACGAGGCGCCGCTGAAGCGCGTCGTGCGCGCCGCGAAGGCGATCAACGCCCGCGGCTCTCTGGCCGAAGCGCGCCGGATCGTCGAGGGCATCGAGGCGACGCGCGGCGACAACCTCGACCTCGAGATCCAGAAGGACCTCCTGAAGCTCCGCGCACGCATCGCCGTCGCCGAGGGCGCCGGCGACGAGGAGGTCGAGGTCCTCAAGGAGACCATCGCCCTCGACCCGCTCGACGGTGAAGCCCTGATCCTGCTCGCCCAACACAGCACCCGCATCGGCGAGAACGAGCAAGCGATCTTCTACTACGAGCGCGCCGCCGCAATCGACGACTTCGAGGCCGAGGCGAAGATGCGCCACGGCGAGCTGCTGGTCAACCTGGGCCGCTACGCCGAAGCCCTGCCGCTGCTCCGCCGCACGCAGGACCTCAAGCCGCGCGAGTTCCTGGCCAACTACATCGACCAGGTCGAGACGGCGTCGAAGCGCTGATGCTCCCTGCGCGACGCTCGCCGGCGCTAAGGGGGGACCGCCACGGAGTGGCCCGCGGCGTGGTGCCCCGCGACAGAGCGGCTCATGACGGAGTGGCCCGCGGCGGGGCGAGAGGGGGCGGGGCAGAGACCCGACGGGCAGGAATCCGCGGGGCAGGAATCCGCGGGGCAGGAATCCGCGGGGCAGGAATCCGCGGGGCAGAGATCCGCGGGGCAGAGATCCGCGGGGCAGAGATCCGCGGGGCAGAGATCCGCGGGGCAGAGATCCGGCGGGCAGAGATCCGCGAGGCAGATATCGGTTGCCCAGAAATCCGTGGGGCAGGAATCCGTGGGGCAGGAATCCGTGGGGCAGGAATCCGTGGGGCAGGAATCCGCGGGGCAGGAATCCGACGGGCAGAGATCGGCGGGGCAAAAGACGGCGGGGCACGCGCCCGCGGGGCAGGACGGTTCTGGGCGTGGCTGTTGGCCATGCTCGCGTTGGGCCTGGCGTCGTGTACCTCGTCCTCCGAGCCCGTGGAGGGCGGTTGGAACGCCTACGACCGCGGAGACTTCGCGCGCGCCCTCGCCGAGACCGAGCCGCTCGCGGATTCGGGGGATCCGGAGGCGCAGTTCCGCCTCGGTCTCATGCACGCCGACGGCAAGGGGGTCGCGCCCGATCCGAGCACCGCGGTCGCTTGGTACCGAAGAGCGGCCGAGGCCGGACACGCGCCGGCGCAGGTCAACCTCGGCCTGCTCTATATCGGCGGCGAGGGTGTGCCGCAGGACTACGCGCAGGCCGCCGCCTGGATGCGCCGCGCCGCCGAGCAGGGCATCGCGCAGGCGCAGTACACGCTTGGCTGCATGCTGCGCCTCGGCCAAGGCGTCCCGCAGGACGACGCCGAGTCGGCGCGTTGGCTGCGCGCTGCGGCCGAGCAGGGGCTGGCACTCGCGCAGGCGGACCTGGGCCTCTTGTTGCTCCGGGGCCAGGGCCTGCCCCCCGATCCGGCCGAGGCCGCGCGCTGGACGCGCCTCGCCGCCGAGCAGGGCTTCACCGCGGCGCAGAAGCGCTACGGCAAGATGCTCGAGCACGGCCGCGGGGTCGCCGCGAGAGCGGTGGCGGCCTACCTGTGGTACTCGCTCGCAGGCGCCGCCGACGAGCGCTTGCGGCTCGCGGCAACGATGACGCCCGAGGAGCTGCGCGAAGCGGAAGACCTGCTCCGCTCGCTTTCCACGGCCGGGGATTCGGCGCCTTTATAATTGGTGGCAAACGAATCCGGCTCCTCAATGCCGGTGCCCGAGGGGGCCGATGTCTGGAGGCATGACGGCCGCCTTTCGACTCGCTCCCGTTGCTCTTCTTCTCCTCGGCTGCGTCAGTCCCAACCGCAGTGGGTGGCACGCCTACAACGACGAAGACTTCGTCCTCGCCCTCGAGGAGTGGACCGAGGAGGCCGAAGCAGGCGACGCCGACGCCCAGTACCTCGTCGGCCTGCTCTACGACGAGGGCCGACTCGGCATCCCGGAGGACGACTCCACGGCCGCCCGCTGGTACCGCTTCGCGGCCGAGCAGGGGCACGCCCCGGCGCAGAACAACCTCGGGCTGCTGTACCACGCGGGCTCGGGAGTGCCGCAGTCCTACGACGAGGCCGCGACCTGGTTCCTGTGCGCGGCCGAGCAGGACTTCGCCCCGGCCCAGGCCAACCGCGGTGT
Organism: Planctomycetota bacterium; assembly: GCA_039029355.1. Lineage (GTDB taxonomy): Bacteria > Planctomycetota > UBA1135 > UBA1135 > JBCCGI01. Next base: position 19,660 of record JBCCGI010000091.1, read on the forward strand.
GATGTATCTCTTCGGCCAGTCGGTGGCGCGCAACCAGGAGCAGGCACGCACCTGGCTGCGCCTCGCCGCGCTCCAGGGCGACGACAAGGCCCAGAGCCTTCTGGGCTCGGTCTACCGCGAGGGCGTGGGAGTGCCCGAGGACCGCATCCAGGCCGCCCGTTGGTTCCGCGCGGCCGCCGAAGAGGGCAACCCCGTCGCCGAGCTCCACCTCGGCCTCCTGCTGCTCGAGGGCGAGGGCGTCCAACGGGATGAGCGCGACGCCCTGCGCTGGCTGAAGCGCGCCGCCGAGCACGGCCTCGCCGAGGCGCAGCTGGCCGTCGGCTGGGCCTACCACCGCGGACGCGGAGCGCGCCGGGACTCCTCCGCCGCCGCTGACTGGTACGAACGCGCCGCCGACCAGGGCCTGGCTGCGGCCCGGACCAGCCTCGGGCTGATGTACCTCTACGGCGAAGGCGTCGACCGCGACGACGACCGCGCCGCGCGCCTGTTGCAGGTCGCCGCCGAGCAGGGCGACCCGCGCGCCGAGTACAACCTAGGCCTGCTCTACGCCAAGGGCCGCGGCGTCCCCCAGAGCCGCGTCGACGCCCTGCGCTGGATCGGCCGAGCCGCCGCGCAGGGCTTCCCCGAGGCGCGCGGGAAGCTCGACGCCTTGTCGGGCGTGGCCGGCCCGACCACTCCGGTTGCGAGCGCCGAGGCGCGCTGAGCGCACCGCGCGGTCTCGCACGCGACTCGATCGCCCCTTAGCGCGATCTTCATCAAATCGAACCTCGGGCTTCGTTGCGTCCAGCGCCGCGGAGCCCGAGATTGTGCGGCATGCTACGCGACCGCTGCTCCCTCCCCGTCGTACTCCTCGCGAGCGGCCTCTGGCTGGCGGGCTGCGCCGACAGCTCGTCGAGCGGCTCGTCGGGCGGCTCGTCGGGCGGCTTCGTCCTCGACCCGTTTGCCGCGAACCTCGAGGGCTCGAACGGTTGCTTCGGCGTCAACCTGACCTTCCCCCAGACGCCCGAGGCGATCCCGCTCACGTCGATCGTGATCACCTCCGCGAGCCGCCTGGCGGCTTCGGCCACCGAGGAGAAGCTCTACATCACCGGCGTCGAGTCGGGCTTCTTCGGCAACGCATTCGTCGCCGAGGTAGACCTCACCACCGGCACCCCGGTCGAGTCCGCCTACGTCACTCCCGGCGACATCCAGACCACGCTCGTCGGCGGCGGCGTTGCGGGAGCCGCGCAGCTCGCGGGCATCGCCTTGATCGCCCCGGGCGTGGTGATCTTCATGGACCAGACGTCGAACTCGGTGCTCGGCTTCGACCCCGTGTCCGGCCTCTTCGTGTTCGCGGGCGAGCTCAACACCGAGGGCGGCTACAGCGACCCCACCCTGGCGGAGGACTCGCGCTTCGACTTCTCCGAGCCGGGCGACCTCTGCCCGACCGGCGACGGGCGCGTGCTCATCGCGGACACCGGCAACAACCGCATCCGCATGTTCCGCGACTCCGAGGTCGGCAGCGTCGTCGTCACGCTGGCGGGAACCGGCGACGCGGGCTCGGTCGACGGGAACTTCGACGACACGACGTTCGACTCGCCCTGGGGGCTGACCGTCGGCTGCACGGGGCAGGTCCTCATCACCGAGAGCGGCGCGGTCACCGGTGCGGGCAACCGGCTGCGCGGCGTGATGCTCGGGGCCGGGACCTCGTTCGCCGCGCTCGACATCGACGCCTACACCTTGGTCGGCGACGGAACGCTCGCGACGGTCGAGGGGCCCGGCGGGCTGGCCGGTTTGGCCCGTCCTTCCCCGCCCGTTGCGACGGCCGACGGGGAGGTCTACTGGGTCGATACCGCGACCGGCGTGCTACGGCGCTACGACCTAGCCGGCGGAGTCGCGGACTGCCCCGGCTTCGTCGACTGTGCCAGCGCGGTCGCGGCCCCGTTGTTCTCGCCCAGTGGAGGCAACTTCTCGCTCGCGATCGGCGCTTCGGGCGATCTCTACGTGCTGGAGTCGGACACCCAGACTCTCTGGCGCATCCCCGCGCCGTAGAGCGGTGCGCGCGAGAGGTGGGGGCGCGGCGGCTGCGGCCTGCGCCGCTCCGGTCGCGGCGAACGGAGACGAAGGATCGCGCGGACCCGGGCTGCCGAGCGCGAGGCTCGGAGCGCTCCCGCGGCCGGCCCAGGGCCCACGCCGACCACCGGCGCGGGCCCGGGACCGAGCCTACCGCATCCAGCGCACGGCCGCCTCGCGTCGCGCGGCGTCGTCGGCGGACGGGTCGTAGCCGCGGTCCTCGCCGAACTTGCTCCGCAGCGCCTCGAAGGCGAGCTGGCGCGAGTACTCGTCCTTGGAGAGCAGCAGGGTAGCCAGCGTGTCCACGGCGTCGTCGTCGCCCGCGGCGAGGCGCGTGCGTGCGACCTGGGCGAGCAGCCGGTCGCCCGGTCCCGCTTCCACCGGCACCGTTCCGCTGGCGATCAGCGTGCGCAGCCGCTGCTCGTAGCGCGCGAGCGCCGGCAGCGTCGCGGGATCGGCCTGGCCCTCGAGCGCCCAGGCGGCCCAGGCGGCGACCGCGACCACCGGGTCGCGCAGGGTCGAGGCGAGCGCCGGAGCGGAGCGCCGGTCGCCGATCCGTCCCAGGGAGCGGCAGATCAGGGCTCGCTTGGACCCGAACCCGGGCGGGTACTTCAGGCCGCGGATCAGCGCCGGGACGGCGTACTTGCCCATGCCGACCAGCTCTTCCTCGATCGACAGGTCGCGCTCCGAGCCCGAGGGGCCGAGGTCGCTGCCACCCAGCTTGCTCACCAGCGTGCGCGCGTAGGCCTCGGCGATCGGGTCGCGGTCGGGGTCGGGAGCCAGGAGCGCGCGCTCGCCACCGTCCGTGGCCCACCAGGCTTGGAGCGCGGCGATCGACGCCAGCCGTTGGGGGCGCGGCGCGAGCGGGTCGTAGCCTTCGTGCACGCCGGTGGCCGCGAAAAAGGCCTCGAAGAAGCTCTCGCGGATCAGGTCATCGGGGTAGTCGAGCCCCGTCAGCAGCTTCGGAACCCCGGCCGGGGAGCCGAGCCGCGACAGCGCCAGCGCCAGATCGCGCTGCGTCTCGGGGTAGTGGGCCTGCTCCATCGCGGACTCGATCTCGGCGATCGCCTCCTTCGCGCCCAGCTCGGCCAGGGCCAGGCCGGCCTCGCGCACGACGTCGGGATCCGTGTCCGTGAGCAGCGGGCGCAGGGCCGCGGACTGATCGCCCATGCCGAGCCGGCCGATGGCGCGGGCCGCGCTCGAGCGGTCGAGTGCCACCGGAGCCGTCAGCCCGCGTGCCAGCGGCTGCTCGATGTCCTCCCCGCGCCACACCAGCCGCGTGACGAGGTCGCGCGAGTGCAGGCGCACGTAGAGCTGGTCGCTGTCGAGCGCCGCGGCGATCTCCGCCCGCGCCGGCCGGCCGATGCGTTCGAGCACAGAGCGAGCCTGGTTGTAGGTCTTGTTGTCCCACGACCCGAGCGCCTCGATCAGCGCCGGAACCGCCGGCAGGCCGATCTCGACCAGGCGGTCGCGCGCCTCGCCGTTGGCCTGGGGCACCGGGAACTGGAACAGCTCGATCAGGCGCTGGATGTCCTCGGGCGCTTCGCCGGCCGGGATGTCGACCTCGACCGTGCCGATGGGCGGGCGCGCGTAGTCCACGAGGTTGGCGACGCTCGACGCCTCGGGCGTGATGCCCTCGGGCGTCACGACCCGCACGTCCGGCGCGGAGATCACCTCCTCGTCGGACGGGGTCACGTCGGCGAAGGGCAGCACGCGCGACTCGAGCACGCGCGAGAGGTCGGGGTGGTAGTCCTCGATCGGGTAGTAGAGCTTGTAGAAGAGCGTGGTCTCGACCGTGCCGTCGGCGATCGTCAGCGGCACGCGGTGCTGGCGCGTCTCGCCGCTCGGGATCTGCGTGTTGACCGGGAGCTCCAGCCCGTAGGGCCGCTTGTACGGATCGCGGAACACCATGCGCGAGCGCGCGATCTCCTCGCCGTCGAGGTTGCGCACAACCACGAGCGACTCGACCGACCGCTGCTTCAGCTCGGTGGGGAAGTTGTGACCCGCGCCGCGGTTCTTGACCGAGACGACGGCGGCGTTGTCGTCGAGCTCGACCTTATAGGAGTAGGCGCGCCCGACCTGGCTCTCGCTGCGGGCGCCGGGGAACAGGTGCGAGCGCACCCCGCGCACGGGGCCGCCGACCGCGACCGGGCGCTCGATCTCGGCCATGTGGCAGTCCAGGCACTCGCGTCCGGTCACCTTGCCGAGCGGGCTGCGCTCCCACTGGTACGGCGTTCCGTGGTTGCGGTGGCACGAGGCGCAGGCGTCGACGGTGCCGACGTCGGGGTGGAAGGCCTCGGTGCACTCCGCGCCGCCGGTGAAGGCACCGTAGTCGTAGTCCGGACGCCAGTGGCAGGTCATGCAGGTGTTCCCCTCCTCGAGGCCGTGGTAGCGGCGGGTGGGGTTCTGCCCGATGCCCGTCTCGAAGATCGGGCGCGGCGTGTGGCAGATGATGCAGTCCTTGAGGTCGAAGCGTGCCGTCGCCATGCGTACCTCGGCGTCGGTGTAGGCGCGGCCGTGCGTCGACTGCTCGTGCTCGGCGTAGATCGCCGGGTGGCACTCCGCACAGAACGCGCTCTCCATCACGTCGTGCTCGCGCACGATCGGCGCCTGAGCCGCGACCGTCGCGAGCTCCAGCGACGGTGCGGCGGGCGCCGGATCCGGCGCCGGGGCTTCGGTCGCGCTTCCACCGGGCTCGAGGCACGCGAGCGCGAACACGGACGCGAGGACGGAGGGGGCCAACACACGGGCGGAAACGGGCTTCATAAGCGGAACGATAAGGACCGAGGGTGAAGCGAGGAATAGGCAAGAGTGGTTCCGACCCGGCGGAGATTCCACCCCGCGAAAACGCCGTTGACCGCAGCGTCCAGCGGGGTGGGGGAGGCGTGACGGAAGCCGGCGCCCAAGGGCCCACAGGCCTTATTCCGTGAGCGTGACGGGCACCGCGTTGCTTGCGAGTACCGGAACGCCAGCGTCGAGAACGAGGTAGGCGTGGTGCAGCGTCAGGCCCGCGAGCGCGGGGGAACTGCCGCTTTCGAGAGCGAGCGTCACGGACGCGTGACCGGAACCGTCGAGGGTCCCCGCGACCGGGTTCTGGGCCGTAAGCGGAAGGTAGAGCGGCTCGAAGGCGAGCGGCAGCACGAGGCCACCGATCGCGAGCCCGGGTGCCGTGCCGGCGGCGGAGCCGAGGAGGTAGTACGGGAGGCCGGCCCGAGCCGTGCCCGCAAGCAGCGACAGCTGGGCGCCGCCGCCGGCGGATACCGACACCGCGTGGACGTCGGACGTGAGCGTGAGCGCGACGCCCGAGAGGACGTGTGCCTTGCCCGCCTTGGCGGCGTCGTCGTCGTGGCCCGGCGCGCCGACCGCGAGGTCGAAGCGCCCGTCGCCGTTCGTGTCGCCGAGCCCGGCGAGCGATGCTCCGAACCAGTCGAAGCCCTCGTGTCCGTGCAGCGCCGCGAGCTCGCCGCCGGTGGCTCCCGAGACGATCCACACGCTGCCCGCTTCCGCGGCGGCGGCGGCCGAGGAGGCGGCGCCGATCGCGACGTCGGCGTATCCGTCTGCGTCGGCGTCACCGGCCGGAGCGACCGCGGCCAGGTACTCCGACCCCGCGCCGCCGGTGAGGTACAGCAGCAGCGCGCCGTCCGCACCCGAGCGCACCTCGGCGGCCCCCGAGTCGATGCCGGCCGCGTCGGCCCCGGGCGACCCGAGCAGGAGGTCGCTCCACCCGTCGGCGTCGACGTCGCCGGCATGCGCCACGCGGTCGCCGAGCTGGTCGCCCGGCTGCGCGCCGAGGAACGCGTGCAGGGTCGCGCCGTCGCTTCCGGAGAAGACGTAGGCCGCGCCGGCGTTGAACGCGCCGGCATCCTGGAGCGGCGCACCGACCAGAACGTCGGCGCGGCCGTCGAGGTCGACGTCGCCCGCCGAACTCACCGCCGCGCCCAGCAGGTCGCCCCAAGCGCCCTCGAAGGTGTGCAGCACCGTTCCGTCGCCGCCCGACAGCACGCGGACGCGCCCGGCGAGCGTCGCCGGTGCGGCGGCGTGCGGAGCGCCGATCACCAGGTCGGGCACCCCGTCGGCATCGACGTCGCCGGCACCCGCCACCGCCTCGCCGAAGCGGTCGCCGGGCAGGTCGCCCGTCCAGCTCCAAAGCGGCGTCCCGTCGTGTCCCGAGCGCACCTGCGCGCAGCCGGCGGCCGAGCCCGCCAGCGGCGCGCCGATGACCAGATCCGGAAGGCCGTCGCCGTCGAGGTCGCCCGCGCCGTCCACCGCGGCGCCGAACCAGCCGCCTTCGGGCGGGCCCTCCAGCGCGAGCAGCACCACCCCGGTCGCCCCGGAGTAGACCCGCGCCGCGCCGCTGGACGGCACGGCGCCGTCCGCGTGCGGCGCTCCGGCGATCACGTCGGCGAAGCCGTCGCCGTCGACGTCGCCCGCAGCCCCGACCGCGGCGCCAAGCCGGTCGCCCGGCGCGTCGCCTTCCCAGGTGTAGACGTGGTGCGCGCCGCCGGCCTGTGCCGCCGTCGCGGCGGGCAGCAACGCCAGGAGCGCAAGGGTGCGGAGGCCGGCGCAAGGCGGGCGGAAACACGAACGGACGGTCGTCGTCGGCGGCATCGGTTCTCTCCTGATCGAGGGCCGCGGACGCGCGGATCGCGCCCGTCGGCGAGGAGAGGACTGAGGAGCCGCCCTTCGGTTGCGCTTTTTCCCGCCGTTAGGTCTCGTCCGCCCCCAGATCGACCGCGCCGCCGGACACGCGCGGCTCGCCGTCGACGTCCACCGCGCCCGGCGGCGCGACGAAGCCCGGATTCCCGGCATCGATGCAGGGCGATCCGTCGAGCAGGTGGAAGTTCCAGACCGCGGGCGCGGCGAAGAGCGGGTCGACGTCGACGTTGCCCGCCCCGAGGACGAGCGCCGCGCCGGCGGTGGAGATCGACGCCGCGCCGCCCTGCACGTCGCACCACTCCACGTGCAGCGCGTCGGCTTCGCCCTCCTGCGCGGCCTGCGCGCCCTGGGACGAGAGGTTGCCGAACAGGATCGAGCCCGTGAGCCGGAAGTCGCGCGCCGCGTGTCCGCCGTCGCGCAGGTACAGCCCGCCGCCCGCGACCAACGCCGTGTTGTCGGCGACCGTACAGCCCGCGAGCAGCAGGCTGCCCGACGCCGCGACGCCGCCCCCCGACCCGAAGGTCGCGCCGTTGTCGGCCACGACGCAGGAGCGCAGGCTGAGCGCGCTCGACGCCGCGAAGACGCCGCCGCCCTCTCCCTGCGCGAAGTTGCCGAGCAGGCGGCTGCCCTCGACGCGCACCGGCTCGGGCACGCCGTCCAGGTGCAGCGCACCCCCGAAGTTCGACGTGTTGCCGGCGAACAGGCTCGCCTCGACGGTGAGCGCCCGCGCCAGCGCGACCCCGCCGCCGGTGCCCACCGGGTCCACGGCGTGGTTGCCGAGGAAGTCGCACCCCACGATCGCGCCGCCGCTCGCCGCGCCGTAGAGCGCGCCGCCCGCCTGAGCGGTGTTCTGCTCGAAGCGGCAGCCGCGCAGCTCGCCCAGGAACGCTCCGGCGGAGCCCTCCACGAAGACCGCTCCACCGCGGCTCTGGGCGATGTTGTCGACGAAGATGCAGCCCTCGACCGTCGCGTCGGGTGCGGCGATCAGCAGCGCGCCGCCGTCGGGCGCGAGCCCCGCGCGGAAGGTGAGGCCCTCGACGCGGCTCGCCCCGGCTCCGCTGGCCGGAACGGTCAGGATCCGCTCGACCTGCTCGCCGTCGATCACGCAGGCGAGGGCGCCGGCGGAGCCGCGCAGCGTCAGCGCCTTGCCGCCGAACGAGAGCCCGCGGTTGCCGACGCCGAGGTAGGTCCCCGGCGCGAGCTCGACCACGTCGCCCGACGCCGCGGCGAGCAGCGCCTCTTCGATCGCGTCGAAGGGGTGCGCCGGCGAGCCGTCTTCCGCCGGATCCGACACCAGCGTGTCGCCCGGCCCCGGGTCGCCGGGGGCATCGTCGTCGACGTACCAGACCGTCCCGCCCGCGGGCGGAGCGAGGAGAGCGAGGAGGGGGAGGAGCGCCATCCCCCGATCTTAGGTCCCGGCCCCGGGGCGGGGCGTACTACTTGGCGGGCGCGTCCTCGAAGGCGGCCACGAACTCGCCGTAGCCCCCCGACGCCAGCTCGCCGACCGGCACGAAGCGCAGCGCGGCCGAGTTGATGCAGTAGCGCAGGCCCGTCGGCTCGGGGCCGTCCTCGAAGACGTGCCCCAGGTGCGAGTCGGCGTGCTTGCTGCGCACCTCGGTGCGCGCGTAGCCGATCTTGTAGTCGGTGTCGCGCGTGATGTGGTCGTCGACCAGCGGGCGCCAGAAGCTGGGCCAGCCGGTGCCGGAGTCGAACTTGTGCAGCGAGCTGAAGAGCGGCTCGCCCGACACCACGTCGACGTAGATGCCGGCCTCCTTGTTGTCCCACAGCTCGCCGGTGAAGGCGCGCTCGGTGCCGTCGTTCTGGGTGACGCGGAACCCGATGTCGGAAAGCGTTTCGCGCAGCTCCTCTTCGGAGGGCTTCACGAAGTCGTCCCAGGCGGCGGCGGTGGGCATCGCGCCCATGTCGCCCGTATCCGCCGGCGGCGCGGTCGACCCCACGGGCGCGACCTCGGCGCGGCAGGCGACGAGCGGGAGGGCGAGGAGCCAGAGGGCAGCGTGGCGGAGGTTCATGGCGGGGAGCTGTTCGAAGGGCCGGGTGAGCTGTGACTTTGGGCTCTTCGGAGCCGGGATTCCACCGCGCGCTCGGGCTTGGGGGCCCCGGAGCGGCGGCCGGGACTCGGCCCCGGCGTGCTATCGTCCCGCATGGAGCCGCCGCTTCCGCAGCGCATCTGGAGCCCCTGGCGCGAAGCCGAGACCCCGTGCGAGCTGTCGTCCAGCTTCACCCTGGCGCGGGCGGCCCGGTGCGAGCTCTTCGTGACGAGCAGCGGGCCGCTCGAGGCCGAGGTCGACGGCGAGGGGCTCGCCCTGCCGGCGCCGCGCTTTCCGCTGTGGCGCGCGGGGCGCCGCGCGGCGCTCCGGCTGGAGGCCGGCGAGCATCGGCTGGTGCTCCGCGCCGAGCCGGGGCCACACGCGCAGCCCTTCGCGCTCGCGTGCCTCGACTGGGAGGAGGGGGGAGCGCCGCGCCGTGCCGCCACCGACGCGACCTGGCGGGTGCGCCGGCTCGACGCCGACGGAACGCCCGACGCAGCCGAGCCTCCGCTCGTCATCGGCGGCGTCTGGTGCGAGCCGTGGGGCATGCCGTGCGACGCGCCGCTCGACTTCTGCCGCCTGCTGCCCGGATGGCAGCGCGTGGCGACCGACACGCTGGGCCGCGCCGGCGCCGCGGCGGGCGCCGTGCGGTGCGACGATGGGCTCGCCGCCGCGGGCGGACGGGCGCGCGTCGAAGGCGACCGCGTGCGGCTGGTCGTCGCCCCGCCGCACGCGCGCGAGACGCCGGTGCTCCCCGAAGGCCTGCCCGAGCCCGCGTGGTACCAGGTGCGCGACATCCAGTCGCGTTGGACCAACCGCTGGCTGGAGCCGTTCGACGCGCGCGCGCCGCGGGTGACCTTCGACCTCGGCCGCGAGACCTTCGCGCGCCTGCGGCGGCGCGTCGAGTCCGGTGGGCCGGCGATCGTCGCGGTGCGCAGCGGCGAGTCGCTGGGGGAACTGGAGCGCTACGCGGCGCGCTCGGCGGACGTCGTGCGGTTGGAGGACGGCGAGAGCTTCGCCACCTCGCCGACCGGCTTGCGCTACGCCGCGGTGATGGCGCTCGCGCACGCGGGGCCGGAGCTGGTGCTGGCGCCGCTCGAGGTCGATCACATCTCCCACCCGGTGCGCGCGCGCGGCAGCTTCGCCTGCAGCGACCCGGACCTCGACGCGATCTGGGAGCTGGGCGCGCGCACGGTGCACCTGTGCATGCAGAGCGAGCTCTGGGACGGGATCAAGCGCGACCAGATCCCGTGGATGGGCGACCTCTCGGTCGAGGCGCTGGCCGCGTTCCACGCCCGGGGCGACCGGCGCGTGGTGCGGCGGACCTACACGCTGCTCGGCGAGCTCGGTCCGGGGATGCGGCCGGACCTGCGCGAGCAGCGCTACCCCGGCCTCTTCCGCGCCATGGTGACCGAGGAGCCCGACCTGCACGGCATCGCGTCGTACACGCTGTGGTGGCTGGTCGGCCTCGCGGACTACCTCGACTACACCGGCGATGCGACGCTGATCGACGAGCTCGCCGCGCGCATCGTCGCCACGGTCGAGCACGTCGCGGGCGCGGTCGAAGCCGACGGCCGCTGGCGCCGGCGCGCCGGCTGGGACTTCGTCGACTGGGCGCCGCTCGCCGACGACGAGCGCGCGCTGTTCTGCCAGCTGCTCGCGGCGCCCGCGCTCGGGTGCGCGGTTCGGCTGCTCGCGGGGCGCGACGACGGCGCGGCCGAGCTCGCCCGCAAGCTGGGCGCGCGCGTGCGCGGCGCGACGCAGCGCCTGCTGGAAGAGCGCGGGCCCGCGGCCTTCGCGTCGAGCCACCACGTGGCGGCGATGGCGGTGCGCTCGGGGTGCGTGGAGCGCGGGGGGGGCGGCCGCGGCGTCGGGCACGGCCGCCCCGCCCCCCCCCC
>JBCCGI010000092.1:0-28883 GCA_039029355.1 Planctomycetota bacterium
AATTGGCCCAACATATTCGCCTGGCCGGAGCCCGTATCCATGGGCTCCCAACCGATACGTGGCCCCGGGCCGCGCTCGGGCGGCCCGGGGCCTCGCTGAATGCGGGTCGTCGGTGGGGTTCGTTAGCCCTGCGAGACCGCGGTGTCGACCTTGAAGAACTCGCGGATCTCCGAGAGCGGCACCACCTGCACGCCGATCGCCTCGGCGTCCTTGTACTCGGGCAGCTCGGAGGGCTCGAGCGGCTCCTCGCGGGGCTCGCCGGTGTCCGGGTCGGTGTAGAGCGGCGCGCCGACGATCATGAAGGTCGTCGTCAGGTCGAGCTTGTCCTGGACGCGGATGCCCATGGCCTCGAGCAGCTGAGCGACTTCCTTCTTGGTGTGGGTGCCCGAGAAGCGCCCGACCAGGATCGCGTTGCGGCCGCCCGCGGGGTCGAAGAGCGGGTTCAGGATCACGTCGCCCGCGACCACCGGGTCGAAGCCGTCGACCTCGTCGAGGATCCGCACCTCGGCCATGCTGGCCTCGACGCGCGTGACCTCGGCCCAGCCCTTGACCTTGCGCTCGCCGGGCGTGCCGCCCTCGACGCGGAAGCGGATGCCGCGCACGACGCGGTCCTGGGAGCCGATGTCGATCCAGCCCAGCGGCAGCGCGTCGGACACGCTGAGGATCTTGCCGTCGGGATAGCGGTGGAAGGGGTCCTTCTTGAAGCGCAGCTGGCTGGAGAGCTCGCCGATGCGCGTCTCCAGGGTCAGGCGCTCCTTGTCGAAGTCGCGCGACTGGTTCGCGATGTCGTTCTGCGACCGGCGGAAGTCGAGGTCGCGGTCCGAGGCCTTCTGGTCGGCGGCCATGAGGCGCGTCTCGAGCTCCTCGTTGCGCGTCGCCGCGGTCTGGGTCTCGTCGGCGAGCTGCTGGGTCAGGGCGGCGATGCGCGCGTCCTTCTCGGAGGTGACCGAGGAGACCGTGCCGTCCTTGACGGTGAGCTCGCTCTGCAGCGACTGGATGCGCGTCTGGCGGTCCGCCAGCTCGCGGTTCTTGGCGTTGAACGACGCCTTGATCTTCGGCAGCACCTTCTGGAAGTCGTTGTCCTCAGCGGCGAGGTCCGGGAAGGTGTCGCGGAGGTCCGCGATGGCGCTCCCAAGAGCTTCGATGTCCGCCCGCGGGTCGGCGCTATCGGCGTCGTACCAGCCGACCGCCTCGGACAGGGAGCGAGCGTACTGCGACGCGGTGGTCGCGAGCTGCTCGGCGTCCAGCTTGTCCTGGATGGCGCGGTCCTTGGCCTCGCGCTCTTTGGCGAGGTCGCTGGAGGCGACGAAGGCGAACACGACGGCGGCCAGGAACAGGACGCCGGCCGTGATGATCCACATGATGCTGACGCGCGCAGCACCGCGGTTGGAACGCAGCATTCGGGCTCTCCTCGTTGCGGATGCTCGGATGCCCCTCTCCCCGGTTTTCGCGCCGGGCGCGATGGGTCGCGACGGGCGCGACGGGGGGCGGAAAGGGGGTTCGATCTGGGTTAGGGGGGACAGAGGCATCAGGGGCTCTGGGGCGTTGGATGGTCACGACCCCGGCCACAGGGCGGCCTTCTTACCCCACCGGGCTCTCGGACCGCAAGGGATTTCGAAGCCTTGACCCCCTCTGGAGGGTGTCTAGCCTGGGTGGCTGTGGCTCCGGGCCCCTCCGCTGCCGGAAGGTCGGTCGGGTCGCGGGTCGACCCCTCCTATCCCCGAGCCTCGGCCGGGTTTCCTCCCCACCCAGCGCTTACCTTGACCTTGGTCCTCGGAATCCTGGGCGGCATCGCCTCGGGCAAGTCCTTCGCCGCACGGCTCCTGGCCGGTTCGGACGGCCTGGTGTTGGATGCCGACGCCCTGGCGCACGAGGTGCTGGCCTCGGACGAGGTGACGGCCCTGGTGGCCGAGCGCTTCGGCCCGGGCGCGCTGGGGGCCGACGGACGGCCCGACCGGGCCGCCCTCGCCCGCATCGTCTTCGCCGACCCCGAAGCGCGAAGGGCGCTGGAGGGCTGGACCCACCCGCGGGTCCGTGCCATGATCCTCGCGCGCCTCGAGGCGGCACGGGCCGCGGACCTCCCCCGGGTGGTGCTGGACGTGCCCCTGCTCCTCGAGAACGACGAACAACACGGCTTCGTCGGCCTCTGTGACGCCCTGATCTTCGTCGATGCCGACGAGGAGGAGCGCGAGCGGAGAGCAGCGCAAAAGCGGGGCTGGCCCCCGGGCGAGCTCGCCCGCCGGCAGGCAGCTCAGCTCCCGCTCCCCATGAAAAAGCAACGCGCGGATCACGTGCTCGCGAACGAGGGCACGGCCCAGGAGCTGGAGGACGCCGTACGCGGCCTCCTCGCCCGCCTGGAGCCGGACGCCCCCCCGAAGGATTAGCGATTCGATGGCGAACAAGAAACGCAAGTGGCAGCGCAACAAGCCCAAGCGGCCGGCCGCCCGCGGCGGCGGTGGCTTCACCGCGACCGCGGTGCAGGAGGACGTGCGCATCGACGTCGAGGCCCTCCCGCGCGACCTCAACGAAGAGGAGCTGGAGGAGCTGCTCGCCTCGCTCCCCAAGTCAACCCGCAAGACCAAGCCGAAGCCGACCAGCTACACCGAGCTCCAGGAGAAGAACCTGTCCGAGCTCCACGAGGTCGCGACCAAGGAGAAGGTCGACGCCCCAGGCCGCAAGCGGCGCGAGGTCGTCTGGGCCATCACCACCGCGCGGCTGACCAAGCGCGTCCCGGTGGTGATCGAGGGCTGCCTCGACCTGACCGCCGACGGCCACGCCTTCCTGCGCCAGCCGAAGAACTCCTACCTCCCCAGCGAGGAGGACGTCTTCGTCCCGCCGTCCTTGATCGAGCGCTTCAGCCTGCGCACCGGCATGACGATCGAGGGCGAGCTGCGCGCGCCGCGCGAGGGCGAGAAGTACTTCGCGTTGACCGAGCTCAAGTCCGTCGACGGCAAGGCCCCCGAGGACGTGATCGGCCGCACGCCGTTCAAGGAGCTGGTGCCGCTCTACCCCGAGGAGCGCATCATGCTGGAAGGCGCGGGCGACAACCCGATGGAGATGCGCATCGCCGACCTGATCACGCCGGTCGGCCTCGGCCAGCGCGGCCTGATCGTCGCGCCGCCGCGCACCGGCAAGACCGTGCTGCTGCAGCAGATCGCCAACTCGGTGGTGCAGAACGCGCCCGACGCGCACCTGATCATCCTGCTGGTCGACGAGCGGCCCGAGGAGGTGACCGACTTCGAGCGCTCGCTGCCCGAGGGCAAGCGCGAGGTGATCAGCTCGACCTTCGACGAATCGTCGTCGCGCCACATCCGCGTCGCGAACATGGTCATCGAGAAGGCCCGCAGCCTGGTCGAGGCGGGGCGCGACGTGGTGATCCTGCTCGACTCGATCACGCGCCTGGCGCGCGCCTCGAACAACGAGGCCCCGTCGAACGGCAAGCTCCTCTCGGGCGGCATCGAGGCCACCGCGCTGCAGTTCCCCAAGCGCTTCTTCGGCTCGGCGCGCAACATCGAGGACGGCGGCTCGCTGACCATCCTCGGCACGGCGCTGATCGAGACCGGCTCGAAGATGGACGAGGTGATCTTCGAGGAGTTCAAGGGCACCGGCAACATGGAGCTGGTCCTCGACCGGCGCCTCTCCGACCGGCGCGTCTTCCCGGCGATCGACATCAACCGCTCGGGCACGCGCAAGGAAGAGCTGCTCTTCACCCCCGAGGAGATGAAGCGCGTCTGGATGCTGCGCAAGGTGCTCAACGAGCTCGACCCGGTCGAGGCGATGGAGATGCTGCTCCAGAAGATGAAGCGCACCAAGGTGAACCCCGAGTTCCTCATGACGATCGGGAGCTAGTCGGTGCACATCCTCTTCGTGCTGAACACCTGGGGACTGGTGGGAGGCACGGAGCGCTATGCCGCCGTCGTGATCCCCGCGTTGCTGGAGCGCGGGCACGACATCACGGTGCTGTGCGCCGAGCGCCAGGGCGAAGACCTCGCTGACGTCCCCGTCCTCGAGGCCCCCGAGCTCGCGCGACGTTCGTCGCCGCAGGCCGAGCTCGACGGGCTGCTGGCGCGCGTCTCAGCCGTCGCGCCGGACGTGGTGTTCGTGTCGGCGCTGCACAACGTCGACGCCCTGTCGGCGCTGATCGACGCGCTGCCGCTCGTGCGCTACGTCCACGACCACGTGCTGTTCTGCCCCGGGCTGAACAAGTACCGCGAGGACGGCGAGACGTGCCGCAAGCCGATGGGCTGGGAGTGCCTGAAGCGTTATTGGCTCGACGGCGGGTGCGTCTGCTTCAAGCAGGTGCAGCACCAGGACCTGGTCGAGCCCCTGAAAGAGGTGCGCCGCAAGCGGCGCGAGGTCGGCGTCACGCGCCGCGCGGCGCGCATCCTGACGAACTCGCGCTACATGCGCGACGAGCTCCTGCGCGTGGGCTGTGGCCCCGACCGCACGTCGGTGCTGCCGCTCTTCACGCGCTCGAACACCGCCGCCCAGCCGCCCGGCCCGCTGCCGGACGAGACGGCGGCGTTCGTGGCCGGCGACGCGCCGGTGATCTTCACCCCCGCGCGCCTCACGCTCCCGGACAAGGGTGTCGACTTCCTGCTGACCGCGCTGCGGCAGGTCGCGACCGAGGGCCGCGCCGTGATCTGCGGCGACGGACCGGCCGCCGAGTGGCTGCGCGCCAAGGCCGCCCTCGAGGGCATCGCCGACCGCACGCACTTCACCGGCTGGATGGGCTCACCGGCGATCGAGGCGCTCTACGCCCGCGCCGACGTCGTCGTCTGCCCCTCGGTGTGGGACGAGCCCTTCGGGCTGGTGGGCCTCGAGGCGATGGCCCACCGCAAGCCGCTGGTCGCCTTCGACGTCGGCGGGATCCCCGACTGGCTCTCCGACGGCGAGAACGGGCTGCTGGTGCCGCGCAAGGACACCGCCGCGATGGCGGCGGCCATCGACCGCGTGCTGAACGACGCCGAACTCGCCGCGCGGCTCGGCGAGCGCGGTGCCGAGATCCTGGCCGAGCGCTTCTCGCGCGAGGCCCACATGGAAGGCCTCGAGCGCGAGCTGAGCGTCGCCGTCAGCTCCGCGTAGCGGCCAGCAGCTCCTCGAAGCCCGCCACCGGCTCGCCGCGCGCCGCGCGTGCGTCGAGCGCGCGCTTGGCGTCGTCCAGGGCGAGGTTGAGCCACAGGAGCTCCTCGCGCTCGTCCGCCAGGTAGGCGTCGACGATCCAGCGCAGGAGCGCGGACAGGTGCTCGCCCAGGGCCTCGCCGTCGAGGTGCTTCCACTGGAACAGCAGCCGGTTGCGCTCGATCGCGGCCCGCACCCAGGCGGACTTGCCGCTCTTGCCGATCGTCCCGCGGTGGTGGTGCTCGACGACGGCCGAGGGCTGGTAGAGCACGCGCCGGCCCTGGGCCCAGGCGCGCCACGAGAGGTCGACGTCCTCCCAGTAGAACGGCTCGAAGAGCGCGTCGAAGCCGTCCATGCCGAGCACCTCGTCGCGGCGGAACAGGAACGTCCCTCCGACGGCGAAGGCCACCGGCTGCGCCTCCAGGACGCTCTTGCGGTCGCCCTCGAGGCCGGGCTGTACGACCTCAACCATGCCGCGCTCCAGCTTCAGATGCGTCAGCGACTCGACGCGCTCCTCGTCGCCGTCCAGCAGCACGCGCGGCACGACCGCGAAGACCTGCGCATCCTCGAGGCAGGCCACCAGCGGGTCGAGGAACCCGGGCCGGATCACGACGTCGGAGTTCATCGAGAAGACGAGCTCTGAGCGCGCCGCCTCGACGCCGCTCCGGAAGGCCTTCGCGAAGCCACCGTTCGCCTCTCGGACGACGCAACGCACGGTCGGGAAGCGCTCTTCGAGCCAGGCGGCGAGCGCGTCCTCGCCGGTATCGTCGACGACGATGATCTCGTCGGACAGAGCGCGCGCCTCGACCTCCGCGACAAGCGGCACGAGGGCCTGAGAGAGCAGCTCGGTGTCCCCCAGCGCGGGGATCACGATCGACACCGGGCGCGTCATTCCGCGTGCTCCCGGCCGGGCCACGGCGAGCCGTTCCAGGACCGCACGCGCCGCCCCAGGCCGGTGCGCTTGAGCACGATGCGCGCGGGTGCGCGCCCCGCCTCGGCCTCGGCGGCGCCCATCTGCTCGCGGCGCCAGGCGAGCTCCGATTCGATCGCCTGCAGGCGCAGCACGCCGAGCCGCACGCCGCCCACGAGCGCGTTCAGCACCTGGGTGTCCTGCATGCCCTTCTCCTTGGCCTCGATCTCGCCGCCGACGACGCGCTGCAGCACGTCGAGCAGGGGCTTCACCTCCTCGCCCAGCACGTGCTGCTGCGCCTCGAGCGCGGACAGCCCCAGCTCGGCCGTATTGCGCAGGTGCTCGCCGAGCATCGCGCCGACGCCGGCGATGTGGTCGAGCTCGGAGCGCAGGAGCTGCACGTCGGCCTCGAGGCTCTCCTTCAGCTCGCGCAGCCAGGACAGCTCGGTCTCCTGGCCCTCGACGATGCCCTTGAGCCAGTCGCGTTCCTCGGAGAGCGCGCCGATCGCGATCTCGCGCTCTTCGAGCACGCCGCGCATCCAGCCCACCTCCTGCTCCTCGGCGGACAGGGTGTCCTGCATCCACTGGGTCTCGCGGCGCTGGTCGCGCAGGTCCTCCTGGACCTTGGAGCCCGAGCCCAGGGCGGCGAGGAGCAGCTCCTCGCCGGACAGCGCCGGAGCGGCGTCCCCCAGCCCCTCGCGCAGCGCGCCGAGCCCGCGCAGGGCGCGCGCGAAGAGCTCGCGCGTGGGGCGCTCGCGGTGCTCGCGGTAGCGCGCGACGAAGGAGCGCATCGAGGGCACCAGGTCGTCGTCCGCGGCCTGTTCGCGGGCCGTGCACAGCTCGGTGTAGATCTCGAGCAGCTGGCCGACCTGCGTCGCGACGTCCGGCACGGTCCGGGCGCGCACGCCCTCGGCGAGCTTCTCCACCAGCCCATCCTCGCGCACGAGCCGCGTCAGCGCGGCCGCGAGCGACGCGGGATCGTCCGGCTCGTACAGCAGTCCGTCGACGCCGTCGCGCACGTTCTCGGGGAAGGTGCCGACGCGCGGCACGACCACCGGCCGGCCGGCGGCGAGGGCCTCGAGGATCACGATCGGCTGGTTCTCGTACCAGATCGACGGCACAACCACGACGTCGACCGCGGACAGGTTGCGCGGCAGGTCCTCGCGGTCGAAGGCGCCGCCCCAGACGGCGCCGACCTCGCTCGCCTGCTCGCGCATGCGCTCGACGTGGACGGCGTCGGTCGAGCCGCCGAAGAGCACCAGCTCGGCGGGCTCCTGCAGCCGCCCGAAGGCCTCGATCAGCACGTGCGCGCCCTTGTGCTTGGACATGCCGCTCAGGAAGCCGAAGCGCAGGCGTTCGCCCGCTAGAATCGGCTCGACGTCGCGCACGGCGTCGGTGTCGATCCCGTAGGGCAGCACGGCGATGCTGTCCGGATCGACCCCGCCCTGCCGCAGCTGTGCAGCCAGGAACTCGGTCGGCGCGAGGATGCGGTCGAGCGCGGTGTACGCCTCGGCGCGCCGGCCGTCGAGCACCTGACGCTCGTCGAAGGCGGCGTCGAGGTCCTCGTAGCTCATCCCCGCCGCCACCGGCTCGCCGTCGTCGAGGAGCTCGCCCAGCGCGTCGCGCTGCTCCTCGGACAGCTGTTCGGGCAGCACGCCCATCTGGTAGTCGCCCAGCCCCTCCTGCTGGTTGAGGAACGCGAGCCCCAGGTCACAGCGCGCGCAGGCCATCGAGTCGCCGACGAGCTCACAGCGCGAGAGATCCGGCCGCAGCAGCGTGTAGCGGTGACACACCGCGTAGTAGTCGTGCGCGGTGTAGGCGGTGGGCACGCTGCGCTTGCGCGCCTCGAACACCATCCCGACGCCGAGCTTCACGAAGTGCTGGAAGTGCACGACGTCCGGGCGCTCGCGGTCGAGCAGCTCGCCGAAGCGCTGCGCGACCCCGGGCAGGTCGAGCGCCTCGGAGGGGTCGCGCGGCGGCTGATTCGTGCTGATCCAGTTGACGCCGTAGCCGTCGCGCTCCTCGCGCCGCAGGGAGAGCTGCGGCAGATCCTCGCGCACGCGCGGCGTGAAGACCTCGACGCCGTGCCCCTGCCGGGCCAGCTCGGCGGCGAGGGATGCGGTGTAGTTCTCCACCCCGGTCCGCTCCAGGGGAGGGAAGCCGTGCGAGACCAAGACGATTCTCATGGGTTGTGGGGGGAGGACCCTTTCTATCCTACCTCCGGCCGCGCCCGCGGGTGACCCCGGCGGCGCGGACGGCCTAGGACATGTACGCGCCGTTGTTCATGTCGAGCCCCTGCCCGGTGACCCCGCGCGCGTCGCGCGAGAGCAGCCAGGAGACCAGACCCGCGACGTCCTCGGGCTTGCCCATGCGCCCCATCGGCACGTCGGACATGGCCATCGCGAAGGCCTCGTCGCGGGAAACCCCGAGCCCCTGAGCCATGCCGTCGATGCCCTCCCAGGCCATCTCGGTGTCGACCCACCCGGGGCACACCGCGTTCACCTGCACCCCGCCCGGCGCCAGCTCGGCGGCCAGGGCACGGCTCAGGCCGAGGAGCGCGGCCTTCGACGCGCAGTAGCCGCTGTAGCCGGGGACGCCGATGCGCGCGAGGATCGAGGAGACGGCCACAAGGTGGCGCTCGTCCGGCCCCTCCGCCAGGTGGCGCTCGGCCGCGCGCATGCAGAAATAAGTGCCGTTCAGGTTGGTCGCGACCAGATCGTCGAAGCGGTCGTCGGCGGCGCGCTCGCCGCTGGCGGGCCCGTTCGGGCCGCCCACCCCGCTGTTCGCGACCAGCGCCCAAACCGGGCCGAGCTCCTTCGCCGCCGCCGCGAAGCCGCGATCGACCTTCTGTCTGTCGCGCACGTCGACCGATCGAACGAAGGTCGCTTCGGCGCCGGCCTCCTCGGCCAACGCCGCGGTCTCGGCGAGCGGCTTGCGGCGACGCGCCAGGAGCGCCAGCCGCGCGCCGCGCTCCGCGAGCCGCAGCGCGATGGCTCGACCGATGCCGGTTCCGGCTCCGGTGACGACGACGTGGCGGCCGCGCAGGTCCTTCTTGGCTCTCGGCATGCGGGAGATTCTGACCTTCCGCGAGGAGCGACGACCACCGCGAGAACCGGAAACTTGGGGTTCCGTCAAGATCCGCGCATGAGCGCTCCGACAGACCTCCACGGTTGAAGCCCGGCTGGGAGGCCGGGAGAGGGAAGAACTTATGGGAAAGAGACCTTCGGTCCTGAAAAGGGGCAGGGGGCGCTGCGGCGGGTTCACCATGATCGAACTCGCCATCGCCATGTCGATCCTGATGATCGGCTTGGTGAGCGCCGCCTCCGCGACGATGCGCATGCACCACCTGCGGAAGCAGAACCGTGAGCGGATCGTGGCGCAGAACGCGGCGCGTTCGATCGCCGAGCGCATCCACGCCCAGTCGTATCGCTTCAGCGAATCGCCGGCCACGTGGTCGGAGGAGCTGCTCGACGTCTTCTCGCCGGGCGGGACCTTCGGAGACACCTTCGACGCCTCGATCCTCAATTCCCCGAGCGAGGATCAGGAGCTTCCCGGCCAGATCATCTTCGTGACCGACGAGCGGCTCACGGACGCCGACCTCGGCATCGAGCTGGGCATGCCCCGCGACCTCAACGGCGACGGCGACGCGAACGACGCAGACGTAACCAACGACGCCCGGCTCCTACCGGTCGTCATCCGCATCACCTGGCGGGGTCAGGCCGGTATCCAGCAACTGACCCACGGCTTCTTCACGATGGGATACTGATGAAGACTCAGCGATTGCTCCGCGTGTCCCCCACGGCAGGCTATTCGCTTCTCGAGGTCCTCCTAGCGTCGACGCTGTTCGTCGTCGTCTTCATGGCTTCGATCACCTTGATCGAGCACGACCGGCGTCTGTCGCGTAGCGCGCTCCACATCTCGCGCGTCGAGCTCATGGCTCAGAACATGCTGTTCGAGCTCGAGCAGGAGGTCGCGAACGCCTTCGGCGAGAACCCCGTCGCCGTCGCGCCGCTCGGCCTCGCCGCCAGCGCCGAGACGCTGCAGCTCGACTCGACCCTGGGCTTCCCGCCGCAGGGCTCGCTCGTCATCGACCGCGGCAACGACGACGAGGAGCGCGTCTCCTACAACGGCCTGGAGGCGACGCAGGTCCTCCTCGCCAACCTGACGCGCGGCCAGCAGTGCAGCGTCGACGTCGCCCACGACGTGCAGGCCGAGGTCATCTGGGCCGGTCTCGCCGAGCCGCTCGAGCAGCAGGATCCGGCGCCGGACCCCGACGACTACGACGGCATCTCGATGGAGGCCGGCGGCCCGGTCTACTTCCGCGGCGACGGCACGGGCTTCAGCTACCGCGTGCCGGTCGACCCCGGAGGCGGGCTGGACTTCCTCGACGGAGACGAGCTCCAGTGGGGCGCTGAAGTGCCCGGCGTGGGCCCGACGCTCGACGGCTGGAACGCGGTCTACTTCCGCGCTCGCGAGCAGTTCAGCGAGATCATCCACGGCGACGACATCAACGGCGATGGCGACACCGACGACATCTTCGACATCGGGCAGATCCGGAAGGTGACCTGGGACACCTCCGACCCGAACGTCGCGCCCCGCGACATCGGCCTCGGCCCGACGAACGTCATCCAGGAGCGCTGCAACCACGGCGGCGACCTCGACAACGACCAGTTCGACGACCCGATCTTCCTTTGGGACCGGTCGTCGAACGAGCTCCATGTGCGGCTCTTCCTCCTCGGGACGTCGATTGCCAACGTCCCGATCTTGCGGCAGATGGAGTCGGTCATGTTCCTACGGAACGAGCCGGAGCTTTAGGGAAGCATTCGCGCCCGCCAAGGCGGGCGCAACCAGGGAGAAAAGGACAGGGAACCATGATCCAAGGGAAGGCACGGAGACAGTCGCAGGAGCGACGCGGGGTCGCGATGATCCCCACGCTCCTGGCGGTCTCCGGGATGGGCATCTTCGCGCTCGCCCTCTTGACGTCGGTGTTGAGCACCAAGCGCTCGGCCAACCACATGGCGGACGACTACCGGCTGGCCAGCTCGGTGGAAAGCGTCGCCATGCTGGGCACCGAGGCGCTGTGGTCCGGCTATCTGGCCGACCCGGCCCAGGCCGGCGTCGCGGGCTCGATCGACACGTTTCGCACGTATCTGAACTCGCTCGGCATCGCCGACAGCGGGCCGGGCGGCGCACCGGGACCGGAGGAGGGCTTCAGCCTGCTTCCGCTCGTCGGCCTGCCGGTGGACGACGGCGAGTCGCTCTTTCAGGCCGTCACCATCGATGCGCTGCAGATCGTGCGCCGCGACGACGGCGATGCGACGCAGCTCTATCTGACGGTCTCGGCGTCGACCAACCGCGGCAAGGGACTGGTGAACCCCGTCCTCAACCGCGCGGTGCAGCAGGTCTACACCGTCGAGCCCGAGGACTTCGACGGCTTTGACTTCGCGGTGCTGGCGAACAACGTCAACTGCATCTTCTGCCACACGAACATCGACTCGGTCGAGCGCTTCTACAACGCGGATTCGGACTCTTACGACTCCTTCGACCGCGTGCGCGTCGGCGCGCTCGAGACCGTGATGCTGCGCCACATGTCGGGCGCGGCGGGCCCGATCTCGGACTTCGACTCCGACTCGTTCATCGCCGGCACGCTCTACGTGCGCGGCGACGTGACCGATCAGGACGGGCACCCGCTGGGCAGCTTCTCCGACCTCGCCTTCCAGGGCTACGACTTCGACACGACCAACGGCAAGCTGATCGAGGACGCCTTCGGCGAGCTCGTCACCACGCCGTTCTCGCCCGCCGGCAGCCCGCCGGCGCCGATGGAGAACCTGTACCTCGACTATCCCGAGGTCTACGCGGACATGGTGGACGGCGCGATGCCCACGAGCTTCCCCTCCCCCATCCCGGACGACGGCGGCATCGACCCGATGACCGGGCTGCCAGACCCCGCGGCGAAGGGCAACAAGCTCGTCGACGACCTGGAGTTCGACCTCGTCTCGGAGACCGCCGAGGGCGCGATCACGGCCGGAATCATCGGGCTTGTACCCGACGGCGAGAAGATCGACGACGTCGCCGAGTACGCGGCGGCGGTCTTCGTCGGCAACCAGGACAGCGTCCAGCAAACCGTCGGGGGCAACCTGATCCTGACCGGCACCGAGGACAACCCGATCACCATCGACGGCACCGTCGCGATCGACGGTGACCTCATCATCAACGGCTACATCAAGGGCGAGGGCAACCTGGTCGTGCGCGGCAACATCTACGTGCCGACGGACCTCCAGTACCTCGACGGCAGCGCCTACCTCGAGTCCGACCCCGAGGGCAGCCCGTCCGGGCCGCGTACCTTCGGCGTCGCGCAGGACGGCACCAAGAACGCCGTCGGCCTGGCCGCGGGAGGCAACGTGCTGATCGGCGACTACCTCTCGCCGTCGCGCCTCCAGCCGGACCTGAGCAAGGTCGACCCCGAGAAGTACGACATCGTCTCCGGCGACGAGACGGACGACTGGAACTTCGCCCTGGCCGAGATGTCGCTCTTCAACCGCGCCGAGTGGGCCAAGACGCAGGAGTACCTGCCGAACGCCGCCGGCGAGGCCGACGACGCCGACGACCCGGTGCTGCTGAACCCGATGACCGGCTACCCGGTCACCTGGGTGCCGAACCCGGACTACGAGCCGAACTACGTCCCGCGCTACTACCACTTCGGCGAGGGCGACACGGTTCCGATCTACAACCGCGGCAACATCTACTTCGACGAGCTCACCGGCACCTGGGTCGGCGACGCCGAGGTCCCGGTCTACTGGGACACCTCACTGCTGACGCTCGCGGACCCGGACGACCCGAGCGATCCGGTGCTCTTCCCGGTCGGCGATCCCGCCGCGGTGCTCAAGCAGGTGACCCCGACGGACGCCTGGATCCCGGACGACCTGTACAAGGTCTCGATCGAGTACTTCGAGGACACCCGCCCCTTCGGCGAGCCGATGGCGGTCGACGGGCTGGTCTACACCAACAACTCGATCTTCGGCATCGTGAGCCGCATCACGCCGATGCTCGGGCGGATGACCGTGAACGGCTCGCTCGTCGCATCCGACCTGGGGCTGCTCGTGCCCGGCTACGAGGACCCCTTCGGCCTCTCGGGCAACACGAGCCCGCTCTCGGACTTCGCGATCGGCCTCCAGCTGAACTACGACCAGCGCGTCAAGGAGATGCTGAACGTGAAGAACCCGCTGCAGGTGCAGCTGAAGCGCACGCTGTGGAACCCGACCGCGAACCTGCTCTAGGACCGCGGAAGATCTGGGTACGAAAGAAGGCCGGCGGAGCGCTGCTCCGCCGGCCTTCGCCTGTTTCTAGCCGTGCTGCGCTTCGAGCCAGCGCTCGGCGTCGATCGCCGCCATGCAGCCCATGCCCGCGGCGGTGATCGCCTGGCGGTACTTCTTGTCGCTGATGTCGCCGGCCGCGAAGACGCCCTCGACCGAGGTGTACGTGCCGTTCTGCACCAAGATGTAGCCCGAGTCGTCGAGGTCGAGCTTGTCCTGGAAGAGCTCGGAGTTCGGCACGTGGCCGATGGCGACGAACATGCCCTCGCAGGCGAGCTCGGACGTCTCGCCGTTCTCGGAGTCCTTCAGCACGACGCCGCGGATCTTCTCGTCGTCACCGACGAGGATGTCCTCGACCGTCTTGGGCGTGAGGAGCTCGATCTTGGGGTTCTTGGCCACGCGCTCGAACATGATCTTCGAGGCGCGGAACTCGCTGCGGCGGTGGATCACGGTCACCTTGGAGGCGTAGCGCGTCAGGTAGCCTGCCTCCTCCATGGCGGTGTCGCCGCCGCCGACGACGATCAGCTCCTTGTCCGGGAAGAACGCGCCGTCGCAGGTGGCGCAGGCGGACACGCCGCCGCCGCTCGCCATCAGCTTCGACTCGCGCTCGAGGCCCAGAAGGCGCGCGCTGGCGCCGGTGCACACGATCACGGACTTGGCCTGGAACGTGTCGAACTCGGTCTTGATCGTGAACGGGCGCTGCGAGAAGTCGACCTCGGTGACGCGGCCGAACTGGATCTCGGTGCCGAAGCGCTCCGCCTGGGTGCGGAAGTCCTCCATCATCTTCGGACCGAGCACGCCCTCGGGATAGCCCGGGTAGTTCTCGACGTCGCTCGTGATGGTGAGCTGACCGCCCGGCTGCATCCCTTCGATGACCAGGGGGTTGAGGTTGGCGCGCGCCGTGTACAGCGCTGCGGTGTAGCCGGCGGGGCCGGAGCCGATGATGATGACGTCGCGAACTTCGCTCATGGGACCTTCGTGCGGCGGGAATTCGGGGCAGCAGTCTAGGATTCCGGGGAGGGCGTACAACCCCAGGACCTACAATGCCGCCCGTGGACGGGTCCTGGAGCACGTGGAGAGCCCCGCTCGAGGCGCTCTGCGACGATATACGCGCCGCCACGCTGAATGCGACCCGCGAGGCGCGCGCGGCCGGAACGGCCGAGCGCCTGGCTCGGCCGGCTGCGGTCGGAGCCGGTGACGTCACCTTCGGGCTCGACGAGCCCAGCGAGCACTGCATCGACCGCTGGCTCGCCGCCCGCGCCGCCGAAGGGCCGTTGTCGGTCCTGACCGAGGACCGCGGCTGGCGCCACCAGGGCCCCGCGGCGGGAGGCGGCGTGCGCGAGCTCGACACCTTCGCCCACGGCGGCCCCCGGATCGCCTTCGACCCCATCGACGGCACGCGCAACCTGATGGCCGAGCTGCGCTCCGCCTGGACCGTGGTCAGCTTCGCGCCCCCCGGCGACGGCGCGCCGCGCCAGCGCGACGTCTCGGCCGGGATCGTCGCCGAGCTCCCCACCCGGCTCGCCGCAATCTACCGCGTCTTCCACGCCGAGCGCGGCGGCCCCTGCGCCTACGCCGAGCGCTCCCTCGCCACCGGCGAGGCGCAGCTGGAGAACGAGCTCACCGCCGACGACGACGACCGGCCCGACCACGGCTACCTGCCGTTTTTCCGCTACCGGCCGGAGCACCGCCCCGCCCTCGCGCGCCTCGAGGCCGCCTTCTTCGAGCGCCTGGAGCGCCACGAGGACGCCGACCTGCGCAGCGTCTACGACGACCAGTACATCTCGAACGCCGGCCAGCTCGCGCTCCTGTCGCTCGGCACCTACCGCGCCGTCTTCGACGCGCGCGCGCTCGTCGCCCAGCGGCTGGGCGAGCCGACCGTGACCTCGAAGCCCTACGACGTCGCCGGCGCCATCGTGTGCGCCCAGGCGGCCGGCGCGGTCGTGCTGGGAGCCGACGGCGGCGAGCTCGACTTCCCGATCGACACCGAGACGCCGGTGCACTTCTCCGGCTACGCGAACGAGGCCACGCGGCGGCGGCTGGAGCCGCACTGGATGGCCGTGCTCGAGCGGCCGATCGAGCGCTAGACGAGCCGCTCTTCGCGCCAGGGATCGGCGCCGTTGTGGTAGCCGCGGACCTCCCAGTAGCCCAGCCGCTCGGCCTCGAGGAGCTCGATCTCGCGCAGCCACTTGCACGACTTCCAGCCGTACAGGCTCGGCACGACCGCGCGCAGCGGTCCGCCGTGCTCGGGAGGAAGCGCGTCGCCGGCCTCGCGGTCGGCCAGGAGCGCCTCGTCGTCGAGCGCGTGCGCCAGCGGCACGGTCGTGTCGTAGAAGCCGCCGTCGGCGAAGCGCACGAAGAGCGCACCTGCCTGCACGCCGGCGCGCGCCAGCACCGCCCGCAGCGCGACGCCCTCCCACAGGACGTCCAGGCGCGACCAGCCGGTCACGCAGTGGAAGTCGGCGCGGCGCGACGTGCGCTCGAAGGCCCGCAGCTCGCCCCAGGAGAGCTCCAGCTCGCGCTCGACCGCCCCGTGCACGCGCAGGCTCCAGCGGCCGACCTCGAACGCCGGCACCTCGCCCACGTGCACGACCGGCCAGGCCGGCGTCGCGCCCTGGCCGGGCGGAACCCGGGGATCGCTGGGAGGCTCGCCCATCGCCAGCAGCCTAACCGCGGTCGCGCGCCACGTCGAAGCGCCGGAACGTCCAGGCGCCGAAGAGGACGAGCAGGAAGTCGGCCGCCAAAAGCACCAGCCAGCCGACCGCGGCGCCGGCGACGAGCGCCTGGCGCTCGCCGCCCCAAAGCTCCAGCACGAGGCGGTGGACGAGGAAGCCGCCGACGAAGGCGCACCCGCCGACGGTCGTGATCAGGATCCCGCGCAGGAAGAAGAGCAGGATGCTGCGCCCCGCGTTCTGCAGCGCGCCCTCCTGCCCCGGCACCATGCGCACCGGCATCAGCAGGAAGACCGCGTTGTCCAGCGACACCCACGCGAAGGCCAGCAGCGGGAGCGTCAGGAGCAGCGCCACCACGAACCACTCCACGCCGTTCGACAGGAGCGCGGAGGCGAAGACCGGCACCGCCGCCAGCACCGACACCAGCGCCACCTCGGGCAGCAACATCGCGACGAAGAGACGCGCCGGCGAGAGCGGCCAGGCCTTGATCGCCTCCATGCGGTCGAGCTCGTCACGGAAGTCGAAGCGCAGGCCGCCGGCGAGGTAGAACAGGCTCAGCATCGCGACGACGACCGCACCGAACATGCGCTCCTCGTCGTCGTGACCGTCGGCGAAGGCCGCGTTGCCGATGAAGGTCACGAAGGCGAGTACCACGAGCGTGACCAGCAGGGTCCCGCGCGCCTTGCGGACGATGGCCCCGCACTTGCGCCAGGCGACCGCCCCCATGGGGGTGCGGCCGAGGAGCCACGGGATGCGGAGCCCGACGACGCTTTTGGTCACCTTGCTGGCCGCAGCGCCCCCGCCGGTCCGCCGCGCGCGGCGGATGCGCTCGGCGACGTTCGCGGCGGTCTCCAGAGACAGCTCGCGGAAGTCGACCGGCAGGCGCGCCGCGAGCTCGAACAGCGTGAACCAGATGCCGAGGCTCACGCCCATCCACAGCAGGAAGTCCGACGCGCTCGTGGCGGTCGCCGCGTTGGCCCACGGCGCGAACGGGAGCGTGATCGCGCGCACGAGCGGATGCTGGGTCAGGGCGGTGAGGCCGCCCTCGCCGGTGAACGAGCGCACCGTGTCGCCGAAGGCGCCGTCGCCCCCCACCGCCAGCAGGAAGACGCCGCCGCCGATCAGGATCGCCAGCGGGATCGAGGCCGCCTGCAGACCCTTGAGGCGCCCGTAGGCGCGGCGCTCGAGCGCACCGCTCAGGATCGCCGCCATCTGCCCGATGACCGGCAGCGTCTCCAAGGCGACGAAGGTCGCGAGGAAGCCGAACAGCGGGTTGGGCAGGTGGCGGATCACCACCAGGCCGAGCACGATCCCGCCGAAGGCCCCGCGGCCGAGGTTCACCGCCAGCCGGTAGCGGATCAGGTCGCTGCGCGAGAGCGGCGCGCTGAACAGCCGCTCGATCTCCTCACGCGGGACGAAGAGCCCCCGGTGCGCCAGCGAGGACGACAGCGTGAGCGTCGTCATCATCAGCGCGCCGAGGCGGACGAAGGGGCGCACGACCTCCGGATCCGACGGCTCGGACGAGCCCAGGATCCAGTTCAGCAGCAGGCTTCCGATCCAGAGCGCGAACAGCGAGCCGCCGACCAGCGTCAGCACCAGCCCCGACGGCGTCTTCAGGCGGCGCAGCTGCTTGCGGACGATCCCGCGCAGCTTGAGCCGCATCAACAGTCGGAGCGCTGAGCGCCCGCCCGCGCTCACGTGGCGTCCTCGCCTCCGGTCGCCGCGAAGAAGATCTCCTCGAGCGACGAGCCCTCGACCGGCGCCAGCGTCGCGCGCGCCTCGTCGAGCGTTCCGACGAACACCCGCCGCCCGCCATCCAGGATCAGGATGCGGCTCGCCAGCGCCTGGATCAGCTCGAGCAGGTGCGAGGAGAGCACGACCGCAGTGCCCTCGGCGGTCAGCTCGCGGATCGCGAGCCGCGCCGACTTGATGCCGCGCGGATCGAGCCCCGACAGCGGCTCGTCCAGCAGCACGACGCGCGGCCGCGGCAGCCACGCGCAGCAGAAGGCCAGCTTCTGCCGCATCCCGCGCGACAGCTCGCCGCCCAGCGCGCGGCGCTTCTCGGACAGCTCGAAGCGCTCGATCAGCTCGTCGGCGCGCGGGCGCCATTCGCGCACGCCGTAGAGCGCGGCGGTGAACTCGAGGTGCTCCTCGACGGTGAGCGTGTCGAAGGGCTGCGGGTCGTCGGGCACCCAGGCGAGCACCCGCTTCGCGGCCTCCTCCTCGCGCCGGACGTCGTGGCCGCAGATGCGGACCGTGCCCTCCTGCACGGGCAGCACGCCGGCGATGGTGCGCAGCGCCGTGGTCTTGCCGGCGCCGTTGGGGCCGACCAGCCCGAGGATCTCGCCCTCCTGAACGCGCACGGACAGGTGGTCGAGGGCCTGGGTGTCCTCGTAGCGCTTGCAGAGGTCCTCGACCTCCAGCAGCGGCACGGGCGGGGGAAGCTCCGCTTCGCTCATCGGGGGGCAGACGATACGCGAAAGCGGGCTCCCGCGCCTAGGCGCCATCCGTCGGGCACCCCGACGCTACAATCCGGCGCATGGAACCGCGTGCAATCCTCGACGAGGTCGAGACCGCCGCTCGGGCGGGCGACCTCACGCGAGCCCTCGAGCTCGCCATCCAGACCCTCAGCGCCGACACCGGCACCCTGCACCTGCTCGGCGAGGATGGCGCGCTCCACCTCACGGCCACGGGCGGCGGCATCCCCGAGCCGGTGCAGGCGGTGATCCGCACGATCCCGGTCGGCAAGGGCATGGCGGGGCTCGCGGTCGAACGCGCCGCGCCGGTGACCGCGTGCAACATCCAGACGGACGACACCGGCGACGTGCGCCCCGGCGCCAAGGCCACCGGGCTGGAGGGCGCGATCTGCGTCCCCGTGCTGCGCGGCGACACGCCGATCGGCGCGCTCGGCGTGGCGAACCACGCGGAGCGCGACTTCAGCGCCGACGAGGAGAACCTGCTCCTCGACATCGGCCGCGCGCTCGCGCCGCCCGCCTGACTAGGCGCCGCCGCCGGGCGGCGCGGCGGGCAGCCCCGACGCGGCCGGCTCCCACGAGCCGAGGTAGCGGTAGCGGTGGTCCGCGCAGACCGCGGCCACCATGCCGGCGCCGCCCCCGCTCGGGTGGTCGAACTCCACGACCGCCAGCCGGCCGTCCTCGGAGCCCAGGAACGGCGCGCGCGTCCGCGTCGCGCCGCGGCTCTCCAGCTGGATGCGCAGCGTCTTCAGCGTGCGCGGCGTGTCGACCGGGCCGATGAGGAACGCACAGCGCGTCGGCGCGTCGGCCTCCACGGCGTCGACGCCGTCGCCGAGCACGTAGAAGCGCGTCCGGTTGTCGGCGTGGTCGGAGACGCCCTCCGCCAGGGTCTCCAGCCCGTACATCGACGCCAGCGAGGCGCTGCCGATCACTCCGAGCGCGGCGTCGCGCGAAGCGGCGAGCTCGCGCGCGGCCTCGGCGGTGTCGGCGGAGACGCGCGTCGCCACCCCCCACCGCGCCAACCAGTCGCGGCACTGGGCCAGCGCGGTCGGATGCGAGCGCACGACGGCGATGTCGTCCAGCCGCGCTCCGGGGGCGCCCAGCAGGCAGTGGCGGATCGGCAGCACCACCTCGCCTAGGACGTGCACCTCGCTGGTGCCGATGGCCTCGGGCACGCCGGCGAAGGCGCCGGTGATCGAGTTCTCGACCGGCAGCACGGCGTGCACCGCGCGCTTGCCGGTCAGGGCGGCGACCGCGTCCGACACCGACGAGCACGTCAGCGTCGGGTAGCTTGAGCCGAAGAAGCGGAGCGCCGCCTCCTGGCTATAGGCGCCGGGGGCGCCGGTGAAAGCGACGGGTGAAACCGGGTCCTGGTCCATGGGGCGGCGCGCCTAGCCGACCCCGCGGACGACGATGTCCCCGTTCACGCTGAACTGGCAGCCGAGGCGCGCGTCCTCGTCGGTGCACATCTCCACGGTCTCCATCTCCTCGTCGGTCGAGGGCGACACGTTCTCCTTGCCCTCCTCCAGGACGACCGCGCAGGTGCCGCAGCTGCCGACCGTGCAGCCGAAGTCCTGAGGGGTGTCGTTGTCCTGGCAGAAGTCGAGGAACGAGGTCCCCTCGGGCACCTCGTAGGTCTGGCCGCTCGCTTGGAAGGTGATCTTGGGCATGGGACGAAGCCGGGCAGGAGTTGGTGGCCCAGCAATGTACGACGGCTCGCGGCGGGTGCAAAGGCACCAGCCACCCCGCCGCGAGCGGTTTTCGGAGCCGGCGGCCGCCGATAGGATGTCGCGCTCATGCCCCCCCCCTCCAGGCACCCCGGGTTCCGCGGCGGAACCCGGCTCTGGCTGCTGCGGCACGCCGAGGTCGATCCCGCCTGGCAAGGCCGGGCCTACGGCGATCTGGACGTGCCGCTGTCGGCCGAGGGCGAGGAGACCACGCTCGCGGTCGGGCGCGCCTTCGAGGGAGCCTCGGTCGAGCGCGTCCTCGCCTCGCCGCTGGCGCGGGCACACCGGCTCGGCGCCGAGGTGGCGCGCGCCGCCGGCGCTCCGCTGGAGACCTTCGACGGGCTGCGCGAGATCTTCCGCGGCGACTGGCAGGGCCGCGTCACCGCCGAGCTGGAGCGCGACGACCCCGAGGGTGTCCGGGCCTTCTACGCCGACCCCTGGGGCTACCGCGGTCACGGCGGCGAGTGCGACGAGGAGATCCTGGCCCGCGCCTGGCCCGCCGTCGAGCGCGCCGCGTCGGCGGCCCGCGAATCCGACGGATTCGGCGACGCACCGCGCACCGTCGTCCTCGCCACGCACTACAACGTGATCCGCGTGCTCGCGACGCACATGCTCGGGCTCGACCCGGCGCGCTCGTTCGCGTTCCGCGTCGACACCGGCCGATGCACGCTGTTCATCGACGAGCCGGAGGGCTGGGTGCTGCGCACGTCCAACGCCGCGAGCCCGCGCGCGGCGGAGGCGCCCGCGTGAAGGTCCTCTTCGTCTGCCCGTTCGTGCCGTGGCCGCTCGTCAACGGCGGCAAGATCCGCACCTTCAACCTGATCCGCTCGGTCGCACCGCACGCCGAGGTGCACCTGCGGTCGATCCGCGAGCCGGGCCTGACCGAAGAGGCCAGCGCGGCCCTCGACCCGTGGTGCGGTTCGTTCAAGCTCTTCGACCGCCAGCGTCCGGGCTCGTGGATCCGCTGGTCGCGGCCCAAGCTGGAGCGCTGGTTCCACTCGCCCGCGCTCCAGTCCGCCGTACAGCACGAGGTCGCCGAGGGCGGCTACGACCTGGTCCACCTCGACGAGCTGCTGCTGGCGCGCGTCGTGCCGCCCGGCGCGCGGGCGGTGCCGGTCGTGCAGCACCACCACAAGCTCGATACGGTGCTGTACGACACGCTCAACTCCAACCGCGGACCGCACCGCTACTTCGACCTCTGGAAGCTGAACCGGCTAGAGGCCGAGTCGGCGCGCCGCCACCGGCACCACCTGACCTGCAGCGAGGGCGACGCCGACATCCTGCGCGCGCGCTACGGGAGCCTCGACATCCGGGCCGTGCCCAGCGGCTTCGACCCCGACTTCTTCCAGCCGCCCGAGCCGGCGCCGGCGCGCGACCCGCTGCGCCTGCTCTTCCTCGGGAGCATGAACTACGGCCCCAACATCGACGCGACCCAGCGCTTCGTGGCGCAGTGCATGCCCGAGCTGCGCCGCCGGCACCCCGGGGTGGTGTTCGAGATCGTCGGCGGCAACCCGTCGCCCGACGTGCAGGCGCTCGCCGCCGACGACGTGCTGGTGACCGGCCGCGTGGACGACGTGCGGCCCTACCTCGCGCGCTGCGGGCAGATGGTCGTGCCGCTGCGCATCGGCGGCGGCACGCGGCTGAAGATCGTCGAGGCGCTCGCCATGGGCACGCCGGTGGCCAGCACCTCGATCGGCGCCCAGGGCCTCGGGCTGCGCGACGGGCACGAGCTGCGGCTCGCGGACGACGTGCCGTCGCTGCTCGACGCGATCGGCGCGCTGATCGAGTCCCCCGCCGAGGGCGCGCGGCTCGCGGCCGAGGGGCGCCGGTCGGTCTACGAGCGCTATCGCTGGGAGGCGCTCGCCCAGAGGCTCTTCGAATACTGGAAGCACGTGGCTACCGGCGGCGCCGCCTCGCGGGAGCGCGCGTGACCGGCGCCAAGCGGACCGTCGGCATCCTGCTCTTCGAGGGCGTCGAGCTGCTGGACTTCGCCGGCCCCTACGAGGTGTTCGGCGCCGCGCACGCCGCGGACGAGGAGCGCGAGCCGCTGTTCGACGTCTTCTCGGCCGCCGAGCAGGCCGGCCCGCTCACCTGCCGCAACGGCCTGATCGTGCAGCCCGACCACGACCTCACCGCGGCCCCGCGCGCCGACGTGCTGGTCGTCCCGGGCGGACGCGGGACGCGCACCGCGATCGACCGGCCGCAGCTGATCGAGTGGATCGCGGCGGCCGCCGCCGAGGCCGAGCTCACCGCCGGCGTCTGCACCGGCAGCTTCCTGATGGCCAAGGCCGGCCTGCTCGACGGCCGCGCCGCGACCACCCACTGGCGCAGCATCCGGCGTATGCAGGAAACGTTTTCCGCCGTCGAAGTGAGGGAAAACACCAGGTGGGTCGAAGACGGCGACCGCATCACCAGCGCCGGCGTCAGCGCCGGAATCGACATGGCCTTCCAGGTCGTTCGCCGCCTCTACGGCGCCGAAGCCGCGTCCGCCACGGCGCGCAGCATTGAATACGACCACTGGCCGCCTCCCGCCCCGTCGGCTTAGCGTTTCTTAAAAAGCCGCGCTTTCGCACTTTCCGCGGCCAAGGAGCACGCAAATGGTAGCGAACCAAGCAATTGGCGCTATTCTGGCCGGTGACAAGCTCCCGCGCGGTGGCGGCTGGCAACACGCGAGCAACGCCAGCTGCCGCTCATAGCCTCGCGGGCCAGCTTCTCTCCCTCGGGCCGGTGATGGGCAAGGATCACCGGCCCACTTTCTATTTGGGTCGCCGCGGGCGAGAAGCCGCGACAAGCGCCCCGCTCAAGCGGACGTCAACCCCGCCCGAAGAGGCGTCCGAGCAGGCCGCGGCGCGCCGGCTTGGGCGCGGTAGCGTCGGCGGCGGGCGCCGACGTCGAGCTCGCGGGCGCGTCGCCCGCGAGCCCCTCGATCGGGTGCACGAGCGACGGCATGAGCCCGGTCACCTCGCGGATCACCTCCACGTAGGCGCGCTCCAGCTCGAGCATCATGTCGCCCGTCGTGCGGAGCGGAGCCTCGCACGCCGCCCAGCGCGCGCGCGCGTCGGCGTCGCTCGCGAAGCGCCGCAGCGCCTCGCCCCAGGCCTCCTCGTCGTCGCGCGGCACGACCAGCCCGGCCTCGCCTCCCGCGGCGACCGCGGGCAGCCCGCCGGCCGCGCTGACCAGCACCGGCAGGCCGGCCGCACGCGCCTCGCGTACGGTGAGCCCGTAGACCTCCTCCCAGCGCGACGGCGCGGCGACGCCGTCGAGGCCGGCCAGGATCCCGGGCAGCTCGTCCTGGGTGTAGGGGCCGTGCACGCGCACGTGGGGGTCCTCGCGCCCGATCGCCCTCAGCTCCTCGATGTACGCGTCGTCGCCGTGGTAGGGCGGCATGTTGCCGTACAGGTCAAGTCCGAGCCCGGCCACGTCGGCCTTCCGGAAGGCGCGCACCAGCTCGAGCTGGCCCTTGCTGGGGATCATCGTGCCGAGCACGCCCAGGCGCAGCTCGTCGCCCTCGCCGCGCGCGGACGCGGCCCGCAGGCGGCGCGCCTCGGCGGCGAGCTCGGCCGCGCCGATGCCGTTCTCGACCACCTGGATGCGCTCGGGCTCCAGCCCCGCCGCCGCGTACACCTCGCGCGTCCGCGCCGAGGGGCTGAAGAGCCGCTGCGGCAGGCGCAGCGCCCCGAGCGCGAACTCGGTCCGCGCCGCCGTCGCCTCGACATCGCCGGCGAGGGGCTCGCCGCCCGGCCCCTCGCCACGCCCGCCGGTCGACGGCATCAGGTGCGGCCAGGTGGCGCCGAGGCAGGCCGCGCAGGCGTCCGCCTCCGGCCGCTCACACAGCGTGTCGTCGTTCCGCAGCATCTGCCCACGCGGGCAGAGGCCCCAGTAGTCGTGGAGCGTCATCACGAGCGGCAGCCCCACGTCGTTCACCGCCGCCAGCGCCCCCAGGCCGAAGCCGGTCAGGTGCTGCGCGTGGACGATGTCGCAGGGCGTCTCCGCCAGCCAGGCGAGCACGACGTCGTTGGCGTTCTTGTTGAGCACCACGTCCGCGAGCGCCGCGTGGTCGTGGTAGAGGTAGGCCATGCGGCGCACCGCGACGCCGTCTACGACCTCGTCGCGGGTCGAGTAGGGCTCGCGCCCCTCGCCGTAGTCGAGGCACAGCACGTGCACCCGGTGCCCGCGCCCGGCCAGCGCCGTCGCGAGCCCCTTCGCCAGGGTCTCGATCCCGCCGACGTCCGGCGACCAGCCCTGGCAGATGAAACCGACGTCGAGCCCCGACCCTTCGACCGCCTTGCCGCGCACCATGGCGCCGATGCTAACGCGCGCCGGCCGCGGCGCGATGGACCTCTTCGATCCGGTCGAGGTGCGCCGCGAGCCCCTGAGGCAGCCCCGGCGCCGCGGTGCGGCGGCGCCGGGCGAGCAGCTCGGCGCGCAGCGCGTCGGCCAGCGCCGGCGCGTCGCCCGGCGGCACCAGCGCGCCGTGCGTGCCCTCCTCGACGACCTCGGCGATGCCGGCCACGCTGCTCCCCACCACCGGCACGCCGGCGGCGCGCGCCTGCAGCACGGTGAGCGGAGCGTTCTCGTCCCAGGTCGACGGCACGACGATCGTCCCGAGCTCGGCGAAGACCGCCGGCGCCTCCTCGGGCTCGAAGGGCTTGCACACGCGCACCCGCGGCCCGCGGTCGCGGGCGAAGACCTTGGGTGCGAAGCGGCGGTGGCGTCCGCCGGGGGGGCCGCCGTACAGGCGCAGCTCCCAGGGCTCGACCGATTCGGGGAGGCGGCGCTCCATGATCTCGACCGCCTCCAGCAGCGTCGCGAGACCCTTGTGCGGGCCGAACTGACCCAGGAAACCGAAGGCGTGCACCTCGCCGGTCGGCGCCGGCAGCGCCGCGCGCCACGGGGCGTCGTCGAAGGAGTAGACCAGCTCGACCAGCGACTCCGCCGGCGCGCCGAACGCGCGGAAGGCCTCGGCCAGCACGCGGGTGGGCGCGATCAGACGCGCCGCCGCGCCGAGGGCCTCGCGCGTGACCGCCTCGCGCTCGACCAGGTCGCCGGTGGTCACGACGCGCCCCAGCCCGCCCACGGCGGCCATCGCCGAGGCGGCGGCGCGCTTGGCGGCGACGGCGAGCGGCGCCCCGTCGTAGCGCGAGGGCGTGCGGATGCAGCGCGCGCAGACGTCGGGCGGGTGCGGCCCCTCGCAGCGTGTGAGGCGGTGGTCGAACATCTGCCCGCGGTGGCACAGGAGGCCGTAGTCGGTCAGCGTGATCACGACCGGCACACCCGCGTCGCGCGCCACCAGCGGCAGCCGCGCCGAGAGCCCCCACAGGAGGTAGGTGAAGTGCACCAGGTCGGGCTGGAGGCGCGCCAGGAGCTCGGCGAAGACGCGCTCGACGTCGTCGTCGCGATAGCTGCCCGCGAAGCCCTTGCCGCCGCCGGGGTTGTGCAGCAGGTACACCGGCACGCCGCGAACCTCGTCCTCCTCGAGCGAGTAGCGCGGGCGCGAACCGCTGCGCTCGGGGTGCAGCACGGCGAGCTCGTGCCCGCGCGCGGCCAGGCCGTGGACCAGCTCCTTGGTGTAGAACTCGGTCCCCCACTTGCCGCGCGGCGGGAAGCCGTTGGAGACGACCAGGACCTTCACGGGGCGGTCCCGCTAGCGCGCTCCAGCTCGGCCCCGAAGGCGTCGAGGAAGCGCTCCTCGGAGAACTCGGGCGCGCGGGCATAGGCCTCCAGGGCGAGCGTGTGGCGGCGGTCCTCGTCGCCCGCGAGGCGAAAGAGCGCGTCGCACCACGGCTCGGGGTCGCCCGCGGTCAGCACCAGCCCGCCGCCGCCGGCCAGGATCTCGGGCGTCGCGCCCGCGTCGCTGCCCAGGACCGGCAGCCCGAAGGTCAGCGCCTCGCTGGTGACCATGCCGAAGGGCTCGCTCCAGAGGCTGGGAGTCGCCAGCGCGTGCGAGCCGCGCAGCAG
The DNA here is from genome assembly GCA_039029355.1 of Planctomycetota bacterium. GTDB lineage: Bacteria > Planctomycetota > UBA1135 > UBA1135 > JBCCGI01. The sequence goes on from JBCCGI010000092.1 coordinate 26,176, forward strand.
CTCGGCCAGCTCCTCGCGCGCGACGCGGCCGGCGAAGCGGACCGCGCCGTCGAGCTCCGGCTCGCGTGCGAGCTCGCGCAGGTAGTCGGCGTACTCGCCCTCGCCAGCGCCGGCGAGCGTCACCTCGACCGCCGCGCCCCGCGCGCGGGCGCGCGACGCGGCCTTGAGCAGGACGTGCTGGCCCTTGCCCTCCCAGAACGACGACGAGCAGAGCACGCGCAGCGGCTCGCCCGGCGCCCGGCGCGCGGGCGGCTCACTCGGGGCGAGCGCCGCCAGCGCGGGCGTCACCGCCGGCCACAGCACGCCGACCGACTCGGGCGCGAGCCCGTCCGCGGTCAGCTCGCCCTTCAGCCGCGCGCTGCAAGCCAGCAGCCGGCCGAGCCCCACATGCCCGCGGAAGATCCGCCACGCGCCCTCGAGCGCCGCGAGCCGCCCGCCCTTCGCTCCCGGGCCCTCCTGCGCCTCGCGCCAGGCCTGCACCCAGTGGTTGCGCGCCCACGCGTCGGCCGCGTAGCCGAGCGTCGGCACGCCTGCGTGGCGCGCGGCCAGCACCGGCGCGAGCGAGAGGTGCGCGAGGTTGAAGTAGAGCACGACGTCGGGCCGCACGCGGTCGATGGCGCCCAGCGTCGCGCGGTAGTTCGCGAGCCGCAGGAAGTGCAGCCGGAAGCGCTCCGCGTTCGAAGCCCCGAAGGAGCGGCGGAACAGGTCCCCCTCGCCGTCGAGCGACGGCGCGAGCAACGGCAACACGTGCGGCTCTCCCTCGAAGGCCTCCCCGCGTGCGGTGAGCACCGTCGCCTCGACCCCGCGGCGGCGGAGCCCCTCCACCGCGTCGCGCGTCAGCAGCTCGTAGCCGCCTCCGATGTAGGGCGGATACTGCAGCGAGACGACGAGCACCCGCCGGGCGTCGCTCAAAAGTCGTCTCCGAGGAAGCCCAGCGCCTGGAGCTCCGCGATCTCCTTGGGGTCGATCGGGTCGAACAGCATCGTGCCGCCCTGCAGCGCGATGCGCGCGCGCCCGACGTTGTGCTCCCACGACGCGGCGGCGCCGCGCATGTCGTCGGCGCCCGGAGGCGGCGACGGGGTCGGGCCGAAGAGCGGCGGGTAGGCCAGCCGGCGCCGGTCGTAGAAGATCTCGCGCCCCTCGTCGGAGTGCGGGCGGTCGTCGCCGAACCAGGTGCGGCGCAGGTTGTCGGTGCCGACCTTGTCCGGCTGGATGTACTCGAGCGTCCAGTCGTTCGCGAAGACCGCGCCGCGCTCCATCACGCCGCAGCTTGAAAAGGCGTAGTCGCGCGCGGGCGCGGCGTTCGGGCTCAGGATCGAGCCCAGCTGCGACACGCCGTGCATCCCCGACGACTGGCCCAGGCGCGTGATCGCGAGCAGCGTCGGGGGGACGTCGAGCAAGCTCGCGACGTCGTTCACCACCGCGCCGCGACGCTCGTCCGGAATCACCGGCGAGCGCACGATCCACGGCACCTGCACGTCCGCGGTCGAGTAGCGCCCGCTGGTTAGGTACAGGCCGGCCTCGCCGAACTGCACGCCGTGCGTCCCGACGACGACGATGGTCGTGTTCTCGTAGCGCTCCTGCACCTTGAGCGTGCTGAAGAGGCGCTCCAGCGCGCCGTCCAACCGCCGCAAGTGCCCGTCGTACATCGCCTCGTAGTAGCCGAGCGAGCGCGACCCGCCGCGCCAGCGCGAGCGCGGGATGGCGAAGAACACGTCGTCGGTGTTGCCCACCGGTGGGAGCACCTCGAGGCCCTCGCGCGGCGAGAAGTACGACTCCCAGCTGGGATCGGGCGCGCTCCAGATGCGCTCCAGGTCGTGCAGGTGCACGTAGGCGAACCACGGCTTCGAGTCGTCGAGTGAGCGCATCCACTGCAGGAAGCGGTCGGTCACGGCCTCGACTCCGTACTCGCGCCGCGGCGCGGTCGGGGAGGTGTCCGAGACGATGAAGCGCTGGAAGCCCGGCTCGAAGCCGAACTCGGGTCCCAGGTCGTCGTGGTCGACGAAGGCGCCGGTCGCGAAGCCGCCCACCAGCATCTCAATCGCGAGGTGCGGCACCTTGTCCGGCACGAGCCAGCGCTCCTCGACCGAGGCCGCGAGCTCGTCGCGCAGGTACCGCCGGCGCGCCACGTTCGGGTCGCACCCGGTCAGGAGCGGTACGTGCGCCGGCAGCCGCAGGGGCGCAGCCGAGAAGGTCTGGGCGAAGCGGACGCCTTCGCCGGCGAGGGCGTCGAGGGCGGGCGTGGTCTCGCGGTCGTAGCCGTAGCAGCTCAGGTGGTCCGCGCGCAGGCCGTCGACCGCGATCACCAGCACGCCGCGCCCGGTGCCGCCGCCGGAGCTGGGACGCCCGCAGCCGCCGGCCAGCGCGAGCAGGCCGGCGAGCAGCGCCCCGAAGAGCGGGGGACCGAGCACACGCCACGGGTCCAGCAGGCGCGGCGAGCCAAACGCACGCAGCGGGCGACTCGTGCGCGGCGGGGACGGAGGGAGACGCTTCATGTCGACCGACAAGCATTCCCGAGCGGCGGCCGGGGCTCAAGGGGCACGTGCCAGTCTCGCGGGCGGCGCTCCGAGGCGGCTAGCTGTCGTTTCCAGGGACGTTGTTCATCCCGATCGCTCGATCCGGTTCATCGGGGGCGAGTAGCCGAGGCTACCGTGAGGGCGGACTCGGTTGTAGTAGCGCAGGTAGCTCTTGAGCGCCAGCCTTCGGCC
>JBCCGI010000093.1:0-28812 GCA_039029355.1 Planctomycetota bacterium
AGTGGATCTGGAAGCTGGTGTTGCAGGCCTCGAACATCACGTTGTCGTGCGAGGTCTGCAGCTCGTCGAGGCCCTTGATCAGCGTGCGGAACTCGCCGCCGCGCAGCTCGGACATCACCGCGTTGAGCGCGCGGTAGCGCGGGATCGGCGTCATCCAGTCGAGGCCCAGGTGCGCGCGGTCGATCGTCGGCAGGATGCCGCACAGCGCGATGCGGGCGTCGAGCTCGGCCGCCTCGGCGCGGGCGCGGTCGAGGTAGGCGTTGAGCGTGCGCTCCATCTCGGACAGGCAGTCCCCCCCCAGCACCAGCGGCGGGAGGTTGGCCTCGAGATTGAAGAGCCCGAGCTCGGTCGTGAAGGGGTCGCCGAGCCGCTCGAGGAGCTCCAGCGCCACCCGCGACGGCTGGCCCGCCTTGTCGACCAGGAAGAACTCCTGCTCGGCGCCGATGCGCCGCACGCCGGCCTCGATGACGCCGCTCGTCAGCATGCGGTCGAGCGCCTCGACGTCCTCAAGGAGGGCGCGCGTGAAGGCGCGCTGGGCCTCGCCGCCGGTCGTGGATTGAACGTCCTGTTCCCCCATGGCGGGCGGGATCGTACCAAGAGCGGAGGCAACGATCCGGTGCCGCGCCCGCGCGATGCGGCGAAGCGGCCAAGAGCACCCTACACTGCCGTTCATGAACGAGAGCGCCCTCGGCGCGCGCCTCGCGGCCCACGGGACGCGCCTGCGCCTCCTGATCGCCCACCTCGCGGGCCGCGCGGTGAGCGCGCGCGTGGAGGCCGACGACCTGGTGCAGGAGGTCTACCTCCGCGCCTGGGCCGCACGCGCCGAGCTGCCCGCGTCGGACGATGCCCTCGGGCGGCTGCTCACGCGCATCGCGCGGAACGTCGTGGTGGACGCCGCGCGGGCGATCCGCGCGGCCAAGCGCGACGGCGCGACGGTCCGTCTGGAGCGCAGCGCCTGGAGCCGCGCCGGGGCCCCCCATGCCGCCGACCCGGCCGCCGCCACGGTCGGGCCGGCCACCCGCGCGGGGATGGCCGAGGACGTCCACCGGCTGGTGCGGGCCTTCGAGGGCCTGCCGCCGGACCACCGGCGCGTGCTCGGCCTGCGCCGGTTCCAGGGCCTCTCGGCGCGCGAGACGGCGGCGCGCATGGGGCGCTCGGAGAGCGCGGTGCACTCGCTCCTGCGCCGCGCGCTGCTCGCCTGGGACGAGGCGGGCGGATTTTCCGCCGGATCGCGCGACGAATCCGCGGGCGGTCTGCGCCCAAGCGCCCCATGAGCGACGACTCCCTCGACGACCTCCTCGACCGGCTCGTGGCCGAGTACTCCGACCGCGTGGCCGCGGGCGCTGCGCCCGACGCCAGGCGCTTCCTCGAGCGCGCCCCCGCCGCCGCCCGGCCCGGGCTGGAGCGCTGCCTGAAGATGATCGACGCCGGCACCGCGGCCACGCCGGGGGCGCCGGCGCCGCTCGCGCCGAACCGGCGCCTCGACCAGTACCGGCTGCTGCGCGAGCTCGGCCGCGGCGGCATGGCCATCGTGTGGCTCGCGCGCGACGAGACCCTCCAGCGGCCGGTCGCGCTGAAGCTCCTGCGCCCGGGCCTGGCCTTCGAGGCGCGCCACGTCGACCGCTTCCGGCGCGAGGCGCTCGCGATCGCCAAGCTGTCCCACCCCCACATCGTCGCGGTGCACGGCGTCGGCGAGGCGGAGGGGCACCACTACATCGCGATGGAGTTCCTCGAGGGTCCGTCGCTCGCCACCGTCCTGACGGCGGTCGAGGCGGACGGACGGCGAACGCCCGAGGCGCTGGCGCGGGCGGCCGGCGCGCCGGCGCTCGCGGCCGACGTCGAGACGTACGAGCAGGCCGTCGCGCGCCTCCTCGCCCCCGTCGCCGACGCCCTCGACGCCGCCCACGCGGCCGGCGTGGTGCACCGCGACGTGAAGCCCTCGAACCTGCTCCTGCGCGCCGATGGCACGGCGGTGGTGTGCGACTTCGGGCTCGCCAAGGGCGGCGAGGATCCGGCGCTGTCGCTCACGGGCGAGCCGCTGGGCACGCCCTACTACATGTCGCCCGAGCAGGCGGTCTTCTCCGGCGGGCGGGTCGACCACCGCACCGACGTCTACAGCCTGGGCGTGACGCTCTACGAGGCGCTCTCCGGCCGGCGGCCCTTCGGCGGCGGCAGCGCTCTGGAGGTCATGGAGGCGATCCGCACCCAGTTCCCGCCGTCGCTCGCGGGCACCGGTGCGCGCGCGACGCGCGACGCCGACGCCGTCGTGCACCGCGCGATGGCGCGCGAGGCCGAGGACCGCTACGCCTCGGCCGCGGACCTCTCCGCCGACCTCGCGGCCCTCGCCGAGCGACGGCCGACGCGCGCGCGCCAGGCCGGCGGCGGGGCGATGCAGCGGTTCGCGCAGCACATGCGGCTCGCGAGCTCGGGGCAGCCGTACGAGTACCGCTCGGCGCGCACCTTCCTCGGCCTGCCGCTCGTGCACGTCTTCGCCGGTCCGCGCACGCCGGGCGCGACGCGCGTCGCCAAGGGCTGGTTCGCCGCCGGCGGCGAGCGCGCGATCGGCGCCTTCGCCTTCGGGCGCGAGGCCTACGGCGGCTTCGCGATGGGCGCCATCGCCTGCGGGCTGGTGGCCCACGGGGCGCTTGGTGTCGGGCTGATCGCGATCGCGGGGCTCGGGCTCGGGCTCTACTCGTTCTCGGGGCTCGCGCTCGGCTACCTCGCCTTCGGCGGCGTCGCGCTCGGCTACGGCGCGATCGGCGGGTTGGCGTACGGGCGCTATGCGGTCGGCGGCTCGCCCCACGGGCAGCACGTGATCGGCGACCGCGAGGCCGACCCGGAGGCCCGCGCGTTCTTCGACGACGCGATCCCGCTGGTGTTTGAGTGGATCACGGGCCGGATGGGGAGCGGCTAGGAGCCGGCCCGAGGCGCCGCGCCTTTCCGGCCCAACCGGGCCCGGTCGCCGTGCCCTGCGGCGTCCTAGGCGCGGACGAGGGCGACGGCGACCTCGTGCTCGTCGAGCTTGGCGGCGTGCACCGAGGCCCCCTCGGGCGCATCGCCCAGGAAGAGCTCGACCGCCAAGGTCTGCTCGGCGATCACTCCGCGGTGCGCCTCGACGGCGGCCGCGACCTCGGGCGCGCCCGAAACGGCCAGCCGCACCCGGTCGGACACGTGCAGCCCCGCGTTCTTGCGCGCGATCTGGATCTGGCGGATCAGGTCGCGGGCGAGGCCCTCGCGCTCTAGATCGGGCGTCGTCGCCACCTCGAGCGCCACCACCGCGTCGCTGGAGGCCAGCGCCGAGACCGCCACGTCCTCGAGGCCCTCGCGCGGGAGCAGGCGCAGGTCCCAGTCGCCGGGCTCCAGCTCGAAGTCCGCCACGCGCACGCCGGCGTCCGAGCGCTCCCACTGCCCCGCGCGGGCGGCGGCGAGCAGCTCCTTCATCCGCTTGCCGACGCGCGGGCCGAGGGCGCGGGCGTTCAGCTTGAGGTCGAAGGTGCCGAGGTCGCCGACGTCGGGCGACGACTCGACGCGCTTGACGTTGACCTCGTCGGAGACGAGGTCGAAGAAGGGTTTCAGCCGGTCGGCCCCGGCGCCCGCGACCCGCAGCGAGGCCAGCGGCAGGCGCACGCGCAGGCGGTGGTCCTCGCGCAGCGCCAGCGCCGTCGAGCACACGTCGCGCACGCGGTCCATGTCCGCCACCAGGTCGGGGTCGGCCGGTAGCGACTCGGGCGCGGGCCAGTCGGTCAGGTGCACGCTGCGCTCGCCGGTCAGGCCGCGGTAGATCGCCTCGGTCACGAGCGGCAGGAGCGGCGCCGCCGCGCGGCAGAGTACGTGCAGCACGGTGAACAGCGCGTCGTACGCGTCGCGCTTGCCCGCGTCGTCGCCGGCGCGCCAGAAGCGCGGCCGCGAGCGGCGGATGTACCAGTTGTTCAGCGCGTCGAGCAGGCCGCGGATCGCGCCGCAGGCCGCCGGCAGGTCGTAGCCGTCGAGGGCGCCGGTGACCTCCTCCAGCATCGCGCGGGTCTTCGCCAGCACGTAGCGGTCGAGCACGTTGTCGTAGCCCTCGGTCCGGTACGTGCCCCGCAGTCCGTCGGCGTTGGCGTAGAGCGTGAAGAACGAGTAGGCGTTCCAGATCGGCAGCAGCACGAGCCGCACATGCTCGCCCACGCCCTTACCGTCGCGGTCGATCGCCAGGTCGCCGCCGCGCAGGATCGGCGACGAGCACAGGAACCAGCGCAGCGCGTCGGCGCCATACTTGTCGAAGACCTCGTCGGGGCTCGGGTAGTTCTTCTTGCGCTTGGAGAGCTTCTGCCCGTCCTCGGCCACGACGACGCCGTGGCAGATGCAGGTCTTGAACGGCGGCCGGTCGAAGAGCGCCGTCGCGAGCACGTGCATGGTGTAGAACCAGCCGCGCGTCTGGGCCACGTACTCGGTGATGAAGTCGGCCGGGAAGTGGCTCTCGAACCACTCCTTGTTCTCGAACGGGTAGTGTACCTGCGCGTAGAACATCGAGCCCGACTCGAACCAGCAGTCGAGCACGTCCGACACGCGCCGCATCGTGCTCTTGCCGGTCGGGTCGTCGGGGTTCGGGCGCGTCAGCTCGTCGACGAAGGGCCGGTGCAGGTCGGTCGGGCGCACGCCGAAGTCGCGCTCGATTTCGTCGAGGCTCCCGTACACGTCGATGCGCGGGTACGCGGGGTCGTCCGAGCGCCAGATCGGGATCGGCGAGCCCCAGAAGCGGTTGCGGCTGATCGACCAGTCGCGCGCGCCCTCGAGCCACTTGCCGAACTGGCCGTCGCGGATGTGCTCGGGGAACCAGTGGATGTCCCGGTTCAGCTCCTGCAGGCGGTCGCGGAAGGCGGTGACCTTCACGTACCACGAGCTGATCGCGCGGTAGATCAGCGGCTGATCGGTGCGCCAGCAGTGCGGGTAGTTGTGCTCGTAGGTCTCGTGCCGCACGAGCCGGCCCTCGTCCTTGAGCCGGCGGATGATCGGCTTGTTCGCGTCGAAGACCTGCAGGCCCTCGAAGTCGGGGACCTCGGAGGTGAAGCGCCCCTTCTCGTCGACCGGGCACACGATCGCGATGTCGTTCGCCTCGCAGACGGCCTGGTCGTCCTCGCCGAAGCCGGGCGCCATGTGCACGACGCCGGTGCCCTCCTCGGTGTCGACGAAGTCGCCGCCGAGCACGCGAAAGGCGTTCGGGTGGTCGGCAAAGAAGTCGAACAGCGGGCGGTAGGCGCGCCCGACCAGCTCGGACCCGCGCACCGTGCCGGTGCGCTCGGCGCCGCCGAGCTCGGCCTCGTACTTGGCCGCCGCCGCGGCGCCGATGACGAGGTGCACGCCGTCCTTCTTGAGGACCGCGTACTCGATGTCGGGCCCGACCGCGAGCGCGAGGTTCGAGGGCAGCGTCCACGGCGTCGTGGTCCACACGAGCACGCGCATCGGCCCCGGGTCGCCCGGGGCGGGTTCGAGCTCGAACGCAACCGTGATCGCCGGGTCCTGCCGCGGCCGGTAGGAGTCGTCGAGCCGCGTCTCGAAGTTTGAGAGCGGCGTCTCGGCCGCCCACGAGTAGGGCATCACGCGGTAGCTCTCGTAGATCAGCCCCTTGTCCCAGAGCGACTTGAAGCCCCACATCACGCTCTCCATGAAGGAGAGGTCCATGGTCTTGTAGTCGTCCCGGAAGTCGACCCAGCGGGCCTGGCGCGTGACGAAGCGCTCCCACTCGCCGGTGTACTTCAGCACGGACGTGCGGCAGCGCGCGTTGAAGGCCTCGATGCCGAGCTCGAGGATCGCCTGGCGCCCGGCGACGCCCAGCTCCTTCTCGGCCTCCATCTCGGCCGGCAGGCCGTGGCAGTCCCAGCCGAAGCGGCGCTCGACGCGCCGGCCGCGCATCGTCTGGTAGCGCGGCACTACATCCTTGATATACCCCGTCAACAAGTGCCCGTAGTGCGGCAGCCCGTTCGCGAACGGCGGGCCGTCGTAAAACACGTACTCGCGCGCGCCGTCCGCGGCCGAGCGCTGCTCGACCGAGGCCTCAAAGACCCGCTGCTCATCCCAGTAGGCCAGCACCTCCTCCTCGATGGAGGGGAAGCTGGGGCTGGACGGAACTTCGGGATAGGGCCGGGAACCTTCGGGCCGGGACGGGGTGGACATGGCGAGCAGAGTCTACGGAAGCCTCGCTCGCGCTACCATGCGAGGACCATGAAGCCGCTCTCCTCCGCCGCCCTGCTCGCGTGTCTGGTCGCCGCCGCCACCGCCCTCGCCGGGCCCGCCGCCCCCGCGCTCCCCCAGGACGCGCCGGTGCCGAAGGAGCTCGAGGGCAAGGGCAAGAAGACCTACCAGATCGGCAGTCCGATCCCCTCGTCGCTCAAGCTGCCGGACCTGGACGGCAAGGAGCGGCGCGTCTTCCCCGAGGAGTCCGAGCCGATCGTCGTCCTGGCCTGGTGGTCGCTGCGCGACCCGCTGTGCCGCAAGGCCGAGCCGAAGCTGGTCAAGCTCGCCGCCGATTACGCCCGCCACGGCGTATCGCTCTACCTGGTCGAGTCGAACTACGACGAGCTCGTGGCCGGTGTGGGCGACCCGCTGGACAAGGTCAAGAAGTTCCGCAAGGACGCCAAGCTGAAGCTGCCGCTCTTGATCGACCGCGGGAACAAGGTCGCCGACGACTTCGACGCCCTGTCGTCGAACCAGGTCTTCGTCATCGACAAGGCGCGGGTGCTGCGCTACTCCGGCGCGATCGACAACGACCCCGAGTCGCGGCTCCGGGACGAGGCCCGCGTCGACTATCTGCGCGACGCGCTCGAGGCGATCCTGGACGGCAAGCCGGTGGAGAACGCGCTGACGCGCGCCAAGGGGCGCAAGCTGAAGCGCGAGCGCAAGCCGGAAGCAGCGACCAAGTAGTCGGTTAGAGCAGGAAGCGCCCGGCGCCGCCGTCGATCGGCAGGTTGGTGCCGTGGACGAAGGTGTTGCGCCCGGACACCAGGAAGGCGCACAGGTCGCCGAACTCGCGCGGGGTCCCGACGCGCCCGACCGGGATGCTGGCCACGGCCTTCGCGCGCTCCTCGTCGACCGAGGTGCCGGCGGCCGCGGCGCGGGTCGCGAAGAGCTCGTCCAGCCGCTCGGTGCCGAACATGCCGGTGCAGACGGTGTTGACCAGCACACCGTCGCCGCCCACCTCGTCGGCCAGGGTCTTCAGGTAGGCCGTCAGGCCGGCGCGCGCGATGTTGGAGTAGGCCAAACCCGGGTGCGGATGGCGGACCGTGAGCGACGTGAGCGCCAGGATGCGGCCCCAACCGCGCGCGCGCATCCACGGCAGGACGGTCTGCACCGCGTGCACCGCCGAGTGTGTGATCAGATCGAAGGCGCGGTCCAGCCCCTCGTGCGTCACCGCGAGCGAGCCGCCGGGCGGAGGCCCCCCGCAGTTGGTCACCAGCACGTCGACCGCGCCGTTGTGCGCGCGGGCGGACTCGAGGTGGCGCGCGAGCGCGCCGCGGTCGGCGATGTCGAACGCCTCGCCGAACACGCGGTCGCCGTGCTCCTGCGCGAGCTCGCGCACGGTCGCGGCAAGGCGTGCCTCGTCGCGCCCCGAGAGCGCCACGCGCGCGCCCTCGGCGAGCAGCGCTTCGGCCACCGCACGACCCAGTCCACCGGACGACGCTAGAACAACCGCACTTCTTTTCGAAAGTTCCAGATCCATGGCCAGCCTTTCAATCGACGGGCGTTCACCACCGTAGCCTCGGTTCGCGCGGCGCCCCCCCATGATTCCAACTTCCAGGTGTCTGACATCACGCCATTGCCCAGCTACGCTGTATCCATGCCCCCCCGGCGGCCAGAGGAGGAAAAGAGCCTCGCCGTCCTGCGCCTGGAGGCGGTGCGTCGTGGCGAACCAGGAGCCTGGAAGGAGCTGGTCGCGGCCTACGGACCGCTCGTCCTGTCCGTCGCAAGACGGCACGGACTGCCCGACGAGGACTGCGAGGAGGTCTTCCAGGAGACCTGGGTGTCGCTGTTCCAACAGCTCGGGGAGATCCGCCGGCCGGGCTCGCTGGTGGCGTGGATCGTCCGCACCGCCCAGCGCCAGAGCTGGTTCGTGCGACGCCGGCGCGCGGGGACGCGCTCGCGCGAAGACGTCGAGCCCGACCCAGAGAGCCCGGCGCTGCCGCCGGACGACGAGCTCGAGAGCCTGGAGCGGGCCCAGCTCGTCCAGGACGCGGTCGAGGAGCTGGGCGAGCCCTGCCGCACGCTCTGTCGGGCGCTCTTCTTCGACCGCGAGACGCCCTCCTACGAGGACCTCGCGCGGCGCCTGGAACGCAGCCCGGGGTCGATCGGCCCCACCAGACTGCGCTGCCTGGCCGACCTGGCCAGGATCCTCGAGCGCCACGGGATCCACTGAGGGCCCGGGCAAGCCGTTTCACGAAAAGCCCGAAATCGCGGTATTTCTGGGCCGGCCCGTTGCACTAAGCGGGTCCTGGAGTGACTTGCCCTCTCCCGACGGTGAATCCCGCACAATGACCTGCCCCTCCTACGACCAGCTCTTCCTCCTCCTGTCCGGCACCGACGCGGGACAGTCCGAGCGCCCGGCCGATCTCGCAACGGCCCAGGAGCACCTCGATGGAGGGTGCCCGCTCTGCGTCCGGCGGGTGCGGCTGGTGCGTCTCGTGCTCGGCGCCCTGGCGGTGGGCGAGTTCCCCCAGGTGCCCGAGGCCTGGAGCCGTCAGGTCGAGGCCCTGGCGTCGCCCGGACGCGAGGCGGCCCCGTTCGCGCCGGTGGCGCCCCTCTCGCGCGTGCGCCAGTTCGTCGCCCAGCTCGTGCTCGACGCCGGGCTGACCGCCGAGCCGGCCCTGGCCCTGCGGGGCGAAGGCCCGGCCGAGCGCCACCTGCTCTACCAGGCGGGGCCCTTCGAGGTCGACCTGGCGCTGCTGGAGAGCGGCGCCCTGGTGGGCCAAGTGCTGTCCGCAGAGGAGGAGAGCCCGTCACTCGACGGCTGCATCTGCATGCTCCACGGCGAGGACGAGTCGCGTCAGACCCCCCTCGACGACAACGGCGACTTCCACTTTTCCGGCGTCCAGCCGTCGGCGTACGACCTCGTGCTCGAGGGACCCGAGGTGCGGGTCCTGGTGCCGGGCATCGAGCTGGGCGCCGACGAGCCCAACGTCGCGCTTGAATGAACACCCCCGCGGAGATCGCCCGCGCGCTCCTTGGAGGCGACGCGGAGGAGACCTGGGCTCGGTTCCGAGCGCTCTCCGCGGAGGACGGCACGAAGGTCGTGCGCGAGCTCAAGGCGCTCGTGGACGCGCGCATGCGCAGCGAGCCGCCCGCGGCCTTGGCGGACGCCGAGGTGCTGCTGCGCGCCTCGGAGATCGCGCCCGGGCAGCGCGCGCTCGGCCTGCGCGGCTACGCCAACGCGCTGCACTACAACGCGCGCTATAAGGAAGCGCTGGTCGCGTTCGAGAAGGCGGTCGAGCTCTACGAGGACGCCGGCGACGAGGTCTGGGCCGCGCGCACGCGGCGCAACCTGGTCGACGTCTTCATGTACCTGGGCGACACCCAGAGCGCGCTGGCCTGCGCGGACCTCGCCCGGGCGGTGTTTCAGGAGCGCTCGTCCACCGCCGACCTGGCGCAGCTCGAGAACAACGTCGGCAACGTCTATACGCGCCTCGACGAGTACCCCCACGCACGGCGGCACTACGAGTCCGCGCGCGAGGCCTTCGAGGCCCTCGACCACACCATCGGCGTCGCGATCACCGCCTTCAACCTGGGCGTGGTCGAGATGAACGCGAACGACTGCGCCGCCTCGGAGCGCAACTTCCGCATCGCCCGCGCGGCCTTCGAGGAGGCCGGGATGGACCTCCACATCGCCGACTGTGACTACAGCCTGGCGTACCTGGAGTCGCGGCGCGGGCGCTTCGCCGAGGCCATCCGCGGGCTGGAGGCCGCGCGCGAGCTCTACCAGACCAACGGCAAGCCCTCGGGCCCGCCGCTCTGCGACCTCGACCTGGCGGAGATCTTCCTGCGCCTGGACGCGCAGCGGAACGCGGTCGAGTACGCCGAGCGCGCCGCCCAGGGCTTCCTGGACCTCGGCCTGGAGTACGAGTCCGCCCGCTGCGGCATCCTGGCCGGCCTGGCGCTGGTCAAGCTCGGCGCCAACGTCGACGCGGTCGACCGCCTAGAGCGCTCGGCGGTGGCCTTCCGGCGGCTCGGCAACCAGGCCTCGGCCGCGGCGGTCGAGATCCAGCGCGGGGCGATCGAGATCGACGAGGGCGACGCGGAGAAGGCCGTGGTGCGGCTGCGCGCGGCGCGCGAGCAGCTGGCGGCACGCCACCTGCGCTTTCTCACCGACCTGGCCGCGGTGACCCTGGCGCGGGCGCACCTGGCCCAGGGTGAGGCGCCCGAGGCACGGCTGCTGCTCGAGGAGCTGCTCGAGGAGTCCAAGGACCCCGCCGCCTTCGACCTCCTGCTGAAGGCCGACGCGCTGGCGCTCCTCTCCCAGGCGCGGCGCGCCACCGGCGACCAGACCGGCGCGACGCAGTCGCTGCGCGAGTCGGTCGAGCACACCGAGCGCGGCTACGCCGAGATCCCCCACAGCGACATCCGCGTCGCCTTCTTCCGCGAGCGGCACCTGGCCTACGTCGACCTGGTGTGGGACCTCGCCGAGGAGGGCACCGAGGAGAGCCGCCTCGAGGCGCTCAAGCTCCTGGAGCGCAGCCGCGCCCGCAGCCTGAACGAGTCGCCGGCCGTCCTGGGCGGCGAGAGCGAGGGCTTCCAGCAGGCCCGCGAGCGGCTCGACTGGCTGCTCTCGCGGCACCTCGACGCCGAGCTGGGGCCGAGCGCGGGCGAGCACGACCTGCGCCGCAACGCGCCGCAGAGCAGCGAGATCCGGCGCGCCCAGGACGACCTCCTGCGCCTGGCGCGCACGTCGCGCGAGGGACGCCCCCAGGGACGCACCGCCTTCGACGAACAAACCCTGGCCGCCGCGCGCGGCGAGGCCGACGTGCTGCTCGCCTACGTGACCGCTCCGCGCGGCACGCGGGTGCTGGTCGCCGACGAGAACGGCGTGCACGACCAGCGCCTGTCCATCGACGGCGAGGAGATCGAGCGGCTCCGCGACCGGCTGTGGCTGCACGCCGACAAGCTCCGGCTGGGGCGCGACTACCTCGAGCGACATCGCGACCGCCTGGACCGCTCGATCCAGGCCATCCTGGGCAAGCTCGGGGACGCGCTCGTCCAGCCTATCTTGCAGCGCATCGAGGGACGCGGCGTGGTCGTCGTGCCCTTCGGCGCCCTACACGATCTTCCCTTCCATGCCTTCCGCGTCGCGGGCGAGCCTCTCGCGCGCCGCGCGGAGCTGGGGTACGCGCTTTCCGCGGCCAACCTGGCCCACGTGCGGGGTCTGGAGCCGGCCGGCGGCGACGTGCTCGCTTGCGGCGCGTCCGCGGGGACGCTGGAGAACATCGACGGAGAACTAGAGGACCTCGCCCGGACCTTCCCCAATAGCGTCCGGCGCGTGGACCCCGAGGCTCTGATCGAGACGCTCCGCTCCCCGCGTCCGCGGGGCGGGGTGCTGCACCTCGCCGCTCACTCGGTGTACCAGCACCGCCGGCCGGTGTTCTCGGCCGTGTGTCTGGGCGAGCGCTTCCTCCTCGCCCACGATCTCCTCCGCATGCACCTGCCGTTCGACCTCGTCGTCCTCTCCGGATGCGAGACCGGGCGCCGCAGGCGCATCCCCGGTGAGGAGCTCTACGGCCTGCCCCGGGCCATCCTGGGAGCGGGCGCTCGTGCGGTGCTCGGCAGCCTTTGGGCCGTCGACGACGCCGATACGCGCGCCTTCATGCAGGCCTTCTATGCCCAGCTCGCAAGCGGCGCCCCTGCCCGCCGCGCCATCGCGCTTGCACAGCGCGAACTTCTCGATGCCGGCCTCCCTACGACGACCTGGGCTGCCTTCGTCCTGATCGGCGCGCCCGATGTCCGGCACCCGGCGATTCAGCATGCCCACCTTTGAGTCACTCCATGAAATGCTCCCCCCGCCTCCTGTCCCTGCTCTTTGTACCCCTTCTCCTGGCTCCCCCGGCCGCCGCGCAAGACGACGTGGCGGTCGATCCTGAAGCCCTCTCCCGCGTCCCCTACGACCAGCACATGGTCGTCCGGCTCCTGCCCGGACACTCCATCCAGCCCATCTCCGATGCCATCGGCGGCAAGGTCGTCGTCTCCGACAAGCGCCGCGGCCTGCACCTGGTCAAGACGCCCCAGCTGCTCAGCCAAGGGGAGTTCGACGCGCTCTGCTTCGCCGTGAAGGGGCTCCCGATGGTCGTCTACGCCGAGCCCGACGTCCCCACCGATCCGCCGGAGATCGGCGACTGCGGTCCCGACGGCGACACGGTCGGCGCCCAGCAGTGCACGATCGCCTTCATCGACGGGACGCCGTCGGTGGGCGAGTTCGACGACCAGGCGGCGATGGAGCAGATCGTCGGCCCCGATGCCCACTCGGCAGCCAGCGGCGTGCCGCTGGTCGTCGCCGTGATCGACACCGGCGTGGACCTGGCCCACTCGCACTTCGCCGGGCACATCGCCCCGGGCGGGTGGGACTACCTGACCGGGACCGCGGGCGGCGCCGACTTCGCCGACGGCGTCGACGACGACGGCGACGGTGTGGTCGACGAAGGACTCGGCCACGGCACCCACGTCGGCGGGCTGGTACTGCTCTCCGATCCCAACGCGATGATCCTGCCGATGCGCGCCCTCGACAACGACGGCAACGGGTCGGCCTTCCTGGTGGCCCTGGCCATCTTCGACGCGGTCGACGCCGGAGCGACCGTGATCAACATGAGCCTCTCGATGCGCATCGTCGACGACGTGATCGCCGAGGCCCTGATGTACGCCGAGTACCACGGCGTCCTGGTGGTCAGCTCGGCCGGCAACGCGAACGAGGAAGTGCTCTTCCCGGCCAACTTCGAGCTGGGCGACTTCACCCACCTGCAGCCCGACTGGATGCCCGCCGGCACCGTGCTGACCGGCGACAACGTCGTGGCGGTCTCCGGCGTGGACGAGTACGACGTGAAGGCGAGCTTCGCGTGCTTCGGCGCCAAGGTCGACATCTCCACGCCGGCCGTGAACGTCTACTCGGCCCAGATGAACGCCGCGATGGCCTGGTGGAGCGGCACCAGCATGAGCTCGGGCATCGCCGCCGGCTCGCTGTCCTTCCTGCTCTCGATCTGGGGCCAGGGCGACTACGACGGAACGCCGCTCGAACTGCTCCAGGAGACCGCGGACGACCTGGACGCCCTCAACCCGGCCTTCGCCGGCGAGCTGGGCACCGGGCGGATCAATCTAAAGGCGGCGACAGATGAGCTGCTCAACCTCTGATTTTTCGCGGGTTCTCGTACGAATTCCGAGCGCCCGTTCACTTAGTAGGTCCCCGGACTGCCACAACCACCTTGTCCTGGCTAAGGCGGTCCAGGCTGGCGTTGGGAGCTGCTTCGCCACGCCCGAGGGGGGAGAAGCTGGCTAGTCAGGAACCTCCAAGCTGAGGACAGCCTTCCTGCTTGCGCGCCCGTGGCCGATTCCGGCGGCCGCGGGCGCGCGTCTTATTTGGGACTCGCGGGGCTCGCTTCCGGGATTCGGGAAGACCCAAGCGCGTGGCCCGACGCCGCGAGCACCTCGCGGAAGCTCCCGAAGCGGAAGCGCTGCACCAGCCGCTCGAGGCGCGGCAGGGTGCGGTCGAGGTTCAGGTAGTGCCGGAAGCGCTTCAGCGCCGGCGCGGGCACCCGGGGCTGGCCCGGGTCGAATTCCCAGGGGTGCAGGTAGAGCGCCGCAGGGCGGCCCTGGCGCTCGATCATGCGCACCGCCTGGCGCGTCAGGGCTCCGGGCAGGAGGCGGAAGTAGCCCCCGCCCCCCATCGGCAGGTTGCGGCCCAGGACCTGCAGGGTCGAGACCGGGAACTCGACGATCGAGCCCTCCTCGACCTCGACCACCGAGATGCCGGGGTCGAAGTCCGGCACGCCGTAGACCGGGTGGCGGATCGGGTGGACGCTGGAGTCGTAGCGGTAGCCGCGGCGCACCAGGATGTCGAAGGCCCACCAGGTGGCGCGGGTGAGCGTGAAGGTCGAGGCCCGGAAGCCGATCGGGCGCGGCGCGCCGGCGGCGACCAGGGCCTCCTCGGTGCGCGCCAGGTCCTGCTCGAAGGCCTCGGGGCCGAGGTCCTGGAGGAACTCGTGCTCGAAGCCGTGGCTGGCGACCTCGTGTCCCTCGGCCAGGCAGCGCTCGACCAGATCGGGCCGGCGCTCGGCGACCCAGCCCAAAAAGAAGAAGGTCGCGTGGGCGCCGTTCTGACCGAGGCAGCCCAGGATGGCGTCCATGCCGTGATCGATGCGCGAGGGCACCTCGTCCCAGCGCTCCTTCTCGTAGTGGCCGCGCAGGTTGGCGACCTGGAAGAACTCCTCCACGTCGAAGGACAGCGCGTGCAGCTCGGGCGTCGTCGTCATTTCAGGTGCTCCACGGCCTCGACCACGCGGCGCGCGTTGCCGCGCCAGGTCATGTCGCGCTCCACGAACGTCTCCCGCCCCGCGCGCGCCAGGCGCTCGCGCAGGTCGGCGTCCAGCGCGAGGCGGCTCACCGCGTCTCCCAGCGCCTCGCCGTCGGCGGGCGGCAGGAGGAGCGCGTTCTCGCCGTCGGTCAACACCTCGCGCAGGTTGGGTTGATCGGGCGCCAGGACCGGCAGCCGCGCGGCCATGTACTCGTGCAGCTTGAGCGGTGAGGCGTAGGGGTTGATGGCCGGAATCAGGGCCACGTCGAAGGCCGGCAGGAGCGTCGGGATCGCGGCGTGCGGGCGCGGGCCGGCGAAGATCAGCCGGTGGCCTGCGCCGCGCGCCGCGGCGTGGCGCTCGAGCTCGTCGCGCGCGGGACCTTCGCCGATCAGCACCAGCTTTGCGTGGGCCAGCTCGGGGCGGAGCAGCGCATCGATCGCCAGGTCCAGGCGGTGCCAGTCGCGGTAGTAGCCGACGAAACCCAGGATGAGCTCGTCCTCGCCCCCGCCGTCGCCGAGCCCCAGGTCGCGCCGCGCGGCCGCCCGCACCGCGGCGCGGTCGGCGTAGTCGTAGAGCGCCAGGTCGACCCCGTTGGGCGTCACCAGCAGCCGCTCGCGCTCGACGCCCAGCTCGCACAGCATGTCCCCCAGCACGCCGGTGACCACGCACACGCGGTCGGCGGTCTGGAAGATGTAGTTCTCGAGCTTGCGGGCCAGGCCGGGGAACGAGAGCCCGCGGGTGCGGCTGAGCTCCTCGACCATCGGCGAGTTGACTTCGAGCACCAGGGGCAGCTTGAGCTTGCGCGCGGCGAGGATGCCCGCGGCGTTGCCGAAGGCGTAGCGCTCGTACACGAAGTCGGGCTCGAAGCGCGTCGCCTCGCCGACGAGGCGGTTGCGCGCGACGCCGCTGTAGCCGTACTCCGCCAGCTCGCGCAGGAAGCGTGGCAGGCGCGTGACCCAGCCCCACTTCGCACGGCCCTCGGACGTCGGCTGGTCGCCGGCCTTGGGCGCCGCGGCGCGCTCGGACGCGGGCGCGGAGTGGCGTACGAGGCCCACCTCGTGCACCGTGTGCCCCTCCTCCTGCAGCGCGGCGAGCAGCGAGCGCACGTGCACCGCCTGGCCGTCCTCGGCCTGGGTCCGGTGGTGGTAGAGCACGCGCATGCCGCTGGCCCCGTCGCTCACGCGGCGAGCCCGCGCACCGCGTGCCGCCGGCGCCAGTGCTCCAGCACCAGGAGGCTCCAGAAGAGCCGCCCGTGGTCGCGCCGCCCGGCCCGGTGCTCGTCGAGCCGCGCGACCAGTGCCGCGCGGTTGAACCACTCCTCGGGCAGCGAGCGCACCGCGTCCTCGACCGGGTCCGCCAGCGGGCCCTTGATCCAGCCGGTCAGCGGCGTGTCGAAGCCGCGCTTCTTCGCTTCGAGCACCTCGGCGTCGACGCGGCTGCGCAGGGCCTCGCGGAAGGCGTGCTTGCCGCGGCCGCCGCTCACCTTTTCGTCGGTGGGCAGGTTGGCGAAGGCGCCGCAGAAGCGGTGGTCGAGGATCGGGACGCGCACCTCCAGCGAGACCGCCATCGACGCGCGGTCGACCTTGGCCAGGATCTGGTCGGTGAGGTAGGTGTGGAAGTCGGCGTACTGGGCGCGGTAGAGCGGCGTGGCGTCCGTCGGCCGGTGGTAGCGCTCGGCGAAGGCCTGGAACGGGTCGTGCTCGCCCAGTCGGTGCACCAGGTCGCCGTTCAGCAGGGTCAGCGCCTCGGCCCGGTCGATGCGCGTCACGCTGCGCCAGTAGGCGCGCGCGGGGTCGTCGCCGACGTTCGTCAGGAAGGTGCGCCCGCGCAGGAAGCGCGGCGCCCAGTCCATCTGCGGATACACGCTGCCGACCGCCCGCGCCAGCGCACGCCCGGGCGCGCCGATGCCGCGCCGCAGGCGGTTCTCGGCGACGTCGTGCACGTAGCGGCGGTAGCCGGCGAAGGTCTCGTCGCCGCCGTCGCCCGAGAGAGCCACGGTGACGTGCCGGCGCGCGACCTCGGACACGAGGTACGTCGGCACGTTGGAAGGGTCGGCGTGCGGCTCGTCGAAGAACCACGGCAGCACGTCGGTGGCGAGGCGCGGGTCGGGCAGCAGGACCTCGGTGTGGTGCACCGCGCCGAAGCGCTTGGCGGCGCTGCGGGCGAGGTCGAGCTCGTCGTGGGTGCGCTCCTGGAAGCCGACCGAGCAGGCGACGACCGGGTCGGCGCTGACGCGCGCCATGCTGGAGACGACCGCGTTGCTGTCGATGCCGCCCGAGAGGAAGGCCCCGAGCGGGACGTCGGCCATCAACCGATCTTCGACCACGCGGTCGAGCGCGGCCAGGATCTCCTCGGACGAGGCCGGCTCGCGCTCGCCCTCCAGCGGCAGGTCCCAGTAGGCCGTCTCGCGCGCGGAGCCGCCCGGCTCCCACTGCAGCGTGTGCCCCGGCTGCAGGCGGCGGATGCCCTGCCAAGCCGCGTCGGGGCCGCCGATGTAGCCCTGCACCAGGTAGTCGAGCAGCGCCTCGGGGCGCAGCTCGCGCGGGGTCTCTTCGAGCGAGAGGATCGCCTTGGGCTCGCTGGCAAACGCCAGCCCGCGCGCGGTCTCGGCGTAGAAGAGCGGTTTGATGCCCAGCCGGTCGCGGCCGAGCGTGACCTTGGCGCGCTCGCCCCGCAGGTCCAGGACGCAGAAGGCGAACATGCCGACGAGCTCGGTGACCAGGTCGGCGCCGCGCTCCTCGTAGAGGTGCACCAGCACCTCTGCATCCGAGCCGGTGCGGAAGCGGTGGCCGCGCTCGATCAGACCCTTGCGCAGCTCGACGTGGTTGTAGATCTCGCCGTTCATGACGAGCACCACGTCACCCTCCTCGTTGGGGATCGGCTGGCGCCCGCCCTCGAGGTCGATGATCGATAGGCGCCGGAAGCCCAGGCCCACCGGCCCCCGCACAAAGGAGTGCCCGTCGTCCGGCCCGCGATGGGTCAGGGTGTCGCGCATCGCGGCCAGGCGATCCGGGTCGACGCGCTCACGCGGGTCGTGCAGAGCGATGCCGCAGAAGCCGCACACGCTAGAAGCCCCCCTGCCGCAGCGCCGGGTCGCGGAAGCCCTGGCGTGCGAACGCGGGCTGCGGACCGAACCCGGCCGCGGGAGCCGCCTGCAGCACGCCGCGGGCGCCGGTCTTCTCGGGGTACACGACCTTGTTGGTCATCTCCTGCTTGGCGATGTGCTCGAACATCAGAATGACCGCGACCATGTGGTAGAGGAGGTCGAAGTGCGCTCGATTGAGGAAGGCCGAGCCGACGACGAAGGCCGCCAGCGACGCCTCGAACATGGTGGCGTAGGATAAGATCCACGACGAGAAGTACCTCGTCTTGGCCATCCTCCTGGTGCGCCATATCGACAGGAACGACAGGCCGAGCATCGAGAGATACAGAATTAGCGCGGGCGTGCCGCACTCGGCCCAGATCTGGAAGTACGAGGAGTGGGCGACGATGACCGCCTTGCCCACCTTCTCCTGCGGCGTCGGATCCGCGCAGTACTTGAGCCAGTTCTGCCGGAACTGACCGAAGCCCACCCCGAAGAAGGGGTTGTCCTTCGCCATGTTCGTCGCGACACCCCAGGCGCGCAGGCGGCCGGCGGCGGAGCCCTCCTCCTGGGGGTTGCGGAGGGTCGCGAGGCGCTCCTTGTAGCTGTCCGGCATCGACAGGACCGCCACGATCGCGATCAGGACGCCGATCAGGATGCCCACCACGCGGTTGCGCGAGCGCCACACCAGGATGCCGATCGCGAGCCCGACCGACAGGAAGCCGCCGCGCGAGTACGTCGCGCCCACCGCGATCACCGTCATCGGGACCGAGAACAGGAAGGCGCGGCGGATGATCTCGCGCTTCTCGGTCATGCCGATCTGGAACAGGAGCGGCACCGACATCGCCATGGCCATGGCGAAGTCGTTGTTGTCCGCCAGCATGCCGCCCGGGCCCTGCAGGACCTTGCCGCCGCCGGTCACGACCACCCAGAGGCCGGTCTTCACCCCGTAGAAGCCCAGCGACAACGAGATGACCCACATCAGGATGCGCAGGTGCTCGCGGTTCTTCACCACAGAGGTGGTGAACAGCGCGATGCCGACGATCTTGATGTACTCGATGTACCGCGTGAAGATCTCGGCCGTGGGGCTGGAGGCGATCAGGCCCATCCCGATCACGAGGACCAGGCCGACCATGATCAGCGAGCGCACTTCGACCAGGAACCAGCGCTCCTTCGGCTTCAGCATGTAGCCGACGAGCATCAGGATCGCGACGTAGTACGACCACCGGATGCCGCGGGCGAAGCCCCAGGTCAGGTCCTGGAGCCGCATGTACGCCAGCCACGAGAACACCAGGAGCCCGATGTACGGCCGCCGGAAGCAGGCCGGCAGGAGCCCCAGGAGGAGCAGGCTGACGAGAACGTCGCGCATGGCGCCGCGGGCGGCGGGGCGCTACCTCAGACTGAGCCGGAAGTCGTCGACCGCCTGCACCACGCTGGTGGGGAGCTTCTGCGGCGTGTACACCCACGCATAGGTGAACCAGCCGATGCTCCCCAGGATCATCAGGGTTGAGCCCCCCACCACCAGCCGCTTGAAGCGGCGGCGGCGGATCTCAGCCTTGGTCTCGATCGTGTTGACCACGCCGAGGATCGGCACGCCCATGACCCGCGAGAGGTCGCCGACGCTGCGGAAGCAGCTCTTGCTGAACTCCGCCAGGAAGGCGACGGCCAGGCCGAACGCGATGCCGCCGAGCAGGCTCGCCACGACGATCACCACCGGGTCGGGCTCGGTCGCCTCGGCGGGAGCGCGCGGCTCCTCGGCGATGCGATACGGCTCGCCCTGGGCGGCGCTGTAGGTCTTGTAGCGCGAGTTGGCGCGACGCAGCAGCGTGTTGGCCTCGTCGAGCTCCTCCTGGGCGTGTTCCCAGGCCTTGTGGAGCCGCAGGAGGTCGTTCCAGTTGGCGACCTGGGCCTGGTGCTTCGAGGCCTTGTCCTCGACCTCCGCGCTCCACTTGCCGAGCTTGGCCTCGAGGCCCTGGACCTCGATCTCCATCTCCTCGATGCGCTTGCCGAGCTGCTTGCGCTCGGGGTTGTCCTTGTAGACGGTGCGCTTCGACGCCTCGCGCTGGAGCGACTCGGCGATCTTGATCTGGTCCTGCAGGGACTCGATCTCGACCTCGGCCTTCTTGTAGATCGAGTGCTCGGAGGTCTTGCCCTGCTGCAGCCTCCGCATGTCGGAGATCTTGCCCTCGAGCGCGAGGATCTGGTTGCTGTAGTCGACCCCCTCCTCGACCTCCTCGACCGGGATGCGGCGCTCCATGCGCTCGTGGTCGTCGCGCAGCTTCTGGATCTTCGCGCGGCGCTCCTCCAGCTCGGCCTCGACCCGGTCGCGCTCCTGGCGCGCGATGCCGAGCTCGACGAAGAGCGGGTCTTCCTCGCGCTGCGACGTCAGGTCGGTCGGCTGGGTGATGGAGATGCCCATCTCCTGGATCAGGTCGGTGAACTTCTTGAGGACGTCGTGGTAGTGGTCCTCGGCCTCGTCGACCTGGTTCTGGTACTCGTCGCGCTCGGCGATCAGCTGGTTGCGGTCGCGCTGGACGACGTCGTCGATCCAGCGCTTGGTCAGCGCGCTCAGGAACTTCTCGGCCCGGCGGGCGTCGACGTCCGAGTAGGTGATGTCCACGAAGACCGAGCCCTGCTCGTCCTTGCTCTTCTTCGTGTGCACCTTGACCGCGATGTTGTTCCGGACCGACATGATGTAGTCGTACCGGTCCTCATCGTTGAGCTGGGCGTACTCGACCCAGTTCTGCGACACGATCGTCTCCTTGACGCGGTTGAAGTTCCGGAGGTGGAAGTCCGCGTTGGAGATCTCGCGCATCGTCGCGGAGGCCTCGGGAGTCGTGACGTGCCCGCTCGGCTGTAGAAGCTCGACCTGGGTGAAGACGACGAACTTCTTCGGCACGATGACCGCGAAGACGACGCCGATCGCCAGGATGAAGAGGGCAGGAACGATGACCTGCCAGATCCGGCGTTTGAAGACGAGCAGGAACTCTTGGATCTGCCCGAGCTCCGATTGGGCTGCCATGACGCTCTAGTTATTCTGATTGAAGTTGTTGAAGCCGCCGCCGAAGCCGCCGCCGAAGCCACCCCCGACGAAGCCGTTCTCGTAGGCGTTCCACAGGAACAGGCTCTGGGTCACCGAGGACAGGGCGCTCGTGAAGGGAACGATCAACGAGCTGATGAAATCCGCGATCTGCTTAAGAATGGTCGGCGGTATATAGATGATATCCCGCTCCTGCACGTGCACGTTGAAGGTGGTGTCACCCGTCTGCAACATATCGGACACGTCGACGTACAGGATGAACGGGTCCCGCGGGTCGGCGCGGATCAGCTGCACCCGACCCAGGTTGGCCGTATGTTCGGGCGGACGCGCCGCCAGTACCGCTTCCAGGATCGTTAGATCGCCGCGGAAGGGCCGTGAGCCGGCCGCGGACACCTCTCCGACCACGTAATAGAACTTCTGGGAAGCCCCGACGATCACGCGGATGTCGGTCTGGGTGTAGTAGGGCGAGAGCTTCTGGGTCAGGAGGCCCTCGATCTCCGAGCGCGTGAGGCCGGCCACGTGCACCGGGCCCGCCTCGGGCACCAGGATGGTGCCGTCGATGTCGACCCGGCCGCTGCCCTGGAGCTCGGGGTTGAAGGAGTCCTGGAACACGACCTGGTCGCCGATCGTGACGTAGTTCTCCTCCTCGGCGTTGCCGACGTAGCGGTTGCCGAAGCCGTCGGTGTTCAGGTACTGCAGCACGCGCTTGTCGGGCTCGGTGGCGATGCAGCCGGACAGCATCCACTGGCACAGGAGCGCCGCGAGGACCGCGTACAGGGAGAGCTTGGGAGCCGAGGGCATCAGCGCGCGCCCTCCAGACGGCCCGCCGAGTAGGCGGGGTGCACCGGGACGACGACCACGTCGTAGCTCTGGAGCAGCAGGTTGAAGCTGCTGTCGCCGCTCTCCAGCATCCGGTCCACGTCGACCGTGACGTGGAAGGGCTCCTCGGAGTCGGCCCGCACCAGCTGCACCTGGCTCAGGTCCGCTCCGGCGATCGGACGGGCCAAGAGGACCGCGTCCAGCAGCGTCTGATCCGCCCCGAGGGCCTGGTTGCCCTCGTGCTCGACGGCGCCTACGACGCGCACCCAGTCCCCGGGCGGGAACAGCTCAGCCGCCTCCTTCCCCGGAGAGGAGCAGGCAAGCGCCGGCAGGGCGGAGAGGAGGAGCGCAGGGAGGGTTCGGGCACGGTGCATCGCTGATCTGCCCCCCGGGGAGCAGGAGTCCAGGAGATCGGCTCTATCGGCGCGTCTCTCCGAAAGGTTAAAGGGACCCTCAGGCCCCGTACTGCTGGGCGTAGTACTCACGGTACTCGCCACTCCTAACCCGTTGAAGCCAAACGTCATGGGACTGGTACCACTCGACGGTGAGGGGAAGCGCCTCCTCGAAGCGGTAGCGGGGCTCCCAGCCCAGCTCGTCGCGGATCTTGGCGGCGTCGATGGCGTACCGGCGGTCGTGCCCGGGACGGTCGGTCACGTACTTGATCAGCGACTCCGGCTTGCCGAGGGTGGCCAGGACCAGCTTCACGATCTCGATGTTGGGGTACTCGTTGTTGCCGCCGATGTTGTAGACCTCACCCGATCGGCCGGCCTCGTGCACGCGCAGGATGGCCTCGCAGTGGTCGCGGACGTACAGCCAGTCGCGCACGTTCATGCCGTCGCCGTAGACCGGCAGCGGCTTGTCCTCCGACGCGTTGGCGATCATCAGCGGGATGAGCTTCTCGGGGAACTGGTACGGCCCGTAGTTGTTCGAGCAGCGCGTGATGACCGCGTCGATCTCGTGGGTGTGGACCGCGGCGCGCACCAGGAGGTCGCTGGCGGTCTTCGACGAGGAGTAGGGCGAGTTGGGCGCGAGCGGCGTCTCCTCGGTGAAGAAGCCCTCCGCGCCGAGCGAGCCGTAGACCTCATCGGTCGACACGTGCGTGAAGCGCTTGCCGCCCCGGCGCCGGAACTCGTCGATCAGGACCTGGGTGCCGATGACGTTGGTCTGCACGCTGGGCAGCGGCCACTTGATCGAGCGGTCGACGTGGCTCTCGGCGGCGAAGTGCACCACCGACACCGGCGCGTCGTCGCCGGCGGCGGCGGCGTCGAAGGCGCGCGCGACATCTTCGGACTTGGTGATGTCGCCGTGCACGAAGGAGTAGCCGGGATGGCTCTCGACCTCGGTGAGGTTCTCCAGGTTGCCGGCGTAGGTCAGCGCGTCGAGGTTCACCACGCGCCAATCGGGACGCAACTCGACCAGCATGTGGACGAAGTTGCTGCCGATGAAGCCGGCGCCGCCGGTCACGAGGAGGGTCTGAGCGGTCATCCCGAAGTCTCTTTCTCTATGCGGACCCTACCGGGCCGTCCAGCTCGAAGAATGTCACAAGGGCTTCACGCCAGTCGCTCAGCGGCCCGCCGCGGAGCTTCGCGAGCCGCGAGCAGTCGAGCACGCTGTACGCCGGACGGGGCGCCGGGCGCGGGAACTCCTCGGTCGTGCAGGGCGTGAGCTCGACCTCGTCCGCGATGCCCGCCAGGCGCACGCTCTCGGCCGCGAAGTCGTACCAGCTGGCCTGGCCCTCGCAGGCGGCGTGGTACACGCCGGCCTCGCCGCGCGCCAGGACGTCCCACAGGGCGGGTGCGAGCTCGCGCGTCGAGGTCGGCGAGCCGACCTGATCCGCCACGACCGACAGCTTGCCGCGCTCGCGCGCCAGCCGGCAGATGGTCCCGGGGAAGTGGTTGCCGCGCGCGCCGTAGAGCCACTGCGTCCGCACGATGCGCGTGCCCTCGGCCCAGACCGCGCGCGCCGCCTGCTCGCCGGCGTACTTCGTGCGGCCGTACGCGCCGAGCGGATCCACCGGGTCGTCGTGGCGGTACGGGACCTTCTTCTGACCGTCGAACACGAAGTCGGTGCTGACCGCGACCAGCGGGATGCCCACCTGGGCGCAGGCCGCCGCGAGCACCCCCGTGGCGGTTCCGTTGACGCGCAGCGCGACCTCCTCTTCCTCTTCGGCGCGGTCCACCGCGGTGTAGGCCGCGGCGTGGATGACGCCCTGGAACGGGCCGCGCTCGACCAAGAGCGCCGCCACCTGGGCCTCGTCGGCCAGATCGACGCCGACCGCGTCGACCTCCGGCGAGCCCTCGGGAGCCCCACGCAGATCGGTGCCGACGGCCGTGCAGCCGTCCGGGGCGTCCAAGAGGAGCTGGCTGCCCAGCATCCCCGCTGCCCCCGTCACGAGGATCCTGCCGGCCACCCTCAGTCGTCCATCTTGTTCGCGCCGCCGTCGGCCACCAGGTTGGCCGCGTGCTGGAGCGAATCGAACGTGCCGGCGTCGGTCCACCACCCGTCGAGGACCTCGTAGGTCATCGAGGCGTCGCGGATGTACCAGTTGTTGACGTCGGTGATCTCGAGCTCGCCGCGGTCGGAGGGCTCCAGGGTCTTGATGATGTCGAAGACCCGCGCGTCGTACATGTAGATGCCGATCACCGCCAGGTTGGAGACCGGGTGCTTGGGCTTCTCGACGATGCCGGTGACCTTCTCGCCCTTGAGCTCGGCGACGCCGAAGCGCTGCGGGTCGTGGACCTCCTTCAGGAAGATCTTGGCCCCCTGGCCCTGCTCGTGGAAGTTGGCGACCCCGCTGGCGATGTTGTTCTCGATGATGTTGTCGCCGAGGATGACGCAGATGTCGTCGCCCGCGACCCAGTGCTCGCAGAGGCCGAGCGCCTCCGCGATGCCGCCCTCGCCCTTCTGGTAGGTGTAGTTGAGGTGCTTGAGGCCGAAGTCCGAGCCGTTGCCGAGCAGGCTCAGGAAGTCGCCCGACTTGCGCCCCCCGGTGACGATCATGATGTCCGTCACGCCGGCGTTCACGAGCGCCTCGATCGGGTAGTAGATCATCGGCCGGTCGTAGACCGGCAGCAGGTGCTTGTTGGTGATCTTGGTGAGCGGAAAGAGCCGGGTGCCGAGACCGCCCGCCAGAATGACGCCTTTCATGCCGAGCCTGGGTTGTTTTGGGGGGGAAAGCGCGTGGAAGGAGCCGAACAGCCTAGCCGGGACCTGGGGGTGGGGCGAGGGGGAATCGCGGGCCGTGGCGCGGCCGGCCGCGCCGGACGGAGGCCTCCCGGAGCTAACGCGGCGCTACCGCCGCCGGGACGCCCCGCCTGCGCCTGGGGCCGGCGCCGAAGCAGCCGCCCCCCCAGCGGGGCTCAGCGGTTCGTCAGGAGCGTCGCGCGGTACCACTCGACGAAGCGCTCCAGCCCTTCGCGGACGAGCGTCGTCGGCGCGTAGCCGAGCTTCTCCTTGGCCTTGGTGACGTCGGCGTAGGTCACCTTGACGTCGCCCGGCTGCATCGGGAGCCGCTCCAGCACCGGCTCGGTGCCGCAGACCTCGCCGATCAGCTCCACCAGCTCGCCCAGCGAGGTCGTCTGCGACTCGCCCAGGTTGTAGATCTCGTAGCCCTCGCAGTGGTCGATCGAGCGCACCACGCCGTCGACGATGTCGTCGATGTAGGTGTAGTCGCGCCGCGTCGAGCCGTCGCCGAAGAACGGGATCGACCGGCCCTCCAGCGTGTGACGCACGAACTTGTGAATCGCCATCTCGGGGCGCTGCCGCGGCCCGTAGACGGTGAAGAACCGCAGGCAGGTGGTCGGGATCTCGAACAGGTGGTGGTGCGTGAAGCACAGGAGCTCCCCCGCCCGCTTCGTCGCCGCGTACGGCGAGACCGGATGGTGGATGTCGTCGACCTCGCGGAACGGGACGTCCTCGTTCGCGCCGTACACGCTGGACGACGAGGCGAACACGAACCTCAGACCGGGATAGCGGCGCGCCTCCTCGAGCAGCACCATCGTGCCGCGCAGGTTCACGTCCTGGTAGTGCAGCGGATCCTCGAGCGAGGGCCGCACGCCCGCCATCGCCGCCAGGTGGCACACCGCGTCGAAGGCGCCCTCGGCGAACAGCCGCGTCATCCCTTCGGCGTCGCGGATGTCGCCCTCGATGAGCCGCGGCCCTTCGAACTCCGACGCGTCGATCAGCTCGGCGACGTTGCGCCGCTTGATCGCCGGATCGTAGAAGTCGTTGAAGTTGTCGAGGATCCACACCTCGTCCCCGCGCGCGAGCAACGCCCGCGAGACCTGCGAGCCGATGAAGCCGGCTCCGCCCGTAACCAGAATGCGCGCCATCTACTCGACCGTGACCGACTTGGCGAGGTTGCGAGGCTTGTCGATGTCGCAGCCCTTGGCGAGCGCGACGTAGTACGAAAACAGCTGCAGCGGCAGCACGTTCAGGAGCGGCGCGAGCCACTCCGAGCACTCCGGCACCGGCAGCCGCTCGTCGGCGACCTCGAGGCAGGCGGGATCGGCGCCGACGCACACCACCTCGCCGCCGCGGGCCTTCACCTGCTCGATGTTCGAGAGCACCTTCTCGGCCACCCCGTCGCGCGCGGCGACCACCAGGGTCGACATGCCCGGCTCGATCAGGGCGATCGGCCCGTGCTTCATCTCGC
Source organism: Planctomycetota bacterium (assembly GCA_039029355.1). Lineage (GTDB taxonomy): Bacteria > Planctomycetota > UBA1135 > UBA1135 > JBCCGI01. The sequence continues at coordinate 26,112 of JBCCGI010000093.1, forward strand.
CGGCGGGGTAGCCCTCAGCGTGCACGTACGAGATCTCCTTGAGCTTCAGCGCGCCCTCGAGCGCGATCGGGTAGTTGATCCCGCGGCCGAGGAACAGGAAGCCCTTGGCGTTCGCGTGGCGCTCGGCCGCCTCGCGCGCGGCCGCGACTTCGGCCTCGCCGAGAAGCTGCTGCACCTTGGGGTGCAGGTGCTGCAGGTCGGTCAAGAGCTCGGTCCCGCGCGCCGCGTCGAGCGTCCCGCGCGCGCGTCCCAGCCGGATCGCGAGCAGGTAGCCGGCCACCACCATCGCGGTGAAGGCCTTGGTGCTCGCCACCCCGATCTCGGGGCCGGCGTCGATCGGGATCAGCCCCTCGGCCTCGCGCACCATCGTGCTGCCGATCGAGTTGCAGATCGTCGCCGAGCGCGCGCCCAGCACGGTCGCCAGGCGCTGGGCCGCCAGGGTGTCGGCGGTCTCGCCCGACTGCGAGATCGAGAGCGACAGCGTCCCCGGCGTCAGCACCGGCTCGCGGTAGCGGAACTCCGACGCGTAGTCGACGTCCACCGGCACGCCCGCCAGGCGCTCCAGCATGTAGCTCGCGACCAGCCCCGCGTGCAGCGCGGTGCCGCAGGCGACCACCTGGATGCGCGAGACGTCGCGCAGCGAGGCGTCGGAGAAGAGCTCGCCGTCGAAGCGCACGTCGCCGCGGTCGAGGTCGATGTGCCCCGCCGCGGTGCGGGCGAGCACGTCGGGCTGCTCGTGGATCTCCTTGAGCATGTAGTGCGGGTACCCGCCCATCTCCGCCGCCTCGGCGTCCCAGGAGATGGTCTGCGCCGGCCGCGTGACCTCGCTGCCGTCGAGGCTCCGGATCGCCAGGTGACCGGGCGCGAGGTCGGCGATGTCGCCGTCCTCCAGGTAGTGCACCTCGCGCGTGTGCTTCAGGATCGCCAGCACGTCGGAGCCCAGCCAGGCCCCGTCGTCGGTCACCGCCACGCAGAGCGGCGGGCCGTGGCGGGCCGCGACCAGGCGCGGGTCGTCGCCCTCGGCGATGACGGCGATGGCGTAGTAGCCCTCGACTCTCCCGAGCGCCAGGCGCACGGCCTCGGCCAGGTCCTTGCCCGCCTCGACCTCGCGGCCGATCAGGTGCGCGAGCACCTCGGTGTCGGTGTCGGAGCGGAGCTCCGCACCGGCGGCGGCCAACTCCTCGCGCAGCTCGAGGTAGTTCTCGATGATCCCGTTGTGCACCAGCGCGATGCGCCCGGAGCGGTCGGTGTGCGGGTGCGCGTTGCCGTCGGTCGGCGGCCCGTGGGTCGCCCAGCGCGTGTGCCCGATGCCGAGGCTCGCGCCGTTGAGCGAGCCGTCTCCGAGCAGCTGCTCGAGCTGCGACAGCCTGCCCGCGCGCCGGCGCACGGTCAGCCCGCGCTCGTCCACCACGGCCACGCCGGCCGAGTCATATCCGCGGTACTCCAGGGTCCGCAGGCCGTCCACGATCAGGTCGCAGACGGCGCCCTCGCGACGGAAGGCTCCGACGATACCGCACATATCAGCGCGCCGCCTCGACCAGGTCCATGCGCTCGCGGAAGTACGCCAGCGTGCGATCGAGGCCGGTCGCGAGGTCGACCGTCGGCTCCCAGCCCAGGAGCGCCTTGGCCTTCGAGATGTCCGGCTGGCGCACCTTGGGGTCGTCCTTCGGCAGGTCGCGGAACTCGATCTCCGACTTCGACTCGGTCAGGTCGCGGATGCGCTCGGCGAACTGCAGGATGGTCATCTCGCTCGGGTTGCCGATGTTGGTCGGCTCGACCTCGTCGGAGTTGAGCAGGCGCCAGATGCCCTCGATCAGGTCGTCGACGTAGCAGAACGAGCGCGTCTGCGAGCCGTCGCCGAAGACGGTCAGCGCCTCTCCGCGCAGCGCCTGGGACATGAAGGCGGGCAGCGCGCGACCGTCGTTCAGGCGCATTCGCGGCCCGTAGGTGTTGAAGATACGCACGATGCGCGTCTCGACCCCGTGGTAGCGGTGGTACCCCATCGTCATCGCCTCGGCGAAGCGCTTGGCCTCGTCGTAGACCCCCCGCGGCCCGACCGGGTTGACGTTGCCCCAGTAGTCCTCCTTCTGCGGGTGCACCAGCGGGTCGCCGTAGCACTCCGAGGTCGAGGCGAGCAGGAAGCGCGCGCCCTTGGCGTGCGCCAGCCCCAGCGCCTTGTGGGTGCCCAACGAGCCCACCTTCAGCGTCTGGATCGGCAGCTCCAGGTAGTCGATCGGGCTCGCCGGCGAGGCGAAGTGCATCACGACGTCGAGCTTGCCGGGGATGTGGATGTACTCGGTGACGTCCTGGTGGTGGAAGTGGAAGCCGGCGTCCGAGAACAGGTGGTCGACGTTCCGCAAGTCGCCGGTGATGAGGTTGTCCATGCAGACGACCTCGTAACCTTCGGCCAGGAAGCGGTCGCAGAGGTGGCTCCCGAGGAACCCGGCTCCGCCGGTGATGAGAACGCGCGGTTTCGACATTGGGGGGGGATTGGGGGCTGAGGGTCGCTGGCTACATCGGCGGATGGTCGCCGCCGGCTCGAGGATCCTCGGGGTCTTCCGCGGGCTCCTCGGGAGTCTCCTCGGGAGTCTCCTCGGGAGTCTCCTCGGGAGTCTCCTCGGGAGTCTCCTCGGGAGTCTCCTCGGGAGTCTCCTCGGGAGTCTCCTCGGGAGTCTCCTCGGGAGTCTCCTCGGGAGTCTCC
>JBCCGI010000094.1:0-28322 GCA_039029355.1 Planctomycetota bacterium
CATGGAGGTCAGCGCCAGGGGTCGTAGATGCCGCCAGGTTGCGGCTTTGCGACCGAGGCGCCCGGAGGCGACCTGGACGGGTCGTCGAGGACGGCGAGAGAGCGAAGTCGTGACCTGGCGAGCAGATACGGCGTCTGGCGCTGACCTCCATGAATAGGACGGGCTAGGGACGCCGCGCTCAGCCCTCCAGGTCGAGCGCGAGGCCCACGCCCTGGTACGGATCCAGCACGCCCAGCAGGCTCTGGGCGGTTTCGCCGAGCGCCTCTCCCAGCCGCTCGATCAGCCCGCCGCCCTCCTCGCCCTGAGCGTCTTTGGGGCCGTAGAGGAACGACGCGACCGCCTCGGGGTCCTGCCGCAGCGCGGCGTCGAGCCGGGCCGAGTCGATCTCGATCAGCTCGTCGCCGGCGCCGAAGTTCACCGTGAGCCCGAAGTCGGTGCGCAGCACGTCGCCCTCGACGTCGTCCAACACGAGCTCGAGCGCCCCGCGCAGCGCGTCCTCGATGCGGGTCCGCGCCGAGCTGGCCTGGAAGCTGGAGTTGAAGCTGCCGCCGAAGTCCTCGTCGAAGAAGTCGCCGAGCACGCGCGCGAGGTCGTTCAGGTCCGAGCGGAACGCCGCGCGGTCGGCCACACGCCGCTCGACCGCGATCGCGGTCGGCTCGAGGTAGCTCGTCTCGCCGATGCCGAGCGCGGCGAAGACCCCGGTGCCATCGTCCTCCAGCGCCAGGATGCCGGCGGTGACCCCCGAGAGCGTGACGGCGTCGGCGTCCTCGTCGTAGGAGGCGGTCACGCCCGTGACGCTCAGGTTGATCGCGTCGAGCACGTCCTGCAGCGAGTCCTGGGCGGGGTCGATGCTCAGCGCGACGCCGTTGATCGAGAAGCTCCCGGCGGAGATCGACGCGAAGGCGGCCACGTCGTCGAGCGCGGCGGACAGGTCGCCGTCGCGTCCGAGCAGCGGCGTTGCGGAGCTGAGCTCGGCGGCATCGAAGAAGCCCGTCGAGTCGGCCCCGAGCGTGATCTCGCCGGCGGACCCGATGGTCTTCTGCACCAGCTCGACGCGGCTCGTCTCCGCGTTGAAGCTCGCGGTCACGCCCGCCGCCGAGGCGGTGATGCTGGCCAGCACGTCGTTCAGCGATTCGCCGCTCTGGACCAACACGGCGGTCCCGTTGATCTCGAGGATGCCCGCCGAGACCGCGCCTTCGAGCGCGCCTCCGTCGAGCGGTTTGTCCGGATCCACGCCGTCCGCGCTCGCAAAGACGTCCAGCTCGAACGAGTCGGCCTGCAGGGCCGTGCCGGGCCCCAGCGCGATGCGTAGGCCGGAGTCGAGCTCGAGCTCCTCGCCCGGGGTGTAGGTCGCCTGCACGACGACCACGTCGACGCGCGTGCCGCTCTTGTTCAGCACCTCGATGCCGATCAGGTCGCTGCCGACGCTCCCGCCCCCGACGCGCACGCGAAAGGTGAGGGTCTCGTCGCCGTAGGATCCGTCGTAGGTCCCCGAGACCTTGACCGCTGCGGTCGAGGCGCCCTCGAACTCGGGCGTCGTGGTCGAGACCGAGGTGGGCGCGGGGGCAAGCGCCGCGGACGAGGAGAGCGTGGTGGCGGTCGAGCTGACGTCCAGCCCGAGCGCGTTCCCCGACGAGACCGTCGCACCGCTCCCCTGCATCAGGTTCGTCGAGCGCACTCGGGCCGACAGGCGCAGCTCGTCGAAGGCGCTACGGAGGCCCACCACGCTCTTCGTGAGCGTGTCCAACGGGTCCTTGCCGCCGGTCCCCACCGGCAGGAGCCACGACGGCACCGACAACGCCGGAAACTGGACCTTGAGCGTCGACCCGAGCCCCAGCTGCCCAAAGGGCGAGACCCCACCGACCTGCACGAGTTGTTCCTTCCCGCGGCCTCCCCAGGCCGCCATCCGCGGCGCCCTTTCGGTGCGGCGCCGGCGCGCTGTGGAGCCAAACGACGCCTTTCCGCGGCGCGCCCGCGGTGTTGGGGACCCGCCCCCCGAGTTGCTCCGCTTCTGGTGGACGGCGGCGCCGCAGCGGCTCGCCACGGGCGTTCGCGGGCTCTCCGCGGCCGAGCCCGGTGCATCCGATCCGAGCGGTGCTCTACGATACCGCCGGCCGGACGGAGGCCTTGCGCCGCGACGTCCGCCCTCCCATGTGTGGAATCGCCGGCATCCTGCGCCTAAGCGAGCGCCCGCTGCCGGGCCCGGGCGCGCTGCGCCGCATGCTCGCGGCGATCGGGCACCGCGGGCCCGACGGGGACGGCGTCTTCGCCTCGGACGACGTCCAGCTCGGCGCGGTGCGGCTCGCGATTCAAGACCCGGCCGGCGGGCGGCAGCCGCTGCGGTCGCGCGGCGGCGAGCTCGTCTCGGTCTTCAACGGTGAGATCTACAACCACCGTGCGCTTCGCACCGACCTCGCGGCGCGCGGGCGTCGCGTCGAGGACGCGTGCGACGCGAGCGTCGTGGTGCCGCTCTACGAAGAGCGCGGCCCCGAGCTCGTGCACGAGCTGCGCGGCATGTTCGCCTTCGCGCTCTGGGACGCGCGCCGGCGCCGGCTGCTGCTCGCCCGCGACCGGGTCGGGATCAAGCCGCTGCTCTGGGCGCGCACGGCCGACTATCTGATGTTCGCCTCGGAGGCCAAGGCGCTCTTCGCGTCGGGCCTGGTCGAGGCGGAGATCGACCGCGACGCGCTCGACGACCTGTTCTCGCTCCACTATCCGTGCCCCCCGCGGACGATGTTCCGCGGCGTGCTTGAGCTGCGTCCCGCCCACGTGGGCACGGCCGAGCCGGGCCGTCCCGAGCTGCGCCAGGAGCGCTACTGGCGAGCCGGCTTCGTCCCGCGCGGCGAGCATCGACGCGTGCGGCGGGCCGACGCCGAGGCCGAGCTGCGCGAGCGCTTGACCGCGGTCGTCGCCGACCACCTCCAGGCGGACGTCCCGGTGGCGACGTACCTGTCGGGCGGGCTCGACTCCTCCGCGATCTCCGCCCTCGCGAGCCGTGTGCGCGGCACGCCGCCGGTGACCTTCAGCATCGGCTTCGCCGACCCGAAACACGACGAGAGCGACCACGCGCGCGCCATGGCCGACGCGCTCTCGGCGCCGCACCACTTCGTGACCTGCGACCGCTCGACCGCCGAGGCCTACCCCGAGTCCGTGCGGCAGATCGAGCTGCCGCTGATGGTGCCACTGGGGCTGCCGCTGGGCCTCCTCGCGCAGCGCGCGCGCGAGCACGGCTTCCCCGTCATCCTGACCGGCGAGGGCGCCGACGAGCTGCTCGCGGGCTACGACTGCTTCCGCGGACAGCGCATGCGCCGGCTGTTCGACCGCCCGGGCCTGCGCGCGCTGCGGCGGCCGGCGTACGGCCGGCTGTACCGCTGGCACGGCATGCCCGACGGGGCGCTGGAGGCGATGCTCGCCGCCCAGAGCCGCCCCGCGGCCGAGCTCGCGCCGCGCTTCGGCGGCGTGCTGCCGGCCTGGTACGACGTGTGGCACCTCTTCGACGTCGAGCGCGAACGCCTGCTGTCGCCCGACGGGCGCGACGTGCGTCCGATCGACGAGCCGCCGGAGGGCTTCACCGACCTCGTCCGCGACGATGCCGCCGACCTGCACCCGCTGGACGCCGAGCTGGCGCTCGAGCTCGAGTCGCGGCTGCCGGCGTGGGTGCTGCTGTTCGGCGACCGCGCGTCGATGGCGCGCGGAGTCGAGGCGCGCGTCCCCTTCCTCGACCACGAGCTGATCGACTGGCTCGCGCCGCTGCACCCGGACTTCAAGCTGCGGCGCTTCCGCGAGAAGTCGATCCTGCGGGGGGCGATGCGGGGCGTCCTGCCCGAGCCGATCCGCCGCCGCACGAAGCGGCCCTTCTACACGCCGATCGGCAGCTGGTTCTTCGACCCCGGGGCGCCGGAGTACGTCGAAGAGCTGCTCGCGCCGCCGGCGCTCGAGCGCGCCGGGCTCTTCACCCCCGAGGTGGTGACCGAGCTCCGGAACCGCTTCCGCGCCGCGGCGCCGAACCACTTCGACCGCATGCGCTTGGAGCTCCTCCTGATGCTCGTGCTGGGCACCCAGCTGCTCGACCATCACTTCGTCCGCGGCGGCGCCCCTTGACAGCGGCCACGGCCCGGGGCACCGTTGGACCACGGGCGCGATCCACGCCCAACCTCTTCAGGCCCTCCCCCGGCGAGGGCCCCCGCGAGGCAAAGGGGGGCATACCCCCGGGTCGGCATCCACGAAGCTCAACCGCTGGGCGGGGCTTCGCAGCCGGGGTGCGTCGCTTCGCTGACAGCAAACGGAGTCTCGAAACGATGCCCAAGCAGAAGGACCTCAAACGCCTCATCCGCGCCCGCATGGAGCGCACCGGCGAGTCCTACACCACCGCCCGCGCCCAGGTCCTGCGCGCGGGGACCGACGACCGCGACCTGGCCGCGATCGCGGGGATGAGCGACGAAGCCGTGCGCTCGAAGACCGGCCGCGACTGGCGCGGGTGGGTGCGCGTACTCGACGACGCGGGCGCGGCCTCGAGGCCGCACCGCGAGATCGCGCTCCTCCTCCGCGAAGAGCACGGCGTGGGCAGCTGGTGGGCCCAGTCGGTCACGGTGGCCTACGAGCGCTTCCGCGGCCTGCGGGACAAGGGCCAGCGCCGCGGCGGCGGCTACGACGTCAACAAGAGCAAGACCGTCCCGGTCGGGATCGAGACGCTCTACGACGCCTTCGGAGCGCGGAAGCGCGCCCGCTGGCTCGGCGACGCCAAGCCGCGCATCCGCAAGGCGACGCGCCGCAAATCGATGCGCCTGACCTGGGAGGACGGCACGCCGGTCGACGTGTACTTCTGGGAGAAGGGCCCGGCCAAGAGCCAGGTGCAGCTGCAGCACCGCGAGCTGCCCGACAAGGCGGCGGCGGATCGGGTGCGCGCCTTCTGGACCGAGCGGCTCGCGGAGCTGGGGCGCGTGCTGCGGGACGGCTGAACCGCCGCTGAACGACGGACGAAGGAGGGGCGGTGCCAAGCGCCGCCCCTCGGAGCGACCGCGACGAGGCGCGCCGCGGCCGCCGGCAAGTACCCCCTAGTCGAAGCCGATCTTCGGATCGTCGCCGCCTCCGCCGGGGCACTCGGTGTAGCCGAGCTGGTCCGCCCAGACGTTCGTCAGCATCCCCGACCCGATCACCTGCGAGGTGTCGGCCACGCAGCCGTCTGCGTGCCCGGCGACGTGGATGGTCGTCTTCGACACGATCGTGAACATGCCGACCTTGTCGCCGCCAGCGCCCTGGTCGGTGCACGCGTCGGTGATCGGCCCGCTCGAGGTCTTGACCGGGATCGAGATCGGCACCGAGACGCCCTTCACCTTGATCGTGGTGATGTACTGCCACTCCGAGTCGCTGTCCTTGGCGGCATTGACGGTGCACACGCACATCTCGCCGAGATCCCAGAGCGTGCACTCGACCTCGGCGATGCCGACGACGACGACCCAGCTGTGCGCGTTGATGCACACGACGTGCTCGGCGTCGGCGGTGGCAGTGCCGATCGAAGCGGCGTTCACGTAGGCCTTGGGGCAGTAACCGCCGCACGGGTCCTCGAAGGTGAAGTTCCACGAGGTCGAGGCCGCGCAGGCCGACTGGTTCTGCACCGCGCAGAAAGGGCCGCCTTCGTAGCCCTCGATGCCCGCTCCAGCCGCCGGGCCCGAGGCCGACGAGCTTGCACTCATCTGCCCGAGGGGGCAGGTCTGGACCGGCTTGATCTCCTGGCAGGGGATGTCGAAGACCTCCGTCGTCGTCCAGTAGGGCTCGCAGGACGGCGGGTCGTCCGGCTCGCACTCGTTGCCGAGATTCTCGAGCACGATGTCGTAGTCGGCCTGGTCGACGATGCCGTCCCCGTTGATGTCCGCGACGCAGTCGTCGGTGCCCCAGGCCATGAGCACGATGAGCTCGTCAAGCTCGTCGACGATGCAGTCCCCGTTGAGGTCGCCCCCGATGGTCACGTCGTGGCCTCCGTCCGCACGGGCGATGCCGGTGCCGAAGGCCAGCGCGGCGCAGAGCGCCGCCCACAATCCGTTCGTTCTGGTTTTCATAGACTCGATGCGCCCGCCGCGTGGCAGGTCGCGGTTGGTGTTGAGGTCCGCGGAGCGCGTCCTGCGGGCGGTACGGCACCGCTGCGGCACCGCGGACCGGATGGCCGGGTGCCGTGTAGGTGTCCCGCCGCAGGCCCTGAAGTCGACACGCTCCGACGGAAACGGATCGGTCCGCGTCCCGCGAAGTGCGCGCCTTGCCGTAGGCTCGTAGGAGCCCGGGACGTGCCGCATGCGGCTCGCCAAGAGCCCAACACGGCACCGGACAAGGCCCGGGCCTCCCCGTTGCTCCTCGGATCTGCCGTCATGACGACTCTCCGCGCGCTCCCCCTCGGCGCGTCCCTGTGCCTCTCGACCCTCGCGGGCGCCCAGGAGGCGCCCTTCGCCGCCCTCGACGGCTACGACCGCATCCCGCTCTACGGCTCGGGCGGCGCTCCCCTGAGCTTTGGCGCCTCGATCGCCGCCGAGCTCACCGGCGACGGCGACCTCGACGCGGCCGTCCTCGCGGACGGCGAGCTGTTCCTGCTGCGCAACCCCGGCCTTTGGAGCTCAGTCCTGCGCTACCGTGCGACCAGGGCGCTGCTCGACCTCGCCGTGCTCCCGCGGGCCCACGGGTCCGCCGCCGGGCTGCTCGCGACCGACGGCGACGCGCTGCAGCTCCTGCGCGTCGTCGACGGCGACGTGCTGGAGCAACCGATCACCGGCGCGTGGCTGACGGCCGAGCACCTCGCGGCGCGCCCGCTCGGCGACCCGCTTGCGGGCTGGACGATGGTCGCGTTCCACGACCCGCTGCTCGCGCGGGTGCAGGTCGTGTTCCTCGAGCAGGGCCTGACGGCGCCGGCGTTGCCCTCCGTGCTGGCGTCGCTCGACTTCCCGCTCAACGAGTCGCCGCTCGACCTCACGCTGGTGCGGTACGACGGCGACTTCCTACCGGAGATCGGCGTCTCGACGTCGAACGGGCTGCGCGTCTACGGCGCGGCCGGCCAGCTCGTGGACTCCGTCGAGGCGCCGTGCGCGTTCGCCTCGGTCGCCGCGGTGGATGGGCCGGGAGGGACCGAGCACCTCGCTGCCCTGCTGCGGCAGACCCCGCTTGGAGCCGGACCCGGTGACTCGGATCTGCTCGTGCTCGCTCCGGGACAGCTGGTCGGCGCGACCTCATTCACGGCCGATCCCACCGGACTGGCCGTCTCCACCGAAGCGGGCGCGCCGGCGGATCTGATCGTGGGCGAAGCCGACGCGGAGTCCGGTCTGTGGCTCGACGGCCTGTCGGCGGCGCTCTTCGCCGCCCCGGTGACGTTCGGGTCGAGCGCACTCGGCACGTCCGGCGGCGTGCCGGTCGCGGCGTCCTTCGACTTCGACGGCAAGCCCGACGTCCTGCTCTTCAGCTCCAGCGGCGACGCGGTGCTCTACACCACTCCCCACCTGCAGGCGCCGGGTCCCGAGGGCATCTCCGAGGTGGTGCTGGCTCCCCCGGACGGGCTCGTGTCCGGCGACGTGGACGAGGTGCTCGAGCTCCGCATGTGCCCCACCGAGCAGTTCCCGGACGGAACCGACGAGCTCGAGGTGCGCGTCTGGGCCTGGCAGAGCTACGGAGAGCACGACGCGTTCTACCCGGAGCCGATGGGAGCCCTCTCGATGCCGGTGACGCCGACCGACCTTCCCTGCGCGCAGGTCGCCGACCTCGTCGTGGATGTCCCGCTCGACTGGCCCTTCGCGACCCGCCCCGACGTGTACGGGATCCAGCTGCGCATGCTGAAGAACGACACGGACGGCCCGGTGCGCCTCGCAGCGAAGCAGTTCCTCTACACGACCGACTGCGAGATCTTCGGCGATATCGTCGGCGACCTGCCGGACGGCTACTGGTCCGTCGACCCGTGCGGCTCCGGCTTCGGCGGCGTGCACGCGCCGGGGATCATCCGCGTACCGCGCTTCGGCATCGTGTTCGACGACGAGCACGAGGCCCCGCCCCAGGGCGTCGACTAACGCCCGCGGCGGAGCCGGCGCCCCCCAGAAGGAAGGGCGCCGGCCCGCCGACGAGCTGGCGAGCCTCGGCCGGAGGCTCGCCATCCTCCCCGGTCTCCGTTGGATGCGTTGCGAGGCCTACTCGAGCGGAATGCGGACGACGTCCGCCCCGGCCCCGAGCAGAAAGCCCTGGCCGCGGAAGGTGAGGTCGACGCCGGACCCGGGCGGCACACCGTCGAACGCGTCCGGGTCGATGACGTCGTAGGTCACGTCGCCCGCGGGATCGCGCAGCAGCAGGGCGATCGGCTGGCGCGCGGGGTCCCAGGGCTCGTCCGACTCCAGCTCGACGCGCACGCCGCGGCTCCAGGCGGCGTCGAGGCGTGGGGTCTGGCCGACGAGCACCGACTCCTGTACGTAGATGCCGTGCCCGGCGCGGCTGCGCGTTCCCGGGAGCTGGGCGTAGAAGATCCAGGGCCCGGCCGGGGCGTTGAACTCGAAGCTCAGACCGCCGTGCGCATCGCGCTGCCCGGTCGAGGTGAGCCGCGTCCCCGCCCCAACGCGTAGCAGCGTCCCGACGACCTGCTCGCCGCTGCGCGGCGCGAGGTCGCCGTCGTCGTGGATCACGATGGCAGCGGAGTACGAGACCTCGGTCACGAAGGGCACGAGCGCCACGGACGGGGCGCCCTCGCGCACCGGGATGCGTTGGAGCGTACCCGCTCCCCGACGCAGGGCCATGCCCTCGGGGGCGCCCCCGCCGCCGGGCCAGTCGATCAGCGTCGTCACGTTGAGCTCGCCCGGCGGCAGCCCGCAGAGTTGCACCGACTCGCCGATGCGGCAGCTCGCCTCGTGGACCTCAGTGGCGGCGCGCCGAGGGTCGTCGAGCAGCCCGGAGTCATCTACGAGCACGCGGTACTGCATCGAGATCGTCGGCGGCGCTTCGGTGGTGTAGTCGCTCCAGCGGAGTTCTTGGCCGATCGCGTCCGTCAGCGTGGGTCGCAGCGTGATCGAGCGATGTCCAGTCGGCGGCTCCAGCACTCCGACGTCCACGTCGGCGCCCGGCGATAGCAGGATCTCGCGATCGCGAGTGAAGGTGCACCCGTCCTCCACCCAGCGGAAGCTCAGGCGCTTGCGCCCCGGCTTCACAACCGCGGCGAAGCGCCCCTGGTCATCCAGCTCCATGGCCTTCTCGTTGCGCGCGAAGCTACGGGCACCGTCAAGCTGCAGGTCGCTACGCACGTCGCGCACCACCAGCTTGCCGTGGGTGCCGGGACCGAAGGGCGCGATACGGCCGCGCACCAGGGCCGACGCTTCGCAGAAGAAGGTGCGGACGACCGACGCGCCAGGCGCCACGTCGAAACGGGCGCTGCTTCGCTCTTCTCGCTCCTGAGTCAGGAGCTCCGTGCGGGTGATCGGGCCGGACGTGAGGCGGGCCCGGTTCTCGGGATCGAAGCAGCGGCAGTCCGTGTCGAGCTCGATCGCGAGGTCTGCGATCGGCGGCACGCCTTCCCAGCGCGCAACGCCGTCGGCGTCGGTCATCGCGGAGAGGTCCGCGTTGCCGAGCGTGGCGAGCACGCGGTCGAGCGGGTCGTAGGGAGCCTCGCGTAGGCTGTCAAAGACGACCTCGAACACCTCGGGCGCCAGGGTTCCCGCGGCCAGCGAGGTGCCCTCCTCGTACCGCAGGCGACGCTGCTCCGTACCGCGGTCGCTCGCGGCAAAGGGGAAGACCAGGAAGCCGAGCACTCCCTCGGTCGGCTCCTTCTCGCGACCCGCGGCGAGCAGCTTCACCTCACCGAGGGCCTCGAGGCGGACAAGACGCTCCTCGTCGCGCTCGAGAGCGACGAGCTCGGGCGCGTACCCGGGAGCGGAGAGATGCAGCAGCAGACGCCCCTCGGCGAGCCGCCAGCCGTTCCCCTCCTGCCCCTCGGGCGTCAGCGAGAGGACCTCGCCTCCTTCGTTCAGCCCGCGGACGTCCACAGGAGCAGCCGGTCCGCCGACCAGCTCGACCCGCAGCCGCAAGGGTGTCACGGGTACGCGCCCGCCGCCGGCGAGGTCGGCGGCCGTCTGCGGCGCGGCCTGCTTCTCGTCGACCTGCGCCGCGGTCTGCGGCGCTCTCTCTCCCTCGGGTACCGCCGGCCGGTTCCCCTCGCCTTGGCGACCCGCGTGGGTCAGGAACGAAACGACGACAAGAAGCGTCAGCAGAGCGATGAGGAGGAGCTTGCGCATGGGCCTTTGGGAGTCCGTTGTGTGAGTCGCGGTGCGTGGCGGGTACCGATCGAGGCGGAGGCCCGCCGTCCGCGGGCCTCCGCCGAGCGTGTCGATGGCGCTCTAGGACCCGATCTTCGGGTCGCCTCCGGCGCCGCCGCCGTCGCACGGGTTGCTGCGCAGCGTGACGATGCCGTGGTTCTGGAGTGAGCCCAGGCCGTAGGTCACGGCGGCGTCGATGATGCAGCCGTCCGCCTGACCCTCGGCGTAGATCATGGTCGTGTAGGCGATCGTGAACATCGAGTCCGGCGCACCGCCGGAACCGTGGCCGGGAGCGCACACCCTCGTGATCTCACCGCTCTGGGTGGTCATCGGAATGCTGACGTCGTAGCTCTTCCCGTTGACCTTGATCGGGCCGACGTAGACCCACTCGGACTCGGCGTCCTTGGCGACTTCCAGCGTGCAGATGCAGACCTCCATGTCGCCCCAGAGGGAGCACTTCACTTCCCCGAGCCCGTACACGACGACCCAGTTCTTGGTCCCCATGCAGGTCACGTTCTCCGCGTCCACGGCGCCGCTCCCCGTCGACGCCCCCTCCACAAACGGCTCGGGGCAGTTGCCACCGCAGGGATCGTGGAAGGTGTAGGCCCAGCTTCGAAGCGCGCCACAACCGGTCTGGTTCTGCACCTTGCAGAAGGGTCCGCCCTCGTAGCCATCCACCTGGCCCGTCGCCGCGGGACCGGTGGCGTACGAGCCCGCGGTCATGGTGCCGAGCGGGCAGCTGTTGATCGGCTTGATCTCGTTACAGGGGAAGTCGAACGACTCCGACACCGTCCAGTACGGGTCGCACGGATCGTCGGGGTCGTCCGTGTTGCAGTCCTCGCCGACCTCCCACTCCACGATGTCGAGGTCCTTCTTATCGACCACGCCGTCGCCGTTGACGTCGGCGGGGTCCTCGTTCGTGCCCCAGTGCATGAGCACCAGGTCGATGTCGGTTTGGTCGACGACACAGTCCTGATTCACGTCGCCAAGGAGCCAGATGATGGGGTCGCCATCCGCATGCGCCGATCCCACCAGGATCGCCGTCAGGCAGAGGGTCAACGCCGAGTGCTTCATAGGGGGAGTCATAGATGTCGTGCTCGATTCTCGTTTTCGTGGTCGTTCGTTCGGGTGCGGCCGAGCTCCCGGTCGCGATGGACCGTGGCTCGTTCCGAGAGCGCTTGCTCCTCTCGGTACGTGCCGCTCGGCGCGACGCTCGCCGACACGAAGCCGGAATCCCCCCCGACCCCGCCTCCATCGGGGCCTTCAAAAAAAATGTCGATGCATGTCGTCGCGGCGCGGGGCGCGTCGGCACTCACGCAGCGAACAGACTCCGGGCCCGACTCGTCCCCCTCGATCCATTCGGCCCTCCCAGATGAACCGACTCTCCGCGCTCCCCCTCGGCGCCCTCCTCGGGCTCTCCCCCGTCGCGCTAGCCCAGCATCCGCCCTTTGCATCGATCCCCGGCTACGACCGGATCGCGCTCCCGGGCCTGGGCCTGGGTGCCTCTTCGTACTCCTCGTCGACCCTGGCCGAGCTGACCGGCGACGGCGATACCGATGCCGCCGTGCTCGCCGGAGGCGACCTCTTCGTGCTCCGCAACCCGGGGCTTTGGAACTCGGTGCTGCGCTACGACGGCGGCTCGGGGTTCCTGGACCTGGCAACGCACGAGCGCGCACAGGGTCCGGCCGCCGGTCTGCTCGCCACGGACGGACACGGCGTACGGCTGCTGCGGGTCGTCGACGACGAGGTCGCGGACGACGCAGTGCTGGGCGACTGGACGAGCGCGACGCTCATCGCGGCGCGCGCTCTCCCCATGCCGCTCTCGACCTGGACCATGGTCGCGCTCTACTCTCCGGGGGAAGGCCTGCTGCACGTCTTCTACCTGGAGCAGCAGGGCGCCTGGCCCCTCGTCCCCACCCCCTCCTTCGGCTTCGCCTTCCCGCTCTCCGCTGCGCCGCTGGACCTGGCTCTGTCGCACCTGGACGCGACCGACTTCCTGCCCGAGATCGCCGTAGCGACCGCCACCGGCGTGCAGGTGTACGGCTCCAGCGGGCAGCACCTCTCGAGCTACGCGTTGCCGGCGGCCTTCGCCGCGCTAGCCCCGCTTCCGGATCCGAGCGGCTCCGAGCGCCTCGTCGCAGTCACGGGGGGAGGTTCGGTCGAGCCGGGGTCGCCGGGCGGCACGATGACCCTGCTCAAGCTCGGCCTCCCGGTCGAGCAGTACGTCCTCGACGGCCCTCCCACCGGCGTCGCGATCACGACCGGCGCCGGCGCACAGCCCGACATCATCATCGGCGAGGCCGACGCCCAGGTCGCCTGGTGGTTCGACGGTCAGACCGGAACGACGTTCTCCGAGCCGGCCGAGTTCGGGGCCTCCTCGGCGGAGTCCTCCGGCAGCGCGCCGCTCGCCGGCCAGCTGGACTTCGATGACGTTGCCGACGTACTGCTCTTCACGCCCGACGGCGAGGCCGTGCTGTACACCGCTCCACAGCTCGGGGCTCCCGGCCCCGAGGGAATCTCGGTCGCCGCCGTCGTCGACAACGACGGGCTCTCCGGAGCCGACGCCGACGAGGTCCTGCTGCTCAGCATGTGCCCCACCGAGCAGTTCCCTACCGGCACCAACGAGCTCGAGGTCACGGTCTGGGCCTGGCAGACCTACACCGCCCACCCGGTGTTCTGCCCCGAGCCGATGGGGAGCGTCACCCAGGCCGTAGCGACGACCACATTATCCTGTGACAAGGTCCAGCCTGTCGTTGTACAGCTCGACCTCCACTGGCCGCACGCCACGGCCCCACTCGTGTACGGCATCCAGCTCCGGATGCTGAAGACCGACGCGTCGGGCTCGATGCGCCTGCGGGCCAAGCAGTTCCTCCTGACCAAGGACTGTGACATTCACGATCAGATCGTCGGCGGACTGCCGCACGACTTCTGGTCGATCGACCCCTGCGACTCCGGCATCGGCGGAGTTCACGCTCCCGGCATCATTCGGGTGCCCCGCTTCGGTATCGTGTTCGACGACGAACATGCGGATGAGTCGCACGGCATTGACTAGAGCGCCCGCGAGGCCCCCACGCGACCTCGAGCTGGTCCAGCGCGCCTTGCGCGACGACGAGCAGGCGCGGCGGGACGTTGGTCTGCGGCTGGAGTGCGTCGAGCGCTTCCTCGCCGCGCGCAACCGACGCCTGCAGCGGCCGCTGGGGCGCGACCAGATCGACGACCTGGCGCAGGACGTGAAGGTCGAGGTGTGGAAGAACCTGAGCCGCTTCGCGGGCCGCGCGCGGCTGGAGACCTGGGTCTACCGCTTCTGCCACCTCGCGCTCCTGCGGCGCATCTCGCGCGGGCGCGAGCGCGACCAGCGGGTGCGCGAGGCGCAGGACCGCTACGCGCAGAGCCGCGACGAGGCGGCCGCGGAGCGGGCGCCGCTGGACGACTCGGCCGAGAGCGACGAGCTCGCGCGTCTGCTGCGGCACCTCACCCCGCGCGAGGCGCTGGTGACGCGCCGGCGCCACGTCGAGCAGCTCGAGTTCTCCGAGATCGCCGCGGAGCTCGGGCTCTCGACCTCGAGCACCAAGACCTACTATTACCGCTCGGTGGAGAAGCTGCGAAGCGTCCTCCGAACGGGCCCCGAACCCCAACGGTAGCTCGCCATGTCCGAACCCGACGAGACCCTGCGCCGACGCCTGGTCGAGCCCGAAGGCCGGGCAGCGGCCGAGGACGCCCTGGCGGGCGACCCCGAGCTCGCGCGTGCCGCCGCCGAGCAGGACGAGGTGCTGCATGCGCTCGAGCGCGCCGGCGAGGCGGAGCGCGAGCGGTTGCTCGAGCGCGGAGACGAGATCGTCGCTCGGCCGCCCCGCGAGGGGCCCCCGCGCCTGTGGTGGGTCGCGGCCGCGGCCTTGGTCGCGACCGTGCTCTTCGCCGCGCTCCGCGGTGACGATGCGACCGAGGAGAAGGAGGGACCGGTGTACCTGAGCGGCTCGGGCGACGCGCTCCTCCAGCCCGCCGGCGACGGCGCGAGCTTCGAGGAGTTCGCCTGGGAGGCCACGGACACCGGCGGCGGCTTCGAGCTGCGCGTATGGCACCTGAGCGATGGCCCCGACCAGCCGCCACGTCTGGTGCGCACCCCCGCCGCCTCGCCCTGGCGCCCGACCTCCGACGACCTCCGCGAGCTAGGAGATGAGATTCGATGGGAGCTGATCGTCCTCGACGTCTTTGGCGAGCCCGGCGAGCGCTTCTCGGCGCAGGCGCGGCGCTCGCCCTAGCCCCCGGGCTCTCGGCCGGCGCCGGCCGGGTCGCCCTGTGGCCGCACGCTGCGAGTCCCGCCGTCCTCGGCGACCCGTTCGGGAGCGCTTGCGGTGACTTCGCGCCAGCCCTCCCTGCCGCTGCCCAGGACACGGCCGACGAGCTGCGCGCCGAGCTCGCCGCGGCTCTCGCCGCCGAAGAGCCCGACAGCGCACGCCTCGCCGCCGCCTTCGACGCGCTCGCGCGCCACTGCGAGTCCGCCCGGTCGCTCCCGCGCGAGCCGCTCCGCGACCTGCTCGGCGCGGCGCAGATGGCGGGTCCGTGGACACTGCCCGACTGGGACGGCCCGGCGGCGCTCGCCCGCGCGGCCGACCTCTGTCGTCGCTTTGAGCAACGCGGACCGCTCGGCGTGCTCGTACTGGTCCGGGTCGAGACCCTGGTCCGCGCCGGGCGCTTCGACGAAGCGCGGCGCGCGGCGCTCGACGGCACCCTAGAGCTGGGCGAGCGCAACGCCCACGGCGCGCTGCTCGAGCTCGTCGCCGGCCGCGTGCTCCTCGTCACCGGCGCCCTGGCCGGGGCCGAGGATCACTTCGCCGAGGTCGAGGCACGCCTCGACGACCTCGACGAGCCCGCGCCGGCTTACCTGCCCTTCGTCGAGGTCGAGCTCGCCGCGGCCCAGGTCGAGCTCGCCCTCGAGCAGGGCCTGCCCGACCGCGCACGCATCGCGGCGCTCGACGAGGAGCGCCTGGCGGCGCGGCTCGCGGACGACTTTCCCGACCTCCTCCGGGCAGCGCGACTCCACCGCGTCGCGATCGACCTCGCGGTCCAACGCTTCGAGAGAGCAGAGGCGGGAGCCAGCGACCACCTGGCCGAGGACGGCTGGCTGCCGCGCCAACGGGCGCAGCTCTTCCTGCGGCGCGGGCAGGCACGCATCGAGCTCGCGCGCGGCGGCGACAACGAGGCGCTCCGGGCCGCCGAGCGCGACCTCGTCGCCGCCGAGCAGGGCGGCCTCGGAGCCGTAGACGCGATCGATGCCGCGCTGGCGCGCGCGGAGATCGCCCTGCTCCTGAACGAGCGCAAGGACGCCGCGACCCAGGTCGACGCGGCCAGCCGGCTGCTGGCGACCACGCGCCCGGACCCCGGCCGCCCATCGCCGCTCGCGGAACGCGTGGCGCTACACGTCGCGCTGGCTTCGCGCCTCGCGCCCGACGAGGTCGAGCTCGCACAGCTGGAGTCCGCCGCCTCGGCCCTGCTCACCCGCTGGGACGCCGCGCCGCCGCGCTCGGGCGGCCTGGGCTACCTGCTCTATGGAGCGCGCCGCGTGATCCTCGCCGAGCTCGTAGCGCGGTCGTTGGAGCGCCCGGACGGCGCGCTCGAAGCGCTCGGCTGGGTGCTGCGCTTCCAGTCGCGCGGCTCGCTCGCACGACGCCTGGGCGCCGAGCTCCCCACCCCCGAAGCGGCCGTCGCGCGGCTCTCACGCGGCGACGGCGCGGCGTTGGTCTACGTCCCAGGGCGCGACGTCACCTTCCTCTTCGAGCTCCGCGCCGGCGAGGTCACCGCGCAGCGCGTCGGCGACCCGCGTGAGATCGACCGGCTGCGGCGCGCGTTCTCCAACGCACTCGCCGCGGAGCGCAACGGCGGCACGGCGTGGATCGCCGCCGGCACAGCACTGCGCAAGGCCCTCGGGCTCGACGCGCTGCTCATCGACCCGCCGCGCGGCGTCGTGCAAGTGGTCGGGGCGGAGTTCTTCGGTGACCTCCCGCTCGAGCTGCTGCCGGCGGGCGGGGCGATGGCCGCCGGCGCGACTGGCGCGGGGGATGCCACTGGCGCGGGCGACGCGACTGGGGGGGGCAATGCGGCCGGCACGGGCGATTCGACTGGCGCGAGCAATGCGACCGGCACAGGCGACGCGACTGGCACAGGCGACGCGACTGGCGCGAGCGATTCGACTGGCGCGGGCGATTCGACTGGCACGGGCGATTCGACTGGCACGGGCGATTCGACTGGCACGGGCGATTCGACTGGCACAGGCGATTCGACTGGCGCGGGCGACGCGACTGGCGCGGGCAATGCCACTGGCACGGGCGATTCGACTGGCGCTAGCGATGCGGCCGATGCCACCGGGACCACCACGGCCACCGGCAAGCGGCCGGAGCTCCTCGGGGAGCGGCTCGCGTTGGCGCGGCTGCCCTCGCTGGCCGTCACGGCCGCGCTCGACCGCAACGCCACGCGCGGCGGGCGCGATGGGCTGTTCGCGCTTGCGGCCCCCGAGGTCGACGCGGACCTCGCGCGCCGCTGGCCGAAGGCCGCGCGGCTTCCGCTGGACGCCGCCGCCCGCGAGCGGCTCGCCGCCGGCTTCGGCGGCGGGCGCACGACCGCGGTCCTCGGTGCGGCGGCGCGGCTCGACGCCCTGCGCTCGGACGCGGCGCGCGGGTCGGCGCTCTGGCACCTCCTGGTGCACGGCATCGCCGACTCGGAACGCGAGCGACCGGCAGGGCTCGCGCTGGCCCCGGGCGCGGGGCACGGCGGAGCGACGTGGTGCGAAGACGTGGCGCGGCTGACGGCTCCGCCGCTGGTCGTGCTGTCGGCCTGCGCGTCCGCGCGCGGTCCGCTGCGGCGCGGAGACGACCTCGCGGCGCATCTCGGCGGGGCCTTCCTCGAGGCCGGCGCCGGCGCGGTCGTGCTGTCGGCCGAGCGCGTCGAGCTCGGCGCGGCTCTGGCGCTGGTCGCCGCGCTGCAGGTCGAGCTCGCGAGCGGTGCCGCCCCGGCCGAAGCCGTCCGCCGCGCGCGCGTGGCCACCGCCGGCGAAGGCCCGCTGCTCGAGCGCGCCTTCGTGCTCTACGGGCTCGGCGACGTCGCGCTCTACTGAAGCTCGAAGGCGGGCGTCCGCGAGCCGTCGGCCTCCAGCCGCCACGGCAGCCAGGCCACGTGCAGCCCGTCGACGTCGATGTCGGACTTGCGCGGCGACAGCTCGGTCTCGATCAGCTCGAGCTCGCGCGGATGCCACTTGTCCTCGAGCTCCTCGACCGCCTGCTCCAGCTCGCGCTCTAGTTCCTCCAGGTCGTGTCTGCGCGCCTTGAGGTCGGCCTTCGCGCGCTTCACGTCGCCCTTCTCCTTGGAGATCTTGCTGGCCGAGCTGCTGGCCCGCCGCGCGCTCGACGAGCTGAAGAGCTTGCGCCCGAAGATCGCGCCGAGCAGCTTGCCCCCCATCGAGAGCCACGAGTCGCGACGCTTCTCCGACAGCTGGTCCTCCTCGCGCTCGACCTTCTCGTCCGCCTTGCGGATGCGCTCCTCGACGGTTTTGATCTTCTTGCCGAAGCGCTTGCGCAGCTTGTCGAGCTCCTCGTCGCGCCGCTCGCGCGCCGCCTCGGTGACGCGGATGCGGAAGTCGCCCTCGGACTCCTCGGGCCGCGAGGTCAGCTTGAGCGCCTTGCACTGGCGGATCAGCATCGGGCGCTCGGCGTAGAGCCAGCTCTTCAGCTCCTTGCGCCAGGTGGCGTAGACGCGCTTGCGCTGCGCCTCGGCGGGGAGCTCGGCGTGCAGCGCGCCGTCCTCGGGCTCGCGGTCGAAGCGCGGCGCGCGCACGTCCTCCAGGAGGTCGGCCTGCTCCCACTCGACGTCGTCGAGGTCGGGGTCGAGCGGCAGCACGGCGTGTACCGTGTACCACTCATCGACCCGGAAGCTGACGCGGGCGTAGTGGAGCTTGCACTTGCCGTAGAGCGCCGGCTTGTAGAGCAGACCGTCGGAGCCCCCGGACGGCTCGAGGTAGAGCTCCTCGATCCCGGACGGCACCACCGGCTTCGCGGGCACGTCCGCCTGGGGTGCCACCGGCGCATGCCCGGGGTCGACGCTGCGCCGCACCTTCGGCGGCGGCAGCGCGGCCTTGCGCGGCGCCATCAGCGCCTCGACGTGCTCGCGGTTGAGCGGACCGCGCAGGTACGACATCGCCCAGCGCGTCTGGAAGGCGACCGGCCGGTTCTCGTGCACGTTCGACATCAGGAACACCCGCTTGCCGAGACTCGAGAGCATGCGGTCGATGTCGGAACGTTCCCAGCCGCCGCCCGCCTCGGCCGACGCGCTCTCGAGGCCGTCGAGCACGCGCGCCTTGTCCTGCTCGGTCTGCAGCCGGCCGAGGAACCAGGTGCCGATGTTCGACAGCCCCTTGTAGTCGAGGTCGACCGGGTTCTGGGTCGCGAGCACGACGCCGAGCCCGAACGCGCGCGCCTGCTTCAGCAGCAGCAGCATCGGCTTCTTCGACGGCGGGTTCGCCGTCGGCGGGAAGAAGCCGAAGATCTCGTCCATGTAGAGCAGCGCCCGCAGGCTCGACGAGCCGGACTGGCGCCGCATCCACGCGAGCGTCTCGTGCAGCAGGCTGGACACGAAGAACATCCGCTCGTCGTCGGAGAGGTGCGCGATCGAGAGCACCGAGACGCGCGGACGGCCCTCCGGCGTCCACAGCAGCCGCTGCACGTCGAGCGGCTCCCCCTCCAGCCAGCTCGCGAAGCTCGGCGAGGCCAGCAGGTTGTTCAGGCTCATCGCGAGCTTGAAGCGCTCCTTCGCGGGGTAGAACGACTCGAGGTCGAGCACCCCCAGGCGCTCGAAGGGAGGCTTCTGAATCCCGCCGATCACATCGACCAGCGAGAGCCCACGGCCCTCCAGCCAGGCGTGGCGCAGCAGGTTGGCGAGCAGGACGTGCTCGCGGCTCTGGCTCGGATCACCGCGGATGCCGGCCAGCGCCAACAAACCCGCCGCCGCCCCCTCGATGCGGTCGCCGAAGGCCTCGGAGTCCTCGAGCACCTCCTTGGGCGGCGCGTCGAACGACCGCAGCACGGTCAGCGGCAGGCCGGCGTTGCTCCCGGGCGTGTAGATCGCAAAGTCGGCCGACTCGCGTAGGCGCCGGATGCGCTCGCCGTCCTGGCCCCACTCGCCCAGCCCCTTGCGCCACAGGCCCGCCATCTTCTCGGCGTAGGCGTCGGCGCTCACCCCTTCGCGCGAGGCCGCGGACTCGTCGATCCAGGGCCGAAAGTCCGCCGGCGCGAGCTCGGGGAACGCCAGCAGCAGGTTGCCCATGTCGCCCTTCGGGTCGATCACGATGGCGGGGATCCCGTCGAGCGCGGCCTCCTCGAGCAGCCCCACGCACAGGCCGGTTTTGCCGCTGCCGGTCATGCCGACGCACAGGGCGTGCGTCGTCAGGTCCTTGGCATCGTAGAGCAGCGGCTCTTGGCTCGTCTCCTCGCCGTCAGGGGTGCGGACGCGACCGAGGTAGAAGGAGGCGAGCTTTTCGAAGGCCTGCATGCTTGCGTTGGGGGCGACGGACGCGGGGAACCGGAGAGCGCCCAGGCATAGCGTGAGCCCCTTCGGCCGCGGCATGACGAGCTCATCATCGCACCGGGGGGGGCCGCGCGTCGCGCGGGCGCCGGATGTGGAGGGTAGCTTCCGGCTCGGGAGGTCCGGAGGCAAGCCGCGCCCCGTCCTCCCGTCCGGTCCCTCCCCCTTCCAGCCCGGCCTTCCCCGGCGCCAGCCGCGGGCTCCGCCGCGGGCCGCAACGCCCGCCCCGCCGTCCCCGACGCTACCGGCCGCGGCGCTCGCCCGGCGCGTGCCCGGCTGGCTCCTCCAGCCGTTCGGGCTCCTCGAAGGTCGGCAGCGCCTCCTCGACCTGCACCAGGAGGTAGGTGCGGACACCGGCCGTCTCCAGCCCCCCGAAGATCGCCGTGCCGCCCAGCGGCATCGAGAGCGCCGACTCGTAGCTATGGCGCGCCACCAGCGGAACCGCGACGTCCCCGTGGGGCGTGGGCTCGGGCCGCAGCTCCTCCAGCTCGGCCATTGAGAGCGAGAAGTCGAGCACCGCCAGCCCCCCGCCGGCGGGGATCGCACGCGCCTCGACCACGAAGCCCTCCTGCACCGTCTCGATGACCGGGTCGGCGATCGTGAGGTTGCCCGGCTGCACGTTGTGGTGCAGCTCGTAGCGCGCCACGTAGGCGGTCGGGCGCAGCGACTGGACAGTGGCCTTCTGCCGCGCGAAGCAGGCCACGCGCGGCGCGGTGAGCACCTCGGCCCCCTCGATCGCAGCGACCCCGCGCAGGAAGTCCTCGACCGGCGCGTCGTCCAGCGGGGCGAACACGTCGGGCTCGGTCCCCCCGAATCCGAGGCCCTCGGTCGCAGCCGAAGGCACCGAGACCAGCCGGAAGCTCATCAGATAGAGCGCCCCGAAGGCCCGTCGCTGCTCCTCGAGGAAGGCCTCGATCCAGCCGTGCTGCTGCCCGGTGCCGCTCACCACCAGCATCCCTCCGGGCGTCGACGCTACCGACGCGTCGGAATGCGATGCGATCGGCGGCTGGGCGAAGCCGAAGACGATCTCGGCGAAGGCGCGGTGCTCCGCGGCGCGACGCTCGGCGCGCTCGGCCTCGCTCTCGCCCTCGGGCGCCGGCACCAGCGACTCGAGGCTGAGGTCGCGTACGTCGTACATACGCAGCTGAACTCCCTCCGGAGGCAGCGGCGCCTCCTGCGTTGGCGCGGCGGAAAGGAACAGCGGAAGACAGAACAGGTGCGAGGCGAAGATCATGGTCGGTACCTCTCGATCGAGGCCATGGAGGAGACAAGCGGAGACGATTCGGATTCGAATGGAACGAAGCGCAGGCTCTCGCCGCGCGGGTCGAGCGTGTGCTCGACGCGGCCCTGCGCTCCTTCGTAGATGTGACTCACGCGGTGTCGGAGGACGCCGCGCGGGATCAGCGGTTTGGACAGCGCATCGGGCAGCCGGTCGGGTGCGGCGACGTGCCGTCGGGGCGGCCTGGTCACCTCACCCGAGGTCGCGGCGGCCCCGGCGGCCCCGGTGGCCACGGGCGGATCCGGGACGGGCACCGCCTCGTCACCGGGCCGGCGGAGCCACAGCACGGCAGGCAGCGCCAGCAGCACGGCCGCCGCCGCGAGCACGACCGTGCGGCGCATGCGTACGGGTGCCCCCAGGGGGCTTGGAGAGGCGGGGACGGCGGGCGGAGCGGGCGCTGCCTCGAGCGCCTGAAGCCGCGCCAACAGCCGCTCGAGCTCCGCGAAGCGCTCGGGCTGCTCGCACAGCTCCGCGCGGACCCGCGCGTCCTCCAGCGGATCGGCGCGCTCGTCCAGCCGCGCCTGGACGCGGTCCCAGAACGGGGGGCTTCGGTCTTGGTCGTTCATCGCGTTCGCTCCTGGTGCTCGGCCGCGAGCCTGCGGCGCGCGCGGTGCAGGTGGGACTTCACCGTGCCCGGCGGCAGAGCCAGCCGGGCGGCCAGCTCGGCGATCGACTCGCCGCGCTGGTGGAAGCCGACGAGCACCTCGCGCTCGACGGTCGACAGGCGTTGGAGGAGGCGCTCGACCTCTTCGCGTGCCGCGGGCCCGGGCGCCTCGCGCGCGGTGAGCGCTTCGACTTCGGCCCCGAGCCCCGCGGGACGCCGGCCGAGCCGCGCCCGGTGGTCGAGCAGCGCGCGGAAGGCCGTACGCCGCAGCCAGGCCCCGAGCGGCCGCGCGGGATCGAAGGCGCCGCGGTAGCGCAGGGCACGGGTCAGGGCGTCCTGCAGCACGTCCTCGGACTCCTGTCCCCCACCGAGGCTTCCGAGAAAGCGCCGCAGGCCCGGAATCTCGGCCTCGAGGCGGTCCTCGAGGTCGAGTGTGCGCGGGTCGGGGGCGGGGCCTTGGCTCTCCACGCCCCGACTACCGGCGGCGAGGCTCGTGGGTTGCGTGATTCCCCGGAAAGATGCGGGCCGCTGGAACCGCCCGCGCGCCGCGTCGAAGCGCGAGCCCCCGGGGCGCTCGGAACTAGCGGCGCCGCCTCAGCCAGTACAAGAGGAAGGCGCAGCGATCCCCATCGCGCTCGCGGTCGAGGCCGGGCCGCGACACGTCGACGGCCATCGGCCGCACGCGCCCGTCGTCGACGAAGGAGCCCTGGAGCACGCTCGGGAAGAACAGCGAGCGGATCTGAGGGTACCCGAGCGCCTCGGCGTCGGTGCGCGGCAGCGGCGCGAGGCGAACCTCGCCGCGGCCCAGGAGGTCGCCGCTCCACGCGACCACGCGGCGCGAGCCGGGCTCGTTCAGGAACACCGCCGGCTCGCCCGGCACGAGCCAGAGCTTGCCCGCGGACGCGAACGACGGCTCGCGGGCGAGGTCGTTCGCGAAGGCGCGCCCGAGCTCCAGCTCGCGCGTCTTCGCGTCGTAGGTCCAGAGCTCGACCCCGCGCACGCTGCCCTCCCGGGGCAGCCGCAGGCGCGCAAGCGCGAGCCGGCTCCAGTCGCCGCGCTCCAGGGGCTGCAGGTCGAAGGCCCAGGACTCACCCTCGACCAGCGGCAGCGCCTGCCACAGGAGCACGCGCCCGTCCCAGTCGAGGTGCACCAGCTCGGCGTTCCGGTTGGGCTCGCGGTGCACCGCGCCGACCAGCACCGGCCCCTCGTCGGTGGCCGCGACCTGGGGATAGAAGAAGGCGGTCTGCTCGCCGTAGACGACCGGCTCGCGGAAGCGGAAGTCGTCGCCGTCGCGCTCGCCGATCCAGGCGAGCGGTGTGTTCATCAGGTGCTTGCCCGCGACGAAGTCGGTCAGGTTGCAGAACACGATGCGCCGGCCGTCGCGGGACACGCCGACGTTCTGGCGGATCGTGAAGTCGGCGAAGCGCGTCCGCGGCAGGAGGTGGCTGCGGTCGACGAGCCGGCCCACGTCGCCGGGCTCGGCTGTGCGCCAGTAGTGGATGTCGCCCGAGCCCTCGCCGGCGGGCCGCGTGGTGAGGAAGACGTGCACGTGCTCGTCGGGCGTGCGCACGATCTGCGGCGGGTTGACGCGCTCGAAGTCGCCCTCGAGCGGCACGCGCGCGACGATCGCGTCCCCCCCCACGCCGGGCTTCGGCACGCGGCCGAGGAGCGCGGGCCCGGCGTAGCTCTCGATCCCGGCCCAGTAGACGTGGCGCTCGCCCTCGAGGAGGTAGGCGAAGGTGTGCCCGCCCCACTGAGTGAAGACGTCGGCGTGGAGCAGCACGGGTCCCTCGAGCACCTCAACCGCGTCGGAGCGCTCGGACCAAGCGGGCGCGGGGGCCTCCTGCGCGGGCGCCGGGGGTGGGAGCAGACCCGTCAGGAGCAGCGCAGCGACAGGCTTGACCATGCCCTAGCGGACGCCCGGCGGCGTCCGCTGTGGACGACGAACGGACAGAAATCGTCACGCCGCCGCGGCTCGCCCCGTCCGGATGCTGCCGTCCCCGCCGAGCGACACGCCCGCGCCGGGCCGGGCCGGGCGCGCGGCTGCCAGCCCCGCCCGCCGGGAATGCGCGACGGATGAGGCTGCGGGAGCGAACTCGGGGCACCGCCAGCGGCTCGCCCCCGTCGGGCCCGCGTCCCAACAACGAACAGCGCGCCCCTCGGACCTCGCCCGAGGAGCGCGCTGAAGGCGCGCCGGCCCGGGCTGCGAACGCCCCGGGCCGGCCGGCGCCCTCCGCTACAGGCCGTGCGTCAGGCGCAGCCCCCGCGAGAAGGCGATGCCGTGCGTCGCCGCCGGGTCCTCGTGGATGAGCTGCGCAAAGAAGTCCACTCCACACAGCGTGATGTCGTCGGGGATGTTGTAGATCAGCGTGTCGCCACCGGGCGAGAGCGGGTGCACCGACAGCGCGTAGTCCTCGGGCAGCCCGACGAGCAACGCTCCGCCGAAGTCGGTCGGATCGTCGGCCGCCTGGCCGGAGACCAGGATGCACGCGATCGTGTCCGCGCCGTAGGCGTTGCCGACGTTGATCTGGATGGTGGTGCCGAGCACCGGGTTCGCGCTCGCGGTCAGCGCCGGGACGCCGAGCGTGCCCGCCCAGCCGTTGCCGTAGATCTCCTGCTGCGCGCTGCAGTCGAGCGTGAAGGCGTTGTACGTCACGTTCGCCTGGGAGAAGTTGTAGAAGCCCATGCGACCGTTCGAGAACGAGCCGGAGATATCGAGCTCCAGGACACCGTCGACGAAGACCTTGAGGCTGGTCGCGTCGAACTCGAAGCGGAAGGTGTAGGTCGTGCCGGCGCTCCAGCCGGTGTCGCCGAGGTTGACGCCGCGGGCGAGCTCCTCGAGTCCGTTGGAGAGGTCCGAGCACACCGGGTCGTCGAAGTTGGTGTGGCCCCAGAACTCATCGGCGGTCGGTACGCCGATCACGCGCGACACGGCCAGCCCGGCGGGCGCGTTGGCGCCGGGGGTGCACGAGGGCGCGCCGAAGTCGAAGCCCTGAGTGCCCGCCTTCCAGTCGACGAGCAGGTACTCCGCCCCGGGGTTGGTCACGTTGGACGGCTCGTAGCCGAGCACAAAGCCGACGAAGTCGTCGTCGCCGCCGCCGACCGTGATCTGCCCCTCGACCTCGGTGTTGAAGACGTTGAAGTCGCTGTAGAAGAGCGTCGGCTGGCCGTTGACGCTCTGGTTGACGCTCGAGCCGTCGGGAGCGACGGTCCAAACGCCGGGGCCGAAGCCGGAGACCGCGGGGTAGGACTCGTCGGCCCAGGTGTTGAGATCGACCGCCAGCTGGGCGCTGGCGGCGGCGGGGAGAACGGTCAGGAGCAGGGCGGAACGGAGAGCTTTAGCCGGAGAGAGCATGGGAGATTCCTGGGTCTGGGTTGGACTGGGGTCATGCCCAGACACGACAGGGCGTCTCGCGATCCGTCTGATTTTTTGGCGGTCCTCTCCAGCGCCGTTCGTTGGCGCGGCCGGCCAGCCGCCGCGATCCGCGGGGGTTGCCTAGGTCGCGGGGAGGCTCGCTCCGCGCTCGGTGGTCACCCGCTCGGAGCGCGGCGGGAGCCGGGAGGACGAGCGGCTCGCCCTCCCAGGGGGCCGGGCGCACGGGCGCTTCGCCCCCGCGCGGCCCCGGCGTTTGGAACCTCAGTCGAGGACGAACGTCACCTTCATGTCCACGCGATAGGCGACGATCTTGCCGCCCTTGACGAGGATCTTCTGCTCCTTGACCCACGCGCCCTTGATGCCCTTCAGGGTCTTGCTCGCGCGCTCGATTCCTTTGCTCATCGCGTCCTCGAAGCTCTTCTTCGACTCGGCGGTGATTTCGACGACCTTGGCAACGTCGGCCATGTTGTTCTTTCCTTCGGTTTAGCGACGCGCACGGCGAGGCCGCCGGGCGCCGGGGATCGTGGGGTTCCGGATGTGGAAACCAGCTCCACAGGAGAACCCACTTTGCCACCGACGGGCGTGAAAGGGCCGTTATCCGCCGCGAGTGCCGCCTCAGGCGCGCCGCCGCGGCAAGCGATAGGCCTCGGGGTCGGCGCGGAAGCGGCGCTCGGCGCTCCAGGTCGGGAAGACCCACAGGACCCCGTCGTGCTCCACCGCCGGCGAGCTGGCGCGGGGCTGGAAGCGCCGCATCGACACCGGATCGGTGACGAGGCCACACCAGGCGGCCGGGTCCTCGAGGAAGCGCTCGCGCTTCTCCAGGTCGGAGAAGAGGTAGATCTCGTAGTTGACGCGCACGAGATGCTCCGGGTCGATCACCGCCTCGCGGGTCGGGTCGAAGTAGCACGGCACGCTCAGCTCCTTGCGCGCGATCATCGCGCTCGCGTCCTGCACGAAGACGCCCGGGCAGGGACCTCAGCAGAACCCGACCGGGGTGCCGTTGACGTAGATCGGCCCCGACATGGGGCTGAGCCCGCGTCCGAGGCGGACCATGCAGGTGTCGTTGGATGAGATCTGCCCGTTCGAGTAGCGCACGCGGGCGCTCCCGGGGTCGGACGAGTCGAGCAGGAAGCCCCGCTGGGGAGCGGAGCAACCCACGAGGAAGAGGAGAAGCCAGAGCCAAGAGGAGTGCTGCATCGGCGGGTGAATGTCGCGATGCGGGCGGAGCCTTGCGCCGGCTTGGAACGCGGCCTTCGGCGGACCGCGGCCGGGCATCGGCGTACGAAGAGCGCGCCGCGGCCCCGACGACACGATCGTGCTCCTCCACCCGCACCGACCCAGCGCCAGCTGAGCCCTCCCCGACCGAGCGCTAGAACCAGAACAGCCAAACGAACTGGTGCAGGCTCACGTCGTCGTCCCTCGACAGCCCCTCCGCGGGATCGCCGTGCAGCACGTGCACCGACCCGGCGTTCTCGATGCCCTTCGGCGAATCCTCGGGCACGCCGATGGCGAGGTCCGCCAGTCCGTCGGAGTTGAAATCGCCTGCGGCCAGCGAGAGGCCGTAGTACTCGAATGCGTCGGGTCCGCCCGGGAGCCCGGGGGCGCCCTGGTAGAGGACCGTACCGTGACCCGCCGTCAGCCCGCCTCCGACCTGGCCGTAGAGGACGTTGACGGCGCCCGCGTAGAACTCGGCGCCGATGTCCTCCTGCGGTACGCCGACCGCGAGGTCCGCCGCGCCGTCGATGTCGAAATCCGCGGCGACCAGGGTGGCGCCGAAGCGGTCGCTGATCTCGGGCCCGCCGCCGACGCCCGGCGAGCCCTGGGTCCAGAAGTCGACCGTGCCGGTATCGAGGTCGCCCGAGGGCTCGGAGTAGAAGACGTAGACCGCGCCCTCGAGGTGCCCGCCGACCGTCAGGCCGGTCGGGGCGCCGACCGCGAGGTCGTCGCGGCCGTCGCCGTCGAAGTCACCTGCGGCGAGCGCCCAGCCGAACTCGAGCGAGTCGCCCTCCGGCAGCGGGTTCTTGATCAGCTCCTCGTTCAGCAGCTGCTCGCCCGCTGCCGAGAGCCCCCACGGCTTGCCGAACAGCACGTGCACCTGGCCGCCCCCGGAGAGAAAGAGCCCGGACTCGTACGGCGCGCCGACGGCGAGGTCGTCGTGCCCGTCGGCGTCGAAGTCGCCGACGCAGAGGCCGGTGCCGAATTGATCGAAGTACTCGGGCTGGTCCGCCAACCCCGCGTAGCCCTGGTACCACATCTGGCTCCCGGTCGTCGTCAGGCCGGCGCCGTGGATTCCGTACAGCACCTGCACGACGCCCGCGCGGAGCACGCTGCCGACGGCCTCGTTGGGCACGCCGATGACCAGGTCGTCGCAGCCGTTGGCGTCGAAGTCGCCGGCGACCAGCACGTCGCCGAAGCGGTCCCCGTTCTCGACGGCGCCCGCCACGCCCGGCACGTCCTGGTGCCAGAGCTGCGAGCCCGCGGCGGTCAGCCCCGCCTGGGAGCCGCGCAGCACGTGGACGACTCCGGAGACGATCGTCGAGCCGACGTCCTCGTAGGGCACGCCGATCGCAAGGTCGTCGAACCCATCGCCGTCGAAGTCCCCCGTGGCGAGCGCGTAGCCGAACAGATCGGCGACCTCCGGCGACTCGCCCGCTCCCACGCTGCCCTGGTCCCACAGCTCCGAGTCGGCGTGGTGGAAGCCGCCCGGCCGGCCGTA
Source organism: Planctomycetota bacterium (assembly GCA_039029355.1). GTDB lineage: Bacteria > Planctomycetota > UBA1135 > UBA1135 > JBCCGI01. The sequence continues at coordinate 27,802 of JBCCGI010000094.1, forward strand.
GAAGACGTGCACGGCGCCGGCGTCCCACACGCCCGCGGCGTCCTGGCCGGGCACGCCGACCGCGAGGTCCGCGAAGCCGTCACCGTCGAAGTCGCCCACCGCGACCGCGGTGGCGAACTCCTCGTAGGACCCGGCGAGGTCGTAGCCCCCCCCCTGACCCGCGGAGGCGCCGACCAGGAGCGCGAGCGCTCCCCCCGCCCATCCCGCGCGTCGCGCCCCGCTGCACCCCCACCGCCCGAATCTCTGCTCATGCCGCATGCCTTCGCCGCTCCTGGCTCTTCGGCGGCCCGCGGGGGGCCAATGCGCCCCCCCTGGGGTCGAACCGCCGTCGGAGGCCCACCGTGGAGCCGGCCCGCGCCCCGCCAACTTCACGTCGATTCTGGCCGCGTGCCTGTGACGACTTCCGGCTAGTGTCCTGAGCCAGAAGCTCCGGCGGGGGAATGCGAGGCCGAGGAGTTGGGTGGCAGAGCGACGCACAAAGCTCGAAACCAGGCCAGCAAGCCGGGGTCGCACACCCCCAC
>JBCCGI010000095.1:0-28186 GCA_039029355.1 Planctomycetota bacterium
GGGCCCAGCATGTCCTCGGGCTTGTCGCAGTCCTTCAGTAGCTCATCCAGCAGGTCCTTGCGGATAGGCATTCGTAGCTCCTTGGTCGTCTAGGAAGCTACCGCGTCAGATGCGACTTACACAGCGAACCTGACACTCCCGCCGGACCCGGGGCAGACATGGATGACGTTCCTGCGAAACCACATGGACGTCACTGCGGCGTGCGACATCTTCGTCCGACTGCGACCTTGAAGGTCCTCCACGTATTCGTCGTTCTCTCTCACGCGCGTCGCAGCGTCGTGCACGTCGCTCTGGAGCACGCTCGGATTGACCATCGACGGGCCCGTTCAGGTCGGGGGTATCCCGACGCCGCAGCAGATGATGCGGGTCGTCGAGGGAGCGCCCTTCACGGTGCCGGAGGGAAAGCTGTTTGTCCTTACGGGCCTTGGCGCGCAGCGGGGTGGAGGCGCGGTGACGCTGGACTTCAGCGGCACCACGGTGCTCGAGACTGCGGCCAACTCGGGTCGGGGCTCCACCGACTCAGACGATGTACCGTCCGTGCGTCCTGTCCCGGCTGGGTTGCTCGCGTCCGCCGGCACGGTCGTCTCCGTAGTGTCCGCGGGACCCGAGGTTGCCCAGGCTCTAGGCTACCTCGCCGACGCCTTGACACTCCTCTGCCATCCATGCGCGCCGCGAGCAGACCTTTCACCAGCAGGGCCTCGCGGCGCGCATCGCGTAGTGCGGGCCCGAACTGGCGACGACGGTCACCGCAGGCCGGCTATGGAATGTTCCAGTAGATCAGCATCCGGTTCTTGCAGACGATGGACCCAGAGGGCACGGGGGAGGTCCCTTGCACCGAACGGCTCGGCGGGATCCTGAAGCACTACCACAGAGCGGCGTAGCCCTTGAGTACTCCAGCGGCCCGGCGATCGAGTTTCTGGACAGGACGGGGTACCGCTGCGCAAGCCGCTGCCTGGCCGCTCCGGTTGCGACGCGGCCGTACGATGGGATACTTCGGGGTCGGTCAGTCCGCCAGCTCGTGCAGCTTGCCGTGCCCCAGGTCGGCGATCTTCTGCAGCAGCTGCCGCGGAGCCTCGCGGCCGATGGCGATGCAGTGGATCTCTAGCTCGCGGAAGGCGTTCAGCCGCTCCACGTCCTCGAGCAGATGCTTGGTGTCGCGGTAGGGGCCGCCGTAGTGCATGCGGTTGCCGCCGCCGCCCTTCTGGCCGCTCTCCGGGTCGCCGATGGTGAACTCGCCGTAGTCGACGTCCCAGGCCTCGTAGTCGTCCCAGGAGGGCCTGCCGTCGGAGAGCAGGAAGATCGTGTCGGCGCCCTCGGCGAACACGTCCAGGTCCACGTAGGAGCCCTCGTCCACCAGGCCCTTCTTCTGGACGCGGAAGGCGCTGCGCAGGCCGCCGTGCAGGTTGGTCTTGCCGCGCAGGCGCCCGTCGGGGCGCATCTCCGTGGGCTTGTCGGTCTCGATCGAGTCGAGCTCCTTGATGACCTTCTTCACGTTGCCCGGGGTGGCCTTGACCATGCCCTTGCAGGAGTCGAGCAGTCCCGCCTGGTCGCCGAAGTAGACCACCGCGAAGCTCTTGTCCTTGCCGAGCTGGCGCAGGGAGAGCTTGAGGTGCTCGCGGGCCAGGTCGAAGCGCGTCTCGACCTGATCCAAGACGATGCTGTCCTCCTCCGCGCCCCGGCCGGGGGCGTCCACCGGCTTGCACATCGAGTCGGACATGTCGATCACGTAGCAGATGCGCGAGCCGGTGGCCTCCACGCCGAAGAAGGTCGGGCGCACGTACTCCGCCTCGGAGCCGCGGGTCACCTTCTTGCTGGTGTCGGCCAGCTTCGCCACCCAGGGGGCGGAGTTGATCACCAGCTCGTCGGTGTTGAGGATGCGCCCCAGGTGCCGGGCGATGACGAGCTTGGTGTCGGTCTCTAGGCCGTACTCCTCGTCCAAGAGGTGGATGAAGTAGGACAGCGAGCTCTTGTAAGCGCGGTCGTGGATCTTGCCCTGCCGGTGCTCCAGCGCGGTGGCCATGCCGCCCACCAGCACCGCCTTCTCGTAGGGCTTCTTCGGCAGGTTCTCCATGACCAGCGCGACGGCGCCGTAGAGGCCCTTGGGGTCCTCGCAGCGGGCCAGGGCCTCGAGCGCGGCGGCCTTGTGGTAGATGCTCGCCTTGCGGTCCTGGATCACCGCCAGGCTGGCCTCGGGACCGGCCTGCTCGGCGTCGATCTTCAGCGTGCGCAGCCACAGCCAGGCGTCCAGCGGCTTATCGTGCTCCTCGCGCCACTCCGCCAGGCGCTCGACCGAGTCCGCGCCGGCGAAGTGGCGCGTCGTGACCGACGCCAGCAGGTGGCGCACCACCTGCTTGGGGGATTCGGGCGAGGAGAAGTCGTCGATCAGGATCTCGAGCGCGCGCGGGTCGCCGGTGGAGGCCAGCCGCTCGCGGCCGATGGTGCGGATCGCCAGCGGCTCGGTCGTTCGGTAGCGCTTGTACTGGGCGTGGATCGCGTCGTAGCCCTCGGGCGCCTGGCCCTGGGCACCGGCGGGTCCGTGGGCGAGGAACAGAAGCGCGGTCGTCGCCGCGGTCGAGAGTCGATGCATGACTCCCAGGGTAGCGCGCCGTGGCTCAGAGCGCAGCGCCGACGAGCGTGATGGCGGAGGGGCAGCCCAACCCGAACAGCCCGCCGAGGGAGAAACCCGGCCTGACCAAAGGAGCTGACCCCATGGTGTCCATCGTCAGGCCTGGATTCGAGACGCCCAGGCGTACGACCTGCGGGTTGTGGGCGATCGCTGGAGCCGGACCGTGTCGTGAGAATCGAGAATCCGGAGGGCACCTGCGGCCCAGCCCGGGTCGCTCAGAACGTCCCGACCGTGAGGTCGAGCGCGTTCGTCAGCACCAGCGCGCCGGCGGCGTAAGCGCTGGCCCCCTGGGCACACAGGCTCTGGCCGATCAGTACGCAGTCCGCCGGGACCTGCACCGCGAAGGGGGCTCCGGGTGCGCCTGCGAAGGTGAGCGCGGCGCTCGGAGGCGCGCAGAGCAGCGTGCCGGCCGGCGTGGGGACGTTGCGAGCTGCGGCCGACAGCCCCAGGAAGTCCGCGACCGCGCCCGGCAGAAGGGCGGCGTGCTCGATGCGCGGATCCCACGTCCCGCCGAGCACCGGCGGCCCGCCGGCGGCGGGAAGCAGCGCGGACGGGTTCGGCGGCCGCCCGACCCGCACGACCTCGGCAGCGGCCGCGCTCGCGCTGCAGCTCGTGTTTTCGAAGCGCAGGAAGGCACCCACCGTGCCGACTCCGAAGAGGGCGACAAAGTTGCCCTCGCTCGCCGCGAGCGCGTCGAGGTCGCCGTCCCCGTCGAGGTCTGCGACCGCGACGGCCTGGGCCTCCTCGACCGCGTCCGACAGGACGTGCTTAGCGCCGAAGTCGCCGCTGCCGGTCAGGTTGGGGTACCAGGCGACCTCGTCGTTCCAGTGTGAGGCGGAGAGCACGTCCAGATCCCCGTCGCCGTCGAGGTCACCCGCCGCAACCCACCGCGCGCCGTCCGCGTCGGTCGCGATAGCGTTTTCCGTTCCGAAGCCGCCGAGCCCGTCCGTGTTCTCGAACCACGCCACGGTGTCGTCGCCGGACGACGCGGCTAGGAGGTCCGCATCCCCATCGCCGTCGAGGTCCGCGGCCTGCACCGCGGAGGCGAGCTCGGCGCCCGTCGCGACCGGCAGCGGGCCCTCGAAGTCACCCGCACCGGTGCGGTTGCGGTACCACTCGATGCGCCCGGCCCCGGTCGAAGCGGCCGCCAGATCGAGGTCGCCGTCGGCGTCGAAGTCGGCGGCGGTGACGAACGCGGCTCCCTCGAGCTCCTCTTCGACGAAGTGCACCCTCCCAAAGGCGCCGAGGCCGTCGGCGTTCTCGATCCAGCGCAGCGTGTCGTCGAGGAAGGTCGTGACCGCCCCGTCGAGATCGCCGTCGCCGTCCAGGTCGGCCGCGACGACCGAGTTGGGAATCGGCGGCGCGGGAATGCCGCTGGTGAGCAGGAGCTCCTGGCGCGGCCCAAAGGTGCCGAGCCCGTCGGTGTTCTCGTTCCACCCGTAGAGCGTGAAGTCCGACCGGACCGAGATCAGGTCGTGGTCGCCGTCGCCGTCGAGGTCGCCGGTGGTGACGGCTTCGGCGCGCTCGAGGTCCTGGCGCGGCACGAAGGAGCCCGCCGCCTCGGCCCAGGCGTACCACGCCAGGCCGTGCGACTTGTTCCAGGGCGACTGCGTGACGACGTCGGGGCGCGCGTCGCCGTCGAGGTCGGCTGCGACCAGCTCCGAGGCGGCGTCGTGCGAGAGCAGCACGGGGATCTCGGGCCCGAGCGTGCCTGCTTCGAGGTGCTCGTGGAGCGCCAGCTTGCCGGGGGACGAGATCTGCGTGATCAGGTCCTGGTCGCCGTCTCCGTCGACGTCGGCGGTCCCGATGTTTCCTACCGGGAGATCGAGCAGCGGCAGCTCGGCCGCGAAGGAGCCCATTGCGTCGAGGTTCTCGATCCAGTCCACGCCGTCGAACTCGCTCACCGCGTTGCGGTCGACCAGCACGTCGAGGTCGCCGTCGAAGTCGAGGTCGAGCACCGCCGTCGAACTGACGGGGCCGGTGGAGACCGGCTCGGCGGGCCCGAAGCCGCCCTGCCCGTCGGCGTTGGGATGCAGCAGCACCGCCGCCCCCGCGCGTACGAGAAGATCCGGCGCCGCGTCGCCGTCGAAGTCCGCAGCGGCGATCTCGAAGACCGGGTCGGGCGGGATCGCGACCAACAACTCGGGCCCGAAGCTCGCCGCACCGTCCAGGTTCGCGTACCAGCCCAGCCGCCCGACGTCGCCGTTCTCGCCGCCGCCGGCGAGCGCATCGAGGTCGCCATCGCCATCGAGATCGGCTGCGGCGACGCACACGACGCGTGCGAGCCCGGACTGGATGGGGGAGAGAGCCGCGAAGCTCGCGCCCCCAACGTTCTCGTACCACCCGACGGTGCCGCCAAGCGCGGCCAGCAGGTCGACGTCGCCGTCGCCGTCGAGGTCGGCGGTGTGCACCGTGCCGGCCGTCTCGCTCGTGACGTCGATGGTCTGCTTGGCGCCGAAGCTTCCGAGGCCGTCGAGGTTCTCGAACCACGGCAGCTCTTGGGTCCAGACGTCGAGGCCCACGACGTCGGCGTCGCCGTCGCCGTCCAGATCGGCGGCGGCCAGCGCCGAAAGCCGCGACTCGGCCCCGATGATGTGCAGCGGCCCGAAGGTCCCCTGCCCGTCGGCGTTCTCGATCCAGGCCACATCCCAACTCAGCAGCGAAGAGACCAAGAGGTCGGTGTCGCCATCGCCGTCGATGTCAGCCGTGGCGATGCCCTGCACGGTGAGCAGCGCCGGAGCCAGCGGGACCGGATCCCCAAAGAGCTCGTCCGGGGCGGGGCAGGCGAGGAGGAGCAGAGGGAGCGGCGCGGGCATCCCGCTAGTCTAGCCGCCGGCCACCCGCGCCCAGCACGCGCGGGTTGTCCTGACCTTTCGGGATCCGGAAGCCGCCGGCGGGCGCCTACGGGAGTCCAGCAGCCATCTACCCCGGAGAACCGTGCAGCGCTCCCTCCTCACGCCTTTCGTCCTCTTCCGCCGCAGGCCTTGTGGGTCTCGAAGCCCCCGTACGGCCCGGTAGAGTCCGCTTCCCAGCTTGTTTCGCAGCCGACTCAGGCCTCGCGCCAAGGGGCGCCCCCCGCATGATGCCCGCGCCATGCGCACCTTGCTCGCCCTGACCCACGTGCTCATCGCCGACCGACATCGGCTGATGGTGGAGAGCCTCGCGCTCCGCCATCAGCTCAGCGTGCTCAAGCGCCAGCGTGAAGCATCCGCGAGTCAAGGACAGCGACCGGATGCCCTGGCATCCTGCTCCGCCGGACGCTCAAGGAGTGGCAGGACGCAGTTGTTTTCGTGAGGCCCGAGACCGTCGCGCGCTGGCACCGCCAGGGCTTCCGCTACTACCGGCGGCGCAAGTCGAGGTCGAAGCCCGGCCGCCCTCCGATCGGCAGGGACGTCATCCACGTGATCGCCTTCGGCGAGAACCACGTCCGACGGCTCAGCCTGAAGCGCCGGAGAGCGTGCCGTTCGGTGGGGGAGGTGTGTCCGGCGTCGTCTTGTCGCATCCGGGCACGCGCGCTAGCTTTCGGTCGCTATGCCATGATGGCGACGCGGTTCGCGTTTTCGGGAAGGACAGCCGTCACCGATCGTGAGCGGTCAACCCGGTGGCCGCCGGGTCGACCGCGTGACGGAGCCCCTTACGGAAGCAGCTGCACCTCGAGCGCGTTCGAGAGCGCGACGCCCTGGAACGCGTCCGGCTCGAGCACCGCGCACTGGGCGTAGAGCTGGAGCGGTCCGCCTCCGCCCGGGAGCGGGAGCTCGGTCCAGCCCTCCGGGCCGATCGGGAACGGCACGACCGCCGCGAACTGCAGGGTGATGACCGTGCCGCCGAACAACGGCGTCGGGCTCGGCTGGAAGCCGTAGGCGAGGAACGCCTGGGAGCCGGGGCGCGCGTCGCGCAGGCGCAACAGGCCGTTGGAACCCGACGAGAGCTCGCCGCAGGCCCAGAGGTAGGGCGTCTCGCCCTGGTAGCCGGCGAGCGCGAAGCCCTGGTCCACGCCGGCGCTGGGGCAGAGGTCCTTGGCGTAGACGTCCTCGAGGCCGTTCGCATCCCCCGGGGCGAGGTTCGCGGCGTCGGTGGCGAAAACCGCGCGCGTCGCGTCGCCCGAGAGGGCCAGATCCCGACGGGCCTGGGTGAACGGGCCGTCGCCCGGCTCGCCGTGGGCGTCCGACGTGACGAGGTGCGTCCAGCTGGTCTCGCGGTCGTGCACGTAGACCTGGATGCCCGCGGCGTTGGGCACAAATGGGCTCGCCGACCAGAACAGCACGTAGCGCCCGTCGTCCGAGATCTTCGGGTCCCGGTGGTAGCCGAGCGGCACCTCACCGGCGCTGGTGAGGCTCACGACCTCGGTCGTGCCCGGTTCGTCGGTGAAGTCGCCGTTCCCATCCGGATCGCGGTCGTGGACGAACACCTCGTAGACGGCCGCGGCGGGGCTGGTGGGGGACAGGTTGACCGCGCCGCTCGCGAAGGCGACGAAGCGGCCGTCGGCCGAGATCGACGGAGTCTGGCTGTGGCCGTCGGCCTGGTCGCCGGCCGAGGTCAGGCTCACGCGCGTGGTCGTCGCGTTGCCCTCGTCGAAGACGCCGTTCCCGTCCGGGTCGCGGTCGCGCACGAAGACGTCGGTGCGGAGGTTGGTGTCCTCGCCGGGGGGGAGCAGGTCCTCGGCCGCGCTCTCGAAGGCGACGTAGCGGCCGTCGGCCGAGAGCGACGCCTTGAAGCAGTGGGCCGCGGCCGGCGCCCCGCCGAAGGTCTCACTGACGAGCACGGTCTGCCCGCTCGCCCGGTTGCGGACGTAGAGGTTGTAGTAGTTCGAGAAGAGCGGCGGAGGCGACGTGAGGTTGGTCGCCGTCGTGTGGAAGGCCACCTGGGTGCCGTCCCGCGAGAGCGCGACGTCGAGGCAGATCGCGTCCGCATGCTCGCCCCCGGTCGACACGCTGACGACCTCGGAGATCGTGAGCACGCTGAGCGGGAGGGGCCGCAGGAAGAGCTGCCCCTGGGTGTGCACCAGCGTGGAGCCGTCGCCCGACAGCACGGGGTCCGAGCTGGAGACGTCGCCCGCGAACGGGTCGCAGTACGTGACGTTGGTCAGCGAGCCGTCCTGGAAGTCGTAGAGCAGGATGTCGATGCAGGTGTGCACGGCGCTGTCGACCGCGGCGTAGGCGACGTAGCGCCCGTCGCCGGAGATCGACGGGTCGCTCGCGCCCGAGACGTCGTGCGCGCCGGGCAGGCTGACGGGGGTCGTCGCCTGCCCCGCGGCCGGCGGTGCGGCGAGGGCGAGCGTCGCGAGCGGGGCGAGGGAGAGGGCCGGCGCTCCGGGGGACGTGCGGGGCATGTGGTTTCCTCGGGTTGGAGTTGCGTGGAACAGGCCCTCGAAAACCCACGCGTTGAATCCGTGACACCCGTTCGCTGGTTTTCCGGTCGCGGTGCCTTCGGCGCCCGACGCGGTCCGGACGAGGAGCTGCCCCGCCGGGTCAAAGGGCGGGCACGACGCTCGCGGGGGCGCCTTGCACTTCGCGCCGGTGGCGCCGGTGTTCGAAGGTCGCGACCGAGATGTCCAAGCGGATCGACGTCGTGCTTCCATAGCCCGGGGGCGCCGGGGAGCTGACCCGCGACGCGGGGCGTTGCGTTCCCGGGCGGATCGTCTTCCATTAGGGGACGTGATGGCGCACCAGAGCACCCACGGCGGAACCCCGGACGAGAGGGCGGAGGAGGTCCTCGCGGCCTGCCTGGCCCGGCCGCCCGGCGAGCGCCGCGCCGCCTTCGAGGCGGCGGTGCGGGACCGCCCCGAGCTGGCCCAGGGGCTGCGCGCGCGCGCCCTGGTCCTCGAGCAGCTCGGGATCGCGGCGCTCGGTGGCGGGGGAGCCGGCGCGGAGGACACGGTCGGCGTACCCGAGCAGCTCGGCGAGTACCGCCTCCTCGAGCGCCTCGGCGGCGGCGGCATGGGGGTGGTCTACCGGGCCGTCCAGACCACGCTCGGGCGCGACGTCGCGCTCAAGCTCATCCGGCCCGGGCAGCTCTTCTCGCCCGGCACGCGGCGCCGCTTCCGCCGCGAGGCCGAGGCGCTGGCGCGGCTGCGGCATCCGGGGATCGTGTCGGTCTACGGCGTGGGCGAGGAGGACGGCATCCCGTTCTACGCGATGGAGCTGGTCGAGGGCGGCTCGCTCGAGCGCGCCCTGGGGCGGCTGCGCGGGCGGGCGCCCGAGAGCCTGACGGCGCGCGACCTCGCGCCGGCGCACGGCGGTCCGGACCGGGGCCGCTCGGACCAGGGCACCTGGGTCGACGCCTGCGTCCGGCTCGCGCTACAGCTCGCGCGCGCGCTGGATCATGCCCACGGGCGCGGCGTGATCCACCGCGACGTGAAGCCCTCCAACGTCGTGCTGTCGCGGGAGGGCGGCGCCCGGCTGGTGGACTTCGGGCTGACGCTGCTCGCCGAGGAGGAGGGGCACACGCGCGCCGGCGCGGCGCTCGGGACGCTCCCTTACATGCCGCCCGAGCAGCTCCAGGACGCGGCGGACGTCGACGAGCGCGCCGACGTCTACGCGCTCGGCGCGACGCTGTACGAGCTGCTCACCCTGCGCGCCCCCTTCGCGGGGGAGGGCAGGGTGGAGCGCCCGGACGACGGGCCCTCGAACGAGCTCGCCCTGCGCGGCCGGATCCTGGCGGGCGCGCTGCCGTCGCTGCGCGCCCGCAACCCGCGCGTGCCGCGCGACGTCGAGACGGTGTGCGTGACGGCGATGGCACCCGAGCGCGGACGCCGCTATCCCACCGCGGCCGCACTGGCGGATGACCTGCAGCGTCTCGTCGAGCGGCGCCCGATCGCGGCGCGCCCGCCCGGGCCGCTCTTGCGGCTCCTGCGCTGGAAGCAGCGCAGCCCCGCCGCGGCCACCGCGGCGCTGCTCTCGGCGCTCGTCGCGGTCGGGGTACCGACGGCGCTCTGGATCCAGTCCGAGCGCACCGCCGGCGCGATCCAGCGCTCGCTCACTGCGGAGACCCAGGCGAAGGAGCTGGCCCAGCGGCGCCTCGAAGCGATCGAGGCGCACACCGCGAGCGCCATCGCGCGCGCCGACTTCGTGGCGGAGCTGCTGCAGGCGGTCTTCGCCGCGCAGAACTCAGGGGGCAAGCTGCCCGCGCCCGAGCTCCTCCGGCTCGGCGAAGAGCGCGTCGCGGCGCAGTACGCGGCCGACCCGCGGCTGCGCGGCGATCTGCGCATGCTGCTCGTCGCAGGCTGGATCGACCTGCGCGATCCCGCGCGGGCGCTCGAGGTCCTGGACCGCGCCGAGGCCGACTACGTCGAGGCCCACGGCGGCGCGCCGGCCGCGCCGCCGAGCGACGTCGCCCTCGACCGCGCGCGCGTCCTCAACCTGCTCGGGCGTCACGCCGAGGCCGAGGCGGAGGTCGACGGGGTCATCGCGCGCTATGGCGACCTCGACGCGGTGCCCGCGCGCTACCGCGGCTCGGCGCAGCTCCAGAAGGCGCGGGCCGCACGCGGCCTGGGGCGCCTGGAGGAGGCTGGGGAGCGGCTGCGGCGGCTGCTTGAGGGCGCGCCCCCGGCGGACACCGCGGTCGCGGTGCGCGACGCGGTGCAGCTCGCCGTCGCGCGCCTCGAGCTCGCCCACGTGCTCGGCGACCTCGGGCGCTGGGGGGACGCCGAGGGCCACGCCGACCGCGCGATCGCAGACCTCGGGTCGGTCCTTCCCGCGCCGCACCCCGAGCTGGTCGCCGCCCTGGGCAGTCTCGGCGTCTTCGTCAAGCGTCAGGGGCGTCTCGCCGAGGCGGAGGCGCACTACCGGCGCGCGCTCGCGATGGCGTCGGCGCTCTGGTCCGAGGACAACCTCGTCACGGCGACGATCACGCACAACCTCGCGCTCCTGGCCGAGGCGCGCGGCGACGGGGAGGCCCACCTCGCCGGGCTGCGCAGGGCGGCGGAGCTCTGCGGGCGCGTGCGCGGTACCGGCGACTTCGACACCCTGTGCGCGCGCGCCGAGCTGGCCGCCGCGCTGGCAGACGCAGGCGAGCGCGCGGAGGCCGAGGAGCTCTACGCGGAGCTCCTAGACCCACTGCGCGCCGCGCCGCGGGTCGAGCCCGTCGTCCTTGCGCGGGCGCTGCTCTGGCTCGGGCGCTTCGCGCGCGACCGCGGCGAGCGCGCGGCCGCGATCGCGCACGTCCGCGAGGCGCTTCTCGTGGTGGCCGAGTGCGAGGAATGCGCCGACTGCGAGGGCTGGGAGGAGGGCCTCGAGGCCGAGCTCGCGCGGCTGGAGCGCCGTTGAGGCCGCCCGGGCCCCGACCGGCCTCAGCCGCCCGCGCGCAGGCCCAGCGTCGCGAGCCGCGCCAGCGCGCGCGAGAGCAGCATGCGGGAGTTGCTCTCGGTCACCCCGAGCCGCGCGCCGATCTCGCGGTGGCTGAGCCCCTCGACCTGCGCCAGCACGATGACCTCGCGGTAGCGCTCGGGCAGCGCGTCCATGACCTGCCGCACGCGCGTGAGCTCCTCCTCCAGCGAGGCGTCGTGGCTCGGGCTCGCGCCGCCGCCGTCGGGCTCGACCGCGAGCTCGACGTTGCGCCGCGCGTCGCGCCGCTCGGCGCTCCAGAAGCGGCGCCGGGTGCTCAGCTTCATCAGCGCGGCGCGGTAGAGCCACTTGCGGAACTCCGCCTCGCCGCGGTAGACGAAGCGCCGATCGTCGAGGCGCTCCAGGAGCTCGCGGCACACCGACTGCACGAGGTCCGAGCTCGACTCCTTCGCCGCCAGCGCGCCGCGGCGCCGGTCGACGTAGCGGTAGAGGTCGGGCAGGAAGCGCTCCAGGAGCCCCGCGATCGCCTCGCCGTCCGAGCGGGAGGCCGCCTGCACGAGGTCCTCGGTGGGGCGGGTATCCACCGAAGCAGGATAGCGCGATGCAGGCCGAACCGGCGTCAAACCCGCGCCGGAGCGGCGACGCCTTACCAAGGAGCCATGAAGCTCCGCCTGGATGCGGCGAGCCCGCGACCACGGGGACGGCTGCGGGCTCGCCAAGCGCTCACGCCCGGACCGGGGGGCGGAGCCGTGGCCGGATCCAGGGCCGGATCAACGGGCCGTGAGCACGTGCACCACCGGAACGATGCAGTCGCAGGAGGTGCGGTACCTCACCTGATAGTTCGTCGTGAACGCGCTCGGCGTGATCACGCCGCTCGGAAGATCCAGGGTGTGGGTGTCCCAGAGCTGGTTCAGGGGCTCGCCGTCCTGGCCGTTCCAGTCGGTGTCCCTGGATCCGCGGGCGTTGGTCGTGGCGTGTCCGCGGAGCTGGGTGAAGGGCGACCCGAAGGGGCCGGACAGGAGGGTGGCCTCGTCGGAGAAGCAGATGATGTTGCGCAAGCCGCTGCCCACCTGGCCGTCCGCCCCGATGCGGGTGTGCCGCATAGCGGCGGTTTGGATCGGCAGGTTGAGGAAGTGGTTGTAGTTGAACGTACCCGCCACCGAGGTGGTGAAGTTGATCGGGTGGTGGATCTGAGTCCAGGTCCCGGCGGGCACGGACGAGTGGGTGTAGAGGACCACCAGGCTCGCCCCCTCGGAGAGCGGGAAGGCGAACGTGGTCGGGTTCCAGGGATCCTCACCGGTCGTGTTTCCGGAGGGGAGCCCGCTCACGCTGTAGTCGCCGTTGATCCCGGGCAGGATGTGCGGGAGCACCGGCGCGCGGTAGGCGACGAGGTTCTGCCCGCTGCCCCAGCAGGGGTTCGGACCGACCCCGATCCGAAAGCCCGTGACCTTGTTGCCGTTGAAGTTGACCACCTGGGTGAAGGGGGTGGTCGCGGTGTTGACGATCTGCGCCCAGTAGAGGAAGGCGCTCACCGGGGTGGAGGCGCCGTTGCTGACCGGCGCTCCCCGCAGGAGGATCGTGCCGTGGCCGGTGTTGCGGGTGCCGATGCCGTTGGCGACGTGGGTGATTCCCGGCCCGGGGTAGGGCGCGAAGTCGGTGAAGTTGGGGATGTAGGCGTACTTGGTATAGACGGCCGCGGAAGTGTCCGTGAACTGGACGGCCAGTTTCTGGATCGCCTCCGCGCTCACCGGGTTGAGCTCGACCTCTCCGTCGATGCTGAGGTCCGCGGCGAGCTTGACGTCGATGTCGAGCACGGCGGCGGCCTCGTTGGCCGTCAGCTGGCCCTCGACGAAGTCGGCGTCGCCGCCGGGTTCCTCCTGGCCGTGGCTCGGCGCCGCACCGAGCCCGGCAAGGATGGCGGCGCAGCCCAAGGACGCGAAGAGTTTCCGTTCTGAATGCATAGCTATCATCACAGTCGCAAGCATGACAAGGTGGTTGGGACGGGACTTCCCACGTAGGTCCACGACCTGACGCGTCTCGAAAGCGACTCTCGAGGCGACCGATCTGCTGCGGAGGGGGAGCCAACGAAGAGGTGGCCCGCCGTGCGGCGTTGGCAAAGGAACTCCGCGCGGCCAGGGGACAATCGCGCCTAGCTCACGGTCCGCCTGCTGGCTCGGAACGAGCTTTCGTTCGGCTCAAAGGTCTTCCCTTCTCTCCCCAAGGGCACAGCGACGACCGGGTTGTTCGGTGCCGCCTTGCGAGCGCCCAGGACAAGTGGACAGAAGCGCTAACGCGCCTCCATTGTCGAAGCTAGGCGGGCCGGGCGGAAACGACAACCGGCGCGGCGGAAAAAGAGCTGGCGGCAAAAGGGACTTCATTTCTATCTCGTTCAAGCATCGGAACTAGCGTGAACTTGTTGAACGGCGGTCGGTGCGTAGCCCCCCCGAGGCCGCCCATGTAGATGCGGGCTTCGACGGTCTCGTGATGACCTTCGACACCACCAGCGTCCTCCACATGGATGGTTGAAGGCATACGGAGTTGTCCCGTTCAAGCCGAGGCGCTGCCGAACCTGGAGCTCGCATGCGCCGGTCGGTCGCGGGTGAGCGCCGGATCCTCTGGACGGGACCCGACGCCCTCGTCGAGCCACGCGCCGGCGGCCCTTGCGACGGAGCTCTGCTCGAGGGACGACGTGCTAAGATCGCCTCTCCGAAAAGCAAACCGGCCGACCGCAGCTCGCACAAAGCGGAGGAAATCATGCGCACTCTCTTGCTGTCCGCGCTCCTAACCGTCGCGCTCGCCTTGGGACTCGCCTCGCCTGCCAACGCGCAGACCACGGGCGTTCCCGGAGTCAACGACTACACCATCGCCGGATTCGGATCCGGATCGACTTCATGCACCTTCTTCGCCCCGCCCATCGGGGGTGGCTGGCCGATGAGCGTGTCCGCCACCGGGCCCGGGCTTCCGGTGCTCTTCCACTACGCCATCGTCGGCATCGTGCCCGGCTGCGTGCCGGGCTTCTTTCCGCTTGCGCCGTTGCCGTGCGTGCCCTTCCTCTTGCCCCACAGCATCGACATCGTGCTCGGCGCCGGCAGCATCCCGTTCGGCAGCTTTGCGGCCTTCACGGGCGCGGGCGGTGTCGCCACCGTGGTCGCGCCCCCCTTCGCTCCGCTCGGCCTGACGGTGACGACGCAGGCGTACGTCATCGACCCGACCTGCGGCGGCCTCGTCGCGACGCAGGCCTACACGCTCGCGCTCTAGCCTTGCGCCATGGGCGGCGGGGCCACCGGTCTCGCCGCCTGAGCGGTCGGCTCCGGGCGCTCCAAGCGACTGGATCCGGCCGCCTTGAAGGAGCAGCTCAAGCCGGAGCGGTCGTCTGCGACGAGCGGCTCGGTGGGCTGCTCAAGTACGACAGGCGCGCTGCTTGACCCGAAAGCGCTGGCTTGAGGGGCACGCCCGGTGGGGGAGCTGTGCCGACTCAACCGATGTCGCCCGCAAGGCCCGCGTTCGGGCTTGTTTCGCAGGCTACGCCAGACCGCTTCCGCGGCAGCCGTCTCGCTCGGCATGATCCTCCAGTGGGATCGCTGCTCGCGCTCGTCCGCTTGCTATTCGCCGACCGCGAACGCCTGATGATGGAGAACCTCGCGCTCCGCCATCAGCTCAGCGTGCTCAAGCACAGCGTGAAGCGTCCTCGGATCGAAGACAGCGATCGCGTGCTCTGGATCCTGCTCCGGCGGACGTTCAAGGAGTGGCGCGAAACGCTCGCCTTCGTGAGGCCGGACGCAGTCGTCCGTTGGCATCGGCAGGGCTTCCGCTACTACTGGCGGCGCAAGTCGCGCTCCAAGCCGGGCCGACCGCCGATCGGCATGGACGTGATCAACCTGATCCGGCGCATGTCGATCGAGAGCCCACTCTGGGGCGCGCCGAAGATCCGGGCTGAGCTCGCGCTTCTGGGCCACGAAGTGGCCGAGAAGCCCTCGGCTTTCGCTCCGCAAGGGCGATCACAAAGCGACCGAACTCGAAGCCTTCGTCGTCAATTCGCGCCCTCCGTGGTGTAGGAGGCCGCCCAAGCGCTCATGGACGCAGACCTCGCCGTTCGCGGTCGGCCGCGAGTCGGCCATTCGATCGCCTCACCCGAGTGCGCCTTCGGGAGTTGCCTCCCCTTGGCCCCTAGGCGGCGGCGCTGGTCAGCAGTCGGAGGTCGAGTGGGAGCCAACCGGCCGCCACCGCGTCAACCTAGCGATGCGCGAGTACCGGTCTCCGCGATGCTTGAGACGCGGCTGTACGATGAGGCACTACGGGGCGCGGCGTACGTCCGCCGCGCCCTCCCTCACGCTCCCCCGTCACTCACCTACTTGCACCAGATCATCATCTGGTAGTAGTCGATGTTGCGTCCGGGCAGCTCGAAGACCATCTCGGTGTTCCCCCCTCCGATCGCCTCGAAGTCGCAGTTGAGCGCGATCGGGTCGGGGTTGCCGGAGTAGTCGAGGTGGTCGGCGTAGAGGTTCGTGACCGCGTTGCAGATCAAGGATGCGATCAGCAGCGTGTCGTCCCCGAGCACGAGCTCCAGGCAGTCCAGCTGCGCGTCGTAGCCCACGTAGGGGGCGTCGGTGCCGTCGTTGAAGTGGTAGGAGTGGAAGCGCGGCCGGATGGTGATCACCGTCCCCGCCGGCCACGCCTGATCGAGCACGATCTTCACCTTGCCGTCGTCCTCGGTGCCGTAGATCGTGGTGCACGAGTCGGCCCCGCGCACGTCGCTCGGCGCAGGCGGAGAGGGCGGAGCCTCGAAGGTGAAGGCCGCCGTCGAGGCCATGGTCAGCCCCGTCCCCTCCGGGTCCTGCGACCAGGCCCAGCCGGGCATCAGCGGGTTGATCAGCGGGTTGCCGGTGTAGTCGCTGTGCTCATTCCCGGCTCCGGTGGCCACCATGACCTGCACCGGCAGCCCCATCAGCTCCGGGGGCACGTTGCCCACTACGGCCGTCAGGTCGTTGCCGCTCACCCCGGTCACCTCGAAGCCCAGGAGCTGGTCCCCGGCCTTGCCGGCGATGCAGTAGTTAAGCGGGTCCGGATCCAGCGCGATGGCCGGGTCGACCGCCAGCGTGATCGTCTCCCCCGGCGCGGCGGACTCCAGCGAGAGGTCGAACTCGTGCGGCGTGCTGAGGGTGAAGTCGAGCGGAACCGCGTTGCTGGCTCCCTGGAGTGCGAGCGGGTCCGCATCCCCCAGCACCACGTAGGCGTGGTGGAACGTCAGCCCGACCAGACTCGTGTGGAAGCCCAGCGGCAGGGCGAAGGTCGCCGTGGCCTGACCCAACCCGTCCAGGGCTCCGAAGGAGTTGGTTAGCGGCGGGGAGTTGGGGTTGTTGACGGTGATGTTGAAGTACGCCGACGGGTTGATCGGGATGTGCACGCCGCCGATGGTGAGCCCGGGAGTCGTGCCGGCGGAGGTTCCGATCAAGAAGTAGTTTGACCCTGCAAACGCTACTCCCGCGTCCAGGGAGAGCGTCTGGCTGCCGCCCGCGGCGACGTCGATCGACGCCACGTCGCCGCTGAGGGTTTGGGCGGAGAGTCCGGTGGCCCCGGCCAGCAAGACGGCGCCGGAGAGGCAGCTGGAGAGCGAGACGGGAAGGTGATTCACTGTGGCTCCTTCTTCGTTGAGGTTTGGGGAGTCCAGTGACGCCCCGGTAGCCCTAGGTCCGAAGAGCCGCCGCCCTTCTTACAGCGGGTCCGAGAAACCTGCCGGGTGTGCGGTGACTAGGACGTGTCCGCAACCGGCGCTACGCCGGCGAGGTCCCTGCCGGTAGGCGAGGTGGGAGCTGAGCGACGGGCTGCTCCTTCAGTCGTCGGTGATGCGACAGGTCCCGGCGACCGCCGCATCATGCGGAGCGCCAGGGGTTGCTCGAGCGGAGCGCAACGGGTGAAACAGTCTCTTACGAGATACGAGCTGCTCGTACGCTACCTGCGGGAGCTTCACCTGACCCCGCGCGACGGTGCCCTTGGGCTCCTGTGCTCGGTGCGATGCTCATTCCGGGAGGACGGCACCTCGGCCACTCTCACGCACTGTTGGGTTGATGCTCTGGAGTCACCGGTCGTCACCGACACCGTGTCGTGGGAGCAAGGCCAGCTCAAAAGCATGACGCAGGAACGCTTCGTCCCTGGCACCGGGGAGTCCTACTCGTTCGACCACCTGAACGTCTCGCCAAGTACCCAGCCCTCGGGTGCCTTGAGCTTGGAGTTCCGCCCCGAGGCAGGCGCGCGGATCGTCGACCGACGGTTCGGCGCTGCCGTCGTCTACTCCGCCTCCGACGACGGAAGCTACCTCAGCGACGAGGCCGTCGAGGCGATCGCAAACGGACGAGTGGGGCCCAGTAGGGAAGAAAAGCGACGATGACTGACTGCGGCCCCCCAAAGCCCTGTGCCCGAAGAGTCCCATCTCTAGGCCGCACGCCTGTAGTGACGCAGAACGCCACCTAGGCGCTCGTGCGCGTGGACCTCGCCGCTGGCGGTTGGCCGCGAGTCGGCCGTCTCGATCCTCTCGTTGCCGAGCCCCTGTGGTGTGGACGCTCCTGGTGATAGTGCTCCACGAACTCGGAGATCGCCGGCGGAGCGAAGCCTCACCGACAAGACCATGCGACCGAGGCACTCTTCCGTGATCGAGCGCACGAGGCGCTCGGCGAAGGCCGCTCGGAGGCGGCGGTGACTCGCGGTCGGCGGTCACGGACGCCCGCGGGGAGTTCGCTCTTCCCGACCTGACCGACGCGGCCTACGGCCTGCTGGCGCTGCTCCCACCCGACGGGATCGCCGCAGCCGCATCGCAGCCGCTCGCCCGCGCGTCCCTGCCCGACTTCGCGCCCGGCTCCCCGCCGGTCACGCTCACCTTCCGGGCCGCACGCCGCCTACGCGGTCGTCTCGAGGGTCGGTGCCGGATCCCTCCGCCGTGCTGATCTCCGCCGTCGACGCCACCGCACCGTGGCGCGAGTGGGACAACTGCAGGCCGGACGCAACCGGGGCCTTCGAACGGTGCGTGCCGCTGGCCGCGGATGTCGAGGTCGTGGTTCGCCCGGCGTCGCTGGGCATCGACCCGGTACGGGTGGACCCCGCGATGGCGGAGGTCGAGTTGCGCTATGTGCGCTGAGCGAGGAGCCGTGGCTCCCGAAAGCCCGGAGGGTACGAGGACTCGGCCTAAATCCAAGTTGTTGCTGTGGCAGGCCTTGCGACGACGCGGCCATGGCTGCCATGGCCGGCTCGTTTCCTCTCTAGGTTGTTCATTCTGACGTGGGGCAGGTGTGTCCTCGTGGATGACCTCGGCCGCGTAGTGGCCACGATCCTGGCAGCAACGCCAGATCTCGCCTCGACTTGGCGTTCGATCGAGTTCGCGGACCTTTCGCGAACGGCCGGAACGTCAGCCGGTTGTCAGCTCAATCGTGCATGCTGGGACCCGGCATGCGGATTTTGGTCGTCGAGGACGAGGCCGAGCTGCGCGGTGCGATCGCGCGTCGGCTGCGCGCCCAGGGCAACGGCGTCGACGAGGCGCCGGACGTCCGCACCGCGCGCTTTCTGGTGTCGAACCAGGACTTCGCGGTGGTGATCCTCGACCGGATGCTCCCCGACGGCGACGCCGTCGAGGAGGTCCGCCGCTGGCGGCACGACGGGCTGCGCACGCCGGTCCTGATCCTGACGGCGCGCGACCGCGTCGAGGAGCGCGTCGAGGGCCTGGAGGCCGGCGCCGACGACTACCTGGTCAAGCCCTTCGCGATGGACGAGCTTCTGGCCCGCGTCGCCGCCGTCGGCCGGCGCGAGGCGGCGCCGACGCCGAGCGTCCTGCGCTTCGGCAACGTCGAGGTCGACACCGGTCGCCGCGAGCTGCGACGCGCCGGCGTGCTGATCCCGCTGCGCCCGAAGGAGTACGCGCTGCTGACCCTGCTCGCCGCGCGCGCGGGGCGCGTGGTCACCCGCGGCGAGATCATCGACGCCTGCTGGGATGAGGCCCACGAGCTAACCTCGAACGTCGACGAGGTGCTGGTGGCCTCGCTGCGCCGCAAGCTCGGAAAGCCGTCGCCGATCCGCACCGTGCGCGGCGCCGGCTACCTGCTCGAGGAGGCGCCGGCTGAGCGCTGAGGGCTCGGCGGCGGCGGGCACGCGCCGGCTGCGGCGCTCGCTGGGCGCGGCCTGGGCGGGAGCCTGGATCCTGGGCGTCGGCGCGCTGGCGCTGGTCGCCGTTCGGCTCAGCGAGAAGCTCCGCTGGGGCGACCTCGACGGCGAGCTGGCGCTGTTCGCGACGGTGACTTACGGCTTGGCCTTCGTCGACGAGGACGGCGCCTTTCGCGACGAGGCCTTCCGCGCTGAGGGCGACTTCACCGACGGGCGCGCGGACATCTTCGTGATCGTCCCCGGCGACCCGCCGCGCGTGCTGCTCGGACCGGAGCGCCCGCTCTTCCACGACCCGTCGATCGACCGGATCGCGCGCCGCGTCGTCGCGACCGAGTCCGAGTTGATCCTCGACGGGGCCGACGCGGACGGCGCCGCGTACCGGCTCTTCGCCATGCCGACCTACCGCGAGGGCACCGATGAGCCCAGCGCGGCGATCCTCGTGCTGGGCGATCCCAGGCCCGCGCAACGCAGCCACGCGGCCTTCGTCACCGGGTTGACGCTGACGGCGCTCGGGATCGGCGCCGTGGGGATCCTGGTCGGTCTGGCGCTCGCCCAACGCAGCCTGCGGCCGTTGGCGCGCGCGCTCGCGACGCACGAGCGCTTCCTGGTCGCCGCCGCGCACGAGCTGCGGACGCCGGTCGCCTCGCTGCGAGCGGTGCTCGAGTCCTCAGCCGCGGGCGACGAGCCGGCCGACGACGCCCTGAAGCGCATGGGACCGCTGGTGCGCCGCACCGGAGACGTCGTCGAGGAGCTTCTGATCTTCGCCCGCCTCGACGCCGGCGCGGCCACGCTACAGCGAGAGGCGGTCCGCCTCGATCTCCTGGTCGAGACCTGCCTTTCCCCCGAGGCCGAGCTCGTGGCCGAGGAGAGCGTCGTATCGCTCGACGCGCGCCTGGCCCGCGTCGCCGTGCGCAACCTGGTCGAGAACGCGTTGCGGCACGCCGGCTCGGATGCGCGCCCACGCGTCGCCGTTCGCGGCGCCACCGTCACCGTCGAGGACGACGGCCCCGGGATCCCCGAGGCGGTGCTACACGTCGCCGCGGGCCCCTTTACCGTCGCTCCCTCGCAACGCGGAGCCGGGATCGGCCTGGCCACCGCCAAGATGATCGCCGAGCTCCACGGCGGCGGGCTGACCGCAGAGAACCGGCCCGAGGGCGGAGCGCGTGTGACGCTCCGCCTCGCACGGCAGGTGCCCGCAGGCTAGACGCTATGGAGGCCCGGTCTCCCTAGCACTCGTGGGCTGCCAGGCTCTCGCCAGGCCTGGAGGCGCACGCGGAGCCGGCCGATCCCGCCGTGCGCTACGCACCGCTCGCGGCGGAAGCGGAGGCGGCGGTCGAGGCGGGCGGCTACCGGCGCGCCGAGGAGCAGCTCCGGAAACCGCATCGCGAGTCGCGGGAGGAGCTCGGTCCGGGACACGCGACGACGCTCCGGCTCTGTTCGGAGGTCGCCTGGGCCTGCTTTGCCGCGAATCGTCACCGCGAGGTGCTGCCGTTCCTCGAGGAGGCGGTGGCGCTGGCCGCGGACGAGATGCCCGAGGACGAGGAGCTCCGCCTCCGGCTGCAGCATCAGCTCGGCGTGGCGCTGACCTACTGCGCGGACTTCGCCCGGGCGGGCGAGCTGCTCGCGGCGGTGTCGAAGGAGTACGAGCGCGACCTGGGGCCGACCATCGCCGAACGCTCGCCGTCCGGCACTCGCATGCGGCGTGGCTGCACGCCACCCACAGGGAGTCGTCCTCGACTGCCGCTGTCCGAGACGGAGTAGCGAAGCCGCTGCGTGCTCCGCGAGCAACCGACCACAAAAGAGCGCCGCCGGTGAGGGGGCACGGCGCGGAAGCGCGGAGGTCGCGGTAGACGCAACCCGATCCTCGCGCGCCCCCGCGTGCCGAAGGGCATCGGGCACGGTGGAATCCTCGAGCAGGCTGAGGAGGCCTTCCAGCACCAGGTGCCCGAGGTCGTGAAGGAGATCGGGAAGAAGGTCTTCGAGGATGGCGTCAAGCGCGCGCGTATACGCGTGCGGCAAGTGACGGAATCGTCGCCTTCTTCACCGATCCGATTCAATGGCTTGAGGATGCCCTGGAGGCCCTCGGAGAGCTCGCGGCTTGGGTCGTGGAGCCCTTCCTCGGGCTCGGCCTGGCGCTGGCCGGCGCTTCCTAGCCCGTCGCTCGGTCAGGGCGCGACGGTCAGCGTCAGCCCGTTCGAAGTCACGAGCCCAGCCGGCGTGG
This sequence comes from Planctomycetota bacterium, assembly GCA_039029355.1. Taxonomy (GTDB): domain Bacteria; phylum Planctomycetota; class UBA1135; order UBA1135; genus JBCCGI01. Next base: position 21,275 of record JBCCGI010000095.1, read on the forward strand.
CTCCCGGCGCAACGGCCCCGATCTGCACGCGGAACGACGCCCCGACCAGCCCCGCGTCGTCCGCCAGCGGAACCAGCGCATACCCGTCGACCCCGGCGAACGGCGCCGCCGCCGTCACCGCGGCCGTGGTGTACAGCGAGCATCCGGTCAACCCGAAGGCGTCGAGCGGCACGTCCACGGCGGTCCCGCCCAACAGCAGAGCCGCGCTCGTCCCCGCCGGCAGGCCGTGGATCCCGAGCACCAGCGTCTTGCCGACGGTCGGCGGCACATAAGTCTCGACCTCGAGCGGCGGGCTCGGGCATCCCTGACCGACCACCGTCCCAACACCGCCCGGCACGACCGGCTGCTGCTGCGTAACGCAGTGCACCATGCCGCCGTACCGGTACAGATTCCGGCAGTCGATGCCGACCACCGTGCGGTCCGGGTACTGCTGCTGCAGCAGCGCCAGCGCGACCGAGTCGTTGGGATCGGCATAGGTCGGCATCAGCACGACCGAGTTTCCTGCGTAGTAGTTCACGTACGAGCCTTTGGAGCCGAGATTGAGCCCATACGTCGTCACCACGTTGCCCGCCGTCAGCGGAAGCGGCAGGTAGGAAAACGGCTCCCCAACCGCGTTGGTCGCGCCGTACAACGTCCCCACGTCGCCTGGCGTCAGCCCGTAGTAGACCAGGTCGGGCGGATCCATCGTCACGATCGTCTGGCCGCTGAAGCGCGCCACGCCGTCGATGTGCGTGTCGGTGATGTCCCACCAGCCGCCGAACGTGCCGTCGAGCCACACGAAGTTCACCACGCCCAGATGGCGCGTCATGGCCTCCTCGACGTCGGCCTGCGAGAGCCCGGGGTTGCGCTTGGGGTCGAGGATCGAGCTGCGCGTCGCCAGCAGCGTGCCGCTGCCATCCACCTCGATCGCGCCGCCCTCGAGCACGACCTCGCTGGCGTCGATGGCCGGCACCCCGAGCGCCCCCGCGACGAACGTCGGCACCGTGTCGTCCAGCGCGAACGGCGCGTCGAGGCCCCAACCGTTGAAGCCCCAGTCGACGATCCGCAGGTCGCCGCCCGGCCCGTAGACGAAGATCGGCCCGTTGTCGCGCACCCAGGTGTCATCGGTCGCGCGGATCAGAAAATCGACGCGGTCGAGCGACACCCCGGCGCCGGTCAGCAGCGACTGGATGCGCGTGACCTCGGCGCCGTCGTAGGCGATGATGTGCACGTTCTCGCTCTGCACCAGTGCCGCGGTCATCGCGGTCCAGGTCGGGTCGAGCTGCTGTTGGTAGGGGAGCCCGTAGGTGTAGCGGTGCGGCCACTGGAGCCACGTCCCCTCGTGGGGCACGTCCTCGTCCGGGTAGAACGAGCGCAGCTCTTGGGCGGGGGCGGGGAGGGCCAGAAGAGCCGCCAGAGCGGCGCTCGAGGCGATGTGTCGGGTCCTGCGTTGCATCATGGGTCTCCGTGGTGCCGGTGATCGAGACCGAGCCTAGGGGCCGCACCTGAAGCGGACCTGACACCGGCGAATCGAGCCATAGAAAACGTGTCGGGGCGGCGGCGCGCTCCGTCCGTTCGGGTCCCCGACCCCGTTCCCTCGACGGGCGGCTGGTGGCGACGGCCACCGTGCTACCAGCGCCGACACTCCGCACCTTGGGTGACGAGTTCTCGTCAGCACTTGGGCTCGGGCTGCCGCTCGCTTCGGCAGTCGTGCGCCGTCAACCGCTCTCTCCCCGCGCCGAGAGACATCGAGACCCCAGTCGCGCCGTGTCGGTTCGAGTCCGCGTCTGGGTGCCCAGTGCTGCTCCGCAAACTCGGCGTCCGGCGGTTGACGCGACCAGCTCGAACGTCGGGCCACGTGCGGCGGGGTAGGGGACCCGGCTGCGCTCTTCTTCGCGGCGAGCGAGAGCTCGAGCAACGTCGACCAGAGCAACGCCTTCCGACGCTGGCTCCCCGAGTAGGACGCTGTTTCGAACTTTGCTCGGAGAGCCCCAGAGAAATACATCGGCCCTCCCGGCACCGCCCGGGCGGGTCTCGAGTTCGCAGTAGAGTCCAGCCCGGGGTCGAGTAGGACTCGAACTCGGAAGCATCCCCGCCGCGTCCGGCCCCGTGTAGTCGATGGTCCACAGGCGCGATCACTCGGCCCGTGCTGGAAGAGCTGGATGGGATTCAGTCAGACTGTTCGCTTGATCTGGACCTTGACCCTGGCGTGCGCCGACTGCAACGAGGAGGCCGAAGCCTACTCCGATGGAGCGGTGAGCGAAGGCCTTGGCTTCGGCGTGCCCGCCACGATTCCCGTCAGGTAGGTGACGCATGAAGGACGCGATGAGGCGATCTCGCCAGCAGGTGCGGATCTGGATGCTCTGCATGGCGGTTCCTGGCTGCGGAGCGGCTCTGGAAGACCCGGGGGTCGCCGAGGAGGCCCAGGCGCGGCAGACCGCCGCGGCGCTTGCCCGGGTTGTGGATTCCGGAGTTGGCGTGGGCGAGGGGCTCGTCGCCTTGGCGAAGGCAGGGCAGAAGTTGCCGTACTTGGATCTGGCGACGCAGGAGCTCGTGGAGCTCGAGATCGTCGGCCTGGATGCTCACCAGGCCAGCTTCATCGGATCGCGCCTGACGGAGACCTCCTTCGACGTGGCCTTTCTGCCGCTGGGTCGGTTCGACGGCGCGTCGATGGAAGACGTCTCGTTTCGGCGAGCGGACCTTGGAGGCGCGCTGCTGATCGACACGAAGCTTCAGGCGACGTCGTTTCGATGGTGCAACCTCGACTATGCGAGGTTCGATGACGCCCAGGGGAGTGACGTCTCCTTCGTGGGGGGGAGCGCTCGGCACGCCTACTGCTTCCGCATGGACTTCGCGCAGGCCAGCTTCATCGGCTGTGACCTGGAGGCGGCCGACTTCCGCGGTTCGGTGCTGCTGAACAGTCGCTTCCTCTTCTGCAACCTCAAGCAGACGAGCTTCGCCGGTGCGCACCTCCAGGGTGCCGACCTCTCGTCGAGCACGGGTATGGTGGCGGCGCCCGAGGATGCGGCTTGTTGGAGCGCGGATACGCGCTGGCCCGAGGGGGTCCAGCCCCGTGCCCCCATGAAGGGGTGTGAGTCGCACCCCTAAGCGACATCGGCTCTCCCCCTTAAAACCCCGTGCGGGCCCCCAGAGCCCCGTTCCGGGCCTGTTTCGCAGGGTGCGCGGAGCAACGCTTCGCGGCAATCGCCTCGCTCGGCATGATCCTCCGGTGGGATCGCCGCTCGTGCTCGTCCGCTTGCTCATCGTCGACCGTCGACGCTTGATGATGGAGAACCTCGCCCTCCGCCACCAGCTCACCGTGCTCAAGCGCAGCGTGAAGCGCCCTCGGATCGAGGACAGCGACCGGATGCTCTGGATCCTGCTCCGTCGGGCGTTCAGGGAATGGCGCGACGCGTTCGTCTTCGTGAAGCCGGACACCGTGATTCGCTGGCACCGCGAGGGCTTCCGCTACTACAGGAAACGCAAGTCGCGCTCCAAGCCGGGCCGACCGCCGATCGGCATGGACGTCATCCACCTGATCCGACGCGTGTCGACCGACAACCCGATGTGGGGCGCGCCGAGGATCGCGTCCGAGCTGGTGCTGCTCGGCCACAAGGTCGCCGAGTCGACCGTCGCGAAGTACATGGTGAAGGCGAAGGAGCCCGATCCGGGGCAGGCATGGATGACGTTCCTGCGCAACCACATGGATGTGACGGCGGCCTGCGACTTCTTCGTGGCCCCGACGGCGACGTTCCGATTGCTCTACGTCTTCGTCGTCGTCTCTCACGCGCGTCGCAGGATCGTGCACGTGAACGTCACGGCGCATCCGACCGCGGAGTGGGTGGCGCGACAGCTCGCGCAGGCTTTCCCCGGCACAGAGCCCATCCCGCAGTTCCCGGTCCACGACGGCGACGGCTCGTACGGCTGGGAGTTCAGGCGCGCACTGAAGATGCTGGGCATCGATCCGTTGCGGACGGCTCCGAAGTCACCGTGGCAGAACTGCTACGTCGAGCGTGTCATCGGGACGCTCCGACGGGAGTGCACCGATCACGTCATCGCGTTCGGCGAGAGCCACCTGCGCCGCGTTCTCACGGAGTACGTCGCGTACTACAACGAGGCGCGGCCGCATCAATCGCTCGAGGGCAACGCCCCGCAGCCGCGAGACGTCGAGGCCGTAGGAGAGCTCGTCGCTGCGCCCGTACTCGGTGGCCTGCACCACCGGTACTCGCGAGCAGCCTGAAGCGCCGGAAGGCGGTGCCGTTCAGTGGGGGAGGTGTGTCCGGCGTCGTCTTGTCGCATCCGGACACGCGCTACCTTCGGTCCCTATGCCATGATGGCGGCGCGAGTCGCGCTTTCGGGAGAGACAACTTGGTCGGGCGTCATCGGGTCGCACGACTGATGCGCCAGGACGGCATCCAGGCCCGCTTTCGGCGCCGCTTTCGGCACACGACGCGATCCGGCCATCATCTTCCGGTCGCTCCGAATGTGCTGGACCGGCGGTTCGATGCCGCTCGGCCAAACGAGCTGTGGGCGTCGGACATGACCTACATCTGGACCTTCGAGGGATGGATGTACCTCGCCGTCGTCCTGGACCTCTTCTCGCGACGAGTCGTCGGCTGGTCGATGGCCAAACACATACGCACCGAACTCGTCGCGAACGCCTTGGCGATGGCGATCGGCAATCGTCTGCCGGAGAAGGACCTGCTGCATCACTCTGATCAAGGCAGCCAGTACGCCAGCTTCGCGTACCAGAAGATCCTCGAGCAGCACGGCATCCGCTGCAGCATGAGTCGCCGTGGCAACTGCCACGACAACGCGGTCGTCGAGAGTTTCTTCGGCACGCTAAAGAGCGAGCTGGCCTACAGATGCGCCTGGACGACACGCCCCCAAGCTCGCTCGGCGATTCACGATTACGTCGAGGTCTTCTACAACAGGAGGCGACGACACTCCCACTGCGGCAACCTCAGCCCAGCGGACTTTGAAACCCAGTATCTCGCCGCACCGGCGGCATGACCCGCTTCATCCGAGGTGTCCACCAAACCCGGGCAAGGTCACATGACCTGTGATGCGTATGTGCCGGACGACTACATCGAGCAGTCCTGCGGCTCGTTGTCCTTCGGCATCGGCTATGTCATCTCGGGTGCGGTAGGCAAGGACTACATGCGCGCATGCTGCCTCTACAAGAAGGCGCCGGGTCAGGCGTCGGCCAAGGTGAAGGACTGCGACACGGAGAACCCGTGTACGAGCTAGCGACGAGTTTGTCCCTGCGACGGAGCATCGCGGCACTCTGCGCCGGGATCCTCTGCGTCGCTGGCATTTCGTGGAAGGCCGGCCCCCCGCTCCCCGCAGACGGTCAAGGGCCGCCCGGCGGGCAGGCGCCGGAGCGCGACGACTCCCCCAGCCAATTCCTGGAGCTGCTGCGCGCGCCGGTGGACGGCGAGTACTCTTCGACACTCCAAGTCCGCAGCGAGTAGCTAGACGACGAGACCGTTGGGCGTTGGGGCGAGCATCTGGCCGCTCTGGCCGAAGCCCTCGGGGACCGCAAGCTCGATGACAGTTGGGCGCGCCCCCTCGAGATTGAGCGAGCCAACTTCGAACGCCGACGGCCGAGGCAGACGTATGAGTACTCGAATCGCGAGGAGGTCTTGGTTCAGTGGCCCGCGTATTGCCAGCTCGTGGAGGGTGCAATCCTCGAAGGGGATGAGCGCAACGCGGTGACACTGCGCAAGGTCAGCAACGGAAAGAGCAGAGCCGCATGGCGCGGCGGGCCGCAAAGGGGAGGCGGTTGGGTCAGGGACACCGTTGAGGACGTGCATTGGGAGCTGAGCGACGGGCTGCTCCTTCAGTCGTCCGTGCTGCGACAGATCCGGGCTACCGCCCATCACGCAGAACGCCAGGGGTTGCTCGAGCACGGCACAAACGGCGAGGCACTCTCCTACGAGATCTCTCCCTTCGCCCCGGGGGGCGGAGTGTCTTCGGGCTACGAGTTGCTCGTACGCTACCTACGCGAGCTCCACCTGACCCCGCGGAACGGCGCCCTCGGGCTCCTGTGCTCGGTGCGATGCACTTTCCAGCAGAACGGCACTTCGGCCACTCTGACCCACTCCTGGATTGATGCTCTCGACTCTCCGATCGTCACCGACACCGTGTCGTGGGACCGTGGCCAGCTCAAGAGCATGACGCAGGAACGCTTCGTCCCTGGCACCCGGGAGCCCTACTCGTTCGACCACCTAGATGTCTCGGCGAACACCGAGCCCTCGGGCACCTTGAGTCTCGAGTTCCGGCCCGAGGCGGGCGAGCGGATCGTGGATCGACGGTTCGGCGCAGCCGTCGTCTACTCGGCGGCCGACGACGGGAGCTACCTGAGCGACGAGGCCGTAGAAGCGATCGCGAACGGGCGAGCGGAGGCCGACGGAGAAGAGAAGCGACGACTCTGAATTCGCGTAGATCAGGACCTGTGGCTTCTAAAGGCTGAGGATGCTGGGCATCGAGACCGTCCTGTCCAGAAACTCGGCCGTGGGGTAGCGCGGTGCCACCAACGCCGACATTCGGCACTCCGGGCGGCGATTTCTCGGCCTACTTGGCCCGCGGGCGCCGTCGCCGAGCGTGAACTACCGGGTTCGGGGATGATGGCGGAATGGCCCGCCTCCTGAAGGGCTACTGGGGTGACCCCGTTTCTCGGTCCAGCCGCTATGAGAGTCGGTTGAGTTGTGATCCGCCGGTCGAGCTGCGCGCCGTTTTGAAGCCAAGGGAAGGAAGATGGATGCACTGATGCCCCTGAAGAGACTTGTTCTTTTTTGTGTGGTGAAGCCAGGAGGATGTATCCTGAAGTGAGCATGTTCTCACCATTGGAAATTGCAGCGGAGAGATAAAGAAATCGTTCTTCATGGCCAACAAACACCAAAATCAGCTGGCGGTAGAGGTCCACAGCCC
>JBCCGI010000096.1:0-27784 GCA_039029355.1 Planctomycetota bacterium
CCGGCGGCCGCGCGCGAGCCGCAGGACGCGCGCGGTGTAGGACCCGAGCAGCGCTCCCCAGCGCCGTCCCTCGCCGGCGTACATGCGCCGCACGTAGTCGTCGTCGAAGAGCGGCGCGACGGTGACGTCGATCCCCTCCGCGCGCAGGCGCGGCAGGAACTGGAGCGAGCGTACGCGCGTGCTCGCGCCCAGCGCGCCGTAGCGCGACAGCAGCAGCACCCTACGCGCGGCCATCGCCCGGCGTCCCCAGATCCGCCCGCCCGCCGCGCAGGAGCAGCCCGTAGGCCCGCACGGTCTCGGCGAACCCGGCGGGCGACCGCGCCGCGAGGGCGCCGGCGCAGCGGAAGAGCGGCTCGACGAAGTACGTCGCCGCCGCCGCGACAACGGCGCGCCAGCCGGCGTGGTGCTTGCGCGCGTACAGCAGCTTGCCGGCCAGGAAGTAGGCGAGCCGGCGCGCCTTGACCTTGCGCGAGGTGCCTCCGCCGAGGTGGTACGCGGTCGCCTCGGCCACAAAACGCGAGCGCAGCCCGAGCGCAGCCACGCGGCGCGACAGGTCGACGTCCTCGAAGTAGACGAAGTAGTCCTCGTCGAAGCCCTCGAGCCGCTCGAACACGTCGCGGCGGATGAGGTAGAAGGCCCCCATCACGTGGTCGACGTCGCGCGATTCGCGGTGGTCCCACTCGCTCATCCGGTAGCCGAGCCGCCGGCGCGGGAGCAGCCGGTCGAGCCCGGTGGCGATCCAGAAGAAGGTGCCGACGCGCGGGAAGCGCGCGCAACTCCTGGCGACGCGGCCCTCCTCGTCGACGAGCTGGACGCCGCAGACCGCGACCTCGGCGTTGTCCTCGCGCTCGAGGAAGCCGACCGGCACCGACAGCGACTCCGGGTGCAGCCGCGTGTCGGGGTTCAGGAAGAGCACGTAGTCGGCGCGCGAGCCGCTCGCGCCCTGGTTGCAGGCCGCGCCAAAGCCGCGGTTGGCGTCGTTCTTGATCACGCTTAGCGGCAATCCCAGCTCGTGCAGCCCTTCGAGCGAGTCGTCGGTCGAGGCGTTGTCGACAACGACGACGCGGTCGAGCTCAAAGCTCCCGTCGAGCGCAACGGCCACCGATGCCAGGCACTCGCGCAGGAGCGCGCCGGCGTTCCAGTTCACGATCACCAGGTCGAGCTTCGGGCGTGCGTCCATCGCAGGCGCTACTGCCACTCGGCGCCGGTCACCGCGGAGTACACGCCGAAGGTCTGCTCGATCACCGCGTCCTCGGTGAAGCGCTCCTCGGCGAGCTCGCGCGCCGTGCGCCCCATCCGGCGCCGCGACTCGGAATCGGACAGGAGCTCGCCCAGGGCGTTCGCGATCTCGCGCGGGCTGCGCGGCGCGACCAGCCGTCCGCTGGTGGCGCCGGCGGGCACCAGCTCGCGGCAGCCGGGCGTGTCGGTCGTGACGATCGGCCGGCCCGCGGCCATCGCCTCGAGCAGGAACTTGGGCACGCCCTCGCGGTAGTAGCTGGGCAGGCAGGCGACGTGGCAGTCGCCGAGCAGCGACGCCACGTCCTCGCAGTGTCCGACGTAGTGCACGACGCCCTCGTCGTTCCAGGCCTCCAGCTGGCCGGCGGGGATCGAGCCGGGGTTGCGCTCGTCGGGGCGGCCGGCGAGCACGATGCGGTGCTCGATGCCGTCGGCGCGCAGCAGCCGTCCGGCCTCGACCAGGTCGGCCACGCCCTTCGCCTGCAGCATGCGGGCGGCGAGGAGCACGCTCGGCGTACCCTCGGGCTCGGGCTCGGGGCGGAAGCGTCGCGGATCGACGCCGGAGCCGAGGATCACCGACGAGCGCTCGGCGCTGACGAGGCGCTGCGCGACGAACTCGTCGCGGTCGTCGGGGTTCTGGAACACCGTCCAGCTGGCGCGGTCGTCGAGGCACAGCCGGTAGGCCAAGCGCACCATCCAGCGCAGGAGGCGCGGGCCCGAGCTGAACACCCAGCCGAGCCCGGTCACCAGGTTCACCACCGCCGGCACGCGCGTGATCCGCGCCGCCAGGCCGCCGCCGAGGATCGCGCGCATCGAGATGTGGTGCACCAGGTCGGGCTGCTCGGCGCGGTAGAGCGCCACGATCGCGCGCACCGTGCGCGCCAGGTCGAGCGGCCGCAGCGAGCGCGGCATCGGCACCGCGCGGAAGGTGAAGCCCTCCGCCTCGATCCGGTCGCGGCAGGGGCCGTCGGGGGTGGCGACGACGACCTCGCAGCCGGCCTCGAGGACGGCGGCGGCGAGGGCGCGGCGGTGGCTCCAGAAGAAGGCGTCGTCGGGTACGAGGTAGAGGACCTTCATGGCGTCGAACCGGGCCTTGGGGGGCCCGCCTCTTCATCGGATGGATTGCAGCATCCCCTGACCTCGGACGCACCCCCTTCCCGGGGTCGGGCCTCTAGAGGCGCCAGTAGGCCACGTGCGCGGGCAGCCGGGAGGGGTCGATGCCGCCCAGCACGTCCACCAGCACCCGCGCCCCGCCGCCGACGAGCGCCAGCGCGAGCTCGTCGAGGCCGCGGTGCGGGACCGCCAGGAGCACCGCCTGGACCCCCTCCAGGGCGGCGGCTGGCTCCAGCTCGAGGCCCGCCTCGCGACGCAGCTCGGCCGGCCGCACGCGCGGGTCGTGGAGCAGCACCTCGCACCCCGCCCCGCGCAGCCCCGCGACGAGCTCGGGCACGCGCGAATTGCGTGGATCGCCGACGTTCGGCTTGAAGGCGGCGCCGAGCACGGCCACGCGGGCCCCCCTGAGGTCGACTCCCGCGCCGTCGAGCAGCGCCAGCGTCCGCCGGACCACGAAGCCCGGCACCGCGTCGTTCGTCCGCCGGCCGGCCAGCACCACCTCGGGCGCGAGGCCGAGCTCCTCGGCCTTGGCGGTCAGGTAGTAGGGGTCGACGCCCACGCAGTGCCCGCCCACCAGCCCCGGCCGATAGCGGTGGAAGTTCCATTTGGTCGCGGCGGCGTCGACCACCGCGCTCGTCTCGATGCCGAGCGCGTCGCAGATCACCGCCAGCTCGTTCATCAGCGCGATGTTGAGGTCGCGCTGGACGTTCTCGAGCAGCTTGGCGGCCTCGGCCACGCGGATCGACTCGGCGCGGTGCAGGCCGGCGTGGACCACGGCGCCGTAGGTCTCCTCCAACCGGCGGAGCGTCGGCTCGTCCTGGGCCGAGATCACCTTCACGACGTCGGCGAAGCCGTGCTCGGGGTCGCCGGGATTGATCCGCTCGGGCGCGTAGCCGAGCGTGAAGTCGACGCCGAGCTCCAGCCCGGACACCTCGGCCAGGAGCGGGCCACAGACCTCCTCGGTGGCGCCTGGGTACACGGTGGACTGGTAGACGACCACGTCGCCGCGGCTCAGCACCGCGCCGACGGTCCGCGACACCGCGCGGAGCGCCTCCAGGTCCGGGCGGCGCGCGGCGTCGATCGGCGTGGGCACGCACACGACGTAGAAGTCGGCCTGCGCCAGCCGGGCCGGGTCGTCGGTCCAGCGCGCGGCGCCGGACGCGGTCAACGCCGCCAGGAGCTCCGGGTCGGCCTCGCCCGACTCGTCCCGCCCCTCCGCCAGGCCGCGAACCCGCTCGCGGTCGACGTCGAAGCCCAGGGTCCCTGGAAACGCCCGGGCGAAGGCGAGGGCGACGGGCAGCCCGGCATAGCCGAGCCCGAGAACGGCGATCTGGGGCATGAGCGCGGCGAGAGTACCCGCGGCCCCCTTGGAAGTCGCCGGTCGCGCGGTCTTCCGCCGCGGCTTCGATTCCGCGCGGGACGCCCTCGCCCAAACGCCATAAGGCGCTTTTTCCCAAGGGTTTGAAGGCCCCACGCTGCACCGCGGAGGACGCGGCGAGCCGGCGCCGGCCGCGGAAGTCCAGCGCCGGGCTCCACACCGCTGGGCTGCCGGGCCGATAGAGGGCGGCAGCGAGCCCCCACTCGCGCGGTCCCTCCGTACCCAATTGCGTATTCCAAAGTTCCGCTCCCGATGGGCTGGAATCCCCCGGCATCCGTTCCCACGCTTGGGCTCGGCTGGAGTTCCCCCACGCGTCGACGGCCGGACCTTGGGTGGAGCGTGACGGCCAACCGATGGTAGGCACGGCATGAGCTCGGCAAACGAGGTTCCCATGCGAACGACGGCACGCCCAACGACGCGGCCCAAGCCCGCGGCGGGCGCGGCGTCGGCCGGCGCCCTGCTGGGCCGTCGCGACGCCGGCGTCGAGTTCGACGCCGAGCGCCGGCTGGGCTCCCAGCCGGCGGGCGAGGCGGGGACCCAGGTGCGCGAGCTGGGCCAGGTCAACTGGGCCGCGCTGGCGCCCGGCGGCCTCTACCCGCGCCTCGGGCAGAAGCTCGTGCACGCGGGGCTGCTGCTGGCCACCCTGCCGCTGTCGGCCGCGCTCTCGTTTCCGATCGCACTGGTCAACCTCGCGATCTTCCGCGACCCGCGCAAGATCCTGTTCAAGCAGCCGCGCGTGGGCTATCGCGGTCGCATCTTCACGATCTACAAGTTCCGCACGATGACCGAGCCGAAGGGCGGCGCCTTCGGCTCCTGGTGCTCGGGCGAGGACGCGGCGCGCGTCACGAGCTTCGGGCGGCTGCTGCGCAACGCGCACCTCGACGAGCTGCCGCAGTTCCTCAACATCCTGCGCGGCGAGATGACCTTCATCGGCCCGCGGCCCGAGATGATCGAGATCGACGCCTGGGCGCGCGAGCGGATCCCCGCCTTCCACCGCCGGCTGGCGCTGAAGCCGGGCATCACCGGCTGGTCGCAGATCACCCAGGGCTACGCCGGCATGAGCGCCGACGCCTACGCGAAGACGCTCGCCGGCGACGAGCGCTACCGGACGCGCATCTCGCTCGCCGAGGACCTGCGCATCCTCGCCCGCACCGGGGCCTGGATGCTGCGCGGGCGCGGCTGGCGCTGGCGCGACGGGCTCGAAGACGACGACGAGTAGCGGGCGCGGCGCTCCCCCGCATCCCGTCACTCATCTGTGCCGCGGAGCGCGGCAAGCGCCTCCTCCGCGTTCGCCAGAGCCTCGGCTCCAAACCGCAGCTCGACGTGCTGCGTCGCGCCCGTCTCCCCCACGACGACCGTCGGGCGCTCGTCCACCGGCACGCCGAACCTGCCGTTGCTCCGACCGGTCCACATCAGCGTCACCCGCGCCGTGTGGGGCCCGGCGACGCTGGCTAGGACCTCGGCCGAGCGATCGGGACGCAGCTCGACCTTGCGGGCCCTGGCTCCACCTTCGTCCGGAGACAGCTCGACGGTCAGGTGGCAGCCGGAGGGCAGCTCGGTCGGCTCCACGAGCACCAGCTCGATTGGGTAACCGGCGACGAGCGTGACCTCGACCGCGCCGGACACGCCGTAGAGCTCCAGCGCCCGATGCCCCGAGGCCTCGACGCGTAGATCGGTGAGGGCCTCGGGGAGCGCGAGCTCGACCGGGTGGCGGCGCGTCTCGGGCTGGCGGCTCCAGCCCGCCTCGGTGCCCTCGGGGCGCGTCAGGATCCGCGCTCCGCGCAGCGGACGCCCGCCGGCATCGCGCACGTCGACCGACAGCCAGTGCAGGCGGCCGCGCAGGTCGAAGGGGTTGAGCGCGGGCGGCTCGGCGCGCTCTCCCGGGCCGATCTCGATCGGGTCGGTGACGGAGAGGAGCTCGGGCGCGCCGACGAGCTTGAGCTCGGCACGGTACGTGCCCACCTGGAGCCGGTCGACCCGCGCCGCTCCGTTCCGCGCCACCTCGCCGCCCCACGCCGGACCCGACGGCACCGGCCGCGCGACCAGCCGTAGGTTGACCGGAGCTCGCCCCTCGTCGAAGAGCACCTGCGCCACGAGCGACGCCGCGCCGGCCACCACGAGCTCAACCCCCGCCGAGCCCAACGGTACGTGGACCGGATCCGGGCGCGACGCGGCGCGGTGCATCACGTTCAGCCGCACGGTCTCGACGGGCTCGATCCAAGCGCGCGCCTCGAAGCGTCCGTCGGCGCCGGTCTCCAGGAAGCCGTCCTCCATCGGCGTCCACATCGTCCGCCCGCCGCCGATGCGCGGCAGCTCGACGACGACGGTCGCCTCGGGGACGGCGAGGCCACCGGGGTTGCGCACGACGCCCGCCGCGATCAGCGGCGGCAACACGAGCACGACGTCGCCGAGGTCCACCTCGCCCGCCGGCAACTCGTACGCGAGGTCCAGCCGCGCGCCGCGGGTCGGCGTCGAGGTGACGTCCACCAGCTCGAAGAGCCGCAGCTCGCCCGGCACCCAGCCGCCCTCCACGCGGCCGGTGAGCCGTCCCTCCCCGTCGGTCTGCGTCCACGCGGAGTTGGAGCGCGGCTCGGCCGCCGTGCCCTCGTAGAGCCGGCTGCGCAGGGCGGTGTTGCGCACCGGCTCGCCGGCCTCGTCGACGATGCGCGCCCGGAGCTGGATCCAGCCCTCGCGCGCCGCGCGTTCGGCGTCGCTCGCGGCCCGCTCCTTCGCCAGCGCCTCGGTTACGGACTCAGCCGCGACCCGCTCGGCCTCGCCCCGGGTCCGCGGGGGCGCCTCCGCAAGGCGGTCGGCCGCCGCCGCGGGCGGCGCCGCGGGCTCGGTTGCGGCGGGAAGCGCATGCTCCCCCTCTCCGCGCGCGCCGCGCGGACCGCGCGCGGCCAGGAAGACGATCAGTGCCGCAGCGACCCCCAGCGCGGCCGCGAGAATCCAGGTGGCTCGGGGCATGACTCTCCTCATACGAAGGAGAGATCGAGCCTAGCGAGGCGCACCGCCAAGACGGGAAATCGATCTGTAACGTCGCCCCAACACAACCCCAGCTCGCGCGGGCGCTGCGAATCCCGTGCGGTGCCCTATGCTGGACGATCCCCGCCGCCTCCGGGCGGCCTCTCCTTCGACCCCGAGGATCCACGCCTTGTTGCTCCGCTCCACGCTCCTTTTGACGCTGGCCGCCGTCTTCGCCCCCCAGGACGACGAGGTCCCCGAGGGCCACTCCTTCCACGGTGACGCCTTCAACGAAGGCCCGCGCCAGGCCGCCTACCTGATGCCGAACAACGGCAGCGTGCGCTTCCCGGTCGCGACCGAGGACGAGTACGTCCAGGCGATGTTCAACCAGGCCGTCGGCCAGCTGCACGGCTTCTGGTACTTCGAGGCCGAGCGCTCGTTCCGCCAGGTCGCCGCCCTCGAGCCCGACTGCGCCGCCGCCTACTGGGGCATGGCGATGGCGAACGTCGACAACGACGAGCGCGCGGCGACCTTCGCGCGCGAGGCGTGGCTCCGCCGCGAGCAGGCGACCGAGCGGGTCCAGCTCTACATCGACGCGTGGGCACGCTACTACTCGGCGGACTATCCGGAGGAGGTCGAGGAGCCCGACGAGGACGACGCGGCCTCTCTCGCGCCGACCAGCGAGCGCAAGCGCCGCGGCGTCGGTGAGGGCAACGGCCGCGGCAACGGCAAGGGCGACGGCCGCGGCCCCGGCACCGACACGCGCGAGGCCCCCGACCCGCCCGCCGCCAAGAAGGACGACGACAAGAAGAAGGACGAGGCTCCCGAGGAGCCCTACGACAAGCGCGACAACAAGGCGAAGCGCGGCGACCTGGTGCAGGACATCGAGGCCATCGTCCGCGCGTACCCCGAGGACATCGAGGCCAAGGCGTTCCTCGTCAACCAGCTGTGGATGAACTCCTGGCGCGGCCTGCCGATCTCCAGCCGCCAGGCCAACCAAGCCCTGCTCGACGAGATCTTCGACGTCGAGCCCAACCACCCGTCGCACCACTACCGCATCCACCTGTGGGACCGCGACGAGACCTCCGAGTACGCCGTCAGCGCCGCCGTGAACAGCGGCCCCAGCTGGCCGACGGTCGCGCATCAGTGGCACATGGGCGGGCACATCTTCGAGAACCTGGGGCGCCACGCCGACGCCGCGTGGCAGCAGGAGGCCGCGGCGCGCGTCGACCACGCGCACATGATGCGCGACCGCGTGCTGCCCGACCGGATTCACAACTTCGCGCACAACAACGAGTGGCTGGTGCGCAGCCTCGGGCACTGCGGGCGCGTCGACGAGGCGCTCGATCTGGCGCGCAACATGATCGAGCTGCCGCGCCACCCCGCATGGAACGGGCCGTCGGAGCGGGGCTCTTCCGCCTGGTGGGGACGCAAGCGCCTGCTCGGGACGCTGGCGCTCTTCGAGCGGTGGGAGGAGCTGATCGCCGCCTGCGACAGCCCCTACCTCGGCGAGTCCGGCGAGCCCGACGACGACGCCGAGCGCGCGTTCCAGCTGGCCCAGGCGTACTTCTTCCTCGGCGACGACGAGGGCTGGCGCGCCCAGGAGGAGCGCCTGCAGGCCCTGCTCGCGGACGCCAAGCTGGCCCGCGCCGAGGCGCTCGACGAGGCCGAGGAAGAGGCCCTCGCCGAAGAGGACGCCAAGGACGAGGACGTGAAGAAGGCCATGCGCTCGACGCTGGACGCCGAGACGCGCAAGGTCAACTCGGTACGCGACCGGCTCGACATGCTCGCGGCGCTGGACCGCGTGCTGGAGGACGAGGACGCCGACGCCGCGCTCGCCGAGCTGAAGGACCTCGGCTTCAGCACGGTGCTACGCGCTCGGCTCCTGGCGGAGGCGGGCCTGCACGAGGAGGCCACCGAGCTCGCGCGCGAGACGGTCGAGGGCAGGAACGGGCAGGCGGTGCCGCTGGCGACGCTCGCCTACGTCCTGTGGCTCGCCGACGAGCGCGACGATGCGTTGGAGCGCTTCGCCGAGCTGCGCGCGATCTCCTCGGGCTTCGACCTCGACGTCCCCGCCTTCGCTCGCCTGGCCCCGCTGGCCGCGGCCGCGGGCGCCCCGGCGGACTGGCGCGTGCCCTACGTGGCACCCGACGACGTGGCCAGTCGCGTCGACCTCGACACGCTGGGCCCGCGGCGCTGGTCGCCGCCGCCCGCGCCGGGGTGGAGCTGCCCCGACTCGCGCGGCATCGAGCACACGCTCAGCGACACCACCGGCCGCCCGCGCATCCTGATCCTCTTCCTGGGCTTCGGCTGCGCGCACTGCGTCGAGCAGCTGGAGGCCTTCGGGCCGGCGGCCGGCGACTTCGCGGCAGCCGGGATCGAGCTGATCGCGATCGGGGACGACCCGGCGGACGAGATCTCGCGCTACGACGGCGTCGAGCTGCCCTTCCCGGTGCTCGCCGACCCGGCCCACGAGGTGTTCCGCGACTACCGCTGCTTCGACGACTTCGAGGACATGCCGCTGCACGGCACGTTCCTGATCGACGGCGACGACCGCGTGCGCTGGCAGGACGTCAGCTACGAGCCGTTCACCGACACCGAGTTCCTGCTCGAGGAGGCCCAGCGGCTGCTCTCGCTCGGCGCGGCGCAGGGCGTGGCGGAGGCGGACGGCGAGACCGGCGACGACGCTCCTCCGGCCGGCGCCGGCGGCTGAGCGCGGCGCGCGGTAGCATGGGGCGATGTCGAGAACCGGCCTGATCTCCCACTCCGACTGCCTCGCGCACGACACCGGCGTCGGGCACCCCGAGCGCGCCGACCGCCTGCGCGCGGTGCTGGCGCGACTCGAGGAGTCGGGCCTGAACGGCGAGCTCGACGCGATCGAGGCGCCTGAAGCGGACCTCCGCGCCCTCGCCGCGGTCCACCCGCCGGAGCACGTGCAGCGCATCGAGGCCGCCTGCGCCCGCGGCGCCGCGCAGCTCGACGCCGGGGACACCGCGGTGTCCCCGGGCTCCTTCCGCGCCGCGCGCCTGGCGGCGGGCGGGGTCGTCGAAGCCGTGCGGCGGGTTTGGAGCGGCGCCTGGCGCAACGCCTTCGTCGCGGTGCGCCCGCCGGGACACCACGCCGAGCGCGACATCGCGATGGGCTTCTGCCTCTTCAACAGCGTCGCGGTCGCAGCGCGCGCGCTGCAGGCCGAGGGCGCGGGTCGCGTGGCGATCCTCGACTGGGACGTCCACCACGGCAACGGCACGCAGCACCTGTTCGAGGCCGACCCGACGGTCTTCTACGCCAGCCTGCACCAGTGGCCGCTGTACCCGGGCACCGGCGCCGAGTCGGAGCGCGGCCTGGGCGACGGCGAAGGCACGACGCTCAACCGCCCGATGCCCGCCGGCAGCGGCGACGCCGAATGGCTGGGCGAGGTGGAGCGTTCGGTGCTGCCGGCGCTCGAGGCCTTCGCGCCCGACTTCCTGCTGCTGTCGGCAGGCTTCGACGCCCATCGCATGGACCCGCTGGGCGCCTGCGTGCTGACGACGGCGGGGTACGCCGAGCTGTCGCGCCGCGTCGCCGAGCTCGCCGCGTCCTGCTGCGAGGGCCGCATCGTGAGCGTGCTGGAGGGCGGCTACCACCTCGACGCGCTCGCCGAGTCGGTCGAGGCGCACGTCGGCGCGCTGCGCGGAGCCACGGCTTGAAGCTGACGACGCGGCGCCACGACCGCGACTCGGCCGGGATGACCTACGTCTACCCGGTGGTCTCGCGCCGCGCGCAGGGCGTGTCGGTCGGGGTCAACCTGAACACGAACAACGCCTGCAACTGGCGCTGCGTGTACTGCCAGGTACCGGACCTGGTGCAGGGCAAGGCGCCGGAGGTCGACCTGGCCCTGCTGGAGGGCGAGCTGCGCGAGATGATGCTCGACATCGTCCGGGGCGACTTCCTGACCGAGCGCGTGCCCGAGGGCTCGCGCCGGCTCAACGACGTGGCCTTCTCCGGCAACGGCGAACCGACCAGCTCGCCGCGCTTCCGCGAGGCGGTCGAGACGGTGGTCGCCGTGCTGCGGGAGCTCGACCTGGCCGGCGAGCTTAAGCTGGTCCTGATCACCAACGGCTCGCTCACCCACCGCCCCGAGGTGCAGGCGGGCCTGCGGCTGCTGGCGGCCAACCGCGGCGAGGTCTGGTACAAGCTCGACAGCGCGACCGACGCGGGCGCGGAGCGCCTCAACTCCAACCGCGCGGGCCCCGCGCGGGCCCTGTCGAACCTGCGGGCGGCGGCCGAGCTCTGCCCCACCTGGGTGCAGACGATGGCCCTCGCGCGCAACGGCGAGCCGCCCTCGGAGGCGGAGCGCGAGGCCTACCTGGCGGCGCTCGACGAGCTCGTGCGCGACGGCGTCGCGCTCGAGGGCGTGCTGCTGTACGGCCTGCAGCGGGCCTCGTACCAGCCGGAGGCCGACGAGCTGTCCGCCGTCCCCACGGGTTGGCTCGAGGAGTACGCGGAGAGGATCCGCGGCGCGGGGCTTGCGGTTCGCGTGAGCCCTTGAGGTCGACGGCGAGCCCGCCCGGACCGGCTCCCTAGCGCGCCAGCGCGCGCGCGCAGCGCCTCAGCGTGTCCAGGTTGCGCTCGGCCTCGCCTGGCGAAGGGATCAGCGATACGGCGCAGAACGTCCGCTGGCCGGCGCTCCCGAACCGGCGCACGACCAGCCGCTCGTCCGCCTCGTCTGCGTCGTACGCATCCACGCGGAGCGGCTTCGAGAAGATGACGACGCCGCGATCGACCTGGAAGTCGTGCATGTAGCCGAGCACGGTCCGGTTCGGAGCGAGCGACCAGCTGCCGTAGTTCTTCGTATCGACCACGACGCTCCTGCGGTAGTTCTCGCGGTTCAGGATGAACCACTCGACGTTGCTCCGGCGCAGGATCTTGCGCACGTCCGTGGACGGCGACCGTCCCCGAAACGCGAACAGAACGTCGTGCGTCCGGTCGAGGCGAAAGGTCTCGCCATGCCGAGCCGGACGGAGCAACGCCGTCTGTTCGCCGGAACCGGAGCGGAGCCGGTGCGCGCTGACCCACTCCGCGAGGCACCACAGCTCGAAGAGGTGGCTCTCGTCACGGCTCTGGGAAAACCGGTAGGTACGTCCTGAACCGAAGAACAGGCCGGTCGAATGGAAGCGCCTACGCCAGTCGAGCAGGGGCGCGAGCCCATCCGAGGGCCGGAAGCGCCTCAGCAGCAGTGAGCCACGCCAACCGTCGGCCTCCGGTCCGTGCGTGTCGCCCACGAGGAACGCACGGAACAGGCTCAGCGAACGGCGGAGCAGGCCTGCTGCGAAGCGCACGCAGTCGTGAGAGAGTCCGCGTTGATCCAGCGCGGCCCGAATTCCCTCGATCCGCTCGTCGAGCTCCGCCAGCGGTTGGCGCAAGCCCTCACGCGTCGAGGCCTTCTGCTCCTCCAAGAGCGCGAGCAGCACGTGCGCCCGACCGAGGAACTCCTGGACGACCAGCGCGAAGGCGACCGCGTCGTCGTCGAAGTCGGCGGCCGACGGGCGCCGCACGATGCGCCGGCTGCCGGTCCGAAGGAGCCGCAGCGTCGCTCCGAAATCCACCATCGCCCCGCGCTCGGCCGCTCCGCTTCTGTCCGCGAGCCGGGCCTCTCCCATCGCCTGGGAGAGGCCCGGCGCATGCCCCAGCAGATGGAAGAGTGCCTCCAGCGGGCGAAAGAGACTCGGCAGGCCGGCTGAGCTCTCGGCGACGACCGCGTAGTCGAGGACAACGCCGTCCCGACGCGGCTTCAGGTGATCGCCTAGGCAGAGCTCGAGGCACCTGCGAAGCATGAAGTCGACCTCGGCCCGCGGCACCTACGGCCTCGACAGCCCGAGGAGTCTCGCGGTCGTGGTCGGGTAGCGCTCGGCATCAAGCGCTTCGTCGCAAAGCGCGCGAAGCTCCGGCTCGTCCTCCGCGGCGAGCACGGCCGGCAACGCGCTCGCCAGCGCTTGATCCAGCCGCTCCTGCGCGCTGCCGACGGCGTGCGCGCTGAAGGCCGACCGGACGACGTCGACGATCGCTCTGGCTCCGAAGCGTGTCGCGGTCCGCGCGCGAACCTCTCCCATCAGCTCGACCAGATGCTCCGCTCGCGCCGCGAGCTCGACTCGTACGCGGTCCGGATCCCCGGTGGCAAGCAGCCGTTCGATCTCCCTCGCAACGATCCGGTGCTCCTGCTCCTTTGCGGGCGGATCGAGCACGACCGTGTGAAACCGCTGGCGAAGGGGACCCGACATCGGGAGGAAGCCGAAGTCATCCGCGTCGTTCATGGCGCAGATGAGCTGGAAGCTGCGGGGGATGGCGAGCTCCACTCCTCCCGGCAGAACGAGCCGTCGCTTCGCGCAGGCGTCGACGACCCCGCTGAACGCCTGGTCCGGGCGCGTCCGGTTGAGCTCGTCGATAAACAGCCAGCGCCCCGGGGGTTCGGAAGCTCCGAGCTCGCACTCGATGCTCTCGAGGACGGCGCGCGAGAAGCACCCGAGCGCCGCGGTGACCCCGAGGCCGGAGACCAGGTCGAGGTCCCCCAGCACGTGAATGGACTCCCAACGTGACATCGCTTCCACGCTGGTCAGCACGCCGGCGGGATCGTCGAAGACCGCCGCGGGGAGCGCCTGCGCGAGCGTCGTCTTGCCGACCCCCGGCGGGCCGACCAGGAGCAGCGGCTTGCCGATCTCGATCGCGTGCAGACAGCCGGCCAGCACCTCGTCGGGCAAGACGAGGTCGAGCGCGTCACGCAGCCGTGAGCCGTCGGCCGCGAGCGGCGCTCGCTTCCCCTCCTCGTGTTGAACGGCTCTGGCGATACGACGCTCCAGCTCGATGGACTCGTCCCGCCTGGCGCGGTTGCTTTCCTCCTGCCCCTCCAAGGACTGGACCCGGGACGCCAACGCGGCGAGCCGCCCATCCTCGGCCGCCGCCCGCTGCTGGACCTCGGCGCGGAGGGCTTCCAGCTCGCCTCTCACGCGCTCGAGCTCCCTTCGATATCCAGCCAGGCTCTGATCCAGCGACTCTTGGCTCGGAGTCCCGTCGAGCGCCGCCAGGGCGTCCGCGTTCGCTCCGACCCCCTGCGCCACCTGCTCTAGCCGGTCGTCGACCTCGGTGCGCCAGCGGCCGCCCGGGATCCAGCTGCGGAGCCGCCGGCCCCACAGGCGCTTGCGGAGGCCGCGCGCCGCGCGCTGAATCCGCCCCAGCTCGGAGCTCTCGGCCGAGGCTACGTCTTCCAGCGCCTGGATCTGCTTGGCGTAGCCAGCACGGATCGCTTCGGGGCTGGTCTCTTCGACCCGCGTCCGAGCGCTGCGCAGGACGCGCCGGCGCACCTGACTGTTCTCCTCCCCCTTGTCGCGCAGCCTGGGGTTGGCCTCGTGGAAGGCGCGGGTTTCCTTCGCCTGCTGATAGTTCTCGAGGTCGAAGGCCTCGTCCTTGCGAGTGCGCCGCATCCGGCTCTGAAGATCGGTGAGCTTGTCCCGTTGCTTCTCGGCTTGGCGGGTCAGCTTGTCCAGCTCTGCTTGCAGGTCTGCCGTGCTCATGGGACGACCAAGAGTGCCGCACGAAGCTAGCAAACCGCCCCAAATGCGAAAGAGCCACCCCGCGCGCGGCGCGGGATGGCTCCAAGCGTTGAGTGCGGGTCTACCCTAGAGGAGGACCTGCGTCTGGCCGACGTTCGTCGCGCCCGAGAAGGCGAAGGTGCCGCCGTCGAGCAGGACGGCCTGCGAGTAGACGAACGCACCGGGCGTCAGGCCCGGCGGAACCACGATGCCCTCGTTGCCGACGCCGACCGAGTCCAGGTTGCCGGAGCCGAGGAAGATCGGGTCGAGCAGCAGATCGAAGCCGCTGAACGGCACGGTCGTGTTGTCGAGCTTCGCGAAGAGGAACCAGGCGTCGCCCGGAGCCGCGCCGAAGTTCCACCCAACGTTCAGGCCGGTCACGGTCACCGCGGTCACGGTGAGCTTCGGCGGGCTGGTCTCGACGTAGCTCAGGTTGACCGAGTTGCTGGTACCGATCGGCTTGGTGACGTCCACCGACACGGTCCCGAGGCTGTCGGGCGTCGGGGCGCTGAAGGTGATCGTGTTGTCGTCCACGATCGTGAAGCCACCGGGCGTCGAGAGCGTCGCCGAGCCGACGTCGACCGAGGTCGCGCCGAGGAAGCCGGCACCGTTGATGGTGACCGTACCGCCGGCGAAGGCCTCGACGCTGCTGGGCGAGATGCTGGAGATCGTGGCGGGCGACGCGAACGGATCGAGCGAGTCGAGCACGAGCTGCCCCGTCCCGGCCGAGTCCAGCCAGGTGCCCAGGTTGAAGGCGTTGTAGAACAGGTCGAAGCGGCCGTACCAGGCGGTCTGCACGCCGCACGTGAAGGTGTTCACGCAGCAGGCCGGACCGATCACGCGCTGTTGGCCGTTGAAGAGCGGGCCACCGGAGTTGCCGCCGATGATGTAGCCCACGTTCCAGAAGACCTGCCAGTCCGTGCCGGACAGGCTGGCGCCGTTGTTGTCGATCGCGATGTTCTTCGGACCGCCGCCGCCGTGGCCGATGGTGGCCACCGGGGAGCCGGTGAAGGTCTGGCGCGACCAGCCGGCCCACAGCGGGTCGTAGCTGGTGGGCGGCGAGCTGTTCAGGCGGTAGAGCTGCGAGTCATACGTGCCCGACCCGGCGAGCTTGACCGAACCCGAGAGCGAGCTGCTCTGCGGGCCCGAGCTGGTGCCGCAGCTGGCCTGCTCGTATTTGAACAGGAACTGCCCGTTGGTCATGTTGCCGCAGTGGTTCGCGGTCAGCATGTAGGGCGTCGCGTCCTGCGACGTGTTGTTGATCAGCGAGGCCGAGCACAGCGAGCCGCCCGAGAGCGTGCGCATCACCGAGCGCTTGGCCGTCTGGAAGGCGGACGCCTCGGGGCAGTTGATGCCGACCAGGCCGCAGCCGCCGTCGGCGGGGCCGCTGCCGATCGTGCCGCTGGCCTCGAGCAGGTTGCGCAGGTTCTTGTAGTCGTGGATGACCTCGCCGAGCGTCAGGATCGGCATCTCGGTCGCCCAGGACGGGTGCACGTACTCGATCGTGACCGAGTCGCCGTCGACCGGCTCGATGCCGAAGCTGCCGTTGACGTTGTTGTTGTGCTCGCCGTAGGCGCCGAGCATGTCGCCCTTGGTGTCGTTGTAGAGGAAGAGCTGGCCGCCGGCCGGGATCTCCCACTCGGAGAACACAAGACCGATCGAGTGCGCGCCCGGCGAGTGGACGCGGAGACGCCACACGAGCGAGTCGTCCTCGGGGACGCCTTCCCAGACGCCTTCCTCGGAGATGCTCATGTCGGTGTAAAGCACCTCGCCGTAGCGAAGCGGGAACGGACCGGTGACCTCGTCTTCGGCGAGCAGCGCCTCGACGTCGACCCCGGGCATCAGCACCGTCGGGACCTCGGAGGTGAGCTGCGCCCAATCGGAGGCGGGTTGACCAGGTTGGGTGATCTGGGCCCCGAGGGGCAACGCGAAGACGCCGACTGCGAGCCCGGCGCGCACAACAAGAGATCTCATGAGTTCACCTGCCGAAGGTAGGAAAGTGAGGGACTAGCGATGATGGGAGTGGCCGGCCCGCACGCGCGGGCCGGTCCGGCTGGCGGATGTTCAGAACAGGATGGAGGAAGTGGTGACGTTCGTCGCGCTTTGGAAAGCAAACGAGGCGTCGTCGAGCAGCACCACTTGAGAATACACCGTGGCACCCGAGGCGCCCGGCGGGACCAGGATCGAGGCGCTGCCGGTGCCGCCACCGTTCAGGTTCCCCGAGAAGATCAGGAGCCCGTTCGCCAGCAGGTCAAACCCGCCGAACGGAACGGTGGTCGCGTCGTTGACCGACGCGAAGAGGTACCAGAGGTCGTTCGGCTGGGCGCCGAAGTTCCAGTTGAAGGCGAGGCCCGTCAGCGCCGTGCCCGTGGCCGCGAGCTTGGACGGCTCGGTGGCCGCGTAGTTCAGCGTCAGCACGTTCGAGGAACCCGCTTCGTTGATGGCGGTCACCTGCACGCTGCCGAGCGACGAGGCGATCGGCGGGTTGAAGGTGATCAGGTTGTCGCTCTCGACCGTAAAGCCGAACGGCGCGGTGAGGACCGTCCCGCCGACCGAGATCTGCGTCGTCTGCTCGAGGAAGAAGCCACCGAGCGAGACCTGGTTGCCCTGGAACGCCTGCACGGTGTTCGGGCTGAGGCTGGTGATCAGCGGAGCGGTCGGCGGAGGCGGCGTGCTCAGGCAGCCCGAGCTGGCCTTCTTGTTGTTGATCGCGTTGGTCGAGCCGTTGCCAAACGAGGTCAACGACCCCGCGCAACCGCCGATCCCCGAGCACATGATCTTGCAGTCGCCGGCGCCGTCGCAGTGTCCGGCGCTCCAGTTGTGGCCGAGCTCGTGCGCGGTCAGCCCGACGCGGAAGGTGAACGAGCCCGAGAACTTCGACTGCGACACGCCGTAGCCCGACTGCTTGTTGCAGATCACGTTGAGGTACGCGATGCCGATGGTCGAGCCGGTGATGTTCTTGCCGGTGAAGAGGTGCGCGATGTCGCGCGGGTCCGACTGGTGGCTCGCGTTCCAGTGGTCCTGGAAGTCGTTGAGGATCGCGTTGGCGCCGAACGAGTCGTAGGGATCCGGCTCGGACGTCTCCACGAAGATGACCGTGATGTCGTAGAAGATGTCCGCGGTCGCCTCGTAGATCGCCTCGGTCGCGTTGATGACGTTGGTGATGTCGTTCTCGGTCGCGGTCACCGACTGGCCGTTCGAGTTGTAGTACTCGACGTCCGAGTCGATCGCGATCTCGCAGACCCGCGGGTTGCTACCGTCGGGACCCGGCTGGAAGCCGGACTCGCCGTCGGTGCGGATGACTTCGAGCGCGCCGCCGCACGAGACGTCCAGCGGCAGCAGGTTCTCGGAGTTGTAGACCAGGTGCTCGTTCCACGGCGAGCCTTCGATCAGGCCCGTCGACGGCTGGAGGCCCCAGAGCGGCGCGCCCTTGGCGAGCTGGATGGTGCCCTGCAGCTGACCCTCGTAGAGGTTCACCGCCACGACGCTGCCGGGGTAGCCCTCGACCTCGCCGCGGTAGGTGCTCTCGATCGTGGTCGGGTACTCGGTGTACTGACCGGATCCGTCGCCGACCATCAGGCGGTAGCCCGCGGCCCGAACCGAGTAGGGCCAAACGGTCACGTCGCGCGTCGCTCCGTCGATCCAGAGCGGGAAATGGAAAGTCTCGCCAGCGACATACGGAAGGTCGTCGAGGATTTGAACCGTAGCTTCGGTCAGGCCGGCCTGGCCGAGGAGATCAAGAGGTGCCTGACGGACGGCGGGACCGGAGACGTCCTGGGCGGACGCTGCCGTGGCGAGCACGGCTGCACCGATTCCCGCCCCCGTGAGGAGGGGAAGGGGGAGGTTCATGGATGGGTTGGCTCGAGTCCTTGGATGGGGAACCGTCCAGGGGGGACGGGGCACGCGGAAGAGCCGGGGGGTGCGAAGTCGCGATGGGGATGGGTCGGTGGCTCTTCCGGGACCGAGACCATTAGAGTTGTAAAAGGGTACCTCCGGTAGGCGCCAAGTCGCCGGAGATGCTTTAGCTCCCGCCACTTACACCTCCTTTGCCCCTGCCGAGCGGTACTCGAACCGCCCAGGGCACGGGCCTCCGGGCGGGGCCCTCCCGGGAGCCCCCGGCGCCCCTAGGCGCCCTCGCTGAGGCGTCCGAGCAGCTCCTCGGCGACGTCCGCGGGCCGCCGCCCGGAGGTGACCGCGGCCAGCTCGCAGCGGGCGTAGCTGGGCGTCCGCTGGTCCAGGATGGCCTGGAGCTCCTCCATGGCCCGCGGGCGGTCCGCCATGGGCCGCCGGTCGCCTTGGTCGAGGACGCGCCCAAAGTGCTCCTCAGGCGTCGCCTGGAGCCACACGGTGCGGCAGGTGGCGCGCAGGCGCTCGAAGTTGGCCTGCGCGTCGACGATCGAGCCCCCGGCGGCCACGACCAGGCGCTCGCCCTGCCGCAGGACGCTCTCCAGCGCCTCGGCCTCGAAGCGGTGGAAGGCGCTGCGGTCATGGAGCTCGAAGATCTCGGCCAGGGGCATGCCCGCCAGCTCCTCCACGCGCTGGTCCAGCTCGATGAAGGGGCATTCCAGGGCCCGCGCCAGGGCGCGCCCCACGGTCGACTTGCCGGCGCCCCGCAGCCCGACCAGGGCCACGCGCTCGCGGGTGCGCAGGCGAGCCGCCTCGGCCTCCGCCAGGAGGGCGTCCAGCGGCGTCCCAAGGGTGTCGGACACGGCCAGGAGCACCAGGAGCGAGGGGTTGGCCCGCCCGGCCTCGATCTCGGTCCAGGTCCGGCGGCTGATCCCGGCCGCGGCGGCGGCCTCGCCGACCCCCAGCTCGGCGGCCAGGCGCTGGGCGCGGACGCGCCGGCCGCATTCCCGAAGAAAGGCTTGGTGCGACATGGACGTGCGCGCTATGATTCCCGCCTCAGAGGCAAAAGGCAAGATACTTCCCATAAACCCTCTTCGATCGCCGTGACCACTACCGCCGCTCCCGCTGACCAGACCTCCGCCCCGGCCCACCCGGCCGCCGCGCCCGTCGAGCTCCAGACCCACCCGGATCGGTACCGCCACTGGACCCTCGCCGTCGACGGCGAGGTCGCCACGCTCACGATGGCGGTCCAGCCCGACGGCGGGCAGCGCGAGGGCTACGAGCTCAAGCTGAACTCCTACGACCTCAGCGTCGACATCGAGCTGGCCGACGCGGTCCAGCGGCTCGTGTTCGAGCACCCCGAGGTCCGCTCGGTCGTCGTCACCGGCGGCCTGGACCGCGTGTTCTGCGCCGGCGCGAACATCCACATGCTCTCGACGAGCACGCACGCGTTCAAAGTCAACTTCTGCAAGTACACGAACGAGACGCGGCTCTACATCGAGGAGGCCTCCGAGCACTCCGGCAAGCGCTTCCTCGCCGCGCTGAACGGCACGGCGTCGGGCGGCGGCTACGAGCTGGCGCTGGCGTGCGACCGGATCCTCCTGGTCGACGACAAGTCGAGCGCCGTCTCGTTCCCCGAGCTGCCGCTCCTCGGCGTGCTGCCGGGCACCGGCGGGCTGACGCGCCTGGCCGACAAGCGCAAGATCCGCCGCGACCTGGGCGACGTGTTCAACACGGTCGCCGAAGGCATCAAGGGCAAGCGCGCGGTCAAGTGGAACCTGGTCGACCGCATCGCTCCGCTCTCGCGCTGGAACGACGTCGTCGGCGAAGAGGCCAAGGCCCTGATCGAGACGACGAAGCCGAGCGGCTCGGGCGACCTGAAGGGCGTCGAGCTGCCCCCCGTCGAGCTCGAAGCGTCCGGTGAAGCGCTGCGCTACCGCGACCTGACGGTGACCTTCGACCGCGGCGCGCGCACGGCGGCGCTCGAGCTCCGCCTGCCCGCGGACAGCGGCCCGAAGAGCGCCGAAGACGCCCACGCCGCCGGCGCGGACTGGTGGTACTTCCGCGTGCTGCGGCAGCTGGACCACGCGCTGCTGCACCTGCGCCTCTCCGAGCCCGAGGTCGGGTTGGTGACGGTGCGCGTCGTCGGCGACGCCCAGGTCGCGATGACGACCGACGAGCTGGTCTTCAGCGCGGACCACTGGTTCGTGCACGAGGTGCGGCAGTTCTCCAAACGCGTGCTGAAGCGCCTCGAGAACAGCGCGCGCAGCTTCTACGCGGTCGCGGACGAGGGCACCGCCTTCGCCGGGACCTTCCTCGAGCTGGCGCTCGCCTGCGACCGGCTGTACCTCCTCAACGACCCCGAGACCCCGGTCCAGGTCGGCGTCAGCGAGGCCAGCGCCGGCGCGCTGCCGATGGCCAACGGGCTGTCGCGGCTGCAAACGCGCTTCCTCGCGACCCCCGAGGCGACCGACGAGGTCCTCGCCGTGAAGGGCCAGCTGATCGACGCGGAGACCGCCGACGATCTGATGCTCGCCACCTTCGCGCCGGACGAGATCGACTGGGAGGACGAGCTGCGCCTCGCCGTCGAGGAGCGCGCCTCGTTCTCGCCCGATGCCCTGACCGGCATGGAGCAGAACCTGCGCTTCGCCGGCCCCGAGACCCTCGAGACGAAGATCTTCGGCCGGCTGTCCGCCTGGCAGAACTGGATCTTCCAGCGCCCCAACGCCATCGGCGAGCGCGGCGCCCTCAAGTGCTACGGCACGCCCGAGCGCCCCGAGTTCAACTACAACCGCACCTAGGCCCTCCCACAAACGAAAGCCATGCCCGGAATCGACTACTCCCAGAAGATCCCGAACAACGTCGACCTGAAGTCGGACAAGCGCCTGCAGCGCGCCCTCGAGGCGTGGCAGCCGGACTACATCGACTGGTGGCGCGCGATGGGGCCGACCGACTTCAACGAGAACGACGTGTACCTGCGCACCGCGGTCAGCGTCGAGAAGGACGGCTGGGCGCACTTCGACTACGTGAAGATGCCCGACTACCGCTGGGGCATCTTCCTCGAGCCGCACGCCAGCGACCGCAAGATCGGCTTCGGCGACCACATGGGCGAGGACGCCTGGCAGACCGTGCCGGGCGAGTACCGCAACGCCCTGCGCCGCATCATCGTGACGCAGGCCGACACCGAGCCCGCCTCGGTCGAGCAGCAGCGCCTGCTCGGACACACCGCGCCGTCGCTCTATGACCTGCGGAACCTGTTCCAGGTGAACGTCGAGGAGGGCCGCCACCTCTGGGCGATGGTCTACGTGCTCCAGAGCTACTTCGGCCGCGACGGCCGCGAGGAGGCCGAGGAGCTGCTCGAGCGCCGCTCCGGCAACGCCGACCACCCGCGCATCCTCGGCACGTTCAACGAGCCGTGCGAGGACTGGCTCAGCTTCTTCTGCTTCGCCTGCTACACCGACCGCGACGGCAAGTTCCAGCTGCTGTCGCTGGCCGAGAGCGGCTTCGACCCGCTCGCGCGCACCTGCCGCTTCATGCTGACCGAGGAAGCGCACCACATGTTCGTCGGCCAGTCCGGCATCGGCCGCGTGATCCAGCGCACCTGCGAGGTCATGAAGGAGTACCCCGACGCCGACGTGAAGGAGCACGGCGCGATCCCGCTCGAGGTGATCCAGCGCTACATCAACTTCTGGAACTCGTCCTCGAACGACCTCTTCGGCAGCGAGATCTCCTCGAACGCGTCCAACTTCTTCGCCGGCGGGCTGAAGGGCCGCGCGTACGAGTCGAAGCTCGACGTCGACCACAAGGCGCTGAACGACGTGTACCAGCTGGAGGCGTGGGAGGACGGCTCGCTCAGCCGCAAGGAGATCCCGCTCCGCAACGCCATGAACGAGGTCCTGCGCGACGAGTACGTGAAGGACAACGAGAAGGGCGTCGAGTACTTCAACCGCATCACCAAGAAGAACGGCATCGACTTCGTCTTCACGCTCCCGAACCGCCGCTTCAACCGCAGCATCGGCATCTACTCCGAGGCCAAGTTCGACCTCGCGGGCACGCCGATCGACGAGGCGACCTGGAACGCCAACGCCGAGGTGTGGCTGCCGACCGAGGAGGACCGCCGCTACGTCAAGTCGCTGATGGTCCCGTGCCACGAGCAGGGCAAGATCGCCGGCTGGATCGCTCCGCCTGCGAAGGGCATCGACGGACAGGAGTTCCAGTACGAGTACGTGAAGCTCTAGCCGAGCCCAACGCCCGCCTCCCCCACCGGGGCCGGCCTGCGTCCAACGCGGGCCGGCCCCGGCTCCGTTCGGGAGAGGCGCTCCCGCGAGCCGGGCCGCGAGCCCGCACATCGGCAGCGTAGACTCGGTCCCGCCATGAGCGAGCTCTTCCAGCACCTCCCATGACCGCCCCCAAGCCGACCGGGGGCGCGACGGTACGCCGGCGCTATGTGATCGCCTTCGCCGCGCTCCTGGTCTGCGTGCCCGCCGCCGGCGCGGCCGCCGGCTTCGCGCTCCTTCGGACCAACCTGCTGCGGTCAGGACGCTGCCGGGCCCACGTGCCGGGGCTCGAGTTCGGGATGAGCCTCGAAGAGGTCGTCGAGCTGGTCGGGCGGCCGCCGAAGCGCATCGTGCGCTTCCGCGGCGGCACGGTCGCCTACTTCGAGCAGCGCGTCTTCCGCCGCACCCAGCCTGGAGAGCCGCTCCCGCCCGTCGAGGAGCTCGCGGAGCTGCCCTACATCTACGCCGCGCTGCAGGTCCTGTTCGACCGCCGCGGGAAGCTGGTGGCCGACACGCGCATGGGCGAGAGCAACTGCATCCACACCGACCGCGGCTCGCACCCGCGCAAGACGTCGCTCGCGCAGCTCAGCGATGCCGAGCTGCGCGAGCTGATCCGCTGACCCCCTGCCGGCGTGGCGGCGCTAGGCCGAAGTCCTCACAAGATCACGAGCCCGAGTCGTTCAGGTCGCCTTGCGGCGCGAGCTTTGCGAGTGCCGACCCCGCAGGCGACCCCGCAGGCGACCCCGAACGGGTCGTCGAGGACGGCGGTGCTCGCAAGGTGCGGCCATAAAGCGACCTGGGCGATTCGGGCCGTGAGCTTGTGAGGAATTCCAGCTAAGGCCGCCAGATGCCCGAGCGCCGGCGCCCGAGCGCGTCGCGCCAAACCGTCTCGACGCTGCCGTCCTCGGGGCGCTCCGCGAGCGCCTCGGTCAGGTCGGCCTCGGTCTTCAGCTGCTTGCCGTTGACCCGCAGCAGCACGTCTCCGGGCAGGATGCCCAGAAGCTGCGCGATGGTCCCGGGCGCGGTGCTCAGGACGTAGAGCCCGTGGCTCGCGCCGGTCGCGCCCTCGGCGGACTCGATCGAGCGCACGGCCACGCCCAGCACGTCGGTGCGCAGCGGCTCGGCCGGCTGCAGGCGTGCCGGTCCGCGCAGCCAGACCTTCCCGCGCGGCTGGCCCGGGCCGAACTGGCCCAGGAGCTGGTCGAAGTCGAAGGGCACGTCGCCCGGCCCGCCGATCCGCAGCGAGAAGCCCTCGCCCGAGATCATCGCCGAGATGCCCGGCTCGTTCTTGAGCTCGGGGTTGGCCTCGAGGATCTCCTCCAGGGTCTCGCCGCGGAACTCGCGCACCGACTCCTCGCCGTCCTCGGCCTCGACCACGCGCACGACCCAGCCGTCGGAGCCGTTCTCGATGTTGAAGCTCTTCGAGCTGCCCGCGCCCGGGAAGGTCGGGTTGGGTCGCGTGAGGCCCGCGAAGGGTACGACCAGCGGATCGACCTGGCGGTTCCAGCTGGGCGCCAGGCGCGTGGTGAACTCCTTCAGGCGTCGCTCGAGCTCGGACAGGTCCTGGGTGCGGCCGAACAGCGCGAAGGGGTCCTCCGCCATGCTGGTCTCGACTTCGCGCAGGAGCAGCCGCGCCGTCCACGCCAGCTCGCGGTCGGCTTCGCCCGACACCGCGCGCAGCCAGGCGAAGGCCTCTTCGCTGCTGCGGGCCAGGCGCACCATGCGCTCGAAGGCCTCCTCGCGCGCGTCGAGGTCGGGATGCGTCAGCGCGTCGCGCCACTCCTTGGGGACGAACTCGGCCCGGGCTCCCGCGCTCTCGTCGGGCAGGAGCGGAACCAGTCCGCGGGGCTCCGCAGGCGCGGGCGGAGCCGGCTGGGCTTCCGTTGCCTCGGGGGCCTCGGGGGCCTCGGTCTCCTGGGCCAACCCCGCCGCACCGAGCAGCGGAGCGGCGACCGCGGCGCCGGCGAGAAGGGTGGGAATCCAGATGCGGGACGATCTCGGGCGCGCGGGCGTGGCCTCAGTCATCGGTACGTGGGACTCGAAGTTGCGCTGTAGACCGGGTTGTCGGCCTCGAACTGAAGCCGGAGCCAGTCTTGGTCGTTGGGTTGGATGCGGATGAGCCCCGATTCCTCGCCCTCGTCTCCGTCCTGGGGCTCGGTCCCGGCGACCTCGTCCTTCCACGGCTCGAGCGGGTGCTTCGGCGCCTCGTCGATCTCGCCTTCCACCTCGGGGAGGCCGATCACGAGGCCCGCCTCGCCGCCATCTTCCGACGGCAGGAACGGCACGGTCGCGAGGGCGACCACCGCCGCTGCGGCCACCAGCCCCGCGGCGCGCCGGAACCAGGGTCCGACGAGCACCGGAGCCGAGGGCGCGGGAGCGCCGGACCCGTCGAGAACCCCCTCTCGAACGAGTCCGGCACGAACGCCCGCCCAAAGGTCCGGTCCTCCGCCCTTCACCTCCAACTCAAAGGTGTCGACGAGCGTGGCGCGGGCTTGCACCGCACGCTCCTCGGCATCCCGGCATGTGCCGCAGCTCTTCAGATGAGCGGCGACCCGGCGGGCGCTCTCGTCCTCGAGGTCTTCCCCCACAAACAGCGGGAGCTTGTCGAGGCACTCGTCACAGGTGGCGATCGGATCCATGTCTCAGGCGTGTCGAATCAGGAGTCTCAGGCGTAGCTACGTGGCGGTGGAGCCCAGTGTTGGGGTCCCTCCGCCCTGTTCGTTCGGGTTTCCTCCGGAGGCGGCGGTGCGCTCGCGGCGCTCCCACTCCTCCTGGAAGAGCTTGCGCCCGCGGTGCAGGCGCCAGCGCACGGTCACGTGGGTCGCGCCCACGATCCGGGCGATCTCGGTGCAGGGCAGCCCCTCGAGCTCGCGCAGGGCCATCACGACCCGGAAGTGCGGCGCCAGGGCGTCGATGCACTCGCGCACGAGCTCGCCGGTCTCCTCGCGCTCGAGCGCGTCCCCGGGGCGCTCGCCCTCGTCGTCGGGCAGGTCGAGCTCGACCTCCTCGTCGTCGGCGCCCACCGCCGCGGTCGACAGGTGCGGCCGCCGCTTGCGGAGGTGGTCGATCGAGAGGTTGGTCACGATCCGGTAGAGCCAGGTCGAGAAGTCGTGCTGGAAGTCGAAGCGCTCCAGGCTGCGGAAGACCCGCAGGAAGGCCTCCTGGGCCACGTCCGAAGCGTCCTCCGAGTTGCCGACCAGGTTGCGCGCCACGCGCCACGCCCGCCCCTGATGGCGCCGCAACAGATCGGAAAACGCTTCCTCCTCGCCGGCCTGGGCGCGGCGGATCAGCGCGTGGTCCTCGGCGGCCAGGGCCGCCGGGTCCGTTTCCTGGGGGGCTTGGACCATGTGGAGGGGGGTGTCCCGGAAAAGATAGTCGACCGGGCGGTGTACGGAAGCCTCCTCCGGGCTGTTGGCGGCTCCCGGAGGTTCCCTCGCGGCCCCCGGGCAGGGCTTTCCGGCCCTAGAGCTGCGGGAAGCGGCCCTCGATCGAGGCGATGCGCCGGAACTTCTCGCGGCGCTGGGCCAGGAGCTCGTCGAGCGGGACCTGGCCGAGCTCGTCCAGGTGCCGCAGCAGCACGCGCCAGACCTCGTCCATCGCGATCGACGGCGCCCGGTGGGCTCCCCCCAGGGGCTCGCGCACGACCTCGTCGACCACGCGCAGCCGCGACAGGTGCTCGGCGGTCAGCTTCAGCGCGTCGGCCGCCTCGGGCGAGCGCTCGCCGTCCTTCCACAGGATCGCGGCGCAGCCCTCGGGGCTGATGACCGAGTAGTAGGAGTACTCCATCATCAGCACGCGGTCGCCGACTCCGATGCCGAGCGCGCCGCCCGAGCCGCCCTCGCCGATCACCAGACATACGACCGGGACGCGCAGGCCGAACATCTCCAGGATGTTCTCGGCGATCGCCATCGCCTGGCCGCGCTCCTCGGCGCCGATGCCGGGATAGGCGCCGGGGGTGTTGATCAGGCTGACGATGGGAAGGCCGAGCTTTTCGGCCAGCTTCATCTTGCGCAGCGCCTTGCGGTAGCCCTCGGGGTGCGCGCAGCCGAAGTTGCACTCGAGGCGCTCCTTGGTCGTGCGCCCCTTGCGGTGGGCAACCAGCATGAAGCGACGCTGTTCGAGCGTCGCGAGCCCGGTGACGATCGCGCGGTCGTCGCCGAAGGCGCGGTCGCCGTGCAACTCGAAGAAATCGTCGAGGTGGGCGATGTAGTCCGCCGCCACCGGACGCTTGGGGTGGCGCGCGACGTTGACGCGCTCCCAGGCCGACAGCTCGGAGTACGTGAGGTTGATCTGCTCCTTCAGCCGCTGCTTGAGCACCTCGATCTCGCCCGAGATGTCGAGCTTGGTCGAGAGCGAGAGATCCTCGAGCTCCGCGATCTGGGCCTCGATCTCCTCGATCGGGCGCTCGAAGGCCATGCCGGCCGTGGCGCTGTCTGCGTTCGTGGGCTTCTTCTTCGCCATGCTCGCTGGGTCTCCGGGCGCCGCCACGGCGGCCGGAGGTCGGCATGGTCGTGGAGGGGTGCTCGAATGGCAAGTCCCAGGCGGATACCATGGGCCCTTGCGGACCCCTGACGCCCCCCAATTGAGACGCCCATGAGCCCCACGGCCGAGGCCATGCCCGCTTCGAGCACCCTCTCCGAGCTCCCCCCCGACGCCTGGCGGGTTGAGGTCCACCGCGGCCCCGAGCGCGACGATCCGGCCGGAACGGCGGCCCTTTCCGTGCTCGCCGAGCTCGGGGTGGACAGCGTGGCCGGCGTGCGCGTGGGCCACGGCTACCTGCTGCCGCCCAGCTATTCCGAGGCCGAGGTGCGGGCCATCGCGGCCGAGCTGCTGGCCGACCCGGTCGTGAACCAGGCCCGCCTGGCGGCCCCCGGCGAGGCCCTGGAGACCCCCTCCGGCCACCACCGCATCGTGGTGCTGCCGCGGCCCGGGGTCATGGATCCGGTCGCCCAGACCGTCCAGCGGCTCCTGGAGCGCACCGGGCGCACCCCGGCCGCCGGCTCGCCGCCGGTCGCCACCTACCGCGCCTACGAGCTGGAGGGCTCGCCGTCGGCCGAGGAGCTGGAGCTGGCCGCGACGCGCCTCTTCGCCAACGAGACGGTCGAGGTGGTGCGCATCGACCGCGACGACCTCCCCTACGGCGTGACCCTGCCGGCCCACCCCCGCGGCCGGGTCGAGACGCCGCTGCTCGACGCGGGCGACGAGGAGCTGCAGCGCATCAGCGCCGAGGGCGTGCTGAGCCTGACGCTCGAGGAGATGCAGGCCATCCAGGCCCACTTCCGCGAGCTCGGCCGCGAGCCGTCGGCCTGCGAGCTCGAGACCCTCGCCCAGACCTGGAGCGAGCACTGCAAGCACAAGACGCTCACCGGCGTCATCGAATTCGAGGAGCCCGGCCGTGACCCCGAGCG
>JBCCGI010000097.1:0-26602 GCA_039029355.1 Planctomycetota bacterium
CCGGGGCCCCGGTGTGTGCGGGCGCCTTTTTGGGCGGCGTTCCGCGTGTTCCCGGCGCGCCGCGGGGGGTCGCCCCCCGGCGGCCCGCGTCTTTGCGTCAACGGTACTCCTTCAGCCCGCGCCCTCGCAGCCGCAACTCCTAGCTCGCGGAGTCAGGTGCGACCTTCGACCCTCGGGATCGCTGAACCACGAGCCCTACGACGCGGAGGAACCCCCACCAGGCGAACGTGACCAGACCGGCGGGCAGCCAGCCGAGGAGGAACAAGGCCATGAGCTTCGCGCCGTCCGCAAAGGCCTCGTCGGGTGGGTCGGGCATCGCCTGCCAGGCCTCGTAGCCGTAGTAGCTTCCGGCGACGAGCCCCGCCCAGAGGACGAGAATCCCGAGCAGGACTGCGACGCACTGCACCGCGATCCGGCATCGCCAGGTGGCGATCAGGACCATGAGCAGGCTGAACCCGAGCGCGGGGCACGCGATCGTCAGGAGCGTCGAGTGGTAGGGGGTCAGTGCGAGCATGGTGTAGCGGCCGGCGAGGGAGGTCCCTCCCCACTCCGAGGGCAAATCCCGCGCGCAAGATAGCCACGCTAGAGCCGTGCTGGCCTCCAGAGCCCGCTCCCGAGCCTGTCTCGTAGGCGACGCGAAAGCGGCCTTCGCGGCAAGCGAGCGCCGCCGCACGATGCGCGGATGCGGACGCTGCTCGCGCTGATCCGGTGCCGTCCCCCATGCGGGAAGGGGGTACGGCCGTCAGAAGGTGACTTGAATGGCCTGCGCAAAGGCACGGGACCCGTTCTCGGGGGTCACCCCAGCACGGCGAGGCTCGACAGAACCGCGTTGCTGGCTGAAGGCGGCTCGACTCGACTCCGGTTCGACCTCTACGAGCCGCGACTGCCCGTCACGAAGCGGGCACTGCCTCGCGGCATCTACCGGTCTCGTTCATCCCGGCGCGCGTAGCCCCGGCTTGCTGCGCGAGCTACATGGAGCGCTGATGGGACTCGAACCCACGCGCCACGAGGTGCGGGAGAGCCCGCCTACCCCTCCGGCTCCTGCGGCTTCTCCTCTTCCACCTGGGCCTCCGGGATCTCGTCCATCGGGTTCACCGGCACATCGGCCTCACCCGCCAGCTTCTTGCGTTCCTGCTCGTCCTTGAGCTGGGCGCGGCGCTCCGCCTTCTCGCGGCGCTTGAAGTGCTTCTCGCGTTCGCGGCGGCGCTTCTCGACGGACTGAGTCGGTTTCCTGCCCATGGTGTGAGCCTCCTGGTGGTGCGTTGTTTCTCGGGCGCGGCCGGGGCGGCCCGGCGCGGTATTGCGATGAGATGCGGGGAGCAGTGATGGGAGTTCAGCCCTACGATCCTAGCCCTCGCGTCGCGCGTCTGGGCAAACCCGGACTTCGCCTCCGCGCAGGAACTTGAGCAGCCCTGACGCCTCGCGTGCAGGCTCACCGCTGAGTACTTCGAACGCGGCCCGGGCGTCCTCGGGGAGCATGGGCCGCTCCTTCGCGGCGCGCTCGATCAGGCTTTGGGTGTGCTCTTCCCCGAAGCGCTCACCGGTGAGCGGCAGCTCTTGAGCTGATGCCCGCGCGAGCCCGGTCTTGGCGCCCTCGGCGAGCGCGCGCGCGTCGGTGGGACCGATGCGCTGTCCGCAGGGCAGGAAGTAGGCGCTCGGCGTCCACAGCGTCGTGCCGCCCTGCTGGAACTTCAGCTGCAGGCTCGGATCTGGATCGGAGGTCATTCGCGGTCGCCAGCCGTGGGTGGCCGCGAGGTCGAGGATGCCCAGCCATAGGTCTAGATCGACCCGGACGCTGCCGGAGGAGCTGCGGAGGGAGAGGTAGACGGCGAGCCTCGTGGGGCTGGTGGATGGCGGGGGATGCACGCCGGTTCCTGCGAGTACGGATCGAGTGCCCGCGGAACGAGGTCGGCCTGCGCGTTAGGTGCTTGCCGGGGCGGAGCGTAGCCCCGCCCGGCTCAGGACTCGGCTGCTACCAGCGGCCGCCGCCGCCTCCCCGGCCGCCGCCGCCGCCGCCGCGGTTCTGGCGCTCCTGCGCTTCGTTGACGCGGATGTCGCGTCCGTCGAGGTTGGTGCCGTCCAGGTCCTTGATGCAGTCCTGGGCCTCCTGGTCGCTGCCCATTTCGACGAAGGCGAAGCCGCGCGGGCGGCCGGTCTCGCGATCGGAGACGATGTGGCAGTCGGAGACGGTGCGTCCGCCCAAGGAGAAGGCGGCGCGGAGGTTGTCCTCGGTCGTGTCCCAGGACAGGTTGCCGACGTAGAGTCGCTTACCCATGGCTGATTTCGAATCGGTTTTCGGTCTTGGAGTTGGAACGTTGCTCGGCTGACCAGACGACTCAGGGAAGAGCAGGCAGGGCAGGCGGGCGGTCATCGCGTGACGGGAGGGTGGCGTTAGCACACCCGCGCCGCACGACCGCACCCCGTCGGATTTAGGGAGGCCGTAGAGCCTCCTGGATCAAAGAGATGCTTGGAGCGGCTGATGGGACTCGAACCCACGACATTCAGCTTGGGAAGCTGACGCTCTACCAACTGAGCTACAGCCGCTCTCAACCCCGGCCGTTGGGCCGAGGCGGTCAGGGAGCTTAGCGCGGCGCGCCGCAGGCGTCCATGGGGCGCTCGGGACGGGGCAGAGATCGCCGTGGGCGGCCGCGGAACGGCCGTTCTTCGAGGTGCCGGCTAGGATCGGGGCGGGGTTTGGAGCGTTCCGGGCCCCTGCCCCACGTCTTGTCCAGGAGGTCGCCATGCGCGCTTGGTTGCTCGCCCTTGGGTTGGTTCTCGCCGCCGTTCCCGTCGTGCTCGCCGTGGAAGGAGAGCGGCGGAAGGTCGTCGCGGAGAGCTATGCGGTCGACGTCTCGCTCAAAGGGGCTTCGTCGATCGAGGAGTCGGTTGGGAGCCCGTTCGTGCAGCAGGTCGTCGCCGAGCTCGAGGGGGTGCTCGTGGACGCGTCGTACGACACGGCCGTTGCGAGCGTCGTGCGCTGTCTCGAAGCGGCGTACGGCGGAGACGCGGGCGGCGCCGTCGTGACTCCGCCGGGCTACAAGGCACGGTGGTGTCCGGAGACCCAGCAGTGGATCATCGTCTGCTGCGATCACGGGATCGTCGAGGTAGCGCTCGAAGGCGAGACGGTGATCGTCGACGTGGTGCGCACGCAAGAGCTCGAGTAGCGGGCGTGTGGGGACGGCCGTGGAGAGCGCCGCTCGGCGCTCTCCGACCGGGTCTGGCGGCTCTGGAGCTGGGCATCCGCCGCTCGCCGTAGCGGCCGGGGCGAATGCTCCTAGCATGGAGCGCAGTCGCCCCTCGCACCTCGTTCCTGCCGAGCCCCTCACCATGCGCTCCCCCCTCTGCCTCGCATTCCTCGCCGGCTCCCTCTCCGCCCAGACCCCCGGCGTCGTCGACTGGGATCCCACGCCGCCGCCGACCGCGAGCTGGCCGGTGTTCGTCGACATCGGCGATCAGGTCGGAGCACCGGGGACCGACTTCAAGGACATCGGCTCGGGGCGCGGGCAGGCCTGGGTCGACGTGGTGGGGCCCGATCCCAGCGATCCGGGCAACCCGCTGAAGGTCGGCGGGCCGGACGGCGTGCTCGATCTGGTGCAGGCCAACTCGAACTCGCCGGGGATGCCGATCGGCTTGCCGCCGATGTTCTGGACCGTGCCGGAGATCGGCACGCAGCAGGCGCCGTGCCTCCTTCTTCGCCGTGAGGCGTCGGGGCAGTTCGTCGACGTCGCGGGCGTGCTGTCGGCCGGCTCGCCCGAGGGCTTCAACATGCAGTACCCCGGCGGCTCGCCGTGGGGCGTCACCTCGGCGGACTACGACGGCGACGGGGACTCGGACCTCTTCTATCCCTGCGGTGGCTTCAACTGTGCGAGCCCCAACGCGTTGATGCGCAACGGGGGCGACGGCACCTTCGAGAACGTCGGCGCGTCCGCGGGGCTGGTCGGCACGCAGCCGACCTTCTCGGCGGCGTGGTTCGACGCGGACCTCGACGGCGACCTTGACCTCTACGTGGCGAACGCGGGAGGCCTGCTCGACAACTTCTTCACCGGGCCGGATCCCGATCCGACCGATCGGCTGTACCGCAACGACGGCGCGGGCGGGCTGACCGACGTCGCCGTGCAGTCGGGCACAAATCTGAAGAGCAGCAGCTTCTCGGTCGCGACCGGCGACCTGGACCTCGACGGCGACACCGACCTGGTCGTGTCGTGCTTCATGCAGATCTGCAAGGCGTTCTACAACCGCGGCGACGGGACCTTCTCGTTCATGACGCCCGAGCAGAACCCAAGCTGGTCCTTTGCGCTCGACGATCTGATGGTCGATCCGACCGTGCCTGCGAACCCGCCGGCGGAGGACTTCCAGTCGCTGCTGCCGGGGATGAGCGACACGCTGCCCGTGCTCCCGCACTGGTCGATGCCGGTCGAGCTGGCCGACTTCAACGGCGACCGTTGGCTCGACGTCGCCTTCGTCGGTTGGGCCTCGCAGCTGGCCGACGACGACCCCGAGAGTGCCTTCGGCGCGTTCTTCACGCACGCCGAGCGCTCCTACCTCTACCTGAACCGCGGCGACCAGGACGGCGACGGCGTCGGCGATGGCGAGTTCCGCGAGGCGGCTGTGGAGATCGGCTTCGAGCACATCGGCGGCGCGATGGGCATGGTCGTCGGCGACTACAACGGCGACGGCTTCCCCGACGTGTACGTGGGCGGCGGCGGGCCGGACCTCGACTCGCAGCTGGAGGAGGACTACCTCTACATCAACGAGCCCACCGCTTGGCCGGCGGACTTCCAGCAGGACCCCGATCAGCCGCTGAGCCAAGCGCTCTACGAGATCGGCGCGCTCGCGGGCGTGTACGGCAACACCTTCATGTGCCACGGCCTGACGGCCGTGCGCGAGGGCGAGCGCGTCGACGTGCTGGTCGGCAACGGCGGCCCGGCGATCTACGACGACGGGCAGGCGAACGTCTACTACGCGAACACCGGCAACGCGGACGGGCAGCCGTACGGGCTGCTCGACGTCGTGCTGCAGGCGACGCGTTCGGCGCCGGGTGCGATCGGGGCGCGGGTTGAGGTGATCCGCGACGGCGCCGGCGGCGCGGGCCAGGTGCTGGTGCGCGAGCAGTCCGGCGGCGCGCGCTTCGCCTCGCACAACACCGGGCCGCTGTCGTTCGGGATGGGGCAGGGCGGCGCGCTCTTCGTGAACGTGCACTGGGAGAGCGGCGTGCGCCAGGGGCAGCTCGTTTGGCCCTTCACCACGCCCGACGCGGTGACGCTGACCGAGCCCGGGCTGTCGTTCGCGCTCGACGCGGTCTACCCGGCGGGCGGAGGTTTCGAGCTTAGCCTCAGCGCTTCGACGGACGTCGCGCCGGGCGTGGTGGGGCAGTTGCTGTTCGCGTTGCTACAGCCTGCTCCGGGCGGGCAGGGCTTCACGCTGGCGGCGCTCCTGCCGGTGCTCGGTCCGGTTGCGGTCGCGCCGGGAGCGCCGCTCGAGCTCGCGTCTCCGATCGGCTCGGCGGGCGCGGGGCTCT
Source organism: Planctomycetota bacterium (assembly GCA_039029355.1). Classification (GTDB taxonomy): domain Bacteria; phylum Planctomycetota; class UBA1135; order UBA1135; genus JBCCGI01. The sequence goes on from JBCCGI010000097.1 coordinate 5,519, forward strand.
ACGCCCTGGCGCTGGTGGACACGACGACCTTCGAGGTGCTGGGCGCAGGCGCGGTGTGGCACGAGCCCGCGCTGGAAGGCGGCCCGGCGCCGGCGTCGTACACGCCTCCGAGCGGCGCGCCGACCTCAGCCGCCGTCGAGCCGCGCAACCTCGCGCCCGCGCGGCGCAGCGTGATCGTGCGCGCCGACGCGGTCGAGCTGGCGCCGGCGCGCGTGCCGGTGGTGTACGAGTGGCTCGATACGACCGGCGCCGGCGAGCGCGCGCTCTCCGGCGGCGACGTGCTGCGTTGGAACGACGGCCTGGTGACGCTCGAGCTGCACGGGCCGCACCTCGCGACGCTCGACTTCCGCGCCGACGTGCCGCTCGTCACGGCGGGGCGCCCGGTGACGTGCTGCGAGCTCGTCTCCGCGACTCCCGGCGTGCTGCTGCGCTTCCCCGGCGCGAAAAGCTATCTCGTGGACGGCGTCGAGTACGCGGCGGACGGCAGGCGCTTGACGTTCTAGGCGCGCGTCTTCACGCGCGGTTCACGGCTTTTCTCCGTGCTTCCGCGCGCGCCAGTTGACGGGATAGGGGCTCCGCGGACGCAGCGCGCGTCCGCCCGCTCCTTCACTCCCTGCTCGTCTCGCACATGGTCGCACACCACCGTTCTGCCTTTCCCCCTTCGGTGCGTCGCTTCCGAGGGGTTCGTTCGATCCTCGCCGCGTCCGTCCTTGCCGCCCCGGCGCTAGCCCAAGCGCCACCGGGCTACTACGACGCGGTGGACACGACCGATGGTGCGTCGCTGCGCGCGACGCTGCATCCGGTCATCGACGACCACGTGCGCTTCCCCTACACGTCGAGCGCGACCGACACCTGGGACATCCTCGAGCTGGCCGACGAGGATCCGACCGATCCCGGCAGCATCCTCGACGTGTACGCCAACGAGACCTACGCCAAGGTCGGCGGCGGCAGCGGGCCCTACAACCGCGAGCATCTGTGGCCCAAGTCCTACGGCTACCCGAACGACAGCTCCTCGAACTACCCGTACACCGACTGCCACGCGCTGTTCCTTTGCGACAGCGGCTACAACTCGTCGCGCAGCAACAAGCCCTACCGCGACTGCAGCCCGACCTGCGACGAGAAGACGACCCTGCCGAACCACGGCCAGGGCGGCGGCAGCGGCGTCTATCCCGGCGAGTCGAACTGGACCTCAGGTACGCTCACCGCGGGCACCTGGGAGACCTGGGCCGGCCGCCGCGGCGACGTCGCGCGGGCGCTCTTCTACCTTGATGTGCGCTACGAGGGTGGCTTCCACGGCGGCTCGCTGGCGTCGGAGCCGGACCTGATCCTGACCGATGACGAGGCGCTGATCGCCGCGTCGAACACCGGCGCGAACGAGAGCGTTGGCTACATGGGCATGCTGTCGACGCTGCTCCTATGGCACGCCGAAGACCCCGTCGACGACGTCGAGCGGCGCCACAACGACCAGGTGTACGCCTTCCAGGGCAACCGCAACCCGTTCGTCGACAACCCCGGCTGGGTCGACTGCATCTTCTCCGGAGCGTGCGGCGGGGGCGGAGGCGGCACTCCGCCGGCGGCGCCGACCGCGCTCGTGGCTTCGGCTGGCGACGGCGTCGTCAGCCTCGACTGGGCCGACAACGGCGAGGCGGACCTCGCCGGCTACCACGTCTACCGCGCGACCTCGTCGGGCGGACCGTACTCGAAGCTGAACGGCGCGGCGTTGGCGCTCAGCGCGTTCTCCGACGCGACGGCGTCGAACGGCACGACCTACTACTACGCGGTAACCGCGGTCGACGACGAGTCCGACGAATCCTCGAACAGCGCCGAAGACGCGACGACGCCCGCGGGTGGCGGCGGTAGCACCGCCGATCCGTGGATCAACGAGCTGCACTACGACAACGCCAGCTCGGACGTCGGCGAGATGGTCGAGGTCGCCGGACCCGCCGGCCTCGACCTCGCGGGCTGGCAGATCGTGGGCTACAACGGCAGCGGCGGCGGCGTCTACAAGACGATCGACCTCGCGGGCGTGCTGCCCGATCAGGGCGGTTGCGCCGGCGCGCTGAGCTTCGCGTTCAGCGGCATGCAGAACGGCGCTCCCGACGGGCTCGCGCTGGTGGATCCCTCCGGGGCGGTGCTCGAGTTCCTCAGCTACGAGGGCACGCTGAGCGCGGACGGCGGACCGGCCGACGGCCTGACGTCGACCGACATCGGCGTGAGCGAGTCGGGCGCGACGCCCGCCGGCTACTCGCTGCAGCGCGGTGGCACCGGCTCCGAGGCGGCGGACTTCACCTGGCAGTCGGCCCAGGCCGACACGCCGGGCTCACCCAACGCCGGTCAGGTCTTTAGCGGCGGCTGCGCCGGCAGCGGCTCTCTGCGGCCCGCGACGCCGACCGGGCTCGCGGCGACGGCGGACGACGGGCGCGTCGACCTCGTCTGGGATGCGAACGGCGAGGCCGACCTCGCCGGCTACAAGGTCTACCGCGCAAGCGCTCCGGGCGGGCCGTACGCGCAGGCGAACGGCGGCCTGGTGGGCGGCGCGAGCTACGCCGACCTCGGCCTCGACAACGGTACGACGTACTACTACGTCGTGAGCGCGGTGACCAGCGCGTCGCTCGAGAGCGATGCGAGCGCCGAGTCGTCTGGCACGCCCGTCGCGCCGGTGGCGTCGACGCCGTGGATCAACGAGCTCCACTACGACGACAAGGGCAAGGACTCCAACCAGTTCGTCGAGCTCGCCGGGCCGGCGGGGCTCGACCTCACCGGCTGGAAGATCGTCGCCTACAACGGCTCGAACGGCACCACCTACGACGAGCACACCTTCAGCGGTACGCTCGCGAACCAGTCGAACGGCTTCGGGACGGCCTACCACGACATGACGCTCCAGAACGGCGCGCCGGATGGCGTGGCGCTCGTGGATCCGGGCGGGACCGTGGTCGAGTTCCTCAGCTACGAGGGCACGATGACGGCGACGAACGGCCCGGCCGACGGGTTGACGTCGACCGACATGGGCGTGTCGGAGAGCGGCTCGACGCCGAACGGCTCGTCGCTGCAGCTGGGCGGCTCGGGCTCGGAGGCGGCCGACTTCGCCTGGCAGGGACCGCAGGGGCACACCAAGGGCGCCCCGAACGCGGGGCAGACCTTCCTGTAGCGCAAGAGCGCGGCGCGCGCCGGTGCTCAGCCGCCGGCGCGCGTCACCAGCTTCAGCAGTCCGCGCGCGATTCCGGAGCGCGACTCGGTCAGCGGCGTGGCGAGGTAGCGCCCGAGCTTCTCGAGGTAGTAGTCGACGACCATGTCGTCGATCGCGTCGTCGATCGGATAGCCGCCGCGCCCCGCCGCGATCGCGCGCAGGAGGCGCAGGAAGCCGACGCGCTTGAGCGCGTCCATGCGGGCCGTCAGCCCGAGCTCGGGCGCGTCGCCGCGCAGGAGCTGAACCTCGTCGTCGTCGAACGCGGTGACCTCGTCGCCGAGGCGCAGCCCGGTCACATCCCCGTCCTCGACCACCGGCGAGAGCTGCAGGTGCCCCGGCCCGTCGTGCTCGAAGTCCGCGATCGAGCCCGAGCGCCCCAGCAGCGCGACGCGCCCGACCGAGTAGTCGCGCGGCTCGAAGATCCAGGCGCCCTTGCCGCCGGCGAGCTGCAGCTCGCGCAGCCCGAAGCCCTTCTCCATCTTCCGCCGCCGCGCGCGCTTCACGCGCGTGTCGCCCAGGAGTGCCTTCGCGGTGGCGACGCCGTGGTAGGCGTAGGCCGACTGGTAGAAGAGCGCTCCCTCGACCTCGCCGATGGCGCCGGCGGCCACCGCTTTGCGCACCGGGTCGAGCCAGGGCAGATAGGCGCAGTCCTCGGCCACCCAGGCGGCGCGGAAGGCGTCGAGCAGCGCGATGTGGCGGAAGTGCTTGAAGCGCACGACCGGCGTGTCGATCAGCAGGTCGACCCCGCCCACGTCGAGCGTGGCGAGGCGGCGCAGCACGTCCGGCACGGCGTTCTTGGTGACCGCGAGGTAGACCAGGCCGACGCCGTCGAGCGCCGCCGCGTCGAGCCGGTCGATGGCGTGGACCGCGTACGTGCGCCCGTCCGCCTCGAGTTCTTTCGCGGTGCGTGCGAGCACCATCCGCACCTCGAAGTCCTGCGGCAGGCGATGCAGCGCCGGCAGCCCCGCCTCGCGTACGCGCTTGCCCGAGCCGATGATCAACACGCCGCGCGCGCTCATGCGAGGCCTCCCTCCGCGGCCGGCTGCTCGAAGCGCTCGCGCAGGTGGCGCGCGAGGCGGATCGAGAGCGCGACGATCGTGAAGGTCGGGTTGGCGCAACCGCTGGTCGGGAACACCGAGCCGCCGGCCAGGTATACGTTGTCGGCGCCGTGCACGCTGAGGTCGGGCGTCACGACCGACGTCGCCGGGTCGACGCCCATGCGGGTCGTGCCGATGTGGTGCGACGCATCGAGCGTGATCGGCCACGGGTCGGCCTCGGCGAGGTCGGTGACGAGCTCGCCCAGCCCCGCGCGCTCGACCTCCGCCGCGAGCGCCGCGTGCAGGTCGGTCAGCGAGCGCTGGTCGAGCGCGGTGCAGCGGCTCTCGACGTGGGGCAGCTGCTTGCCGTCCTCGTCTTTCTCGGCCGACAGCACGACGCGGTTGTCGGGGTCGGGCTCCATCTCCATGAAGTTGCGCACGCGGACCTCCCGGATCTTCGGCACCGCGCCGGGTACCAACCGATACCACAGATACTGCGCCACGCGCGGCGCGTTCCAGGCGATCTTGCCGAGCAGCCCCAGCCACGACAGCGCCGACTTGCGCTCGTTCTGCAGGTCGGAGTCGTCGCCGGTCTCGGAGTAGTCGCGCAGCGAGACGACCTCGTCCTCGTGTTTCTTGCGAAAGCGCTTGAGCACGAAGCTGGTGCGCTTGACGAACAGCACCAGCGACTCGATGCCCTCGTTGTCGGACCAGGGGAACAGCGGCTCCATGCGGACGTAGGAGTTCAGCAGGCCGCGCTCGCGCTGCACCTCTTCGGGCAGCCGCAGGCCGGCGTAGCCCGCGTAGCCTTGGAAGAGGCAGCCGAAGAAGTAGGGCGCTTCGGCGACCGGCTTGCGCAGGCGCAGGATGCCGCTGTAGTTCTTCGGGTGGTTCATGAAGTACCGGCCGACCTGGTCGTGCTGGTTGCCGAGCCCCGTGGTGTGCAGGTCGCGCGACACAAGCAGCAGCCGCGCGTTCTCGATGCCGCCGGTCGCCAGCACGAAGGCGCGCGCGCGCAGCGCGAGCTCCTTGCCGCCGCCGGTCCGCACGCGCGCGGCGACGATGCGGCCGTCCTCGGCCTCCAGGCGCTGTACCGTCGCGTCGATCAGGAGGTCGACCGCGGGCGACTCGTACAGCTCGCGGAACTCGCGGCCGAAGTTCTGCGGCTCGGCGCAGGCGAGGAAGACCTTCTCGTCGAGCGCCTCCCAAGGCGGCTGCAGGTCGCCCTTGCCGCGGAGCTCGCCGAAGCCCTCGCGACCGAAGAACGAGAGCGGGGGAAACCGATAGCGCTCGGCCGCTTCGCCGTAGTGCGGCAGCAGCTCGTCGAGCCCGATGGGCCAGCCCGAGTGGCGCAGCCAGTCGCGCGGCGCGAGGTCGGCGGGGTCGAGCGGGCTGGAGAGCCCGGCCCAGGTGGTCGACGTGCCGCCGAGGACGCGCTCGCGCGAGTACTCCTTGATGAAGAGCCCCTCGCTGCTGACCGCGCGGAGCCGGTCGCCGCGGCGCGTGGTCCGCAGGCGCCCGCTCTCCAGGACGCAGACGCGGAAGGGGGCGTCCTTCAGCTCGTTAGCAACGGTCGTGCCGGCCGGCCCCGAACCCACGATGCAAAGGTCGTAGGTGGGCAGCTCTTCGGGTGCGGTAGCGTCGAGGTCGACGATCATGGGAGGGCCGTGGCGGGGCGCCAGTTTGGGCTCCGCGGGTGCGCGAAGCGACCCTGGGGGGCGGGATCTGGCGCCCGGTGCCCGAAAGTCGAGCGGCCGGTGTTCGGTCGGCGGCGGCGCCGACGTTTTCGATGCGTGGGAGAGGCTCCGCGCGCGCGCGCGCCGGCTACGATTGTCCGCCCTCCCCGCGTTGCCGCCGCTCTAGCCAGCTTCACGATGCAATCCGCGCAATCCGACCGCCGCTTCTCCTCCGTTCTCCTTTCCCTCGCGCTCCTCGTGCCCGGCCTTGCCGCGGGGCCGCAGCAGGTCGACTCGGCGGCCGACCTCGCCAAGCTGCTCGACGCGGGGGAGACCGAAGACGCCCTCGAGCGGGCCGCGCTCGCGCTCGAGTACACGCCGGGGGATGGCCTCCTGTTCGACGTCGCCGCGCGCGCCTGTGCCGCGCTCGATCGCAACGACGAGGCCTACTGGTACGCGTCGGTAGGCCTGGGGCTGGTCGACAACTCGAAGCAGGGCAAGATCGCGGCCAAGCACATGGCCGAGCTGGTTGCGTCGCTGCGGCCGACCGAGACCGTGCCCGACGACCTGCTCGAAGAGTACACCGAGACGCTCTTCAAGCTGGCGCAGACCTGCCAGCGCAAGAAGCTCTACGCCAACGCGGTCGACCTGCTCGCGCGCTGCCGCGGCACGCGCTTCGAGGAGCGCGCGCAGGAGCAGCTCGACAAGATGTTCAGCAACGAGAAGGTCGTACAGGCGCTGCTCGCGTCCGGCATCGACATCCCCGCCAAGCCGGCTACGAAGAAGTCGCCCGAGTGGATCGCGCGCGAGGACGCCAAGCACGCCGACTGGGATGACGCCTACGAGATCAAGGGCAACTACTACACGATCATCACCAACATGGGCTATGAGATGGCCCAATCGATGGCGCTGGCGATGGAGCAGATGAACGCGTTCTATCGCCGTGTGTTCCGCTACAAGGAGCGCGGCGGCACGATGCGGCGCTGCGTGATCAAGGTGTACGGCAACCGCGATCTGTTCGACCTGCACGAGGACATGGGCGACAAGCCGACGACCAAGGGCTTCTTCGTGCCGCTCGAGAACCGCGTGGCGACGTACGATCCGCGCAGCGAGGGAGCGCCGCTGACCTCGCTCTGGTCGACGCTGTTCCACGAGGCCTCGCACCAGTTCACGCGGGCGGTGTCGACCGAGCTCCTGCCGGCGTGGCTCAACGAGGGCACCGCCTCCTACTTCGAGGGCGCCACGCTGCTGCCGAGCGGCTTCGTCGAGACGAACCAGATCCCGGCCAACCGGCTGCGCAACCTGCTGGCGCTGCTCGAGACCGGACGGCCGTCGGTGAAGACGGTGGTGTCCTACTACCAGCCGGGGTCGTATCCGGGCGAGTACTACCCCTTCGGCTGGGGGCTGGCCTACTTCATCCAGAACTACGAGAACGAGCGCTCCGAGCGGGTGTACCTGCCGATCTACCAGGACTACCTCGGCAGCTACAAGAGCGGCGGCAAGCACAACCCCTTCGACCGCTTCGTCGACTACTTCGTCGACAAGGCCAAGCAGCCCGGGATCGAGACCTTCGACGACTTCGTCGCGCACTGGAAGGCGTGGATCCAGGACCTGGGCGCGATCTACAACGGAGGGGCCGAGCAGGCCGACGTCCTCGTCGAGCGCGCGCGCAAGCAGCGCGCCGACGACAAGCCCGCGTACGCGGCCGAGAGCTACCGCTGGGCGCTGCAGAAGCGTGACGACGCGCGCACGTCGTTCGAGTTGGGGGAGACGCTCGCGGAGCTCGAGCACGACGACGGCGCCATGCAGAGCTTCCGCCACGCGCTCGCCCTGGTGCGCGCCGAGGAGGATCCGTCGACCCCGGTCGCGGGCTTCGACGGCCAGAGCGCGGCCGACGTGGCCGAGGAGTGCCTGGTGCGCATCACGAAGGTCAACCGCAACATCGGCGACGGCCTGCGCAAGGCCGACGCCGGCCTGACGACGGCCGTGGCCGAGGTGGCCGAGGGCTTCGTCGACGCGGGCTTCCCGCGCAGCTCGGTGCAGCTGCTCGACACGTCCGCGGCCGTGCTCGGCGGCTCGGGGCCGCTGCGCGAGATGCGGCTCAAGATCCAGGACGAGCACGAGCTCGACGTCCGCCGCTGGCGGCGGCTGAGGGTCGACGACGAGCTCGCGCTCTGGCAGGGCGGCGGCGACTGGGGCGGCGAGGACGGCGACGTGCGCGTCGACACCGACGCGCTCGTGACGACGACCTACCGCGAAGACGTCCCGGCGTCCTACCGCTACGAGGCGCGCATCTACCCGGGCGACGAAGGCGACACGCCGGTGTTCGGGATCGTGTTCGGCTCGAACAACCGCACCGGCATGCGGATGTTCGGCGTGCTCCCCGGCCCGGGCATCGCGGCGCTGGTCGAGCTCAAGGAGGGGCCCGAGATCGTCGACCAGATCGGCCGCGTGCCCGAGATCGGCGGAGAAGGCCTTCTGCTCGCGCTCGAGGTGAGCCCCGAGAGCGTCACCTTCTTCATGCAGGGGGAGAAGGTGAAGGAGCTGCCGCTGACCCCGGCCGAGGTCGCCGGACGCATCGGCCTGTTCGCGCAGGACACCAGCGCGACGTTCGCCGACGTGCGGATCCGCTACTAGTAACTAGCTGACCGTCGGGTCGAACGCCGCGATGTCGCCCGGGCTGCGGAGCATCTTGTCGACCTCGCCCAGGTGGCGCTCCTCCTGGAGGATCATCGAGCGCGAGTACTCCTCGAGCATGATCGAGTGCCCGGAGGTCAGGTCGTGCAGGGCACGGTACTCATCGAGCGTCGTGCGCTCGTGGGCCATCGACTCGCGCAGGATCGCGCCGATGTCGTGATTGTGCGTCTCGAGCAGCGGCCCGAGCGTGAGCGACGGATGCTCGCCCATGTCGGTGAGCCGCTCGCCGGCCTCCTGAGCGTGCAGCAGCGACTCCTGCGCCTGCGACCGCAGCCACTCCACGAGCGGGATCCGGTTGAACCCGTAGACCATCAGGGAGTAGTGCGTGTAGCGGACGACTCCGGCGAGCTCCATCTCGAGGATCTTGTTGAGCTTATCGACGACTGCCTGACGGTCCATTGAGCGGTGGGGGTGGGGGCCTCGGAGGTCGCCGCGGAGGCCGCGGCGGCGAAACACCATGGCGCACGCGCGCCTTCGAGTCTATACGGCCCCCCCCACAAAGTTGCCCGCGCACGCCCTCAGGTGCCGGCGACGACCTCGAGCGCGTTGGTGACCTCGATCCCGTCCGCGGCCACGATGGCCGCTTGGACGTAGGCGGGTGCCGGCGTGCCGGCCTTGCCGAAGACGTCGAGGTGCAGCTCGCCGTCCGCGTCGGTGACCGCCGGGACGAGGCCGAGGATCGGATTCGGCACCAGCACCGCGAAGCCGAGCGAGACCGGGTTCTGCGCGCTGCTGAGCGCCAGCACCGCCGGCGCGCCGGAAGCCGCGCCCTGCACCTTCAGCTCGGCGGCGCTTCCCGCGGTGGTGAGGTCGTCGCCGCACACGCTGAGCACCGCAGCGCCGGGGCCCGCGAAGCCGAGGCTCGCCTGGCAAACCACCGGCGCGGTCACGGCCTGGTTCTCCCAGAAGCGCGTGCCGCCGCAGTTGCCGAGCAGCAGGTCGACGTCGCCGTCCTCGTCGAAGTCGTGCAGCCCGATGTCCATGGTGCCGCGGAGGTCAGCGACCTGCAGGCCCTCGACGCCCTTCCAGCCGGTGGTGGGCGAGGTGAGCTCGGCCTCCTCGCGCAGCACGACGTCGCCGCCGACCTCGCCGCCGGTGTTGTGGTAGATGTGCAGCCGGCGCAGGCAGCCCTTGAACTCGATGTCGAAGTCGCAGATGAAGACCTCGCTCCAGCCGTCGCCGTCGAAGTCGGCGATGCGCACCTTGTGGCCGAACCCGTCGTCCGAGCCGCCGGCGAACTGGAAGACCTTCAGCGGGCCCCAGATCGCGCGGCCGAGCGGGTCGTTGCCCTGGTTCAGCCGAAAGCGGTCCGAGCCGTCGTCCTGGATCGCGATGTCGAGCCGGCCGTCGGCGTTCAGGTCGCCCAGGTCAAAGCCGTAGGGCGAGTTGCTACCGACGTCCTGGCTGCCGAGCGGCTGGAACTGTCCCTGCCCGGCCGCGTCGTTGTACATGATGCGCACGTTGTACGGCACGCCCAGCGACGTGACCTTGGCGATGTCCGCGTGGCCGTCCCCGTTCACGTCGTCCACGACGGTGGTGTTGCCGAAGGCGGACTTGAGCTGATCGACGGTCAGGTGCAGCGCGCTTTGGTCGGTGAAGAAGCCGCCGCCGTCGTTGACGAGGAGCCGGTCGTTCAGGTCCTCGCCCGCCGCCTCGGCGTGGCCGGTCTGCGTGTTGTCGTAGTCGATGAAGTAGAGGTCCGGCGCGCCGTCGCCGTTCACGTCGCCGGCCGAGACGTCGCAGAAGCGCGGCGCCACCGGGAGCCCGCCGACCGTGAAGAGCTGCGGGATGCGCGCCTCTTCGTACCGCAGCCCGAGCCAGCTGCCCGCCCCGTCCTCACCCAGGTTGACGTAGACGCGCGGATGGCTGACCGCCTTCGGCTCGTCGTCGCTCAGCGTCGTGGCGGTCACCACGTCGAGCCATCCGTCCGCGTTGACGTCGATCACGACCAGGTCACGGTCGTTGGTCGGCGTCAGGAAGCCGAGGTCGCCGGCCACGTCCGACGCGGTGGCGAATAGCGCGGTCTCGTCGGTCAACACGCCGCCGCGGTTCATCAGCAGCACGTTCTCGCGGAAGCCCAGCGACGAGCCCGACGGCCCGCGCGCGACGACCACGTCTTCCCACCCGTCGCGGTCCAGATCGCCGACCTCGAAGTCGACCTCGGTGTCCGGATCGGAGAGCGGGCCGGAGAAGGCGAGGCGCGCGGGGTTCTCGGCGACCTCGGCCCAGTCGTTGCCGATCTGCGCGGCGCTGGGCGTGGAGAGGGCGAAGGCGGACGCGGCGAGGAGGAAGGCTCGGCTCATGTCACGGGCTCCCGTTGCTCGGAGTCGAACCCGCGGGGCGCGGCCGCGGGCCGTGCGAAGTTGGCGACGAGCGTAGCACCGCCGGCGCCGCGCCCGCGCCGGCTTACGAAAGCCGTCCCGAAACGCTACGCGCCGATCGCCAGCTCGAAGCCGCCGGTCGTGCGGAACGGCTCGCCGGGGGCGGCTCCCGCAAGGTCGACGAAGAGCCCCTGGGCGTAGGCCTGGAGGCCCAGGAGGTACGTGTCGTCGGGGATCAGGATCTGGAACCCGACCGGCGCACCCTGCCAGGTGACCCCGCCGCCCAAGAGCAGTGTCGGGTTGGGCGGCGAGAGGCTGAACAGCACCTCGCCGAAGCCCGGCACGTCGGCGCCGCACGGCGGCCATTCCGTGGCGGCGTCCAGGGCGAAGGCGAGGTAGGCGGTCACGCCGTCGGTCTGCCCGTCATCCAGCTCGAACTTGAGGACGTGCCCGAGCTTGGCCTCGCCCCCGGTGTGAGCCAACTTACCGGGCGCGCCGCCGCAGTCCGTCATCGGGTGGATTACGCCGAGCGACGGGCCTGGCTCGAGCCGCAGCTCGACGACGAGCGCGAGCGTGCTCGCGGTAGTCGTCGTGCTCGTCTCGTAGACGCGCGAGACTCCGTCGCCCGTCGCGCTCTCGCTGTCGAGGTAGAAGCTCGGCGGCGTCGGAGGCGTGATGCGCACGTCGAAGAGCAGGTTCCCGCCGACGTACGGGAACGGCGCGTCGAAGTCGAACGCGAGGTCGAACGGGTTTGGCGTCCGCGAGCCGCCGAGCACCGGCAGCTGGTAGGGCCCGTCGTAGACGACGACCTCGTCGGCCCCGACGTTCTGGTCGAGGTCCATCGCGAGCTGGTCCGGCGCCTTGTCGGTCGTCGACATCCGGATCTCGATATTGCCGTAGCCAAAAGGCGGCACGTCGGCATCGAGCTCGTCGAGGCGGAAGGCCATGCCGGTGATCGAGCGCCCGACGGCCTCGACGAGCTCCGCCGCGCCGTGCACCTGCTGATACCGTGGCACCGACTCGGTGCTGAACGGCGCGAACGGAAAGCGGTTGTCCGAGCTGCCGGGCGAGTCGGCGAGGCTGTTCGGAACGACGATCGATTGCGCGCTCACGCGGGTCCAGGGACCCGCTTGGAGGCCGAGAACGGCGAGAGCAAGCGCGAGCTTGGTTTGCTTCATCCTAGGCACCTCCGTAGCCAGGGAAGGTTCAAGGTAGACCGGCTGCGCGGAAGGGCAAGGGGGAACGGCGAACTCCCGCATCCGCGCGCCGCCGGCGCTTGCGACGCGGTTTGCCCGCGGTGGCGCCGGCAAGCCGCGGGAATGCGCGCGTCGCGTCTCGACCCCCGAGTATCCTGCATCCGCGCCCCATCGACCGCCGCGAACCCGCACCGACTCGATCGCATGAACAAGACCGAAGCGCTCCGCGAGCTCCGCTCCCTAGGCACCGCCCAGAACCGCAAGGTCTACCGCCGGCACGGGGTCACCGGCGAGTCCTTTGGCGTCAGCTACGCGAACCTCGGCAAGCTGCAGCGCAAGATCCGCACCGACCACGGGCTCGCCCTCGGGCTCTGGGCGTCCGGCAACCATGACGCGCGCGTGCTGGCCACGATGGTCGCCGATCCCGAGGAGCTCAAGCCGAAGGAGCTCGACGGCTGGGCGCAGGCGGTCGACTGCTATCCGCTCGGCAACGCGGTGGCGAGCCTCGTCGTGCGCAGCCCGCACGCGAGCTCCTGCGCCAAGCGTTGGGTGCGCTCGAAGTCGGAGTTCGTCGCGGCGACCGGTTGGGACGTGATCACGTCGCTCGCGATGGACGAGCCCGACGGCCTCGCCGACGCCGAGCTCGCCGAGCTGCTGGGGCGCATCGAGAAGCGCATCCACGCCGCCGCCAACCGCACGCGCTACTCGATGAACGGTGCGCTGATCGCCATCGGCACGCGCAGCCCCAAGCTAGAGCGTGCGGCCGTCGCCGCGGCGAAGCGCATCGGCGCGGTCGAGGTCGACCACGGCGAGACCGGCTGCAAGACGCCGGACGCGGCGAGCTACATCCCCAAGGCGGCCGCGCACCGGCGCAAGAAGGCCTAGGGAAGGTCAGGCTCGGACGGCGCGGCTAGCGCGCCGTCTTCGCGAGCTTCTTGCGCTGGTCGGCGTTCAGCACCTTCTTGCGCAGGCGCAGCGTGCCCGGCGTGACCTCGAGCAGCTCGTCGTCCTCGATGTACTCGAGCGCCTGCTCGAGGGACTTGATCACCGGCGGCGCCAGGCTGACGTTGTCGTCGCGGCCCGCGGCCCGCATGTTGGTGAGCTTCTTGGTGCGGCAGACGTTGACCGGCAGGTCGTCGTCCTTGTTGTTCTCGCCGACGATCATGCCCTCGTAGACTTCGTCGCCGGGCGCGACGAAGAAGTCGCCGCGGTCGGAGAGCCCGTCGAGCGCGTAGGCGACGGCCGGACCCGAGCGGTCCGACACGAGGACGCCCGACGTACGCCGCGGCAGCACGCCGCCGTCCGGGCGCCAGTCCTGGAACACGTGGCTCAGGATCGCCTCGCCCTGGCTAAGGGTGAGGAGCGCCGTGCGTGCTCCGATCAGCCCGCGGGCGGGGATCGAGAACTCGACCTTGGTCTGGTTAGGGCCGATCGGCTCCATGTGCAGCATCTCGCCCCGGCGCCGGCCGAGGTACTCGATGATCTTGCCGGAGGCGTCCGGCGGGACCTCGACCGTGGCGCGCTCGTACGGCTCACAGGGCGTGCCGTCGACGTCTTTGATGATGACCGTCGGCTTGCCGACCGCGAACTCGTAACCCTCGCGGCGCATGTTCTCGACCAGCACGCCGAGGTGCATCACGCCGCGGCCCTTCACCTCGTAGGCGTCGGCCCGGTCGGTGGGCACGATGGTGAGCGCGACGTCGCGCAGCGCGGCGCGCTCGAGGCGGCCGATCAGGTGGCGGCTGGTGACGTACTTGCCCTCGCGCCCCGAGAACGGCGAGTCGTTGATGCAGAAGATCATCGAGATGGTCGGCTCGTCGACCGTGATCGCCGGCAGCGGCTCGGGCGCGTCCGGCGGGCACAGCGTGTCGCCGATCGCGAGCTCCTCGATGCCCGCGACGACCGCGATGTCGCCGGCGAGCACCTCTTCGGCCGCCACGCGCGCGAGGCCTTCGTAGCGGAAGAGCGACTTGACGACGGTCGCGCGCGGCCTGCCTCGGTCGGGGTGGCACAGCGCGACGCGGCTGCCCACGCGCAGCCGGCCGCGCGTCACGCGCCCGACGCCGATGCGCCCGACGAAGGAGTCGTGGTCCAGCGTAACCGCCTGGAACTGCAGCGCCGCGTCGGCGTCGACTACCGGCGCCGGCACCTGCTTGAGGATCAGCTCGAACAGCGGCTCGACGTCCTCGGTGCGCTGGTCGGGGTCGAGCGACGCCCAGCCGTCGCGGCCCGACCCGTAGACCACCGGGAAGTCGAGCTGCTCGTCGTGGGCGCCGAGCTCGACGAAGAGGTCGAAGACCTCGTCGAGCACCTCGTGCGCGCGCTGGTCCGGGCGGTCGACCTTGTTGATCATCACCAGCGCGCGCAGCCCGTGCTCGAAGGCCTTCTTCAGCACGAAACGCGTCTGCGGCATCGGGCCTTCGTAGGCGTCGACCAACAGCAGCACCGCGTCCGCCATCGACAGCGTCCGCTCGACCTGGCCGCCGAAATCGGCGTGGCCGGGCGTGTCGACGATGTTGATGCGCGTGCCGCGGTACTCGATGGCGGTGTTCTTCGCGAGGATCGTGATCCCGCGCTCGCGCTCCTGCGCTTCGGAGTCCATGACGCGTTCGGCCACTTCCTGGTTCGACCGGAAGGTGCCCGCGAAGCGGAACATGGAGTCGACGAGGGTGGTCTTGCCGTGGTCGACGTGCGCGACGATGGCGATGTTGCGGATCTCGGTCACGAGAGGATCTTCTGCATCCTGTCGATGCGGTAGGTCTTGATGCTTCCAGAGCGGCTGCACTCGCCTTCGAGGTAGCCGCGGTCGTTGAGCTGATAGACGAGCTTGGGCCGCACCGGGAGCCGCGAGGGCTCCTCGCCCTGCTCGCCGTAGACGAGCGTGATCTCCGCCCCCTCACGCGCGGCGCGCTCCAGCGCCTGCACCCGCGCCCGCTGCCGACGCGGCGCCCGTGGGCCCGAGTCCGCGATCCGCAGCGGGAGCCCGCAGCGATCGAGCAGGTCCGCCGCACCGACCGCCGCCCAGCCGCCCAGGGTCTGGATGCACGCGTCCGCCACCTGCCAGGTGGCGACGGCGTCGGGGAGCGCGCGGTGCCGCGGGCCGACGTCGAGCTCGAGGTGCTCGACCAGCGTGTCGAGCTTGTGGTCGGGCGCCTCGGGCAGGCAGCGCTTGGCGAGCGGCAGCGTGTCGAGCACAGCGACGTCCGGCGGGTCGATGCCGCAGCGCGCGTACTCGAAGCCCAGCGCCATCGCGTCGAAGCGCGCCGCGTGGGCGGCGATCCAGGCCCCGCCGATCCACTCGCTGAGCTCGCCCAGCACGTCGGCCGGGCCGCCGGCCTCGCGCAGATCGTCGACGACCAGCCCGTGCACCTCGGTCGCCTCGGGGGCCACCGGCACCTCGGGGCACACCAGGCGCTCGAAGTGGTCCTGGGCCTCGCCCGCCACCACGCGCACCGCGCCGACCTCGATGAGGTGGGGCGCTCCGGTGGGGGCCGCGGTCTCGACGTCCAGGAAGATCAGGGGTTGGTCCATGGCGGGAAAGCCGGGGATTGTACGCCCCGTTCGCTGGAATGCCCGCGCCGGGTTCGACGTAATCGAGGCTATGAGCGACGAAGAACCCGGCCCCCGGCGAGGCCCTGAATCGCTGGACTGCACGCGCTGTGAGGGCGCGATGTCCTTCCGGGAGCGGGTCGCCCTGCATGAGGGCGTCCTGCGCGCGGTCACGGACATGATCCCGAACCTGCTGCGCCTCGACCTCTATGTGTGCGAGCGCTGCGGCAAGGCCGAATTCTTCCACTAGACGACGACCCGGAGCCGAGCCATGCCCAGCGAGCACGTCCGCCGCAACCGCGCCGACTGGAACCGCGAGAGCGACGCCTACCAGGAGCGCCACGGCCCCCAGCTCGACACCAAGCCCCTCGCCTGGGGCATCTGGGCCATCCCCGAGGCCGAGCTCGGGGCCCTGGGCGACTTCGGCGGCAAGCGCATTCTAGAGCTGGGCTGCGGCGCGGCCCAGTGGGCGGTCTTCCTCTCCGAGCGCGGCGGCCAGCCGGTGGGCATGGACCTCTCCGAGCGCCAGCTCGCGAACGCGCGACCGCGCATCGAGGGCTCGGGCCAGTCCGTGCCGCTGGTGCAGGGCGACGCGGAAAATCTGCCCTTCGCGGACGCGAGCTTCGACCTCGTGTTCTGCGACCACGGCGCCACGAGCTTCAGCGACCCGCACGCTTCGATCCCCGAGGCGGCGCGCGTCCTCCGCCCCGGCGGCCTGTTCGTCTTCAACATCATCTCGCCGATCCACGACCTGTGCTTCGACGAGAAGCTCGACCGCGCCGGCCACGAGCTGGTGGAGGACTACTTCGACCTGCGCACCTTCGACGAGGGGGACGACGGCGGCGTGTCCTTCCAGCTCGGCTACGGCGATTGGCTGCGCGTGTTTCGCGACGCGGAGCTGGAGCTGATCGAGCTGATCGAGCCGCGCCCGCCGGTGGGCGCGACGACGACGTACCGCAGCTTCGAGGGCCTCGACTGGGCGCGGCGCTGGCCGATGGAGTGTCTGTGGCGGCTGCGTAGGCGGTAGCGCGGGCCGCGCGGCCCGCGGCGCCGCAACGCGTCGCTTGCGGGTTAGACTGGCGCCGCAGTACTCGCCATGAACGATCCCGCCGGTTCTCAAAAGCCCACCCAGCTCGCCGACGGGCGCACCGTCGACGCCGAGGAGCTGGCCGGCCTGCTCTACGACGACCTGCGCCGCGTGGCCGCGTCGTTCTTCCGGCGCGAAGCCGTGGGCGCGACGCTCCAGCCCACGGCGCTCGTGCACGAGGCCTACCTGCGCCTCGCGAACCAGCGCTCGACCGACTGGGAGAGCCGCGGACACTTCTTCTCGGTCGCGGCGATGATGATGCGGCGCGTGCTGACCGACGCCGCGCGGGCGCGCCGCAGCGGGCGGCGCGACGCCAGCGATCGCGTGACGCTGGTCGACGTCCACGCGGGCGACGACGACGAGCGGTTGCCGCAGCTCGACGTGCTCGACCTCGAGCAGGCACTGGAGCGCCTAGCGTCGGTCAACGCTCGCTACGCGCGTATCGCCGAGCTGCGCTTTTTCGCCGGGCTCGACATCGAGGAGGTCGGGCGTGTGATCGGCGTCTCCGGGCGCATGATCCGCAAGGACTGGGCCAAGGCGCGGGCGCACCTGCAGCTCTATCTGGCGGACGGCGGCGACGCCGAGCCCGCGTAGCCCGCGCTCGTCACGGGCGCCCGCGTCGGCGCCCGACGAGCTGCTGCAAGGCGATGCGCCGCTCACGTTTGCTGAGCCCGGTGAGCTCGGCCGTGGCTTCGGAGTGGGGGCGCTCGGCGAGGCGCACGATGGCGGGGGCAAGCCGCTCGACGGCGGCGCGGTAGTCCTGGGCCTCTTCGACCAGCTCGTCACGACGACGCGTGCCCCATATCCGCGCCGTGCCGTCGCCCCCGGCGCTGACCAGCACGTCGGTGTGCGGGTGCGAGGCGAGGTTGAAGACGTAGTCCTCGTGCCCGAGCAGCGTTGCCAGCTCGACCCAGTGCTCGGCGTCCCAGACCTTGATCGCCAGGTCGAACGAGCCTGAGAAGAGCCGCTTGCCGTCCCGCGACCAGGCGACCGCGCATACCTGCCCCACGTGGCTCGCGAGCGGCGGCGTGACCTCGCTCCCGTCCGGTACGGACCACACGCGCACGGTGGAGTCGAAGGACGCGGTCGCGAGCCGATCACCGTCCGGCGAGAAGGCGAGCGAGCGCACGCGGTCGGTGTGGCCGCGCAGCTCGGCTCGAACCCCGAAGCTGCGCGCATCCAAGAGCGTCACGCAGGTACGATCGACGGCCATCGGGCCGGCGTTGCCCGACGCGAACGCGATCCAGCGGCCGTCCGGACTGTGGCGGACGTACGGTTCGGGGCAGCCCTCGATCGGGGCGGCGCGCAGGAGCTCGAAGGTTCGCGCGTCGTAGATCGAGAGGCGCTCCGGCGAGGCCACGGCCAGTGTGGACCCATCCGGCGCGAAGCTCGCCGACAGCACGCCCTCGTGCTCGATGCGGCCGACCGTATCGCCCGATTCCAGCTCGACGATCACAAGCTGCCCGCGGCGCGAGCAGGCGGCGACGCGGCCGTGCTCTCGATCGAACGCGAGGTCCTGGACGATGCTCTCTCCCTCCCAGAGCGGAACCCGCGCGTAGGGCACGAGCGACAGGCTGTCGTGGAGGAGCAGCTCGCCATCCGTCGTGCCG
Source organism: Planctomycetota bacterium (assembly GCA_039029355.1). GTDB lineage: Bacteria > Planctomycetota > UBA1135 > UBA1135 > JBCCGI01. The sequence goes on from JBCCGI010000097.1 coordinate 23,879, forward strand.
ACCACCAGCACCTCGCCGCTCGCGTCGAAGCCAGCGGCGTAGAGGTACGAACCGCCGCGCAGCGTGCGCGGGTCCTCGGCCTGCAGATCGAAGAGGCGCAGGTTCCCGTCCGACGAGGCGCTGGCGATCCAGCGGCCGTCGGGAGAGAACGCCAGACCTACGATCTCACTCCTGTGCCCCGAGAAGCTGCGCACGCGGTCGTAGCCTGCGAGGCGTGTGACGTGCACGGCGCAGCTCTCGCCGCCGGTGGCGATCAGCCTGCTGTCCGCCGAGTAGGCGACGATCCGCGCCGCGTCGCGGTGCGAGCCGATCCGCGCCTCGACCTCGGCGGAGCCGCTCGCGGTGACGCGCCAGAGCGTGACCTTGCCCTGAGAGGTGGGTTGGGCGAGCTGAGCTCCGTCGGGTCGGAACGTCGCCGAATAGACGCCGTGTTCGCCGTCGCTCAGCTCGACGTGGCGGCTGGGGTCCTCGAGGTCGAACAGGTAGAGCCCGCCTCGCACGGTCGGCGTCGTGCCGAGGCCGACGTCCTGGCGGATGCGTCGCTCGTTGCCGCCGGGAGGGTGTGGGAGGCGCTCCACGTCGCCCGTCTGGAGGTCGATTCGATAGGACCCGGTGCTCGAGCTCGCGAGGGCGAGCGTCCCGTTGACGGCGAGCTGTCGCTCCGTGCCGTCGAGGTCGAGCGGAAGCCGGATGCCGGCGCCCTCGGGCAGCAGGTAGAGCGCCAGGGCTCTACCCGGACGGAGGACCGGCAGCAGCCAGTCCGGCGTCAGCCTCGCCCCCGGCACGCCGGGAAAGGAGCCCGCGGCAAGGACCTCGCCCGAGGGAACCCCGTACGCGGCGTACTCGATAGTCGACGGCTCGTCGGGCCGGTCGAGACAGCTCACCGTCAGAAGCCCGCGCCCGCTGCGGTTGAAGGACATCATCAGCCACGACGGCGACTTGCCGAGCTGCAGGCTCAGGTCGCTGTCGTCGGTGCGGCCGAGGAGGTGGCTCCACTCCCAGCCGCGCAGCTCGACCGGTGCGCGCTCGAGGCGCGACAGCGCGGCCCGCGCGTTCCCGTCGCGGATCGCGATGGCCGCGGCCTCGAGCTGGGTGCGGTACAGGTTGCGCGAGGCCTCCTCGCGCGCCGCAACCTCGCTCAGGGCGAACGAGAGCGTCGAAACCAAGCCGATCGCGAGCGCTACGACCGTCGCCGCCACCGCCGCGCTGAGCACGGCGTGCCGGCGCACGAAGCGCGTCCCCTGGCGCCACAGCGTCGGCGGCCGCGCGGTGACGGGCTCGCCCGCGAGGTAGCGGCGGAGGTCGCCCGCCAGCGCCGCGGCCGAGGCGTACCGCCGGCGCGGGTCCTTCTCCAGCGCCTTGCCCAGCACCAGGTCGAGCGACCCCGACAGCTCGGCGACGACCGACCCGAGCCGCGTGGGCTCCTCCTCCTGGATGATGCGCGCGGCCATCGGCACCGGCAGGCCCGTGACCGGGTGCGGCAGCCGCCCGGCGAGGAGCTCGTAGAGGATCACGCCCAGGCTGTACACGTCCGAGCGCGCGGCGACCTCGTCGCGACGGCCGGCCACCTGCTCGGGACTCATGTACGCCACCGTGCCGATCATCGCGCCGGACTGGGTGCGCATGTCTGTCGTCAGCTCGTCGACGAGCGCGCGCGCGACGCCGAAGTCGAGCACCTTCGGTGTGCCGACGCGGTCGCCGTCCCGACCGGGCAGCGCCAGCACGTTGTTCGGCTTCAGGTCGCGATGCACGACGCCCGCCTCGTGCGCGTGCTGCACGGCGTCGCACACGCGCGCGATCAGCTCGATCCGCTCGCGCGGGCCGAGCCGCGCCTCCTTCGCGTGGTGGAGGAGCGTGGCTCCCGGCACGTACTCCATCGCGAGGTAGGGCTCAGGCGCGAGCGGGTCGCCGCCCTCGCCGGCCTCGATGAAGCGGCAGATACCCGGATGGCGGAGCACCTCCAGCACCTCGCACTCGCGCCGAAAGCGCCTGCGGAGCGGCGCCGAGTGCAGCCCGCCGCGCAGCACCTTCACGGCGACCTCCTCGCCCGTCTCCGCGTGGTGCGCGAGATAGACGATCCCCATCCCGCCCTCGCCGAGCGGGCGCTCCAGTTCGTACGGGCCGTAGCGCCGCGGGCCCGCACCGAGAGCTGCGCCGAGCTGCTCCGGCCGTAGATCGTCCAGCTCGGATGAAGGCAGATCGTAGAACGCGAGCAGCCGCTCGACCTCGGCGCGGCCCGCCTCGTCGAGGTCGAGCCGATCGAGGGCGGCGGAGCGCTCGTCGGGGTGGAGGTCGCAGACGAGCTCGAAAGCGCGCGACACGTCCTGGGGGCTGGCCATCGGCGTGCACTGCTACTTTAGCGTGCACGCGCTGGGCGCGCTGCCCGGATGCGAAACGGCCGCGGTGCGAGCTCGGGTCTACAGCAGGGGCCGAGAACCGCGGCAGACCTGTGCCTTGCCGACGCGAGCGTCGACCTCCTCTTCTGCGATGACGGTGTCCTTCCAGCTTGGCTAGGGCGATTGGCTGCGCGTGTCCCGCGACGCCCGGCTTATCGTGCTCCCCTCGAAGGTGAAGCCACCCTTACGACCGCGAACGCGGTAGAAGAGAAGGCATGGAGAAGGACGACCTGGAGAACGTCCAACGATGGACGGCGAAGCGTCGCTCGGCCCTGGTGCTGAGCATCCTGAAGGGAGAGACCAGCGCTCAGGCAGCCGCTCGCAAGCA
>JBCCGI010000098.1:0-26367 GCA_039029355.1 Planctomycetota bacterium
CTTTCCCGCGCCAGAGTTCGCCAGCTGATCGCGCCCGTCGCCGACGGCCTCGAGCGCGTGAACGAGATCCTGCGGGCGCAGACGCTCGAGGACTCCGCGGCCGTCAGCGACATGACCGACCACGTCGGCCGCTTCCGGGGCAAGCAGCTGCGCGCGGCGCTGGTGCTCCTGTCCGGCGAGGCCACCGGCAACTCGACCGACGAGCACGCCTCGGTGGCGGCCATCGTCGAGATGATCCACCTCGCGACGCTGGTGCACGACGACATCCTCGACGGCGCCGAGGTCCGGCGCCGGGTGGCGTGCGTCAACCAGCGCTGGGACAACCAGGTGGCGGTGCTGCTGGGGGACTTCCTCTATGCGCGCGCTTTCGCGCTGTCGACCGAGCTGTCGTCGCGCCTCTGCAGCCGCGTGCTGGCGGAGACCACCCGGCGGCTGTGCGTCGGCGAGATCGAGCAGTCGACCCGGCGCTACGACTTCGAGCTGCCGCTCGAGGTCTATGAGTCGATCAGCGGGGCCAAGACCGCGAGCCTCTACAGCGCGGCCTGCGAGCTGGGCGCGCGCTATCCAGGCGGCAACGACGAGGTCGGCTCGCAGCTGGCCGCCTTCGGCTGGAACCTGGGGCTGGCGTTCCAGATCGTCGACGACTGCCTGGACGTCGTCGGCTCCGAGGAGGTCGTCGGCAAGACGGTCGGCACCGACGTGGAAGACGGCAAGGTGACGCTCCCCGTGCTCGTCACCTACGCCCAGGCGGACGACAAGCAGCGCGCCCGGATCCGCGACGTGTACACCCAACCCGACGTCGAGAACCGCGCCAAGCTCCTGCGCGAGGTCTGCGACCTGGAGCCGGGTCTAGAGGTCGCCATGGGGCGCGCGGGGGCGCTGGCAGAGGACGCGCGCACGCGGCTCGTCGGGCTGCCGACCAGCCCGGCTCGGACGTCGATGGAGTCGATCCTCGAGTTCGTGTTGGCCCGCAACTGGTAGGGGGGCCGAGCGGCCGCTGGCCGCGGCTTCTCAGCTCACCGGCGTTCGGCTATCTTCCGAGGCGCAGCCGTGATGCACCGCAACCCCGACGACGTCGTGTTCCCGCCGGAGGGCAGCCTGCGCGGCCGCCTCGCCGAAGCGTGCGCGGCCCGTCGAGGACGCTTGGAGGGATCTTGATGGGCGCGAGGATTCTCGACGGGAAGGCGACCGCGAAGGCGGTCCGGGCGGAGGTGGCCGAGCGCGTGGCGCGGCTGGCGGCGGGCGGGCTGGTGCCCGGGCTGACCGTGGTCCTGGTCGGCGACGACCCGGCGAGCCAGGTCTACGTGCGCAACAAGGACAAGGCGGCCACCGAGGCCGGGTTCCGCGTCGACACCCTACGCCTGCCGGCGACGACCTCGCAGGGCGAGCTGGTGGGCCACGTTCAACGGCTCAACGCCGACGACGCGGTGCACGGCATCCTGGTGCAGCTCCCGCTGCCGGCCGGGCTCGACGACACCGAGGTGCTGCACGCCATCGACCCGCGCAAGGACGTGGACGGCCTGCACCGCAGCAACGTCGGCAACCTGTGGCGCGGCGACCGGGGGCTGCGGCCCTGCACGCCGTCGGGCTGCATCGAGCTGCTCGACCGCCACGAGCTGCCGATCGAGAGCCAGCACGCGGTGGTCCTGGGGCGCTCCCAGCTGGTGGGCAAGCCGATGGCCGCGCTGCTCCTGGAGCGCAACGCCACGGTCACCGTGGCCCACTCCCGGACCCGGGAGCTGCCTGACCTGGTGCGCCGGGCCGACATCCTGGTGGCCGCCGTGGGGCGGGCCAAGATGGTCCGGGGCGACTGGATCCGGCCCGGGGCGGTGGTGCTCGACGTCGGCATGAACCGCGACGAGAACGGAAAGCTCTGCGGTGACGTCGATTTCGACGCTGCCAGCGGGGTGGCCGGAGCGATCACTCCAGTTCCGGGCGGGGTCGGACCGATGACGATCGCGATGCTCCTCTTCAACACCGCCCAGGCGGCGGCGCACAGCGCCACCGCGACCCCCGCGGAGGCCGGCACCCAGGGCTAGCAGCCTCATGCGCGCCTTCCAGAGGCAGGATCCGCCCGACATCTCTTCGCGCGATGGCGCGGGGATGCAGTTCGCCATGCCGTCGCTGACGCCGGTGGTGAAGATGCTCCTCATCGCCAACGCGGTGATGTTCGTGCTGACGGACATCGTGCTGCAGGCTCCGCCCAGCGGCGCATTCCTGCGGTCGCTGGCGATCACGCCGGAGCTCTGGCAGTCCTTCCTGCTCCCGATCTGGCAGCTGGTCACCTACGGCTTCCTGCACGGCGACCTCGGGCACCTGGTCGGCAACCTGCTGTTCCTGTACTTCCTGGGCACGATGCTCGAGGGCATCGTGGGCAGCCGGCGCTTCCTGGTCTTCTACCTCGCCTCGGTCGCGATCGCGGGCTTCTGCCAGCTGCTGGTGAGCCTGGTGCGGGGCGAGCCCTATCTGATCCTCGGCGCGTCCGGTGGCGTCCTCGCGATCGTCTGCGCGGTGGCGACCCTGCGGCCGCAGACGCGGATCATCTTCATCCTCTTCCCGATCACGCTGAAGACGCTGGCGATCCTTTACGTCGGCTTCGACGTCTACACGGTGATCAAGGACCTGCAGGGCCAGGCCTCCGGCGTGGCGAGCTTCGCGCACCTGTCGGGCGCCGCGGTGGGCTTCCTCGCGGTCCGCAAGGGCTGGATCTGGAGCGACCCGGTGGCGACGATCGAGAAGGTCCGCGAACGCCGTGCCGAGGAGTCCGCCGAGGAGCAGCGCGAGCGGCTGGACAAGCTCCTGGAGAAGATCCACCGCGAAGGCATCGGGGCGCTCTCCTCGCGGGAGAAGGCGTTCTTGAAGAAGATGTCACGGCGCGACTGAGGGCCTGCTGCGTAGGGCAGGAGGCGCCGCCCGGCGACGCCCCCCGCGGGGGGGCCGTGTGGATTCGGAAAAGGCGCCCACGGACCGCCATCCGATGGGCCTGCGGCGCGTATCCGGCGCACTCTGCGCCCCTAGTACCGTTCCCGCCCCGTCGGTACACTCGTCCACCCTTTTGACGTCTTGCAGGCACCCAAGACTCCGATGAAGCCGATCCGCGCGCTCCTCGTCCTCCTCGCACTCCCGCTGGTCTCTCCCCTCGTTGGCTCCGAGCCTCCCGCCGGGGCTCCGTCTCCGGTCCTTGTCCAGAACAAGACCGACGAGTTCATGAGCAAGTTCCGCCAGGCCATGAAGGTCGGCGCGACCGAGGAGATGAACCGCCTGATCCGGACCTACCAGGACCAGGCGGTCTACAAGATCATCGAGATCTGCGAGGCGATCTCGAACGAGTCCAACGAGAAGTTGGAGGAGGATATCTCCGCCCTCACCAAGGCCTGGAAGGCGATCCACAAGACGAGCTTCCCGGACACGATGTACGAGTTCTTCTCGCTCATGCGTCCGGAGGTGAAGGAGCACCGCCGCAAGCTCGCGACGCAGTACCGCCTGCGGAACAAGGAGTTCGTCGCGGCCGAGGCGGCCAAGGACAAGACCAAGTTCGGCGCCCTCGGCACCGAGATGAAGGCGCTGGGCGAGTCGTTCGAGAAGATCGGCGACTACTACTACGCCTCCCAGGCGTACCTGCTCTGGGGCAAGTCGTTCGACGAGTTCCTGCGCGGCAACGACGCCGACCTGAAGCAGGCGCACGACGCCTTCAAGAAGTCGGTCCAGCTGCGCGAGAAGATCGGGCTCAAGGACATCCTGTACTCGACCACCAAAGAGCGCTGGATGCACCTCGAGAAGACCGGCCACGGCGATCCCGAGAAGCTCGACCCCGAAGCCCTGGACCCGGTCGACAAGATCGAGGCGGGGAGCTCGCTCGCGACCAGCTTCGAGTTGGTCGAGGACATCACCGCCTACCGCCGTCCGATCTACGCGGGCGACGAGCTGTACGCGATGTGGGGCACCCTAGCGATGACCGCGAAGGGGTCGACCACCAAGTTCGCCTCGATCGAGAAGTCGCCGCAGATCATCCGCAGCGGCTCTTCGAAGGTCGTCGTCGACCTCGACCACGACGGGGAAGGCGACATCGACATCCCGCTGACCGGCAACATCACGCCGATCCAGGTCACGCTGGGCAGCGGCGACGAGGCGCGTCCGTGGGCCTTCCTGACCGCGGTCGGCGCGCAGCGCGACACGTACAACGGGATGCAGTTCAACCTCGGCCCGAGCGACGAGAACCTCAGCGTCTATATCGCTCCCGCGTCGAGCCTGGTGACGATGATCGGCGAGACGCCGATCCGCATCCTCGACGACAACATGGACGCCAAGTACGGCAGCGATCCGATCCCGTGGGGGCACATCGGGCTGGTCGAGAACCACTTCCAGATGGACATGGACTCGGTCGTCGTCGGCAGCTCCAAGGTGGCCGTGCCGTGGAGCGAGTTCCTGCAGGTGGGCGACACCTGGTACAAGGTCGAGTCCGACGAGAGCGGCCAGGAGATCACCGCCGCCCCGGTGCCCGGGCTGAAGACCGGCACGGTCAAGCTCAGCATGAAGGGCCTCAAGGCCGACTGGCTCGTCATCAAGGGCGCGTCGAAGAGCAAGTTCGAGAACTGCTACTTCGACCTGATGGCGTCCAAGGGCGGCGTGAAGGTGCCGGCCGGGCGCTACGAGCTGTTCCTCGGCCAGGTCAGCAAGGGCAAGAAGGCGCAGATGTCGAAGGCCCTGGTCGTCCCGACCGACGACACCGAGGTGTGGACGATCGAGGCCGACAAGACGACCACGATCAACCTCGGCGGCCCGTTCAAGTACGACTTCTACGCCGAGCAGGACGAGGAGCAGGTCACCGTGATCGGCACCTCGATCAACGTGCGCGGCGTGGCGAACGAGAGCTACCAGCGCCTGTGGAACTGCGTCGCGCGCCCGGACGTGTCGATCCGGCAAGAGGGCAAGAAGCGCGGCACCAAGGGCGAGGGCATGAAGCGCGCCGACACCCAGCAGGAGGTGACGGACAACGGCTTCAAGTACGCCTGGTTCCCGTTCGACATGAGCCTGAACAAGAAGAGCGGCGACAACTTCGAAGCCCAGCTGTTCGAGAAGAAGAACAAGCTGTTCGGCAAGATCGAGTCCGACTGGAGATAGCGAGTGCTCGACCTCAAGTTCGTCCGCGAGAACCCCGGGCTGGTCAAGGCGGGGGCGGAGAAGAAGCGCATCCCCTGCGACGTCGATCGCGTCATCGAGCTGGACGCCGTCCGCCGCGAGGTCGGCGTTCGGGTGGACGACCTGCGCTCGCGCCAGAAGGCGGCGGGCAAGTCGATCTCCAAGGCCTCGCCGGAGGAGCGCGAGGGGCTGCTCGCCGAGCAGAAGGAGCTGAAGGACGAGCTGAAGGGTTTGGAGGAGCGCCTGTCGGCCGCCCAGTCCGAGATGGAGACGGCGCTGCTCCGCATCCCGAACGTGCCCTCCGAAGAGGTGCCGGACGGAGCGGACGACACCGACAACGTCGAGCTGCGCAAGGTGGGGGAGCCGACCCGCTTCGGCTTCGATCCGTTCGACCACGTCGAGCTGGGCTCGCGGCACGACTGGCTCGACGTCGAGGCCGGCGCACGCCTCGCGGGCAGCCGCAACTACGTGCTCAAGGGCGACCTGGCGCTGCTCGAGAACGCCGTGATGCGCTTCGCGCTCGACCACATGGTCGCCAAGGGCTTCACGCCGCTGTCGGTGCCGGTGCTCGTGCGCGCCGATCCGCTGCTGGGCACCGGCTTCTTCCCCGGCGGCGAGGACCAGACCTACGCCACCGACGAGCGCGACGACCTCTACCTCGTCGGCACCTCCGAGGTGCCGGTCACCTCGCTGCACGCCGGCGAGATCCTCTCCCTCGACAAGCTGCCGCTGCGCTACGTCGCGTGGACCAGCTGCTTCCGCCGCGAGGCGGGCACCTACGGCAAGGACACGCGCGGACTCTACCGCGTGCACCAGTTCCAGAAGGTCGAGCAGGTCGTGCTCGACGTCGCCGACGAGGCGCGCTCGGTCGAGCACCACCGCTCGATCCTCGGCAACTCCGAGGAGCTGCTGCAGGCCTTCGAGCTGCCGTATCGCGTGGTGAACGTGTGCGGCGGCGACCTCGGCTCCCCGCAGGTCCAGAAGTTCGACATCGAGACCTGGATGCCGGGCCGCGAGAACTACGGCGAGACGCACTCGGCCTCGCGCTTCCACGACTACCAGGCGCGGCGCCTGAAGTTGCGCTACCGCGACGAGGACAAGAAGACGCGCTTCTGCCACACGCTGAACAACACCGTCGCGGCGAGCACGCGGCTGCTCATCGCGCTGCTGGAGAACCACCAGCAGGAAGACGGCCGCATCGGCGTGCCGCCGGCGCTGCGCTCGTATCTCGGCGGTCGCGAGACGCTGGGCAGCGCGGTCCGCTAGGAGGGGCGGGCAGCTCCGATCGCGCCGCGTCGCGGCGGAGCCACGCCGCCCGCAGCTCGCCCGCCGTCAGGGGCGGAGCTGGAATCCGACTGCGGTGTCGGAGGTGGCGCGGCAGCGCCCTTGGTTCCCGGGCTGAGGGAAGGCGCCCTTTGCGGCCATCGCGAAGGTCCGGCCGCCCAGCTTGTCCTCGTACGCGCGTGGCCCCGTCGCCGCCGTACTGGTGCCCGAGGGGGCTGAATCGGTGGGGGGAGCGGAGGCGCGGCGCTGCGATGGAGTGGCCCGCGAACAGGCAGATCGTTCCGATCACGCGCGCGCCCAACGACGATGCGCTTTGGGCGTCCTCGTTGGGCCCGAGCTCCGGGGTCAGAAGCCCGGCGCCAGCAGGACGGCTCCCGAGCTCGCCCCGGCGGTGATGTTGCCGGTCGCGCTCACGAAGACCGCCTGGGTTCCGAGCAGCTGCGACGAAGCTCCGCCGGGGACCGCTTGGAAGCTCGCGGCCTGCGTGAGGACTCCGCTCGCGGGCACCACGCCGGCGAACAGCGTCACCGGCGTCAGACCCAGGGCGAGCGCGCCCGCGATCGGGTCGAGGAAGGCGATCTCGTCGGGCGGCCCGACGAGCAGGAACACCGCGTCGCCGGCCTCGCCCTCGTAGACGATCGAGTCGGCGACCTGGGCGCGGAACGGCGCGGGCACCTGCAACCCCTTGGTCGTGCCGGCTAGCGGCGTGTTGAGGCCGCCGTTGAACTCGATCTGCGCGCCCGCGGTGCCTCCGGAGCAGCCCGCGATCGTCACCAGCGCGCTGGCCGTCCCGCCGGGGCCGCCGGCGAACGACGAGTCGAGCGGCCTCACCTCGCCTCCGTCGAGTGCGAGCCCCGCGCCTCCGGCGCCGCCGCTCGTGCAGAACGCGATGCCCTTGAAGAAGTAGTCGGCGGCGCCCCCTTGGCCTCCGGTCACCTGGGAGCCGCTGAGGAAGAGCAGCCCCGACGCGAGCCGCGCTCCGTCGCCGCCGGTCTTGGAGGTCGTCGGGAACTCGCTGCCGTCCAGGTCGCTGCCGGCCTTGCCCCCCGAGAGGCTCGTTTGCCAGCAGGCGACGGTCGAGTCGGCGACGGAGAGCCCGCGTCCGCCGACCCCCGAGGAGTCCGCGAAGAACTGGAGGATGTCGGCGCCCTTGCCGCCCGTCAGCGTACAGCGCGTGAAGACGACGTCCGCGCACTGCTCGACGTTGGCGCCGGTCTTTCCGGCCGCGACCTCCAGGCTGAACGAGCCGTCGTTGAAGCCGTCGGCGCCCGTGAAGGTGCAGTCCTCCAGCCACACCGCTCCCTGGTTGATCCGCAGGTCCAAGCCCTCGCCGCCGCCGGCTCCCGGCACGTTGGCCACTTCGAGCCCGCGCAGCAGCACCACCTGGTCGGCGGCCAGGCCCTGGACGGCGACGCCGCCTCCGATCGAAGGCGCTTGCCCGGTGTCCGCGATCACGTTCAGGCCCTTTCCGCTGATCGCGAAGGCCGAGTACTCTCCATCCTGAACCAGGATCGTGTCTCCGCTCTGTGCCGCATCGACCGCCGCCGGCAGGTCGGTGAAGTCGACCCCCGCTCCGCCGTCGTCGTCGACGATCCAAACGGTGCCGGAGGCGGAGGCGAGGCAGGCGAGGACACCGGTGGCAAAGAGAGTCGTCATGGGAAGCTATTCGTCGCGGGGAGGGAGGGGATTTCCGGTTGGCAGCCCGGCCGGGCCGGCGGTCGAGGTCCGCCGACGTAAGGAAGGACTCCGCTCGGCGCGGTCCGTAGACGCCGAACCCGGGGAAAGAAGCGAACCGCTCGACGCGGGCGCGGGGGCGCAAGTCGCCTGTATTTCCCGGAACCCCGGGCGCCGCGCAGGCATTTGCACTGGCTACGTCGCGATCGGTCGCCGGTCAGGGCTCTCCGGGTGATGCTCTTCTCTACACTTTCAATCTATTTGCCGATAGCCCACCTGGTGCTCGCGGCGCCCGCTCAGGAGCCGGAGGGCCAGGGTACGCCGCCGGAGCAGGCGCGCCCGCTCCTGACGCCGTCCGACTACGGCCGGTGGGAGAGCTTCGGGCGCGGCCCGCACGCGATCTCGCCCGACGGGCAGTGGCTCGCCTTTCCGGTCGAGCGGGTGAACGGCCGGGACGAGCTCCGCGTCCGTTCGCTGGTCGGAGAAGCCGAGCACGTCGCTCCGTTCGGATCGAAGCCGCGCTTCTCGAAGGATTCGAAGCACCTGCTCTGGACGACGGGGCACTCCGAGGAAGAGCGAAAGCGCACGGAGCGAGCGGGCAAGCCGCTGCGCGCGGGGGCGGCCCTCCGCGATCTCGCCGGCGGCGACGTGCGCACCTTCGACGGAGTCCGCGCGGCGCGGTTCGACGAGTCCGGCCGCTACGTGGCGCTGCACGGCCATGCCGACGAGGGGCGCGAGCCGCGGCCGGCCGACCTGAGGGTCCTGGACCTCGCCGGCGGCGAGCTGACGTTCGGCAACGTAACCGAGTTCGCCTGGAGCGAAACCGCACCCCTGCTCGCCTTCGTGGTCCGGACCGAGGCCGACGGCGGCAACGGCGTCCGCCTGTACGATCCCCGCGCCGACAGGCTGCTGAGCCTGGACACCTCCGCCTCGGACTACGGCGGCCTCGCCTGGTGTGAAGAGGCCCCGCACCTGGCGGTCTTTCGGTCGCGCGCCGACGCCGGCGACGAAGAGCCCGCGCAGGCGGTGCTCGCCTGGAGAGACGTCGGCACCGACGCCGCGGCGGGCTTCGTCCTCGACCCGGAGGCAGGCGCCGTGCCGGCCGGGATGGACGCGGTTCGCTTCGAGTCGCTCCGCTGGTCCGACGCCGGTGACAAGCTCTCTTTCGGACTGCGGAAGGCCGGGTCGTCCGACCCCAAGGAACAGCCCGAAGGCGAGGACGAGGAAGAGCTCTCCGGAGTGCAGGTCTGGCACCCCGGCGACGTGCGGATCTTCCCCGAGCAGAAGGTCCGTGAGAAGGAGGACCGCGAGCGGGCGCTGCGCGCCGTCTGGAACCTCGACCGGGCGGACGTGATTCAGGTCGGCACGGACCCGCTCGCTCGGGCCACGGTGCTCGAGGGCTGGAGCTTCGCGCTCGAGCAGATCAGCGAGCCGTACCCCTGGGGAGCCATGTTCGGCCGTCCCTTCCACGACGTCTGGAGGGTCGACCTGGAGCAGGGCGAGCGGACCAGGCTGCTCGAGCGGGTGCGCTACTCGTGGCCCTCGGCCGGCGGACGCTACCTGCTGACCTTCGACGGCGTGAGCTACGCGTGCGTCCGCCTGGCGGACGGCCGGCGCGTGAACCTCACGCGTGAGCTGGACAGCAGCTTCGCCGACGAGGAGTACGACACGCCGACGGACATGCTTCCGCCGTACGGCGTCGGAGGCTGGCTCGGCGACGACGAGGCGGTGCTGCTGTACGATCGCTACGACGTCTGGCGCGTGGCGCCGGACGGCGGCTCGGCTACCCGCCTGACGCGGGGTGCCGAAGAAGGCGTGCAGCACCGCGTGGTCGACCTGGACGAGGACGAGGAGTCCTTCGACCCCGACGATGCGCTCTACTTCCGGACCTGGAGCGAGCGCTCCGAGCAGCGTGGCTTCGCCCGCCTCCTCCCGGCCGCCGCGGTCGCCGAGTCGCTGCTCTTCGTCGACAAGATGCCCTGGCGGCTGACCCGGGCGGAGGAGGCGGAGACGTTCGTGTTCACGCTCGAGGCGGTCGACGACTCGCCCGACTTCTTCGTCAGCGGCCCCGATCTGGCGGGCGCGCGGCAGGTGACCGAGACGAACCCGTTTCAGGCCGACTACGCCTGGACCCGAGCCGAGCTCGTGAACTTCGACAGCGAGGCCGGCGTGCCGCTTCAGGCGGCCCTCTACTACCCCGCGGATCACGATCCGTCGCGGCGGTATCCGATGATCGTCTGGACCTATGAGAAGGAGACGCCGTGGGTCCACATCTACGACGTGCCGGACGAGCGCGACTACTACAACTTCACGACGTGGACGCAGCGCGGCTACTTCGTGCTGCTGATGGACATCGCCTACCGGCCGCGGGACCCGGGCATCTGCGCCATCGAGGCCGTGCGGCCGGCCATCGGTTCGGTGGTGGAGCGGGGCTTGGTCGATGAGGCGCGCGTGGGGCTCGTGGGGCATTCCTGGGGCGGCTACCAGGCGGCGTACCTTCCCACGCGCACCGAGCTCTTCGCGGCTTCGGTCGCGGGCGCCCCGCTGACGGACTTCGTCAGCTTCATGGGGCAGATCCACTGGGGGACGGGGACCGCGGAGCCGGATCACTGGGAGACCGGCCAAGCGCGCATGGAGGTGCCTTTCTGGGAGGACCCCGAGGCGCACCGACGCAACTCGCCGCTTCACGGAGTCCAGGACCTCGACACGCCGATGCTGCTGGCGCACGGGCTCGAGGACGGCGTCGTCGAGTTCTTCCAGTCGAGCGTCTTCTACAACTACGCGCGCCGGGCCGGGAAGCAGGTCGTCCTGCTGGCCTACGAGGGGGAGGACCACGGCTTCCGGCAGGAGGCCAACCAGGTCGACTACCACCGCCGCATCCTCGAGTGGTTCGACCACTACCTGCAGGATGCGCCGGCGCCCGACTGGATGCGGGTCGGGACCGAGGTCGTCGAGCTCGAGCGCGAGAAGCGTCGCGTCGCGCAGACCCTGCCGCCGTCCGCCAGCGTGGCGCTGAACCATTTCTACGCGGTGCTCGACGAAGAGACCTTCGCGGCGCTGCGCGCGAGTGACTTCCTCGGCGAGAGCTTCGCGGCCGTCGACACGGGGCTCCCGGACTTCTCCGCCGTCGACGAGCGCAGCGTCTCGCTCTACATCCGCGGCAAGGACACCTACATCGAGCTCCTCGGCCCGGACAACCGCTTCGGAGAGCCCGTCGGCAAGGTGGGGCTGGCGCTGGGCGTCGACGACCCCGCGCACCTCGACGACGTCGAGCGGGTCTGGAACGACCGTCTCGGCGGCGAGGTGATCCGGCAACAGCACGAGTGGAGGCGCGCGACTCCGCCCGTCCCCTGGTACGAGGTGCTGCTCCACCCCGACACGCTCGCGAGCCCGACCGTCGTCGTCTGGGCGAGCGCGTATCGGCCCGAGTTTCTGCCCTGGCTCTACCCTGAGCGCTCGGCCGCGGAGAACGGGGTGCGACGCGCGGACTTCCTGGCGCCGCGCTTCGATTCGGAGCGGCTGCTCGAGAACGTGACCGGCGTGACCCTCGCGTTGCCCGAGGAGCTGCGCGGCGGGATCGCCCGCCAGCTCGAGGCCGTCGGCTACGACCGGGCCGAAGCCGAGGGCTGCGTCCGCCTCCAGGGTCGCGACTGGTGCCTCTCCCTCGTCGAGCCTTCCGGCGGCCGGACCGGCCTGGTGGGGATCGAGCTCTCCACGACCCGCGAGAAGGAGGGCGCTCCGGTGGTCCGCTTCGGGACTCGCGCGGTCATGATGTTCGGCCCCGACCGGACGGCGAGCTGGGCCTTCCTGTGAGCCGCCGCGGCCAGTCACGATGATCGAAATCGACCAGCTCTGCGTCCGCTTCGGCTCTTTCGTCGCCGTGGATGGGCTCTCGCTCGCGGCCGAGCCGGGGCAGATCTTCGGCTTCCTCGGCCCGAACGGCGCCGGCAAGACGACGACCATCCGCGTCCTGACGGGCGTGCTGCGTCCGACCTCGGGCGCGGTGCGGATCGCTGGGCATCCGATCCCCGCCCGGCTCGACAAGGTCAAACCGCTGTGCGGCTACGTGCCGGACACCGAGGACCACTTCGAGGAGCTCAGCGGTCGCGACAACCTGCGCATCTTCGCCTCGCTGTACCGGCTGCCCAAGCAGCGCGTCGACGAAGCGCTCGCGCGCCTCGAGCTCTCTGAAGCCGCCGGCCTCACCGTCTCGCGCTACTCCAAGGGCATGCGCAAGAAGCTCCTGATCGCACGCGAGATCCTGCACAGGCCGAAGGTCCTCTTCTGCGACGAGCCGACCGCCAACCTCGATGCGCACTCCACCGGAGTCGTCCGCCGCATCCTGACGGAGCTGCGCGAGCAGGGGACCACGGTGTTCCTGACCACGCACAACATGGCCGAGGTCGAGGAGATCTGCGACCGCGTCGCCATCCTGTCGCGCGGCCGGCTGCTCGACTGCGACACTCCGGTCGCCTTCATGACGCGCCATGCCGAGCGCAAGGTGCGGATCGAGATCGACGCCCAGGGGCGGACGCTGCGGCAGCTCTACGACCTCGACGACGCCGACTCGCGCGCCGAGCTCGGCGACCTGATCCGCGCCCAGCCCGGCGTGCGCGTGCACTCGCTGGACTTCCGCTTCGAGGACGTGTTCCGCAAGCTGACCGGGGAGGCGTACAAGTGAGGCTGCGTCCCTACGTCCTGCGCACGCTGATCTGGAAGGACGTCGCGCGCCTACTTCGGAACGGCCCTGCCCTGATGCTGCTGGGCCTGATGGTCGTCGTCGCGCTCCTGGTCGGGTCGAGCGGCCTGGTCGAGGAGGAGGCGGGCGAGGCCGCCGCCGGCCCGCGTCCCGAGTCGGCCTGGATCGTCTACTGGGAGGACGGCCCCTGGGTCCAGTTCCTGAAGCAGCGCGCGCCGCGCGCGCTCGGAATCCGCTTCGTCGACTTCCGCGAGGTCGCGTCGGAGGACTACACCGCGACGACGTGCGTCATCGAGCTGCGTCCTCCGGTCTTCGACCCGAGCGAGCAGGTGACGCGGCGCCACGTGCGCTACCGCTACCCGGGCTCCGATCCCAAGATCCTGTGGTCGGTGACGCGGTGGTTCCTGGCGGCCTCGGTCGAGCACTTCGGCGAGGTCCCGCAGTTCCTGGAGTCGATCCAGCCGCTCACTCCGCCCCCGGACGCCGCGTCGACGCGGAACGCGCTCGAGGACGTCTCGGTGGCCGACCTGGTGAGCCTCTCGCTGGTCGGGACAGCGCTCTTGACGACGATCCTGTTCTTCGCGGCCTGCGGGCTACTGGTCTCGCTGACTGCCCAGGAGCGCGAGCGCGGGGCGTTGCGCGCGCTGCTGCTGACGCCGGCGACCTACTTCGAGCTCGTCCTCGCGAAGGGCTTCGTGCACGGCGGGTTGGCCCTCGGCACGTCGGCGCTCGTGATGGGGGCGCTGCGGCCCGCGGTGCTGAGCTCGCTGCTCTTCTGGGCGACCCTGGTCGCGTTGACCTGTGGGTACTTCGCGGTGGGCCTCTTGATCTCGTCCTTCGCGAAGAACCAGGCGGCGCCCAACCTGCTCTCGTTCGGCTACCTGCTGATGATCGGCACGCTCAACCTGCTGGGGCACCGCTTTGAGGCCTTCCAGGTGCTCAGCTCGCTGACCTTCGAGCGCTACGGCCTGGTCTTTACGCTCGCGAGCCTCAACGCCCCCGACCTGAGCGTGGCGTCGAGCCTGAACGTCATGCGCTCGACGGACTTCCGGATGCTGGCCGTGCTGTCGGCCGGCCTGCTCCTGGTCGCGACCTTCGTCGGATCGCGGCGGATGGTGAGGGATTAGGCCGGTTTCGTCCTTTCGAGCGGCCCGCGGGAACTCGAGCGGGCCGGCCGGCATCCTGTTGGAGAGTGCCTGAGCTCGCGGGCCTCTGCGACGGATCCTCTCTCCTGAGACTGCAAACTCGGAGCGCACGATGACCGATGTTAGCAAGGCGGCCGACGACCGCCTCCCCGTGACCGTTCTGTCCGGGTTCCTGGGAGCGGGTAAGACCACGCTCCTCAACCAGGTCCTCAACAACCGCGAAGGCCTGCGGGTCGCCGTGATCGTCAACGACATGAGCGAGGTGAACATCGACGCCGCGCTGGTCGAGCGCGGCGGTGCGCAGCTGTCGCGCACCGAGGAGAAGCTGGTCGAGATGTCGAACGGCTGCATCTGCTGCACGCTGCGGGACGACCTGCTGGCCGAGGTGGCGCGACTCGCGAGCGAGCAGCGCTTCGACTACCTGCTGATCGAGTCCACCGGCATCTCGGAGCCGATCCCCGTGGCGCAGACCTTCACCTTCGAGGACGAGGAAGGCGTCAGCCTCGGCAACGTCGCGCGGCTGGACACGATGGTCACCGTGGTGGACGGCGCGTCGTTCCTGCGCGACTACTACGAGGCGGAGGACCTGGCGGACCGTGGCGAGTCGCTGGGGGAGGACGACGACCGCACCGTGACGAACCTCCTCATCGACCAGGTCGAGTTCGCGGACGTCATCCTGCTCAACAAGCTCGACCTCCTCGACGAGAGCCAGGCGCGCGAGGTGGAAGCCGTGCTCGCCGCCCTCAACCCCGGCGCGCGCGTCGTGCCCACGACGCGCTCGCAGGTGCCGCTCGACTGCGTTCTGAACACCGGCCTGTTCGACTATGAGAAGGCCGAGAACTCCGCCGGCTGGATCCGCGAGCTTCAGGGCGAGCATACGCCGGAGACCGAGGAGTACGGGATCTCCAGCTTCACGTACCGAACGCCGCTCCCGTTCGACGCGGAGAGGCTGTGGGAGCTGGTCAACGACGGCGAGCTCTGGAAGGGCGTGCTGCGCTCGAAGGGCTTCTTCTGGGTCGCGGCCGACGATCGCTGCGCGTACGAGCTCGCCCAGGCGGGAGGCATCAACAGCGTGACCCCGGCCGGCACGTGGTGGGCCTCGATCCCGCGCGAGGACTGGGCGCATCCGGACGGCGAGCGTCCCGACGATATGCCCAACTGGCATCCGACGTACGGCGACCGGGCGCAGTCGCTGGTCTTCATCGGCCAGGGGCTCGACGAAGCGATGATGCGCGCGCGCCTGGACGCGTGCCTGCTGGACAAGCTGACGCTGGCTGATCCGGAGAGCTGGTCGGAGCTCCCCAATCCCTTCCCGGGACTAGAGCTGCTCGAGGGGGAGGGCGCCGACCAGGAGCTCGCGACGCCGGAGCTGGGCGCGGGCTAGCGGGCCACGTACACCTTGCTCCCCGGGGGGACGACCCGTTCGTCCGTCTTCCTGAGGATCCGCTCGATCGACTCGAGCCACAGCCGCTCGCGCGAGGCCTGCGGGTTCTTCGCCACCTCGGTCGCGAGCTTGACGAAGCTCTCGGCTTCGCCGAGCGCGCGGCTGGTCAGCTCGTTCGAGAAGGTGTGCGCCGATTGGGTCGCCTCGCGGGCGCGCGCCTGGGCCCGCGGCAGGACCGTGCCGGCGATCCCCTCGGCCTCGGCCAGCAGGCGGTCGCGGTCGGCCTTGGCCGAGGAGACGTCGTTGAAGGCGCTGATGACGCGGTCGGGCGGGTTGACCTCGGCGATGTTCATGGCCGAGAGCCGCACCCCCGCCCGCAGCTCGTCCAGCAGGCTCTGGGTCTCCCGCAGGCCGCGCCGTGAGAGCTCGATCTTGCCGGTGGCCAGCGTCGACTCGATCGTGGTGCCGGCCAGCAGGCGCGTCAGTACGGTCTCGCTCGCGGCCCGGATCAGGTCCTCGTGCGTCGTCCCCGCGTCCGACGCGGCGAAGCCGTAGAGGTACGCGACCGGGTCGGTGACGGTGTACAGCACGTCGGCGCGCAGCTCGACGATGTTCGTGTCGCCCGTCAGCCAATGGCTGTCGCTCTGGGTCGCGCTGCGAAAGAGATCCAGCCCGTCGTCGGGCGAGAAGCCGACCTGGACGACGCGCACCTCGGTGGTGGGGACGCGGACGATGCGCTCGATGGGGTAGGGCAGCGTCACGTGGAGGCCGCCGGACACCGTGCCGACCGGACGTCCGAGCCGCACGCGCACGCCCTCCTCGTTCTGGCGCACGGTCCAGGTCGACGCGAAGCCGACGTAGACGAGCAGGACGAACAGCCCAACCAGGAACGACCGCAGCTTGGTCACCGCCGGCCTCACTCCTCCGTGGCGCCCGGGTCGGCGGGGGCCGGTGCCTCGGGCCTCTCGAACAGGCGCGCCAGCTCGTGGTCCGAGTCGAGGATCAGGAGCGAGCGTTCGTCGAGCACGCCTTCCAACGCCTCGATGGAGCGCACGAAGCGATACAGCTCGGGGTCCTGGGCGATCGCCTCGTTGTAGATGCGTGCGGCCGCGGCCTCGGCCTCGCCCCGGATCTTGCGCGCCGAGAGGTCGGCTTCGGCCAGGATCTCGGCCTCCTGGCGGTCGGTCTCGGCCTTGATCTCGGCGTACCGCGCCGCGCCTTCGGAGCGGTACGCGTTGGCCTCCCGCTTGCGCTCGGCCTCCATGCGGCGGAAGACGGCGAGCTTGTTCTGCTGGGGGAAGTTGAGCCGCTTGACGCGCGCCGCGGAGACGGCGATGCCGAAGCTCGCCTCGCTGCGCGCCGCGACGGCCTCGGTCAGGTCGTGGTTGACCGTCTGCAGCGTGTCCTCGCTCTCGGCTGCGTGCGAGATGATGTCGGCGAAGTCGTAGCTCGCCATCACGTCGCCGACGGCGGCGCGCAGGAGCTCGGTCAGCCGCGCCTCGGCGCCGGTGCGGTCGCTGACGCTCTTGTAGTACAGCAGCGGATCCACGACGGACCACGCGAGGAAGCTGTCGACGATGACGTTCTTCTTGTCGCGGGTCAGGTACTCGTCCGGAGAGGGGTCGAGCAGGCTCATGCGCCGGTCCACGCGCACGACGGCGTCGACCGGCGGCGGCCACTTGAAGTGCAGCCCCGCGGTCTCGATCGTGCGGCTCGGCGCGCCGAAGCGCATGACGAGGGCGTACTCGTCTTCCGGCACCAGGAAGGCGCACAGCCAGGCCAGAAGGCCGAGTCCGGCCGCGTTCAGGAGGAGGAGCGGCCCAATGAGCTTGGTCTGCTTGGGTCCGGCGGTCATTGATCTTCGTCCATGGCAAAGGGCGGCATGTTCACGACCTCGACCTCGTCTCCCAGCTGGAAGACGACCCGAGCGCCCTTCAGGCTCCGCGGGAGCGAGTCGAGCTGCAGCCGCAGCAGCGTCGACCCGGGGTCGGCGCGGTACGCGCCGAGGAAGGCCTCGAAGGCCTCCGCGCGGCCCTGCGATTCCTTGGTCTCCGCGCTGGCGCGCGCGCGGGCCGTTTCGAGCACCAGCGCGGCGGTGCCCCGGGCCTCGGTCAGCGCGCTGACGCGGTAGGCCTCAGCCTCGTGCTCGAGCCGCTCCTTGTCCTCGAGCGCGCTGGCGACGTCTCGGAAGGCGTCGTGGACCGCCGCGGGGGCGTGGATGCTCCCGATCCGCACGGCGACGACCTCGAGCCCGGCCTGGACCGAGCTCAGCTCGTCCTCCAGCATGCGGGCGACGTCGAGCTCCAGCGCTCGGCGCTCGTCGATCAGGATCGCGCTGGTGGTCCGCCGCGACGCGGCCCGCTGAAGGGCGGTCGACGAGAGCGCGACGATCAGCTCGACCGAGTCGGCCACACCGAAGCGGTGCCGGTAAGCGTCGGCGACGGTGTAGTGCACGGCGTACGGGATCTGGAGCAGGGTCTCGTCGCCGGTCGTCACCTCGGTCACCCGCGTGGCGCGACGCGCTGAGCCGAAGGCGGCGCGCTCCTCGCCCTCGTCGCTGAAGCCGACCTCGACGCCGCGGATCTCGTCGGTGCGCACCGACTCGAAGCGCTCGAACGGGTAGGGGAGGTGCGGCAGCAGGCCCGGCTCGTGCTGCGTTCGAACGACCCTGCCGAAGCGCGTCAGGAAGCCGGTCTCGCCGACGCGAACGACGTCGACGCCGGTGGAGAGATAGGCCAGGACGACCGCGGCGAAGCCCGCGAGCCGCGTGACCCGCGACGACGTATCGATCCCCACCCGGCCGAGGAGTCGCGACAGGCCGCGCCCCCAGGAGCGGTGGAGGCCAAGGCGTCGCGCGCTGTTCAGCAGCAGTCCGAGCACCAGCACCCCGCCGGCGACGTCGAGCGGTCCGAGCCCAGCGTCGGCCGCTCCGGCGACGCGCGCCGAGGCGTCGAGACCGACGAGCTCGTAGATCGGTCCCAGCAGCGCGCCGCAGCCGAGGGAGAACAGCGCGATGCTGGCGAGGTAGGCCAGCAACACGCGTCCGCCCAGGAAGCCGCGAACGACCGCGATCGTGGCGAGGTTGGTGGCGGGGCCGGCCAAGAGGAAGACCAGCGCCGCGCCGGGGTCGAGCCCCTTCGCTACGAGGGCGGCGGCGATCGGCGTGCTCGCCGTGGCGCACACGTAGATCGGAACGCCGATGGCCAGCATCGCGAGCATCGCGATCCAGCCCGAGCTCGCGGCGGTGGTGAAGAACCCCTCGGGAACCAGGACGGCGATCAGGCCCGACAGGGCGAGCCCGAACACGAACCACGGGGTCAGGTCGTCCAGGAGCGGCCCAAAGGCGTAGCGCAGGGCACGGAGCGGAACGCTGCCGCGCTCCTCCTCGGGGTGGTCGTGGCTGTGGCTGTGACCGTGGCTTTGATCGTGATCGTGATCGTGGTCGTGGTCGTGACCGTGGTCGTGACCGTGGTCGTGGGCCTTGGCGGCCAGGGCCTCGCCCTCCTCCGCCGGCGGGTCCGGCGCGAGCCCCGTCTTGACCAGAACGTTGACCAGGAGCCCGGAGCCGAGCGCCGTCACCAGCGCGGCGACGGGGCGCACGACCGTCATCAGCGGGTCCATCAGGGCCCAGGTGACCCCGATGGAGTCGACGCCGGTCTCGGGCGTCGAGATCAGGAACGACGCCGTCGCCCCCTTGCTCGCGCCGCTCTTGCGCAGCGACATCGCGGTCGGAAGGACCGAGCACGAGCAGAGCGGGATCGGGACGCCCGCCACCGCGGCGGTCAGCACCGAGCGCCAGTTGTCCTTGCCCAGGTGCCGGTAGACGAGCTTGGCGGGCAGGGCGATGCGGAGGAAGCCGGCCAACACGAACCCGACGAGCAGCCAGGGGCCGGAGAGCGCCAGGATCTCCCAGACCGCGTACAGCCAGGCGCCGAAGAAGCCCGTCATGCGCCGAACTCCACGAGCACCGCGCTCAGGATGACGCCCGCCAGCAGGAAGGTGAACTTCGCGAGGTTGTCGCCGGGGTGATGGAAGACCTCGGGCAGGAGCTCGGCTACGCAGACGTAGAGGAACGTGCCGGCCGCCAGCGCGGTGACCACATCCAAGGTAGCGGCGCCGGCCTCCGCGAGCAGCGGGGTCCCCGCCAGCATGCAGGCCGGGGTGACGAGCGCGAACAGAGCGAGGACCACGACGGTCCTCGCCCGCGGGAGGTGAGCCAGCTGGAAGACGTTCACCATCGCGAAGCTCTCGAACGCCTTGTGGGTGAGGAAGGCCACCACGAAGGACGTCTCCAGCGATTGGCCGGCCTCCAGGGCGGAGAGCCCCAGCCCCGCGGAGGCGGCATGGACCGACACGCCGACCAGGGTCATCAGCCCCACGCTCTGGTGGCGGCTGACCTCCTCGCGCTCCGTCGTTCGCAGGAACACCGCCTCGACCGTGTGCACCAGGAGGACGCCCGCCAGGACGCACAGCCAAAGGGTGGGGTCGCCGTGGCCGTGGGGCGACCCGATGGAGGGCTCGGCCTCCGCGTGTTCCGCGCCTTCGTGATCGTGGTCGTGATCGTGATCCGCGGGCGCCTCGACCGCCACCGTCTGGGCGTGGACGTCGCCGTGGTGCGCGGTCGCGGCGGCGCGTCCCGCGACGTCGGGCAGGAGGTGCAGAAACACGGCCCCGAGGAAGGTCCCCGTGCTGAGCGCGAGCGCGACGTGGAGCCGACGCTCGTTCCAGCTGGCAAGCCAGGACGCCGCGCCGCCGACCAACGCCGCGAGAAAGACAAGCGCGGGGACCAGCATCACGATGTTGTACGCGGCGAGGACCTGCCGCGGATAGCCCCGAATCGGGAGCGCGAGGTCATGAGGGGGGACGCGTCCTGCCGGGCGATGCCGACCCCGGCCGGGGCCTCGACGTCGCCACGCGCGCCGCTGCGTTAATGCCCCCCTCGCGGTCTGGGTTCCGCGAAACAGGAGGATCTCGGGGAGCGGCTTGCGGGCCGGCGGCCCGGGCGGACCGGCGAGCCCGCGGGGCCCACGGAGGGCTCTGAGGGCTCCTTGGGGCCCGGGAGCGGCCCCGGCGGGCCTCCGGAAGAGATTTCCCCTTCAGCTCTTGCAAACAGTTGTACGAATCATAGATTGAGCAATCGAGTGACCGAGAACCCCTCCTGCGACCACGACGCCATCCCGCCCAGCCCGGTCTGTTCGACCGAGGTACTCGAGCGGGCAGCGGCCATCCTCCGCGCGGCGGGGGAGCCGGGCCGGCTGCGCCTCCTGGAGCTCCTGGCTCCCGGGGAGCGGTGCGTCACCGAGCTGGCGGAGCTCTCGGGAACCTCGCTGCCGACCGTCTCGGCACGGCTGCGCGTCCTACGTGGCGAGCGGCTGCTGTCGCGGCGGCGGGAAGGCAAACATCAGTTCTATGCGCTCGCCGACCGTCACGTCGCCGAGCTCGTCCAAGGCGTGCTGGAGCACGCCGCCGAGGAACCCTGAGATGAGCTGCGAGATCCACCAGAATCACGACCATGAGCACGGCGCCAACTGCGGCCACGTGGCGGTGCGACACGGCGATCACGTCGACTACCTCCACGACGGTCACCTGCACCATCCGCACGGCGACCACGTCGACGAGCACCGCCTCGACGTCGGCGGAGCCAACCCCGCCGACTGCACGCCGGACCACGCCTGCCAGGGGCATGACGCCGCGCACGTCCACGGACCCGACTGCGGGCACCCGGCCGTGCCGCACGGCGACCACGTCGACTACCTCGTCGACGGACACCTACACCACCCGCACGGCGAGCACTGCGACAACCACGGCCAGCTCGTCCGCGCCTGACCGGCGGGGCGCGCCGGCGTCCTTCGGGGCTAGACGGGCCTAGGCGCTCGCCACCCGGCGGCTGCCGGAGCTGACACGCCCAGCGACGCGCGTCGCTGGGCGTTGTCGTTTTGTGGGGCGGCTATCGAGGCGACGCGCTCGTCCGCGCGCGAGGAAGCCGCCGGCGGGGCAGCGGTTCCTAGCCGCCGCCGAGGGCGCCTCCGAAGCCTCCCGCAGCGCCACCACCACCGCCGCCGCCGCCGCTTGACCCGGCGCCACCGCCACCACCGCCGAGCCCGCCAAACGGGCTACCGGCACCGCCGCCGGCAGCACCCGCCGCGCCGGCCGCACCGCCCTCGTTGAGCTCGGGCGTCGGCGAGGGGATGTTCGGGATGCGCTGGATCGGCTGCAGCTCCTGGGCGAGTCGCAGCGTCTCGGGGAAGCGGTACACGCGGCGGTAGGTGACCTCGCGCTTGGTCTGGATCAGCGTCTCGCGGATGAGGCGCGGGGCGAGCTCGATCTTCAGCTCGATCTCGATCCGGGCCGGGAGTCCGTTGAAGTCGTCGGTGTCGGCGCCCCAGCTCTCCAGCGGATCCGCGTCCGGCCCGTCCTCCTCGAAGACCTCGATGTTGAAGCCCTTCACGCGGTCGTGGAGGAACGAGTAGCTGCCGTCGTCGAACGGCTCCTCGTCGACTCCGAAGTCCTCGCGCCGCCAGAGCTCGAGGAAGTCGTCGTAGTTCGGGTTGGCGCGCAGGCGGAAGCCGACCTCGTTCGTGTCGGCGCGCACATAGCGATCCTCGGCCGCCTGCTTCTGGATCACCAGCCCGTTGGTGGTCGCGACGAAGTCGATGCTGTCGGCGTCGAGGCCCTGGATCACGCGGTTGGTGATGCGGATCGTCTGCCCGACCTCGCGGTTGAAGACGTCGAGCGCGCGCAGGTCGCGCTCGATGCGATCGAGCAGCGCCGGGCCCGCGAGGTGGGCCTCCTGCATGTTGTGGATGCGGTCGCGGCTGTTGCGCGCGGCGTTCAGGATCTGGGTGATCGTGACCATGATCCCACCCATGATCAGGATCGTCACGATGACCTCCATCAGCGTGAAGCCGGCGCGGCGCGGGGTGTGGGTCGTCGATCGCTTCATCACTCTAAGGCTCCGTGTCGGTGTCTTCGGCCTCGATGTCCTCATCGGACTGCCCGTAGACCTGGGCCCAGGGAATCCAGCGCTCGAGGATGATCTCGGGCTTCTGCTGCGTGGTCTGCGGGAACTGCACCCGGATCTTGACCTTCTCGTACGGCTCTTCGACGTCGTCCTCATCCTCGTCGTCGTCGCCGTCCTCAAAGGCCTGCTGCTCCTCGAGCTCGCGCTGGTAGGCCCAGGTGTCGTGCTCCAGCGTGCGGCTGTCGTCGGGGTCTAGGTCGGGGAAGGACTCGTCGCCGAGAACGACCTCCCAGGCGAAGGTCTCGTAGCCCTCCTCGGCATAGGTGCCGGTGAGGCCGTCCTCGTCGATGTCCTCCCAGTAGAGGCCCGACTCGATCTCCGCCAGCGTCTGCATCGCCAGCTCGCTGGCGATCTTCATGTGGTGGGTGTGAGCCGCGGTCATCTTGGCGTTGTTCAGCCCCTCGAGGATCCAGAGGAGCGTGATGCCGACGATGATGATCGTCACCGCGATCTCGGCGAGCGTGAAGCCCGCCTGCGTGCGCGCGCTGGCCGGTGTGCGGAATCGGACTCGCATCAGTCGAAGGCTCCGTCGCGCGGTGGCTCGCGCTCGTAGATCTGGTCCGGGTGGAAGCGGATCTCGCCGGTGAGGGGGAGCACCTCTAACGTGAAGTAGCTGTCGAACATCGGGTGGTGCAGCACCACCGTGTGGGCGGACGACGCGCCCAGGGGATCGAAGCGGACGTAGACCTGGCCGTCGGCCTCGGTGTACGTCTCTTCGTCGATCGTGACCTGCAGCAGCTCGAGGCCCCACTCGGGCAGCAGGGTCTCGTCCATGATCGCGTGCTGGTCCTCTTCGCCGACGTTCGCGAGGCCGCCGCCCACGCGATAGGGCGTGCGCACCCAATACTTGTGCGCGTCGAAGTCGTACCAGATCTCGAAGACCGAGTTGCGTGCGATCGCCTCGGACCGCGCGCTCGCCAGCACCTCCGAGAGGTTGCGGATCCCCGCGTTCATGCGCGCACCGGGCAGCAGCGCCTGCCACGACACCACCGCGACGGTGCCGATCAGGCCGAGGATGATGATCACCCCCATGAGCTCGATGAGCGAGAAGCCCGCTCGTCGATCGGCCGACTGTCGATCGACTCGGTCGCGCCGGCGATCGGGGGTGATGCGCATGGGGGTCCTAGATCTCGCCTGCCCGGATCATGACGTTGGTGAAGTCCATGTCGGGACCCTCACCGCCCGGCACGCCGTCGGCGCCGTAGCAGATGATCTTGAACTGGGGCGAGCCGGCGCTCGGCGGCTCGTAGATGTACTCGTTGCCCCACGGATCCTTCGGGGTCGACTCGCCCTCGAGGAACGCGAAGCCCGACTGGTCGGGCGTCACGAGCTCCTGCAGGGACTCGGGGTACTTCATCTGGTTCTGGACGGCGTAGCTCTTGACGGCCTCGTCGATCGACATGATGTCGGCCTTGGCCTTGCCCGTGTTCGCTACGAACAGGTTCTTGATCACGTTCGGCACCACGAGCGTCGCGAGGAGCCCGATGATGACGATGACGACCATGAGCTCGGCCAGGGAAAAGCCGGCGCGCAGGTTACGCGCGACTTGATTCCGGATCTTCATGGCAGGGAGGGACAGGTGTTTCTCGTCTGGGGCGCGTCGAGGAGCTTCGCGAGGGCGGCCCGCGCCGGAGGGCCGTCCCCGTGGGTGTACCGGAGATAGGGGCAAGCGCTCATCCGAGCGACCCCAGCTTGAGGATGGGTAGGACGATCGACCACACGATGTAACCCACCACGACCGCAAGAAAGACGATCATGATCGGCTCGAGCACCGTCGTGACGCGCTCGGTGGTGACGTCGATCTCCTCGTCGTAGGCATCCGAGATGCGGTCGAGCATCTGCTCGAGCTCACCCGAGGCCTCGCCGACCGCGACCATGTAGCCGACGACGGGCGGGAACACGCCGGTCGCCTTCAGCGGCGTCGCGATGTCGGTGCCTTCGAGGATCCGTACGCGGATGTGGTCGGTGGCGTCCGAGAGCACCCGGTTGCCGACGACGCGGCCGGTGATCTCGAGGCTCTTCACCGCGGGCACGCCGCTGGAGAGCAGCGTCGCCAGCGTGCGGCAGAAGCGCGCGACCGCCTGCTTGCGCAGGAGCTCGCCAACGATGGGGAGGCGCAGCAGGTTCTTGTCGATGAACAGCCGCCCGCCCTCGGTCTTGTAGATGCGCTCGACCGTGAACGAGATCGCGGCGATGACGAGCAGCAGCACCCACCAGTAGTTCTGGAACCAATCGCTGACGCCGACCAGGATGCGCGTCGGCGTCGGCATGGTCTGCCCGGTGTCCTGCAGCATCGCGGTGATCTTCGGGACCACCACCGCCATCAGGATCGCCACGACGAGCATGCCGATGACGATCATCAGCACCGGATAGGTGAGCGCCGACACGACCTTGCGCTGCAGCGCGCGCTGGCTGGCGAGGAAGTCGGCGAGGCGCGTGAGCACCACGTCGACCTGTCCGGTCGCCTCACCCGCGCGGACCATGTTGACGTACAGATCGCTGAAGAGGTCGGGGTGGTCGGCGAGCGAGTCGCCGAGCGAAACACCGGACGTGATCCGCTCGCGGATCTCGCGGAACTTGGTCTCGATGCGGCGCGTGTCCGCCTGGTCGATGATCGCGTTCAGCGCTTCCGCCAGCGGGATGCCCGCCCCGAGCAGCGTGCCGAGCTGACGCGTGATGCCGGCGACGACCTCGAGGTCGCGCGTGCGCGGACCGCTGGGGGTGGAGCGCAGGCTCTGAAGCCGCTCGAGGAACGAGACCTTCTTGCCCGCCTCCTTGGACTTCTTCGCCCGGCCCGAAGAGCCCTTCGCCTTGAGGTCCTTGACCAGGATGTTCTCGGCGCGCAGACGCTGGCGCGCCTCGCGCGGCGTGTCGGCGTCGATGACGCCGGTCTTCATGGCGCCACCCTGGACGTAGGCCTTGTACTCGTAGATCGGCACGCGGCTAACCCATGTCGAGCTGCGTGACCCGCAGGACCTCGTCCGGCGTCGAGACACCGGAGATGATCTTGCCTTGGCCGTCCTTGCGGAGCGTCAGCAGGCCGCGGTCGATCGCGCTCTTTTTCATCTCCGACGCGGTCGCGCCGTTCATGATCTGCGTGCGCAGCGTCTCCTCGACGGGTAGGAACTCGTAGATCGCGGTCCGGCCGGAGTAGCCGGAGTGGAAGCACTCCTCGCAGCCCTCGCCGTAGGCGATCTCGCCGTTCAGCAGGTCGGGCGACAGGTCGACCTTGCGCAGCTTCGCGGCCCACTCGTCGTTGATCGGCATCACGACCTTGCAGTGCGGGCAGATCGTCCGCACCAGGCGCTGGGCGATGACGAGCACCATCGAGCTGGCGACGAGGTACGGCTCGACGCCCTGGTCGACCATCCGCGTGATCGTGCTGGCGGCGTCGTTGGTGTGGACGGTCGAGAACACCAGGTGGCCGGTGAGCGCGGCGCGGATCGCGACCTCGGCGGTCTCAAGGTCGCGGATCTCGCCGACCATCATCACGTCGGGGTCCTGGCGCAGGAACGAGCGCAGCCCCGCGGCGAAGGTCAGGCCCTTCTTCGTCGCGACCTGCACCTGGCTGATGCCGGGCAGCGAGTACTCGACCGGATCCTCGATCGTCAGGACGTTCTTCTGGGTCGTGTCGACCTCGTTGAGCACGCCGTAGAGCGTCGTCGTCTTGCCCGAGCCGGTGGGGCCGGTGACCAGGATGATGCCGTGGTTCCAGGTCGCGTAGTCCCGGAGCATCTCCTCGTTCTCGGCGGTCAGGCCGATCTCGTTCAGCGTGTAGAGCCGCGCCGTCTTGTCGAGCAGACGCATGACGATGCGCTCGCCGTTGGTCGTCGGCACGGTGCTGATCCGCACGTCGACCTCGCCGTCGCCGATGCGGATGGTCGCGCGGCCGTCCTGGGGCAGGCGGCGCTCGGCGATGTCCATCTTGCTCATCACCTTGACGCGGCTGACGATGGCCTCCTGCGCCTTGCGCGGGATCGGGTCCATGTCGTAGAGGATCCCGTCGATGCGGAAGCGCACC
>JBCCGI010000099.1:0-26154 GCA_039029355.1 Planctomycetota bacterium
CGAACTACCACGAGCCGAACAGCTCGTTCCTCGGCGCCGACGCGTCGGCGGTTCCCGCGGACGAGCTCGTGCCGAGCTCCTTCGCCTTCCTGCGCCGCCACGCCCACGCCGGCAACGCGCTGGTCGCGCCGGAGACCGGCTGGACCGCCGAGGTGCGTGAGGCGGAGATCATCGCCTACGGCAAGGACGGCCGCGGCTTCACGGCGCGCCGCAACGGCGAGTGGGAGTACATCGCCTGGGAGGCGCCGAAGGCGCTGCTCCCCTACGGCCGCCTGTGGGTCGCCGACGAAGACGGCCTGCGCTGCTACCGGCCCGACGCGGGCCCGATGCTGCAGTACGACCGCTGATCGCAGGCCGGCGGAGCCCGCTCCGCCGGCCCGTCTCGGCTCCGGTTCGGCCACCAGGAGGGGCCCCGAGGCGCCCCAGGACGCCGCCGGACGGCGCGTGGCGACGCGGGGGACGCGGGGGACGCCGGGCGGCGTCGTGGGTCCGGAGTCGGGCGTCAAGGCGCTAGAACGTGCGCACCCGGAAGGGCTCCGACACGACCAGGGAGCCGAGGTCGATGACCTGGAAGCTCCACCCCAGCTCGCCGGCGAGGCCGATGCCCTCGGTGCCCGCAGGCAGGTCGTAGTCGATGCCGTACGCGCCCTGGCCGTCGAGCGGGACCAGCGGCATCGCCGGCTGCAGCAGGATCGAGTTCAGCCACGGATCGGCCACGTCCATGTACCAGGCGCCGAAGCCCGATGCGCCGCCGAAGGGGAAGAAGCCCGCGTCGCCCGCGTACATCACCAGCAACACCCCGCCCGGCTCGCCCCGGAACTCAACGTGCACGGTCCCGCCCGAAGGCGCCTCCTGCGGGTCGAGCGCGACGGTCGGCAGGACGTCCGCGTCGCCCGCGAGCGTCAGCGCGTCGAGCTCCTCCCCACCCAGTCCAGCGCCCGCCTCGGTCAGCACGAAGGTCGGCGCGGCACCGCACGCGAGCACGCCCCCGTCGAGGTCGCTCGGGCTCTGGATCGCGACCCAGAGCTCGCCCTCGACCCACTCGATCCCGTGGACGTCCCCCACCGTCTGCGGAGCGCCCGCGGCGAGCGAGGCCTTGGCGTCCACCTCGGCCTCGGTCAGCACGCGCTCGACGCCGCCGCCCGGGAGGAGCCGCAGCACGTCGCCGTTGCGCACGGTGCCGAGCAGCGTGCCGTCCAGGTCGCTCTGGAGCGAGAGGCACAGGCGCCCGCCTGCGTCCCACGCGACCGCGTCTACATCGATGGACGCGCCCGCGACCCCCAGGGCCTGGGCGATCGCCTCCTCGGGCACCAGGATCTCGACGCCCCCGCCGTCGGCCAGACCGAGCACGTCGCCGTCGAGCAGGCCGGCCACGTTGGAGAGCAGCGAGAAGGCCAGCGCGCGGTACGTGCCGGGCAGCTCGCCGGGCCGCCGCGCCAGGGCGTCCACGTCGCCCGGATCGGGGAGGCCGGCCGCCGCGAGCCAGTGCCCCTGACGGCGCACGTGCCGCGGCGGCGCCCCGTCCTGCACCAAGAGGACGTCGACGTCGTCGACCGCGGGTAGGCCTGCGCCCGCCGGCACACCGGAGCTGGTCGACACCAAGAGGCGCGGCGCGTCCTCCGGCAAGGGGACGGCGGCGCACAGCGGGGCCAGGAAGAGCAGGGTGAGCGGCAAGAGGACGGCCTGGGTCGGCACGGCGTTCGGTTTCACGGGAGATCCTCCGGATCTTCGTCGGGGTTCGGTTGCGCTGCGGAGCCCCACGCGGAGCTCCGACCCCCCTGCGACCGCCGGAACCCGCTTTCGGTTGCACTTTCGCTCAGGCCTTTCTCCCGCGGCGCACGCGACTACACTCCGGGTCGACCATGCGCCTGCAGCTTCTCCTCGTCCCGCTCCTGCTCTCGTCGTGCACCCTCTTTGAGTCCGAGGTCGAGGAGCCGCGCACCTGGCTCCCCGAGGACTGGAACACGCTCGAGCCCTACGCCTTCGAAGGGCTGCTCGAACGCAGCTTCCCCGTCGCCGACCCGGCCGTCGTCGAGGCGCGCGCCGCGGCGACGGAGCTCCCGCCCGACCACCATCCCCTGGCCGGCACCGGCACCGGCATCGTGCGCTTCAACCGCGTGGGCTACGACGCGCTGGAGTCCGCGCTCGACGGCATGGACGTCACCTCGGTGCGCGCCGCGCTGCTGCTCGCCCACAGCCGCCACCGCGGCTCGGGCGAACGCCTCGTCCGGCGCCTAGAGCAGCGCGAGGTCGGCCCGACGCGCGGCGCCGACTCCGGCGACGTGATCGCAGCCGCCGCCATGGCCGGCTTCCCCGAGGCGGAGCGCTGGCGCGAGCGCCTGGTCGAGCTCGCCGTCGGCGGCGACCCGCACCCCGACCTCGAGGTGCGCGTCGAGTGCGCCTGCACGGTGCTCGCGCTCGGCGACGACGGGCCGATCGAGTTCCTGCTGCAGGTGCTGCGGATCGATACCTACGCCGGGGCGACCGAGGAGCGCGACTTCGAGCCGTCGATCTTCACCGCCTGGGCGCGCGGGCGCGCCGCCGTGGCGCTCAGCCGGCGCGCGGGCGTCCCGGTCACCTACCAGCCCGATGGGTCGATCGCTGACCGTGAGCGCGAGGCGAACCGGCTAGAGGGGCTGCTGCGCAACGAGACGCGCCAGCCCTAGCCCGCGCGGCTCAGGGCGCGAGCACCAGCTTCCCCACCGTCTCCCCCGACTGCAGCCGGCGGTGAGCCTCGCCCGCCTCGGCCAGCGGGACCGACTCGGTCCGCAGCGCCTGCAGCCGCCCTTCGGTGGCCCAGCCCAGAAGCTCCTGCATCGCGCGCCGCAGGACCTCCTTGCGGTGGAACAGGAACGACAGGTTGAAGGCCATCACGCTGCGGTTCTGGTTCGTCATCGAGATCGGGTCGAAGCGCGGCGTGCGCAGCCAACCGAGCGCGAGGCGCGGCAGCGAGGCCCGCTCGCCGCCGCGGCGGAACATCGTGTGGAAGCCGTACACGACCAGCCGCCCCTCGGGAGCCAGGCTCTTGTAGCTGCGCCGCAGCGTCTCCACGCCGTTCGCGTCGAGCACGCCGTCGTAACCGTCCGGAGCGGCCGCGCGCGCGGCCTCCCACAGGTCGGCGCTGGACTTGTCGATCACGACATCGGCCCCGAGGGCGCGCGCGGCCGCGACCTTGGCCGAGCTGCCCACCACCCCGACGCAGCGCGCCCCGGCGATCTTGCCGAGCTGCAGCAGCGCACCGCCCACGCCCCCCGCCGCCGAGTGGACCAGCAGCGTGTGCCCGCGCTCCACCGCGAGCGACCGGTGCAGCGCGTACCACGCCGTCAGGAAGACCGTCGGGAAGCCCGCCGCATCCGCCAGCGCGTACCCCGCCGGCAGCGGGAACACCTGCTCGGCGGGCACCACCAGCTCGGACACGTAGCCGCCGAAGAGCGTCACGGCGCACACCTCGTCGCCCACCCGCGGCTCATCGACGCCGTCGCCGACCTCGACCACGCGTCCGGCGACCTCGAAGCCCGGCGTGATCGGCCAGCCGACGTAGCGCTTGGCCGACTCGTAGAGCCCTAGCCGCACCGCCACGTCCGCGAAGTTCACCCCGGCGCCGACGACCTCGATCCGGACCTCGCCCGGACCCGGCCCGCGGCCTGGGTGCTCCTCCAGCCGCAGACGCTTGTACCCGCCCGGTCGGTCGACGACGATCCGCTGCACGCCGGATACGGTACGCGAATCCGGCATCCGGCTCCCGCGTCGGTTCGAAGCAGACATGCGCCTGGGCGAGAGTCGAGGCGAATCGCGCCAACCTCCAACGCCCCATGCGCACCGAGTGGATCCTCGTCAACCTCGGCACCCCCGAGGCTCCTACCGCCGAAGCCGTCCGGGCCTTCCTGGGCGAGTTCCTGTCCGACCCGATGGTGGTCGACTTCCCTCAATGGCTGTGGCGCCCGATCCTGCACGGCATCGTGCTGCGCACGCGGCCGCCCAAGGTGGCCGAGGCCTACGAGGCCATCTGGACGCCCGACGGCTCGCCGCTGGCGGCGGCGACGCGGCGCATGGTCGAGCGGGCGGGCGAGCTGCTCGGCGGCCGGGCGCGCGTGTCGCTGGCCTACCGTTATGGAAAGGAGCGCGTCGACCGGGTCGTGGAGCGCGCCCTGGAGCGCGCCGACCAGGTCGTCGTGACCCACCTCTTCCCCCAGCCCACCGCGTCGTCCTCGGGCACGGTCGAGGTGCTGGTGCGCGACACGGCCAAGCGCCTCGGCGCGGAGGAGCGCGTCCGCCTGGCCCCGCTGGCGCCCGACGCCGACGGCTACGTCGCCGCCCTGGCCGAGCGCGTGCGCGAGGCCGAGGCACGCTTCGAGGACGGTCGGGCCGACCACCTGGTGGTCTCGTTCCACGGCATCCCCGAGCGCGTCGACAAGCGCGAGGGCAGCACCTACCGCGGGGCCTGCGAGCGCACGTACGCCGCGCTCGTCGCCGCCCTGGAGCGGCCCGCCGACACCGCCACGCTCGCCTTCCAGTCGAAGTTCGGGCCCGGCGCCTGGCTCTCGCCGGCTACCGACCAGGTGCTGGTCGAGCGCGCCCGCGCCGGCCTGGCAAGCGTGCTGATCGCCACGCCGGGCTTCCTGACCCCCGGCCTGGAGACGATCGAGGAGCTCGGCATGCGCGGCCGCGAGGACTTCCTCGCCGCCGGCGGCCGCGAGCTGCGCCTGGCCGACCCGCCCGGCGATCACCCGCGCTGCCTGCGGGCGATGGCGGAATCCGCCGGACTATGACCCTGGTGTGACACTCCCCTGCCGATGAAGGGCTACAGAAGGAGCCCTGACATGGAGCGGCTGTCTGCAATCGGCCTCTCCTGGCGGCACGGCGAGCTCGACCGCGTAGCCCGCTTCACCGTCGAGGAAGAGGAGCGCCCGCGCGCGCTGCGCGCCCTGGCCGAACGGCTGGGCGCCGAGGAGCTCGTCTACGTCGCGACCTGCAACCGCGTCGAGGTCGTGTTCGTGCGCCCCGAGGGCACGCCGCTGTCGCCGCTGCGCGCCCGCGTCTTCGAGGTGCTGGCCGGCCGTCCCCCCACCCCCGGCGAGACCGAGCGCACCTTCCGCGCCTGGTCCGGCGAGGGCGCGGTCGAGCACCTGTTCCTGGTCGCCGCCGGGCTCGACTCGGCACAGCTGGGCGAGACCGAGATCACCGGCCAGGTGCGGCGCTCCATGGCCGGCGCGCGCGAGGAGGGGCTCCTCGGCGCGCGCCTGGGCCCGCTGTTCGAGGAGGCGCTCCGGCTCGCGCGCCGGGTCCGCTCGCGGACCTCGGTCGGCGAGGGCCGCACCTCGCTGGCGGAGCTCGCGCTCGACGCCGTGCGGGGTCGCCTCGCGCACACGCCCGGCCGGGTCGCGCTGGTCGGCGTATCGCCGATGACCGAGCGCTGCGGCGAGGACCTCGCCCGCGCGGGCGTGCCGCTGGTGGTCGTCAACCGCTCGCTCGACCGCGCCGCGGAGCTGGCGCGCAGGCTGGGCGGAGAGGGCATTGCCCAAGCGCGTGCCCTCGACGATTTCTGCGCCGCCCCCGACGCGGTGGCGGCGCTGGTCTCCGCCACGGCGGCGCCGGGCCCGGTGTTGGGACGCGGCGCGCTCGAGCGGCTCGTCGCCAGCGCGGAAGCGGGTCACGCGCCGCTGGTCGTCGACCTCGCGGTGCCGCCCGACGTCGCGCCGGAAGACGCGCGCGCACTCGAGCTGGAGCGCGTCGACATGCAGGAGCTGACCGACCGCGCCGCGGCAACGTCCGAGGCGCGCCGCACGGCCGCCGGCGAGGCGCGCCTGGTGGTCGACGACGCGCTGGAGCGCTGGCGCCGCTCGACGTCGAGCCGTGCTCTGGCGCCGGTGCTCGCCGCGCTGCAGCGGCACTATCAGTCCACCGCGCGCGCGGGCGTCGAGCGCCTGATGCGACGCGAGCTCGCGGGACTCGGCGCGGACGAGCGCGCCGCCGTCGAGCGCTGGGCCGAGGCCCTCGCACGGCGCTTCGCGCACCTGCCCTCGGCGGGGCTGCGGGAGCTGGCCGCCGAGCACGGCGCCGACGCGCTGCGGGCCTTCTTCCGCCACGCCGAGGACGACCTCGCGCGCGAGCTGGAGGCCACCCCCGGAGAGCTGCTCGAAGAGCTCGCAGCGCGGGAGGAGCCGGCGTGAAGCTGCGGCTCGGAACGCGCACGTCGGCCCTCGCGCTGGCCCAGTCGGGGCGCGTGGCGCGGCTCCTGGAAGCGCGCGGGCACGAGGTCGAGCTCGTGCACGTACAGACCGCGGGCGACGCGGACACCGCGCGCCCGTTCGCCGAGGTCGGCGCGCCCGGGCTCTTCGTGCGCGCGCTCGAGCAGGCGCTGATCGAGGGGCAGGTCGACTTCGCCGTCCATTCCTACAAGGACCTGCCGTCGGTCTCGCCGGACGCGCTGAGCGTGGCCGCGGTGCCCGAGCGCGAGGACCCGCGCGACCGGCTGCTGATCGCGCCCGACGCCTTCGACCCGGACGCCGGCGGCGCGCTGCCGCTGCGCGAGGGCGCCCGCGTCGGGACGGCCTCCGCGCGGCGTATCGCGCTCCTGCACGCGCTGCGCCCCGACGTCGAGCCGGCCTTCCTCCGCGGGAACGTCGACACGCGGCTGGCGCGGCTGGACGCCGGCGACTACGACGCGATCCTGCTCGCGGCCGCGGGTCTGAACCGACTGGCCGCGGCCGGCGCCGCCGCGGCGCCCGAGCGCCTGCACGCGGTCGACCTCGACCCGACGCTCTTCGTCCCGGCGCCCTCGCAGGGCGCGGTCGCCTGCCAGGCGCGGGTCGACGACACGGACACCCAGGCGGCGCTGGCCGAGCTCGACGACGCGGACGCCCACCGCGCGGTAAAGCTGGAGCGACGCCTCCTGGCGCTGGTCGAGGCCGGCTGCCAGTCCCCCTTCGGTGCGCACGCGCGGGCGGTCGACCCCGCCGCGCCCGGAGGCCTCGACCTCTTCGCCGTGCTCGAGCACGACGACGAGCTGCGCCGCGCGCACGTCGCCTGCGCGGAGCCAGCGGGCGAGAAGGACGCCGCGCGGCAGGCCTACGGGGCGCTCTTCGCGGAGCGGCGTCCGTGAGCGGCGCACACCCGCTGCGCGTGCTGCTCACGCGCTCGCACGACGACAACCGCACCTGGGCCGAGCTGCTGCGCACGCGCGGCTTCGAGCCGATCACCCTGGGCTGCATCCAGACCTCGCCGCTGCCCGAGGCGGCCGACGCGCTGGCGAACGACCTCGACTGGTGCGACTGGCTGACGCTCAGCTCGCGCCGCGCGGTGCGCGCGGTCGAGGGCCTGTTCCCGGGCGAGCTCCCCGCGCGCATCCAGGTCGCGTGCGTCGGCCCCGCGACCGCCGCGGAGGCCAAGCGCGTCTTCGGGCACGTCGACCGCGTCGCGCCGGACGGCACCGGCCGCTCGCTGGGCGTCGAGCTCGCGGCGGCGCTGCCGCGCTCGGCGCGCGTGCTGGTGGCGGCGGCCCAGGAGGGCCGCGTCGACATCGAGGACGTGCTGCGCCCCGCGGGCATCGACGTGCGCCGCGTGGCGGTCTACCGCACGAGCCCGATGGAGCACGGCGGCGCCCCGCTGCGGCTGGCCGACCTGGCGCTCGACGCGGTGTTCCTCGCCAGCCCCTCGGCGGTGCGCGGGCTGCTGAACCAGACCTCGGTGCCGGGCGAGGTCGCGGTGGTTGCGCTCGGCCCCACCACCGCCGAGGCCGCGCGCCGCGCGGGGCTGACGGTCCACGCCGAGGCCAAGACGCGCGGGCTCGACGGCCTGGTCGAAGCGCTCGGCCGGCACCTGCAAACCAAGGAAGAAACGGAATGACGAGCGACGCCCCCTCTGCGACTCCGGGCCGCGCGCGACCGCGCCGGCTGCGGGGCTCCGCCGTGCTCCGCGAGCTGGTTGCCGAGACCGGCCTGGACCGCGGCAAGCTGATGCAGCCGCACTTCGTGCTGCCGGCGGAAGGCGGCGAGGAGCGCATCGACTCGCTGCCGGGCATCGCGCGGATGGGCCGCGCCGAGCTGCTGCGGCGGGTCGAGGCCGACCTCGAGCTCGGCCTGAGGAGCGTGCTGCTCTTCGGGCTCGCGTCCGAGGGCGGCAAGAGCCACGCCGGCGAGCACGCCACCGACGCGGACGGCGCGGTGCCGGCGGCGGTGCGCGAGCTCAAGCGCGCCTTCGGCGCGGACCTGCTCGTCGCCACCGACGTCTGCCTGTGCGCCTACACCGACCACGGCCACTGCGGCCTGCTCGAGGACGGGCGCGTGGTGAACGACCCGAGCCTGGCGCCGCTCGCGCGCATGGCCGTCGCCCACTCCGAGGCCGGCGCAGACGTCGTCGCGCCGTCGGACATGATGGACGGACGCGTCGGCGCGCTGCGCGACGCGCTGGACGCGGCGGGGCACGTCGAGACCGCGCTGCTCTCGTACGCGGTCAAGTACGCCTCCAGCTACTACGGTCCGTTTCGCGACGCCGCCGGCTCGGCGCCGGGCGAGGGCGATCGGCGCGGCTATCAAATGGACCCGCGCAACGCGCGCGAGGCCGAGCGCGAGGCGCTGCTCGACGAGGCCGAGGGCGCCGACATGCTGATGGTCAAGCCGGCGCTCGCCTACCTCGACGTGATCGCCCGCGTGCGGAGCGTCTCGCGCCTGCCGCTGGCCGCCTACAACGTGTCCGGAGAGTACGCCGCGGTGAAGGCTGCGGCCGAGCGCGGTTGGCTCGACGAGGCCGACGTCGTGCGCGAGAACCTGTTCGCGATGTCGCGCGCCGGCGCGGACATCCTCATCACCTATCACGGGCGCGACGCCGCCCAGGGAGGTTGGCTGTGAACGTCACCGAGCCGAAGCTGGAGCGCTCCCGCGCGCTGTTCGAGCGGGCCGAGTCGCTGCTCCCCGGAGGCGTCAGCTCTCCCGTGCGCGCCTTCCGCGCCGTGGGCGGCACGCCACCGGTGCTCGCCCGCGCCTCGGGCGCGAAGACCTGGGACGTCGACGGCAACGAGTACCTCGACTTCGTCGGCTCCTGGGGCCCGCTGATCCTCGGCCACGCGCACCCCGCGGTCGTCGAGGCGGTCGCGGCAGCGGCGGCCAACGGGACGACCTTCGGCGCGCCGTGCGAGGCCGAGATCGAGCTGGCCCGCACGGTCACGCGCCTGGTCGCGCCGCTGGAGCGCGTGCGCTTCGTGTCGTCCGGCACCGAGGCGACGATGAGCGCGATCCGCCTCGCGCGCGGCTTCACCGGGCGCGAGCTCGTGGTCAAGTTCGCCGGGTGCTACCACGGCCACGCCGACCACCTGCTGGTCGCCGCGGGGTCCGGGCTGGTGACCTTCGGGCAGCCCTCCTCCGCCGGCGTGCCGGCGGCCTTCGCCGAGCGCACGCTGGTGCTGCCGCTCGACGACACGGAGCGCGCCGAGGCGCTGTTCGCCGAGCGCGGCGACGAGATCGCGGCGATCATCCTCGAGCCGGTGCCGGCCAACAACGGGCTCCTGCTGCAGCGCCGCGAGTTCCTCCAGCGGCTGCGCGAGCTGACCGCGCAGCACGGCGCGCTCCTGATCTTCGACGAGGTGATCTCGGGCTTCCGGCTGGCGCCCGGCGGCGCGGCCGAGATGCTGGCGATCGCGCCCGACCTCGCGACCTACGGCAAGGTGATCGGCGGCGGCCTGCCGGTCGGCGCCTTCGGCGGCCGGGCCGACGTAATGGCGCGGCTCGCGCCCGAGGGCGACGTCTACCAGGCCGGCACGCTGTCCGGCAACCCGGTCGCGATGTCGGCCGGCTTGGCGGCGCTCGGCGAGCTCGAGCGCGCCGGGGGCTGGGCGCGTCTGGAGCAGCTGGGGCACGCGCTCGAGCAGCGGCTCGGTCCGATCCTCGCCGAGCGGAACGCCGCGCTCGTGCGCATCGGCTCGATCTTCTGGATGTCGCTGCAGCCCGGCGCCGCGCCGCGCCGCGCCGACGCGATCGAGGACGCGGGCGCGGAGCGCTACCGCGAGCTCTTCCACGGGCTCCTCGCGCGCGGCATCTCGCTCGCCCCGTCGGCCTACGAGGTCGGGTTCCTGTCGCTCGCCCACACCGAGGACGACCTCGACCGGCTCGCGACCGCGGTCGCCGAGCTCCTGCCCCGCTGAGCCCACCATGGCCTCCGGCCCGACGCGCGCCTTCCAGATCGCCTTCCTGGTGCTGCTGGTCGTCTGCATCGCGCAGGTCGCGTGGTGGATCCTCGACGAGGGGGCCCACTCGCGCGACATCCGCGACCGCTTCGCTTCCCTGTATCAGGCCGACGCGGCGGCGGGCGAGGCCTTGCTCGCGTCCGGGGTCCCGGCGGAGCGGGTCGAGGAGCTCATGCCCCACCTCGCCGCCGACTCCGAGCGCGGCGCGCTCGTGCGGCCGGAGGTGCTCGCCGAGCTCTACGAGGAGCGCAACAGCCGGCTGAACCAATACGGCTGGGAGGGCTCCTTCTTCCTGCTGGTGCTGCTCGCGGGGATGGGCGTGATCCTCCAGGCGCTGCGCCAGAGCACCGCGCTGATGCAGCGCCAGCAGAACTTCCTAGCGTCGGTGAGCCACGAGCTGAAGAGCCCCCTCGCCAGCCTCAAGCTGTCGGCGGAGACGCTGCTCCTGCGCAAGCCCGACGCCGAGGGCACCGAGCGCCTCGCGGGACGCATGGTGCGCGACGCCGACCGGCTGGAGACGCTGGTGTCGAACCTGCTCGAGGTCACGCGGCTGGAGGAGGGCGACGCGGCGCCGCGCCCGCACACACAGCCGCTGCTGCCGCTGGTCCATGCCGCGGTCGAGCAGGTGCGGCCGAACCTGGAGCCGGGCGTCGAGCTGCAGCTCGCCGTGCCGGACGGGCTGACGGTCCACGCCGACCCCGAGGCCTTCCGCTCGTGCGTACGCAACCTTCTGACCAACGCGGGCAAGTCGGTGGCGGCGACGCCCTCCTCCGCCGGCGAGGTGCGGCTGGCCGTGCGCGCCGCCGAGGACGCCCATCGGATCGAGCTGACGGTCACGGACGAGGGCCTGGGCTTCGAGCGCGCCGAGGCCGCGCGCCTCTTCGACAAGTTCTACCGCCCCGGCGACGAGATGCGCCGGCGGACGAAGGGCTCGGGTCTGGGGCTCTACATCGCGAAGAGCCATGCCAAGAGCCACGGCGGGAGCATCGAGGCCTTCAGCGACGGCCCGGGACGCGGCGCGGTGTTTACCCTACGGTGGCCGTCGGAGGACCCGCGCTCATGAGCACCGACAAGCCGCGCATCCTGGTCGTCGACGACGAGGAGCTGCTCGCCGCCACGATCGGAGAGAACCTGGTCGCCGAGGGCTACGACGTGCTCGTCGTCGGCGACGGGACCTCGGCCCTCTCCGAGCTCCGGGCATGCGAGTACGACCTGGTGCTGCTCGACGTGATGATGCCCGGGCTCGACGGCTACGCCGTGTGCGAGACGCTGCGCGGGGAGCGCAACGAGGTGCCGGTGCTGTTCCTCACCGCGCTAGGCGCCCTGGAGGACCGCGTGCGCGGCCTCGAGGCGGGCGGCGACGACTACCTGCCCAAGCCCTTCGCGCTCAAGGAGCTGCTCCTGCGCGTGGCCGCCATCCTGCGGCGCCGGAGCTGGTACGCGGGCGGAGCCGACGGCGAGCTGACGCTGCGCTTCGCGGGGGCCGAGGTCGACCTCGCCTCCTACGTGGGCCGCGACGCCGGCGGCGCCGAGCAGCGCCTGACCCACAAGGAAGCGATGATCCTCAAGTGCCTGTGGGAGCGCGCCGGCGCGGTGGTCTCGCGCGAGGACATCCTCGAGACGGTCTGGGGCTACGAGGTCTATCCATCCACGCGCACGATCGACAACTTCATCGTGCGCCTGCGCAAGCGTTTCGAACCCGACCCCGAAAGGCCGCGGCACTTCCACACCGTGCGCGGCGTCGGCTACCGCTTCACCAAGGAGCCCGAAGAGACACCGTGAGCGACCTACTCCTACGCGCCCTGCGCGGCGAAGAGACCCCGCGCCGCCCCCTGTGGATGATGCGCCAGGCGGGCCGCTACCTGCCCGAATACCGCGCGCTGCGCAAGGACCACGGCTTCCTGGAGCTCGCCCGCAACCCCGAGCTCGCCTGCCGCGTGACGATGCAGCCGCTCGAGCGCTTCCCGTTGGACGCGGCGATCATCTTCGCCGACCTGATGAGCCCGGTCTCGGCGCTCGGGATCGACTTCCGCTTCGATCCCGGGCCGGTCATCGAGGCCCCGCTGCGCACGCGCGCCGCGATCGAGGCGCTGAGGGTGCCCGCCCCCGAAGAGGTGGCGCCCGAGGTCCCGAGCACCCTGCGCCTCGTGAAGCAGGAGCTGGCCGGCAAGGCCGCGCTGATCGGCTTCGCCGGCACGCCCTGGTCGATCGCCGCGTACCTCGTCGAGGGCAAGGGCGGCAAGGGCTTCCCGCGGCTGCGGGCCCTGATGGCCGAGGACTCAGATGCCCTCGACCTCCTG
This sequence comes from Planctomycetota bacterium, assembly GCA_039029355.1. Classification (GTDB taxonomy): domain Bacteria; phylum Planctomycetota; class UBA1135; order UBA1135; genus JBCCGI01. The sequence continues at coordinate 12,478 of JBCCGI010000099.1, forward strand.
CTCGGCACCCTGACCGACCTGGTGGCGGGCTACATGATCGAGCAGCACAAGGCCGGCGCGGACGTGCTGCAGATCTTCGACTCCTGGGCCGGGCTGCTGTCGCGCGCGGACTACCACGCCCACGTCGAGCCCCACCACCGGCGGCTCGCCGAGCGGCTGGGGGAGGCCGGGGTGCCCACGATCTACTTCGCCCAGGGAGCCCCCCATCTCGCGCGGGCCTACGCCGACCTCCCGACCGACGGCCTCTCGCTGTGCTGGCGCACGCCCCTGGGCGAGCTGCGGGCCGAGCTGGACGAGTCCGGCGTGAAGAAGGCGCTCCAGGGCAACCTCGACCCCGCCGTGCTGCTCGCCGGCCCCGACACCACCCGCGCGGCGGCGCAGGCCCTCCTGGCGAGCGTGCCCGCCCGCGGACACATCGTGAACCTGGGCCACGGGCTCACGCCCGACACTCCCCTGGAGAGCGTCGAGGCCCTGATCGAGGTCGTGCACGCCGCTGGCCAGACGGGCTAAGGGCGTCCCGTTCCTGGGGTAACGACCGGCCGAAGGGGGCCGCCGAAGCACGGCGGCGTCCGATTTCCCCTGGAGTGGCTCTGCGGCCGCCGTTAAAACACGCCCCCCACCGCGGCCCATTTATGTCACTCGAACTCGCTCTCGCCGCTCTCGGAACCGCAGGCGCCTCCGCGGCGCTCGGATGGTGGCTCCGCGGGACACGGACCCGCACCGAGCGCCGGATTCTCGAGCACCTCTACTCCGAAAAGGTGCGTCTGGCGGAAGGCGAGCGCGAGCAAGCCGTCCGCGAGCTGAACCAGAACCGCGTGCAGGTGCGGTCCTGGCAGCAGAAGATCGAGGGCACCGCGGCCACGATGGAGGACCTCGAGCGCGAGGCCAACTCGGCCCGCAGCCACACCTCCAGCCTCAAGAAGCAGCTGCTCGCCCGCGACGAGCGCATCGCCGTGCTGGAGGTCGATCTGGGCGAGGCGTGCAGCCAGATCTCGAACGGCGCCGAGGAGAACCTCGAACGCCGCGGCCGGCTGGCCGAGGAGCGCGGACGCCGGCGGGCGATGGAGACGCACCGCGACCACGCCCTGGCCGAACTGGAGCGCCGCGGGCAGGAGATCGAGAGCCTCGCCTACGCGCTCGACGGCGTGCCCGCCCTGCACGGCTTCATCGAGGAACGCGAAGACCGCATCGCCGAGCAGCTGGATCGGATCCGCGGGCTCGAGGCGCGGGTCGAGGAGCTGTCGCCCTTCCCCGAGCGCTTTGCCACCCTGGAGGCCGACCTCGCGCAGCGCGAGGGCACCTGGAAGGCCGAGAAGGACCAGCTGGAGGCCGACGCCGAGCGCCGCGTGGTGGAGCTGAACGCCGCCTCCCAGGAGCGCCTGCGCGCCACCAAGGAGAACGCCGAGAACGAGCTCGCGAAGGCGCAGACCGAGGCCGAACGACTGCTGCGCGAGACCCGCGAGAACCTCGAGCACGAACTGGAGGAGACGCGCGACGGCGCCGCCGGCGAGCTGACCGCCACCCGCTCGGGGCTGGAGCAGGCCCTGGCCGAGGCCCAGGAACAGGCCGCCGCCGAGCTGACCGAGACGCGCACGCGCCTGGAGCGCGAGCTGGCCGACGCCAAGGAAGAGGCCGCCCGCGAGCTAGCCGAGACGCGCGCCTCGCTCGAGGCCGAGCTCGACGGCACCCGGACCCAGGCCGCCAGCGAGCTCGAAGCGACCCGCGGCGCCCTGGAAGCCGAGCTTGAAGAGACGCGCACCAGCGCGGCCGACGAGCTGGAGCAGACCCGCGGCAAGCTCGAAGCCGAGCTGGAAGAGACCCGCGAACAGGCCGCGCGCGAGCTCGAGCAGACCCGCGGCTCGCTGAATGCGGAGCTCGACGAGACGCGCACCAGCGCCGCTGCGGAGCTGAAGCAAACGCGCGGGACGCTCGAAGCCGAGCTCGAAGAAGCCCGCTCCCAGGCCGCGAGTGAGCTCGACGAGACGCGCACCAACGCCGCCCTCGAGCTGGAGCAGACGCGCGGCTCGCTGGGCAGCGAGCTGAGCGAATCGAAGGAGAGCGCCGCCGAAAAGGAGCGCCAGCTCATCGACCGGCACGAGGCCGAGCTGACCGGCGTGCGCGCGACGGCCGCGGCGGAGCTCGCGGAGACGCGCTCGGCGCTGGAGCAGGAGCTTTCGTCCGAGCGCGCACGCGCCGCCTCCGAGCTGGAGGAGACGCGCCGCACGCTGGAGGAGAAGCTGGCCAGCGTCCGCGAGACCTCCGCCGCCGAGCTGGCCGAGACCCGCGCCGCGCTGGAAGGCGCGCTGGCGGTCGCACACGAGAAGGGCACGGCCGAGCTGGCCGAGACCCGCGCCATGCTGGAAGGCGAGCTGACCGCCTCGAGGGAGCGCGCGAACGCCGCCGCCGTCGAGGCGCGCGCGACGCTCGAGCGCAAGCTGTCCGAGGCGCGCGGCGGCGCGGCCAGCGAGATCTCGGAGATCGAGACGCGCGCCGCGCTCGAGCTGACCGAGACGCGCACGAAGCTCGAGGGCGAGATCGCCGCGGCGAAGGAAGCCGCCGCGCGCGAGCTGGCCGAGGCGCGCGAGGAGCAGGCCCTGTCCCTCGCCGCCGAGCAGGAAAGGCGCGCGGCCGACCTCGCCGAGGCCCGCGAAGCGGCCTCGCGCCAGGTCGCCGAGGAGCGCGCCAACGCCAAGCGCGAGCTGGAGGAGGCCCGCAAGGCGTCCGAGCGCGAGCTGAAGGCCACGCGCGACGCGGCCACCGAGCAGCTCCGAACGGCCCTCTCCGCCGGCGACGCGACCGCCGCCGAGCGCGAGCAGCGGCTCTTGGAGCTCGCCCCGCTGCCCGAGCGCGTCGCCTCGCTCGAACGCGAGGTCGAGGCGCGCGACGCCAGCCTCGAGGAGGCGCGCGAGCGCATCGACGAGCTCTCCGGACGCCAGGACGAGCTGGAGCCGCTGCCGGTCGAGCTCGAGCGCGCCAGCCGCGAGCTCGCCGAGGCCAAGCGCACGCTCAAGACCCGCGACGGCGAGCTGGAGCGCGAGCGCAAGCAGGCGAGCGGACTCAGCGCCAAGGTCACCGAGCTGGAGCCGCTGGTCGCGCGCGTCGCCGAGCTGGAGGGCGCTCTTCAGGCGCGCGGCGAGGAGGTGCGCTCACGCACCGAGGAGCGCTCCGAGGTCGAGCGCGAGCTGCGCGAGCGCCAGGCCGTCGAGCGCGCCCGCGACAAGCGCCTGAAGCAGTCCGAGGCGCGGCTCGAGGAGACGCGCGGCAACCTGACCCAGCGCGAGACCGAGCTGGCCGAGCGCCGCGACGAGGTCAAGGCGCAGAAGAAGCAGCTGTCGGCGCTCACCTCCTCGGAGAAGTCGCTGCAGGGCAAGCTCGACCGCGCCCTGGCCCGGATCGAGACGCAGTCCGGCGAGAAGGCCGAACGCGACCAGCGCATCAAGGCGCTGCGCGCCGAGCTGCGCGAGGCCGAGTCCCGCGCACGGGCGGCGGAGAAGACCGCAACCAAGGCCGAGCAGCTGGCCGCGAAGGCCGAGCAGGCGGTCGTGAAGGCGCAGGAAGCCGCCCAAAAGGCGGCTGCCAAGCTCCCCACCAAGACCGTCAAGCCGACTCCCCCGCCGAAGCCCGCCAAGCCGAAGGCCAAGGCGACGCCGTCCAAGCCCGCGCCGTCGAAGGCCAAGGCACCGGCCAAGAAGAAGCCCGCTCCGAAGCGCAACGACCCGCTGCAGGAGATCAACGGCATCGGCCCGGAGTTCGAGCGCAAGCTGCGCAGCTTCGGCATCAACACCTTCGCCAAGCTGGCCGGGCTCGATCGCGACGACGTCGACGAGCTGGCCGAGAAGCTCGGCATCGGGCCCTCGCGCATCCGCAAGGAGCGCTGGGTGGCTTCGGCGAAGCGCAAGGCGAAGGCCTAGGGCGCAACGCGCGCGGTCGGGAGCGGCGGGCCGTCACGCCCTCTCCGGCACAGAGGGCTCGCCGCCCGCACAGCGCGTGCGTCGCGCTCCTCTCCTACCGTCGAGCGAGGTTCGTCCCTCGCCGGAGCGCTCCGGCGCAGCGGTGCATCAGCTCCTCCCATGGCCGGGGAAGGACTCGCGATCGTCCGCCGAGGAAAGTGAAACCCACCGCTCCCTCGACGGTCCAGGGAGCGAGCCCGGGGACCGCCCCCGGCCCTCCCAACCAGCGAGCGAATCATGATCTCAAGCCGATCTCTCCGTGTGGCAATTACTGACACACCCCTCCGCGATGGAGCGGCTGCGCGAGCGGCTCGAGGCGCGACGGGATTGACCGGCGGGTACCGGCTCTCGCGAACCGCCGAAGCGGAGCTGGGCGAAACCCTGCTCTACGTCGCGGACCGGGACAGCGTGGAACGAGCACTGCACGTCCACGGTCAGTTCGTCCGCGCGTTCGAGCAGATCGCGGAGCGTCCCGACTCGGGCGTCAAGCGCCCAGAGCTGACCGGCGACCGCCACCGCTGGCGAAGCGTGTTCCGGTGGATCGTGCTCGACGACCCCAGCGACTCCCCCATCACCGTGCTGCGCGTCGCCCACGGCGCACAGGCCCTGGGTGCGATCCTCGGCCCCGAGGGTCCAGAGGAGAGCCGGTGAATCAGATCGCGAGCCGACGCGGTCCAGGTCGTGAGCTCGCGGGAGCTCCGGGTTAGCGGGTCAGGCTCTCCCAGCGCTCGAAGTAGGTCTGCGCGTCCGCGCCCCGCCCCAGACGGCGCAGGAGCGAGACGATCACCTCCAGCCCCTCCGCGTTCTCCGGGTCGAGCGCGAGCCCCTTCTCCATCCAGTCCGCCGCCTCCTCGAAGCGCTCCAGGCCCTCGTAGCAGCGCCCGAGGTTCATGTAGACGTGCGGCCAGGGCGGGCCGATCGCGACGAAGCGCTCCAGGGCCTCCGCGGCGCCGGTGAAGTCGGCCAGGCGCATGCGCAGGCGCCCTAGGCGGGCCCAGGCGTCGTGGTTGCGGGGGTTCTGGGCGACGACGCGCTCGAGCGCGCGCGCGGCTTCGGCGTGCCGGTTGCGGGCGCCGAGGTTCCAGGAGCGGAAGATCAGCTGCAGCTCTTCGGCGCAGTCGTGCGGGTTGGGCCGGTCGGCGGGGACGTCGAGCGGGCTGGGCAGGTCCACCGCGCCGCCGGCGCCGGCGTAGCCGAGGTGCTCGAGGTCGGCCAAGATCCCGCGGTCGATGGTCTCGGTGGCGGCGGGCAGCGCGTCGCGCTCAGCGAGGTCTTCGAGTGCGTCGAGGTAGGTCGCGACGTCGTGGCGCTCGATCTGGTTGGCCGTCTCGCCGGGGTCGACCGCCGGGACGTAGAACTCCGGCCGCGAGCTGTGCACGTACTTCCCATCCGCGTCGGCCCAGCCGGAGATCGGGCTCCACTGGTGGTAGATCGCGCCGTAGTACGACTCGAAGTAGACGCCGCGCTCCGGCGGCAGCGCGCGGGTCAGGCTCAGCCCGTCGACGTCGCCCGGGCCGCCGAGCCCCAGGAGGTCGACGGCGGTCGGGAACACGTCGGCGACGCTGACCTGGGCCGGCGTGTGCTCGCCGGCGCGCTCGCTGTGCGGCAGGCGCAGGAAGAGCGGCACGCGGATGGTCGAGTCGTAGACGAAGGCGCTGTGCGTGTCCTCGCCGTGCTCGCCGAGGCCCTCGCCGTGGTCGGCGACGACGACGACGACCGTGTCCTCCCAGTCGGGACGCGCGCGCAGCGCGTCGAGCAGCGTTCCGACGCCCGCGTCCATGTGCGCGACGGCCCCGAGGTAGGGGTCGCCGCCCGCCTGCTCGACGAACTCCGGCGCGGGCGCAAGCGGCTTGTGCGGGTCGAAGTAGTGGGCCCAGAGGAAGAAGCGCTCGCCCGCGGGGCGCTCGGCGAGCCACTCGACCGCGCGCTCGGAGACCTCCTCGGCGGGGCGCGAGGTCAACCTCTGCCCCACGCGCTGGGGCTCGTCGTAGAAGTCGAAGCCCTGGTCGAGCCCGTAGACGCGCGACAGGACCTTCGCCGCCACGACCGCGCCGGTGGCGATCCCGCGCTCGGCGGCGCGCTCGGCGAGCGTGCTCGCCGCCTGGGGTACCGGCGTGAGGCTGTTGTCGCGCACGGTGTGCCGCGGCGGGTACAGGCCGGTCAGCATCGAGGTGTGCGACGGCAGCGTGAGCGGCGTGACCGTGCGCGCCTCGAGGAACAGCAGCGACTCGTCGGCCAGCGCGTCGAGCCGCGGCGTGACGCCGTCCGGTGCGCCGTAGCACGACAGCGCGTCGCGGCGCGTCGTGTCGAGCGTGATCAGGACCAGGTTCTTCGCCGCGGGCTCGGCGTCGCCCCCTGTGCAGGCGGCGAGCGCGGCCCCCGCCAGGAGGGCCGCGAGGAGCGACGCCCGACGCCTCACGGCTGGATGCGGTACATCATGCGCGGGAACGGGCTGCACTCGCGGATGTGCTCGACGCCGGCGATCCAGCCGACGAAGCGCTCCAGCCCCAGCCCGTAGCCCGAGTGCGGCACGGTGCCGTAGCGGCGCAGGTCGAGGTACCACTCGAAGAACTCCTGCGGCAGCTCGTGGCTCTGGATGCGCTCGAGCAGCAGGTCGAGGTCGTCCTCGCGCTGGCTGCCGCCGATCAGCTCGCCGACGCCATCGGTACCCAGCATGTCGACGCAGAGCGCCTTGTCCGGCCCCTCGGGGTCGCGCTTCATGTAGAACGACTTCACGCCCGCCGGGTAGCGGTGCACGAACACCGGCTTGTCGAAGCGCTTCGAGAGCACGGTCTCGTCCGGCGCGCCGAAGTCGTCGCCGTAGACGAACTCCGAGTCGGGGGTGTCCTTGAGGATCTCCGCGGCCTCGTCGTAGGAGATGCGCGGGAAGGGCGGCTCGATCGCCTCTAACTTGGCGATGTCGCGCTCCAGCACGTCCAGCTCGGCGCGGCGGTGCTCCAGCACGTGGCGCACGGTGTAGGTCACCATGTCCTCGGCCAGGCGCATGATGTCGTCGAGGTCGGCGTAGGCGACCTCGGGCTCGAGCATCCAGAACTCGGTCAGGTGCCGGCGGGTCTTCGACTTCTCGGCGCGGAAGGTCGGGCCGAAGCAGTAGACCTTGCCGAGCGCCATGCACGAGGCCTCGGCGTACAGCTGGCCCGACTGGGTCAGGTAGGCCTTGTCGCCGAAGTAATCGACCTCGAACAGCGTCGAGGTGCCTTCGCACGCGCTCGGCGTGAAGATCGGCGAGTCGACGCAGCAGAAGCCCTCCTTGTCGAAGAAGTTGCGCAGGCCGGTGATCACCGCATCGCGGATGCGAAGGATCGCCCAGGTGCGCTTCGAGCGCAGCCACAGGTGGCGGTTCGACAGCAGGAAGTCGGTGCCGTGCTCCTTGGGGGTGATCGGATAGCCCTCCACGAGGTCGTGGACCTCGCCGCCGTCGACCTGGATCTCGAAGCCGCCGGGCGCGCGCTCGTCGGCCTTGACCAGGCCGGTGAGCGTGAGGCTCGACTCCTGCCCGATGTGCCCCACCGCCTCGAAGAGCTCCTCGGGCACGTTCTTCTTGAAGACCACGCACTGGACGATGCCGGTGCCGTCGCGGAGCTGGGCGAAGTGCAGCTTGCCCTTGGAGGACTTGTGGTAGAGCCAGCCGCGCAGCGTGACCCTCTGCCCGGTGAAGTCGGCGAGGCGTTCGACGGTGGCGACGGGGGGCGCGGCGGCGGAGGATTCGGTCATCGCGGGAGCGGGGCCGGCCCTAGGGACCGGTCTGGGAGAAGGGGCGGTCAGGGGAAGATCGAGTACGCGGGGTGGAGCTCGACGTTGGAGATCCGTCCGGAACGGACCAGCACGCGGCCCTTGTGGAGCACGCCGTCCTTGCGTGCCTCGACCAGGATCTCGCCGTCGCGCGCGGTCAGCTCGGCGAGCTTCTCCACGCGCGTGACGATCTGGATACGCTCGTAGCCGAGGGCCAGGAGCCGGTTCACGGCCCGCTCGCCCAGGCCGTCGGAGCCCGGCGTGGCGGCCGGCAGCGAGCCGTCGCCCTTCACGAGCGCCTCACGCGTCGCCTCGGCGTGGCGCAGCAGGACGTCTTCCAGCCGCTGGTTGGCGTCGCGGATCTCGATCAGCACGTGTTCGACGCGCCGCAGGTCCAGGTCCGAGCGGTGCTCGGCCAGGCCGCGGACGGAGCGGCTGAGCTCCTCCAGCTCGCCCAGGACGGCGGTGCGGTCCAGGAGCTCGCGCCCCCGGGAGGCCACCGTCCAGGCCGCCACCGCCGCCGCACAGGCGCCGAGGGCCGCGACCGCGGCCAGCGCCACCAGGACCAGCTGGGGCCAGGTGGCGGGCGTCGTCTGGGCTACGAGGAGGGGGGGCAGCATGGGGAGCGCGAGGATAGCATCCGCCCCCCATCGATCCACGCGCGGGAGTCGGCCGCTCCGGAGCCCGAGACCGGCCGGGTGCGCGCTTGCAGCCGCCCGCCCGGTGCCTAGAGTGACCATCCCCCCGATGAAGCGCTCCCTCTCGCTGGTCCTCGCGGTCGCCTTCGTGGCCCTGGTGCTCCTCCTCCCCGAGGTGGCGCCGGCGCGGCTGGCGGCGCTCGAGTGCCACAAGCTGCTCGGCGAGGGCGAGCCGACGCTGGCCGAGCTCGTCCTCGACGGCCCGGCGACGCGCGAGCTCGAGGAGGGCGTGCTGGAGCTCACCCTGCACGGCGTGCGCCTGGCCGCGCCCGCGGATGCGGGCAACGACCTGGTGCTGAACGGCGTGGCGCGGCGCTCGCTGGTGCGCGGCCTGCGCGAGGCCGCCCAGGGGCGCGGTGCGACGCTCGAGGTCGTCGGCGAGGTCACGCCCAGCACCGACACCGCGGGCGGCGCGAACTTCCTCGTCGAGCTGGGCGAGGACGACCTGACGCTGACCTGCGACACCGGCGACGACCTCGCGTTCGTCCCGACGCGCGCGAGCGTCCCGTGGAGCCCGCCTTCGCGCTGGTCGGTGCTGCCGCCCTTGATCGCGATCGCGCTGGCGGTCGTGCTGCGCAAGCCGCTGCCGTCGCTGTTCTGCGGCGTGGTTGCGGGCGCCTTCCTGTTGCGGCTGCGGGCCGGGTCGGCGGTGCTCTCCGGACTGCCGCTGAGCGTGCGCGACGTGGCGACGGATCTCTTCTGGCCCGAGCTGGTCGATCCCTCGCGCTACATGATCGTGCTCTTCGTCGTGTTCATGCTGGCGATGGTCGGCGTGATCACGTGCAACGGCGGAGTGCGCGGCGTGATGGACCGCATCGCGGGCATCGCCAACTCGGCGGCGCGGACGCAGCTCGCGACCTACCTGATGGGCCTCGCGGTCTTCTTCGACGACTACGCGAACACGATCCTGGTCGGCTCGACCATGCGGCCGCTGTCGGACCGCTGGAAGATCTCGCGCGAGAAGCTCGCCTACCTGATCGACTCGACCGCGGCGCCGGTGGCGGGGCTCGCGGTGCTCTCGACCTGGATCGCCTTCGAGGTGTCGACGTTCAGCGCACAGCTCCCCGCCGCGGGGCTGTCGCCGGACGACGGCTACTCGGTCTTCCTGCAGACGCTCCCCTACCGCTTCTACTGCATCCTGACGCTGCTGTTCGTCGGGCTGGTGGCCTTCACCGGGCGTGACTTCGGGCCGATGCGACGCGCCGAGGAGCGCGCCCGCCGCACCGGGCAGCTCGTGCGGCCGGGAGGCCAGCCGCTGGTGGCCGAGGACGGCCTCAGCCTGGAGCCCGTCGCCGGCATCCGCCCGCGTGCCTGGACCGCGCTGCTGCCGGTCTTCGCCTTCGTCGCCGTAACGCTGTTCGAGATCGCGCGCGCCGGCGGCGCCTTCGCGATGGGCGCCGGCGAGCTGTTCACCATCGAGGGGCTCACCGGCGTGCTCTACGACGGCAGCGGAAGCCAGCCGCTGATGGTCGGCTCGGGCGTCGGCCTGCTGCTGGCGGCGGTGGTGTCGCTCGGGCTCGGGATGGGCGCGCCGGACATCCTCAAGGCGGCCTGGCGCGTGCTGTCGTCGATGGGCATCGCGATCCTGATCCTCTACCACGCGTGGATGATCGGGGCGGTGTGCGGCGAGCTCGGCACCGCCTCGTACCTCACCGCACTGATCGGCGAGTCGCTCGACGCGCGCCTCCTGCCCGCGCTGCTCTTCCTGCTGTCGGGCCTGGTGGCGTTCGCCACGGGCTCCTCGTGGAGCACGATGAGCATCCTCCTGCCGCTGGTGGTCGGGCTGGCCTACGCGCTGGGCGCGGACGCCGCGCTGGCGGACACGCCGGCCGCGTCGGGACAGCTGTTGATGATCATGTCGATCGGCGCGGTGCTCGAGGGCGCGATCTTCGGGGACCACTGCTCGCCGATCTCCGACACCACCGTGATGTCGTCCATCGCCGCCGCCTCGGACCACATCGACCACGTGCGCACGCAGGTGCCGTACGCGGTGACGACGATGGGCGCGGCGATGCTGCTCGGCTACCTCCCCTGCACCTACTTCGGCGTCTCGCCGTACCTCGCCCTCGTCTTCGGCGCGGTCGCACTCGTCGTGGTGCTCCTCTGGATGGGGCGACGCCCCGAGCCCGGGACCGCCCAGGTCTAGAAGCCGTTGCCGCGCAGGGCCAGCATGGGGCGCCGCGTCCTCCTCGGCGTGCTTTTCGGCGTGGTCGTCTACGCCGGGATCGTTCTCTGGATCGACCTCGATGACTTCCAGGCCGCGCTGCGCGACTTCCCGCCCCACATGGTGGTGGCGGCCTGCGGGCTGTCGTTCGCGAACTACCTGATCCGCTTCGTGAAGTGGGAGCGCTACCTCAAGCTGCTCTCGATCGCGCTGCCGCGCGGCACGTCGTTCCTGATCTACCTCGCCGGCTTCTCGATGGGCGTCACGCCCGGGAAGATGGGCGAGGTCTTCAAGTCGTGGATGATCCGGCGCGTCACGGGCACGCCGATCCACAAGAGCGCGCCGATCGTGATCGCCGAGCGCGTCACCGACCTCCTCGGCTACCTGATCCTGATGGCGGTCGGCGGCATCGCGACGGTCCCCGAGTACCAGTGGGTCTTCTGGGGGACGCTCGCGCTGTGCGCCGTCGGGCTGGCGCTCGCCGGCTCGCACACCTTCTCGCTCCTCGTCAGCCGCGCGGTCTCGCGGACGCCCTTCTTCTGGCGCTTCGCGCGCAAGGTGGAGGGCTCCTTCGAGAGCACGCGCGTGCTGCTCTCGCCGCGCGAGATCGTGCTGCCGACGCTGCTGTCGGTGGTGTCCTGGGGCTGCGAGTGCACCGCCTTCTGGCTGATCATCGACGCGCTGTCCGAGGCCCCGTTCCCCTACCTGTACGCGGTCTTCGCCTACGCGTTCAGCGCCGTCGCGGGCGCGGTCGCGATCGTGTTCCCCGGCGGGCTCGTCATCACCGAGGGCACGCTGGGCACCCTCACGCGCCGCAAGCTGGGCGAGGTGGGCGGGCTGTCGCTCGAGTCGGCGCGCTCGATCGCGGCCGGCGCCACGCTGATCGTGCGCCTCTGCACGCTGTGGTTCGGAGTGCTCGTCGGCGTGATCGCGACGATGCTCTTCCAGCGGCGCTACGGCGAGATCGAGATGGGCGACGGCGACGAGGGCGGCGACGCGTAGAGGCCGGCAGGGCTGCACTCCCTGCCGGCCCCCCTCTCCCGCGGCGCGGCCCGGGGAAGGACCCGCGACTACAGGGCCCCGATCGTGATGTCGAGCGCGTTGGTCAGGTGGATCATCCCCGGCGTCGTGCCGTCGGCGTAGCCGCCCTGCGTGCAGAGCGTGATGCCGATAATCGAAGGCTCGTCCGGGAAGGGGATCGCGAACGGCTGCTGTACGCCGCCGATCGGCGTGCTGAAGTTCGTGTCGGCGATGCCCGGGAGGATGTTGCACAGCAGGGTGCCGTTCGGTCCGGGCAGCAGCGGAACGTCCGCCGGGGTGAGGGCCGTGATCAGCACGTCGACCAGCGACGTCGTGCCCGGACTCGAGACGATCACGGGGTCCCAGACGGCGCCGATGACCGGGCCCGAGGTCACGCCGGGCAGAAGCTGCGCCAGGTTCGGGGTGCTGAGCGTGCTGTTGCGCACCTGCTCCTTGGCCTCGGGCAGCCGGAACTCCAGATCGCTCACGGCGACGCCGTCGAGCTTGGCGACGAACGTGTTGACGCCCGTCGCCGGGTCGATCGTGATGATGTCGCCGTTTCCGCTGCAGCCGTACAGCTCGTCGGTCAACGGGTCGAACGTCAGCCCGTGGATACTCATCCCGACGGTGTCGACGATCGTCGTGCTCAGGATCGCGCCCGTCGCGGGATCCAGGGTGTGCAGCGGCGTGGTGAGCGCGGACTCGCTCATGTAGAGCGTCCCGTCCGAAGCGAAGGCCAGCCCGCCCTGCCGGGTCGCGCCGGTCGTGCCGATCTCGACCATGGCGCCGGTCGCGGGGTCGATGGTGTAGAGCACCGCGATCTCCTGGGAGTTCCTGCCCAGGCCGAAGAGCGTGCCGGTTCCCGGCTGGACGGCAAGGTCCGAGAGGTGCGGGCTCTCTCCGTCGAGCTCCAGAGTGACCGTGCTCAGCACCTGCGCGGTGTCCGGATCCAGCTCGAGCAAATCGTTGGCCGGGAAGTGCATCGACGCCCACATCCGCCCGTCGGGCGTGATGGCGAGGCCGCTCATCCGGGAGTACGCGGTGCCGATGACCTCGCTTGTGGCATAGCTGGTCTGGTCGATCGCGACGAGGTTGCCCTCGTTCGCGCCAGCCACCGCGCCGCCGTACAGCGTCGAGGGCACTCCCTGAGCTCCGGCGGAGGAGCTCAGGGTCAGGGTCAAGGCCAGGGTCAGGGGGAGGCACGGGAGAGCGATGTTCTTCATGTGTATTCGGGCGCGGGTTGGGGGGCCTAGGAGCTTGCCGGGGAGCGCCCCTCGGCGGGCGATAGGCGAGACGCGGTTCCCGCTCCGGCCCTGAAAAGAAAAAAGGACGCGCCTCCGGCGCGCGCCGCGGGCGACGCTCGCAAACGCCCGCGGCACAGCCGTGGAGGCGGTTTCTGCCGCGAACCAGATTCGGCCCATAACTGCGTCGGCGCTCTCCTCGGCTCCCTCTGCGCGCCCCAGGATCGCGGCCTCCACGACCCGCGCCGGAAGTTCCCAGCGTCTCCCGGCGGACGTCGACGGCGCGGGCGCGTGCGAGGTCGGCTTCCGGATCGCTCGCCGAGGGTCGTGAGCGACGCCGGCTAGCGCTCAAGCGCCAAGGCGATCAGCGCGACGAACGCGGCCAGCCCGGCCAGCCACGCGTCGAGCGGCCAGCGCGTCGCGCGCGCGTTCTCGTCGGAGCGCTCTTCGGGCAGCTCCGGCCCCCGCACCGAGGGCTCGCCCGCGGCGCGGCGAACGGCCAGCGCAACGACGTCCGGATGCGGGAGCGCCGCCCCGTCGAGCAGCTGGGCCCAGGAGAGGGCGAAGGCCGCGGGATCGCCCGCGGGCGGCTCGAGCGCGGCCAGGCCCACGTCGACGCCGCCGGGGAACGCGAGCACGAGCGGGACTCCCGCGCCCCCCCGCTCCGAGGGGGCCAGCAGCCAGCGCCGCGCGGACGCGCCGAGCATCCCGAGCGTTCCGGGATCGAGCCCGGCCGGGTCGAAGGTCGCGCGCGCGCGCCAGCCGTCACGGCCCACGTCGGCGCGGAGCCGGGGCGACCCCGCCGCGCCGGGCGCGACGGCGCGCACGGTGAGCCGCAGCGCCGCGCCGCC
>JBCCGI010000100.1:0-25736 GCA_039029355.1 Planctomycetota bacterium
CCCTTGGGTGGGTGGTGTGTTGTCTTCCTTACTCCCGCGTTGTGCGCTCCCCCCGCCGCCCCCGGGGGGGGGGGGGCCCTGCGCCCCCCCCCCGCCGCTTCGCGTTGGTCCCCGCCCGCCCCCGTCCCGACGAACCAGGCCATGCGACCCTCGACCCCGCTCCGGCTGCTCGCCCTCGCCGCGCCCCTCCTGCTCGGCGCGTGCACCTCCTACGACTTCGTGGAGCAGGATGTCCTCCTGCACCACGACGCCGAGACCGACGAGCTCGAGCTGCTCCTCGTCTATGAGGACCTGCGTGAGACCGACTCCAAGAGCGCCGCCGTCGTCGCCGCCGACGGCGGCGGAGCGCAGCACTTCATCCTGGCCGAGTGGCCCTGGGAGCTGTTCCTCGACGACCTCGACGCCGAGCTCGGCGCCAAGGACAACCCGCTGTCCGAACGCGCGCGCGCGTTCTTCGCCGGCGTGCGCGTGGCCGAAGCCGAGCTCTTTCGCCGCGCGGACGGCGCGCTGTGCCTCTACCAGCGCGTGCGCATGCGCGGCGCCAGCGAGGGGCTGGGGATCGTGGACGACGCGCTGACCGAGCTGGTGCTCGCGCTGGACGAGGAGTACCTCGCCGCAAGCTGGGAGCCCGGCACCGCGGCGCTCCTGGTGGAGCACGCCCGCGCCGCGCGCCCGTGGTTCCGCTTCGAGGGCGGCGCGCTGATCGCCCAGCTGCCGCTGACCCCCGCCGGCGCGGCGCAGCTTCTGCCGCGGCTGCTGGAGTCCGCCCACGACGGCGCGCGGCTGCACGAGCTGTTCGCCCCGCTGAGCGAGCTGTCGTGGCGCGACGACGGCCTCTGCACGCTGCGCTTCGCGCCGGACGCCGAGGGCTGGATCCGCCTGCGCTTCCGGAAGCCCGACCGCGCCGAGCTCGCGCCGATCGCGCTGGACGCCGACGTGCGCGTCGCGGAGCGGCCGCCGGAGGCCGCGCAGGCGCTGCTGCGCTGAGCCCCGCCCGGCGGGCGCGCGAGAGGGAATTCCCCAGCCTTGTGTGGTTCGCCGGCGAGGGCTACTGTCCTCCCTCAACGCCGCGCTGCCAGCCGTGCGCGGCTGGAAGCGACGATAGGGGAGAGCTGATGAACTTTGCGAAGGCCTTGGTGGCCTCGTGGCTACTCGTGGCCGCGGCCGCGAGCTGTGCCGGTACCGGCGTGACGTCGATCCGTACGACCGGGGGATGGGATCCGGTCGAGCAGGATTGGAGGCTCACCGCCGAGTTCCAGTTCGATTCGGCGGACCCCGTGGAGGCCCAGGTGGCGGCGCAGCTGGAGCAGCACAGCCGCGTCCTGGAGGCCAGCACCAGCCGGCTGATCCTCGCGCTCGGGGAAGACGACCCCGAGGCGGTCCGCGCGGCCGAGCAGACCATCGCGCGCATCGAGGAGCGCATCGCCGCCCTGATCGACAAGCTGGCGCGCTACCGCAGCACCAAGGCCGGCGAGACGCGGGGCTCCGCGGACACCCTCGGCGTGGAGCTGATCGCCGATGCGAGCCGCCTGGTCGAGGCGACGGAGCGCGACCTCGCCGGGCTCTGACGGCGCAGCGCGGAGCTCTCCCAAGATGCGCGGTCTCTGCGGGCGCTGGCTGGTGCTCGTGGCGCTCTCGGCGTGCGCCGCGGCGCCCGAGCCGTCGGGGACGCACGAGGCTCCGGCGGAGCCGCAGTCCGAGTACTGGTTCCGCCCCGAGCACCAGTACGCCCTGCTGATCGCCAACCGCGAGTACCTCCGCCCGAGCGAGACCACGAGCCCGCCCGGTGTCGACAACGACTGGTATCTCGTCGACAACGCGCACCGTGACGTCGAGGCGCTGCGGTTGCTCCTGGTGACGCGGTACGACTTCGAGCCCGATCAGGTCGAGGTGGTCCGCGACGCCTCCGAGCGGGAGGTGATCGACGCGCTCAACTCGCTCGCCGAGCACCCGGACGAGGCGAGCGTGCTCGTCTACTACGCCGGCCACAGCCACCGGACCGACCTGGGCGAGTTCTACTGGATCCCGGTCGACGGCGGGCATCCGGACGGGGGCGCCGAGGACAGGTGGGTCTCCGCGAGCACGATCCACAGCAAGATCGACCTCTCTCCGGCGCGGCACAAGCTGCTCATCTCGGACAGCTGCTATTCCGGCGCGCTGGTCCGCAAGCGCAAGACCCGCGGCGCGGGGCCGGTGATGGACAGCTACCGCGAGCCGTCCTACCAGGTCTTCGCGTCGGGTGGCGAGGACGAGGAGGTGTACGAAGGCGATGGGAAGCTCTCGATGTTCGCCGCGTGCCTGGTCCGGCGGCTCGAGCACAACGGCACTCGCTTCCTCCTGGCGTCCGAGCTTGGGGCCTATCTGCGGGAGTACGTGCCCAAGGAGAGCGACTATCCCCAGCTGCCGGAGTGGTGCTGGCAATCGGGCAGCGGCGAGTTCGTGTTCCGAGACTCGAGCCCGGAGCCTGACGACGGATCCGGCGGGACCGGCCCGGGGGGCTCGACCGGCGGAGCGCGGCTCGTCGGAGAGGGACCCTACCTCCGGCGCGAGACCACGCCCGAGGACATCGTCGGCAAGCTCGCCGGACTGGTCTCGGCGAGCGGGATCCAGGAGTTCGCGCGCGACCACTACGTGGGGCGCCGCAACGAGGAGGCCTGGGAGCTCGAGGTGCGGAGCAACCCGCTGCAGCGCGACGGCGAGTGGCGCTTCGAGGCCGCCTCGGGGAGCAGCCCGATCGAGGTGCGCTCGACCGGCGTCCAGGCCGGAGGGTTGCGGCCGGGCGACCGCGTCCTCGTCCGCGGACGCGTGGCGGAGATCGACCCGTACTCGCTGATGATCACCCTGGACGGCGCGACCATCCAGGCGTTGAGGAACGACTAACGAGGGAGAGAGCGTGTCTCGACTGCACTACGGCCTTTGGCCTTTCCTGATCTATCTCGCCGCCTGTGCGTCCCCCCCCCGCTCCACGAACGTCGGCGTGGTGGTGGACCTCTCCGACTCGGGCGCGGCGCTTCCGAGCGCGCTGGCCGACGAGCTCGAAGTGGGCCTGGTCGATGCGCTGCAGGAGCAGAGCCGCGGCGCAACGGCGTCGCGGGTCGGCGCTCGGCGCGTCATCCCGGCGAACGCCGAGGTCGACGTCGAGTGGAGCGACGGTGCGGTGGAGCGCGCCGGCTGGGACACCCGCAGGACGATCGGCACCTGCCTGACCCAGGCCCTGGTGTTCTTCGGCCACTGGATCGACGACGCCCGCTATGACGCCGGGCACGTCGCGAAGGTGCGCATCCGCGCGCTGTCCCACTACACCGCGGTCGAGGGGCACGTGGTCGAGTTCGAGATCCGGGCCGCGGACGAGGAGCAGCTGTTGTCGTTCGTCGACCGCTGCGGCGGAGTGCTCAGCAGCTGGGGCTGGTTGCGGTGGATGACGTCGGTCGTCGTCCCGCAGCCGCTCTACGTCGGCGCTCTCGCGGACGACCACACGACGCTGGAGGCGAGCCGGAACGACTTCCTCGACCGCGTCGCGCGCGAGATCGTGCTGCGGCTGGACGGGGGGCTCGGCCGGATCCGAGTGGAAGCGCGGCAGGTCGGGGACATGCGCGTGATCGAGGTCGAGAGCCCGTGGCCGATCGAGCGCTACAGCGTGTCCGACCCCGCCCAGGGCAAGGAACCGCTGGGTGACAAGGAGTACGAAGAGGTCGAGCGGATCGGCGGCCGGCTCGAGCTGCGCGTGCCGCTCGCGCGGGGGGCCGTGCGGCTCGACCTGCAGTGCAACAGCGAAGGCACGTCCTACGTCTTCGGAGCCGATCGGCCGTGATGCTCCCCAAGCAGCACACCAGCCGGCGCGCGCAGGCCTGGCCGCGGCTGAGCCGACGCGCGCGCACGCTGGGCCTCGGCGCGGCGTTGTGCGGTATCTCCTCGTGCGTGCCCGCCGTGGTCGGGGCGAGCTCCGGCAGCAGCAGCAGCAGCTCCTCTCCGAACAAGCTGCAGGTCGTCGCCTGGTCGCCGACCCCCGGCGAGACCGGCGTCGACCCCGCGGCCACCGTTTCGGTGACGTTCGACGAAACCGTCGTTCCCACCTCCTACTCGTCCGATCAGCTGATCGCGACCGGCCCCGGCGGTCCGGTTGCGGGAACGCTGCAGGGCTCGGGCGCCACGCTCACCTTCACGGCCGACGACCCGTGGTACCTGGCCGCCCCGCACGACGTGCGGGTCACGGGCGGAGTCGAGGGCGACGAGGGCGGCAAGCTGATCGGCGACGCGCTGTCGGGCTTCACCACGCGGGACGTGGTGCTGTCGAGTGGAGGCAGCTTTGCCGATGCTGCGGACGCCAGCGCGGTGCACCTGGCCGCAGTCCAGGCGAATCCCTACCGCGTTCAAGCGCTCGTCGAGCGGGCGCCGGTCGGATCGGATCGGGAGCTGTCGATCTACGGCTTGCTGGCGGGCACGGGCGGATGGCAGTCGATCGGCTCGATCGTGACCAGCCCGACGCTGGCCACGTACGACATCGACGTCTCGCTCGCGGGATACGGCGTCATCGGTTACGAGGACAACGGCGAGATCTGGGCCTCGCGGCTCAGCCCCGACGACTTCGTCTGGACGCCGCCGCAGCGCATCGACGTGGGCTCGGAGACGCTCGGAGGCACGGTGCGGGTGGCGGCCTCGGACGCGGGCCACGCCTACGTCCTCTGGGAGTCGAACGTGGATCAGACGCCCTATGCGGCCGCGTTCGATCCGGCCGTCGGAAACTGGGGGGCGCCGTTCAAGCTCAACTACCCGGGCGCCGGGCTCTCGGTCGACGCCGTCGTCGTCGCCGACGTGGCCGGCCGTGCGCTGGTGGCCTGGGCCCAGGCGCCCGACGACGGTTCCAAGCCGCCGGACGGAATCTGGAGTCGCCGCTACATCCCCGGCGCGGGCTGGGAGGTGCAGCCGCGCATGCTGCACGGCAGCACGCTCACGGTGGTGTCGAACCTGACGCTCTCGGCCTCGCTCGACGAGCCCGAGGCGCTGCTCGCCTGGCAGGAGGACGACACCCTGCCCGAGCTGCACCGCATCTATGCGGCGCGTTGGCGCTTCTCGCCCAACCAGCTCAGCGGGTTGGAGCAGGTCGACACGCCGCAGTTCGAGGCCGAGACCTCCTACGAGCCGCTCGTGCAGGCCACGTCAGGCAGCGACGGCATCGTCCTCTGGCGCGCGCGCGAGACTCAGATTCCGGTGACCGATACGCTCTGGTTCGCGCTGCGGCAGGGCGGCTCCTGGGGGCCGCCGCAGGAGCTCGACGGGGTGGAGCTAGGCGCCTCGGCGGATCCCGACGTCGTCCGCGACCTGGCCGGCAACGTGTCGATTTGCTGGACCCAGGCCAAAGAGCAGGGCTCGTCCACGCGCTCGGTGTGGCTGCGGCGGCTGGTCGCCGGAGCCCTTCAGAGCGCCACCGAGGTCGGTGGTGCCGAGGAACTTCCGTTCCTGCAGCGCCCCAACCTGGCCGTGCTGCCCAACGGCGGCGTGGCCCTTCTGTGGTTCGAGGCCTCCGAGCCGGACTACCAGACGTTCCAGTAGCTCGCCTACGTCCCCTTGCGCAGCACGACCGTCTTGATCGTGTGGAACAGGATCGAGAGGTCGAACAGGAGCGACTGGTATTTGATGTAGAACAGGTCGTACTGGAGCTTCTGCGAAGCGTCCTCGACCGTGTTCCCGTACGGGTAGTTGATCTGCGCCCAGCCCGTCAGTCCGGGCTTCACGATGTGGCGCTGCTCGAAGTAGGGGATCTTCGAGGACAGGTCGGCGACGAAGTTCGGGCGCTCGGGGCGCGGACCGATCATCGACATGCTGCCGCCGAGGACGTTGAAGAGCTGGGGCAGCTCGTCGAGGCGGGTCTTGCGGATGAAGCGGCCGACCTTGGTGATGCGCGGGTCGCCTTCGCTGGCCCAGACCGGGCCGGTGCCGCTCTCGGCGTCCTGGCGCATGCTGCGGAACTTGTTCAGCGTGAACGGCTCGCCGTTCAGCCCGGAACGCTCCTGGCGGTAGAGCACGGGGCCCGGCGAGTCGAGCCGGATCGCGATCGCCGTCAGGATCATGAAGGGCCAGGTCACCGCGAAGACCAGCAGCGCGAGCGCGAGGTCGAGCATGCGCTTGGCCACCTGCCCCAGCGGGTGCTGCGCGAAGCCGCGGTTGAAGATCAGGTACGAGGGCCGCATGGCCTCGACCGCGATCTTGCCGGCGACGCGCTCGTAGATGGTCTCGGCCTCCTCGACCTCGATGCCGCCCAGGCGGCAGCGCAGGAGGTCTTGCGTCGGCAGGATGCCGCGGCGGTCTTCGAGCGCGACGACGATGTCGTCGATCTTGAGGTTGGCCGCGAGCTCGTGGATCGGCTCGGAGATCACCTTGCCGGCCGCGGTGCGCAGCTCGCCGTCGGGCTCGGGCAGGTCGGGCTCCAGCAGCAGCGTCGAGATGCGCGGCTCGCGCACGGCGGCCTCGGCCGACTCGGTGCGCAGCTCCTCGGCGCCCGCGGCCTGGTTCGCGATCGGCCGCGACCAGCGGCGGCGCTCGCCGGCGGGGGCCGGCTGGCAATCGGACGGCGCGATCATCGCGATCACGCTGTAGCCCGAGTCGTCGCGCACGCGCAGCTCGTCGGCCAGGCGGCGCGCCATCGGGCCGGTGCCGAGGATCATCAGGCGCTCGTTGAAGCTGAAGCGCCGCAGCATGAAGTGGAAGACGTGCCGCCAGAGGTACAGCAGCGTGAAGCCCACCATCAGCGTCGTCACGAGCACCACGAGCTTCTGCGTGAACGGCAGCCCGGGGAAGTCGAGGATGCGGTCGATGTCCCAGGCCTGCACGATCCCGACGATCACGACCACGAACAGGATCGCGCTGCCGGCGGAGCCGAGGAAGCGCGACGCGCGGTCGTAGCGCGACGATGAGATCCGGAAGTCGTAGAGCTCGTTGAAGCCGATCGTGACCAGCGCCGCGACCGCGACCATGAAGGCCGAGATCAGGCAGCGCCAGCGCGCGGCCGGGGTGGACAGGCCGTCGACGGCGATGCGGTGCAGCGTCTCGTCGTTGATGTCCCACCAGAGGTGGGACGACATCCCCAGAAAGACCAGGATCGTGAGCAGCGCGAGCTCGCTGCCGATCAGGAGGGCCTTGCGGACGGGGAGGTAGTGTCGGAGAACGTGAAGCATTGGCACCGGCGAGCGCTCGCCGGCGGGGGCCGCCGGAACCTGACCATCATCGGCTAGGAGCCGCCTCAGGTGAATCCTCGCCTCGAGGAACCGGCTGTGGTGGCGGCGCCTCCGGGGTTTTTGGCCCTGCGCTCCATCCTGAGCGTAGGCCCTTCTTTGTGGCTGTGGATATTGACTAAACCTTTAGCCGCTTCGAAAGGGCCGTGTAGGAGCCGTGCTGGCGTTTCCACCCCGTCTTCCCACGGCTGTCTTCCTACCCTTGGTAGGGGAGCTCCCTCGCCGGGCGCCCCTCGCGGCCCGCTCGGCGGGCCGCCGCGAAGTCGCGGTGCCAGCGCAGCTTCGGGCGGGTGCCGGGCGCGGCCACGACCTCGACCACGTCGATCCGGGCGCGCTCGAGCCCGGCGCGGCGCGCCAGCCACCGCGCCGCACGCTCCAGGCGCCGCGCCGCCTCGGGCGACACGCGGTCGGCGGGCCGAAAGCGCGGCCCCGCGCGGCGGGCGCTCTTGACCTCGACCGCGACCAGCTCCCGGCCGTCCAGAAACACGAGATCCAGCTCGGCCTCGGGAGTGCGCAGCCGGCGCCCGACGAGCCGCAGCCCGCGGCGCCGCAGCGCCCGCGCCGCGATGGCCTCGCCGGCGGCTCCGAGCTCGGCGTCGGTGGGGGTGAGGCGCGCCGCCGCGAAGGCCGGCGCCAGGCGGAAGGCGAGGCCGCGCGCGAAGGCGGCTACTCGTCCGCCTTTTCCTCCTCGGCGGGCTCGGTGAGCACGCTCTGGATCGCGGCGCGGCTGAAGCGCACCCGCACCCCGTCGGCCACCTGCAGCGTGACGACGTCGTCGCTGAGCATCGCGATCGTGGCGTACATGCCGCTGCTGGTCATGACCTTGTCGCCCTTCTTCATGCCCCCGAGCATCTCCTCGCGCTGCCTGCGGCTCTTGCGCTCCGGCAGGATCATCACGAAGTAGAAGACCGCGAAGAGCGCGATCAGAAGCACCCAGAACTGATTGCCGCCCTCGGGCGGCGCGGCCTCCTCGCCGTCTTGCAGGGCGACCAGGAGCGGAAGGAGCGGTTGAATCAGCGCGATCATGGCGGTCCGAGGGCCTTGGGCGGGGACGAGGGGCCGAGGAACCTACTGCATCGGGCGGAGCAGGGAAAGCGACCTCCGGCGGCGCGGCTGGTGCGGAGCCGTGGCACGGCCTAAAGTGAGGCGTTTCCGCCCCCGAGGCAGCCCTCCGCCCGATCCCGACTCCGATGACCTCCTCCTCCGACCTCCCGCCGCCCACCGGCCGCATCGTGTGCGCGATGAGCGGCGGCGTCGACAGCTCGGCCGCCGCCTGGCTCCTGCGCGAGGAGGGCTGGGACGTGGTGGGTCTCTTCATGCGGAACGGGGTGCACGTCGACGAGGCGGAGTCCTCGAAGAAGTCCTGCTGCTCGGTAGGAGACGCCCGTGACGCCCGGATGGTTGCAGCCGGGCTCGAGATTCCCTTCCAGGCCGTCGACCTGAAGGACGAGTTCGGCGAGATCATCCGCTACTTCCTGGCCGAGTACTCGCGCGGCCGGACGCCGAACCCCTGCGCGGTGTGCAACCGCGACCTCAAGCTCAACCGCCTGATGCGCTTCGCCGACGAGCTGGGTGCCGCGGGCGTGGCCACCGGGCACTACGCGCGCATCGAGCGCGAGGAGGGCCGCGTGCAGGTCTACCGCGGCCGCGACGAGCGCAAGGACCAGTCCTACCAGCTCTTCTGCGTGGCCGAGGAGCACCTGGCGCGCACCTACCTGCCGCTCGGCGGCTACACCAAGCCCGAGGTGCGCGCGCTCGCCGAGAAGGCCGGGCTGCGCACGGCCAAGAAGCGCGACAGCCAGGAGATCTGCTTCGTCCCCTCCAACGACTACCGCAAGCTGCTCGCGGAGCGCGGCGTCGAGCTGCACCCCGGCGCGTTGGTCGACACGGCGGGCCGCAAGCTCGGCCGCCACGCCGGCACCGAGCACTTCACGATCGGCCAGCGCCGCGGCCACGGCGTCGGCGGCGGGGTAGCGCTCTACGTGGTGGAGATCCACCCCGAGACCGGCACCGTCGTGCTGGGGACCGCCGAGGAGTGCGGCGCCGCGGAGCTCGCGCTCGAGTCGCTTAACCTGATCGGCTTCGACGCGCCCGCCGGCGGCTTCCGCGCCGAGGTGCAGGTGCGCTACCACCACACGCCCGCGGCGGCGGAGGTCGTGCCCACCGCGGACGGCGCCGAGGTGCGCTTCGACGAGCCCCAGGTCGCGGTCGCGCCGGGCCAGGGAGCCGCGCTCTACCGTGGCAGCCGGCTGCTCGGCGGCGGTTGGATCGCGAGCACGAAGCGGGCCTCCGAGGCGCCCCCGAGCCCCGCGGCGTCCGCCAAGCGCGAGGCGCGCTAGGCGCTTGGCCGCGCTCGAGGCGCTCCTCGCCTACCGCCGCGCCGTCGCCGCGGTCGGCGCGCTGCTCCTGGGCCTCGCCGCCTGGCTGCTGCTGCCGCGACCCGCGGCGAGCGAGGTGCGCGAGCCCGCGGTGCGGGCGCTCCTCGTGGATGCCTCGGCCAGCGTCGTGCGCCGCCGGCCAGGCTGGCTGCCCTGGATCCGCGCCGAGCTCGCGCGCCAGGCCCAGCTCGCCGTGGAGGACGAGGGCGGCGCCGCACAGCAGCTGGCGGTGGTCGTGTTCGGCGCCGACGTCGCGGTCCGCTTCGGCCCCGGCGCGCCCGCCGAGCTGATCGCGCGGCTGGAGGCGCGTGCCGGCGCGCCCTTCGACACGGCCGCCGAGGACGACGGCGCCAGCGCCCTCGCCGGTGCGCTGGAGGTGGCCGCCGGCTGGACGGCCGCCGCCACGCGGCCGCCGGGCGAGGTGATCCTGCTCGGCGACGGCGGCTGGACCGGCGCGAACCCCGCGCCCTGGCTCGGCCGCCTGGCCGCTGCCGGCGTGGCGGTCCGCCATGCGCCGCCGCCGCCCGCGACGCGGCCGGACGGCGCCGTGCTGTCGGTCGACCTGCCGGAGGTCGTCGAGGTCGGCGCGCCGCTCGTCGCCACGGCGCGGGTGCGCGTCGACGGCCCGCTGGTCGCGCCCGAGGGCACCGGGCCGGTGCTGCTGTGCGAGGTCAGCGGCGGTGGCGGCACGCGCACCGACGTGGTGCCGCTCGCGCTCGGCCCCGGCGAGACGGAGCGCCGCGTGCCGATCGCTCTCGGGCCCGCCGACTACGGGCGCACCGAGGTCGCCGTGCGCATCGCGCTCCCCGGCGGCGTCGACCCGGTGCCCGAGAACGACCGCGCCGCCGCGTCGACCGTCGCCGAGGGCGAGCTGGTGTGCGGCGCCGTCGCCGCCGTGGCGTCGCGCGAGGCCCTGGAGCGCTGGCTCGCGCCCGCGGGCGCGGCGCTCTTCCCGGGGCTGCAGGTGCTGCTGCTGCGGCCCGACGAGCTGGCCGGCAAGCTGGACCAGCTCGACCTGCTCGTCACGTACGACGTGCCGCTCGACGACCTGCCCGCGCCGCTGCTCGCGCCCTTCGTCGAGCGCGGCGGCGGCTGGCTGGCGGTCTCGGGCTGGGGCTTTTTGGGCGACTGGTCGCCGGGGCCGGGCGGGCGTTCGGAGCTGCACCGCATGCTGCCGATGCGCCCCGCTCCGACCGACGTGGGCCCGCGTGACGTGGTGCTGCTGGTCGACGGTTCGGGCAGCATGGCCGGCGAGCCCTTCAACCTGGTCCGCGCGGCGGCGGTCGAGATGGTCGCCGCGGCGCTGCCCAGCGACGCGATCGAGCTGCGCTTCTTCACCGAGGTGATCGACGAGCGGCACCTCCTGCGCAAGCGCTCCGCTCTGCGCAGCGCCTCGCGCGCCGAGACGCGCGAGGCCGCGGCGCAGCGGCTCCTGGGCGCGCGCGTGCCGGGCGGTTCGACCTGGATCCTGTCGTGCCTCGATCAGCTCCTGACCGAGCGCGAAGGGAAGGAGCGCGAGGCGCTGGTGCTGCTCCTGACCGACGGCCAGGAGGGCGGCCACATGCCCGACCCGGCGGCGAAGGCGGCCGAGCTGGTCGAGCGCTACCGCGCCGCCCGCACGCGCCTGCGCGTCATCGCGGTGGGGGAGCAGGCCGACCTCGGCTTCCTGGGTCGCCTCGTGGCGCCCGGGGAAGAGGTCGTGCAGGCCGCCGACCTGGCCGACCTCGAGCTGATCTTCCAGCGCGAGGTCAACCGCGCGCGCGTGGCGGACGCCGAGACCGAGGCCGGCCTCGCGGTGCGGCGCGCGCCCGCGTCCGCGGACTCGCTGGCCGCCGAGCTCCTGGCGCCCGAGGGGGCGCTCGCGCTGCCGCCGATCGAGCGGCTGGTGCGCAACGAGCTCGTCGGCGGCGCCTCGTTGCTCTGGGAGACCGCGGACGGCGATCCGCTCCTGGCGGTGGCGCGCGCCGGCCTGGGCCGCACGGCGCTCTTCGCCTCGTCGCCGCGGGCCTCGTGGGCTTCGCGCTGGAGCCTCGGCGCCGAGCGCTTCGGCGCCGTCCTGCGCTGGCTCGGCCGCGGTCGCGCGCGCGGCGGCCCGCGGGCCTCGCTTGCGCCCGCCCGCGGCGGCGGGCTGGAGGTGCGCCTCGAGCGCCTCGCCGGCCCCTGGCCCGCGACGGTGTCCGCCGCGCTCTTCGACCCCGAGGTGCGGCGCGGCGCCGAGGGCCTGCGCGCGCCGATCGAGCTCGACCTCGCGCCCGCCCACCCCGGCGACCCGGGGCTGTCGCGGCGGGTTGGCGCGCTCCCGCGCACCCTGCGCGAGGCGGCCGCCGGCCGCACGCTCAGCCTGCTGCTGGACGTCCCCGCGGGCGCCCCGCTGCCGGCCGGGCCGCTGGCCCTGCCGCTGGCGGTGCCGCCGGCGCCCGAGTTCGTCGCGGAGCCGGGCGGCACCGCGCCGGGGCTGAACGGGGGCGCCGAGCCCGAGACCGAGGCAGCGGCGGCGCCGCGCGCGGCCACCGCCGGGGCGCCTGGACCGGGTCACCCCGCCGGTCCGCCGCTCGCAGGGCTCGGGCTGGCGCTGCTCTTCCTCGGCGGCACCGCGCGCCGGCTGGCGGAGGCCGTTCAAGGTCGTGGACCATCCGGCCGATAGCTCCGACCCGCGCCTCCCCCGGAAGAACTTCGGGAGCGCCTCCAGAGCCAAACATGAAGACCCAATCCACGCGTCTCGCCCTCCTCCTGCCGCTCGTCCTCCTCGCCTCCTGCCGCAGCTCAGGCGGCTCCGAGGCCGAGGCGCCCACCTCCGAGTGGCTGCAGCCCTCGCCGATCCTCGAGCAGCAGATCCAGGACGAGGCCGCGCGCCTGCCGTGGACCCACGGCTTCGAGCGCCTCGAGCAGATCCGCTGGTTCGCCCTGGTCGGAGAGCCCGCCTACGAGATGCTGCTGACGTTGGCGGAGGACGAGCGCGACGACGTGGCGTCGGCCTCGCTCGCCGCGCTCGGCGAGACGCAGGACCGCCGCCTCGTGCCGCACATCCACCGCCTGCGCTGGGACGCGGCGCGGCGCTCGGGCGACCTTGGCCTCGAGCGCGCGCGCACGCTGCTGCGCCTCGGCGACTGGAGCGAGATCCCGACCCTGATCACCGGCCTGAAGGACGAGCGCGTGTACACCCGCTCGCTCTGCATCCAGGCGCTCGAGGGCGTGACCGGCCAGACCTTCGGGTTCGACCCGCGCGGCGAGCCGACCGACCGCGTGCGTGCGATCGACTCGTGGGAGGTCTGGTGGCGCTCGCGGACCGGCGAGGGGCTGCTGGGCGGGAACGGCTAGGATTCTGTCCACAGGGCCCCATTCACTCGGTCTTGCCCGGGCACTGAGGGGGTCACTCGACCCTCACGGTTCCAACCGCGTTTCCGTGCACCCCAGGCTGTTGCGGGTCATGTGCACTATTACGCTATGCACGCCTGCGCCACCGTGTCTGGGAAGGGACCTCGATCGCGCCGGGGAGCAGGCGACCAGCACGTCCTGGACGCCGCGCTTCCTCAGCTCGGTCAGCACCGGCATATCGTGCTCCCCTCGGAGGTTAGGCCACCCTTACGATCACGAACGCGGTAGATGGGGAAGGCACGGAGAAGGACGATCTGGAGAACGTCCAGCGATGGACGGCAAAGCGTCGCTCAGCCCTGGTGCTGAGCATCCTGAAGGGAGAGACCTGCGCTCAGACAGCCGCTCGCAAGCACAGGCTGACCGTAGCCGAGGTAGAGGACTGCAAGGACAAGTAACTGCACGGGGCCGAGAACGCACTTCGAAGTCGTCCGAAGGACGACGAGGCGCTGAAGGACCAGCAGCTCAAGGAGCTCAAGCAGAAGGTCGGCGAGCTGGTCCTCGACATGGACATCCTCAAGGAGGCCACGAAGGCCACCCTTTTGGGCCGAAGACGTCGGACGAGTGATGGCTGCTCTGCCCGATGCCTCCCAACGTAGAGCCTGCGCGGTGCTGCAGGTCCCTCGCTCCGCGGTGGCGCGTGGGCGCTCCCGAAGGGAGCGGGCACGTGGCGCCGGCCGCGCACCGATGCTCAGGTCCGGGGAGAGCCAAAGGCTGTATCTGAGACGGAAGCAGCTGGACAGCTGATGCCCGCTGCGACAAGCCGTAAGTTGCTCTCTCGTCGCGAGTTGGGCGCGATCATGTGATTGGAGCTAGGCGAACGGTGTACTGACGGCACGCGAGGCAGCAGGATGCCAGGCTGAGGGAGATGTGCTGAATGTGGTGTGGAGCAACAAGGACTCTTCGGCACTTCGTTGAAGCCGCCGGAGACCGACGGGAGGACAGATGCAGCAGCGACGAGCGATCGTCCTAGCCTATTCGGGGGGGCTCGACACTAGCTTCTGCCTACTCCACCTAGTGCGAGCTGGTTGGGACGTCATCGCGGTGACGGTCGACTCGGGCGGTTTCAGCAGGGCGCAGCTGGAGGAGGCCGCCGCGCGCACGGATCACTTTGGCGCTGAACACCTCGTCCTAGACCGCCGTGAGGAGATCTACAGCAGGTGCATTTCTTGGGTGATCAAGGGCAACATTCTCCGGGGTGGGGTCTATCCCCTATGTGTGGCCGTCGAACGCGTGACCCAGGCGCTCGCCGTGGCGCAGGTAGCCGCGGATCGAGGCTGTTCCGCGGTCGCCCATGGCGCGACCGCCGTTGGAAACGACCAAGTTCGATTCGATGCTGTCCTGCGGAGCGCAGGGCCGGACCTTGACATCCTAGCCCCCATCCGCGACCAAAACGTCTCCCGGGAGAGGAGCTGCCGTGAGCTGCGGGCAGCCGGGGTCAAAGTTAGCGATTTGCGAGCCACCTACTCGGTCAATCGGTCGCTGTGGGGGGTCACTATTGGCGGTGGGGATATTCAGGACCCCCGGCTTTACCCGCCGGCGGACGCGTGGGCCCTCTGCGGCCATTCGGCGCCACTGGCCGAATGCGTGGACACCGCAATCAGCTTCGAGGCTGGCCTTCCAGTTGGCCTTGACGGGAGGTGTATGGGGCCGCTCGAGATCATCTCGACTCTTAACGATCTCGCGGGCCCCTACCAGGTTGGGCGCGGTGTCCATCTAGGCGATACCGTCCTCGGGGTGAAGGGGCGGACAGCCTTCGATGCACCTGCGGCTCTCGTTCTCATCCGTGCTCATACCGAGCTCGAGAAGCTGCTCCTCACGGACACGCAGGTTCGCCTCAAGTCGCAACTCGCCGAAACCTACGGCAACGCACTGCACCAAGGCCGGTACCTCGACCCGTTCATGCGCGACGTTGAGGCGTTTCTCGATTCATCTCAACGTCATGTCGAGGGAACAGTCCATGTTCGGATCAGTTGGCAAGCGATTGTTGTTCGTGGTGTGGACTCTGCCTCGTCGCTCGTTGACAACGAAGTAGCGGCTTACGGGGAGTCGGCTGACGCCTGGAACGGCGCAGACGCGGCCGGATTCGCTCGAATTTTTCCAGTTCAGGCACTAATCGCGGCTCGTCGGACACGACGGCTGGGCGCCACGTCCGACGAGGCAGCGAGTGACCTCTCGCAGGAAAAGTAATGAACTATGTTGTCGTCTTCGTAGTGCTCAAGCTCGACGAACTAGACACCAGGGGCGTCAATACACATCAACTCTCCTGCGTCAGTGCGCTTGACGATGCCGTGGATGGAGTCGAGGACTGCGTGTCAGTAAACAAAACCTCCTCTGGCGCATTCCTGGTTCTGAGGCCGAACATCCTGCACGTTCTCGAGAGTCTCGAGTCTCTCGTCAGCGCGCTCTGCCTTGTTGCATGCCCTATAGGCATCGGTGTTGCGCGGGGACAACTGACAGATGTGAAGCTGCGCACGGCTCAGCGATTCACCGGACCGGCGATCAGCATCGCGTTCCGCCTCGCTTGCCATCCGCGAGCTCATCAATCAGTGCTTCTCTCGGAGGAACTAGCTGACGAGGCTATGGACCACGCGGAAGCGTGGAATACCGGATTTTTCGGTGAGCGTGCGAATGGAAGAGTCAAGAGAACCGAACTTCGCTTTCGTCAAATTACTGACCCATTGTTCCAGCAATGCCCTTGCCGGCATGTCGGGTCCGAAGTTCGCCCGGAGGTTGTGAACTGTGCCTTGGTCTACTGGGACGTCGAGCGGTTCTCCGAAAGCAGCCCCGCCGAGCAAATCTCGATTATTGAGGCGCTCAGTCATGCTCTCAGCTATGCGCTCGCTGACTGCGGTCTATCGGTCCAGGTAGATGATTTCATTCACTATCACGATGGAGGAGATGGCGGGCATCTCGTCCTCGTGGACAGGCGCGCGACGGCTGCAGTTGTGATCGCGTTTTCGATTGCCCGTCGCGCGAAGGGCATGGGGGTGAATATTCGCACGGCCGTGGAGTACGGCAGCATGCTCGCCCGGCCCGGCGAGGGGCCGCCGGTGGGGCGGGCACTCTTCGCCGCCGAGGCGTTGAGTCGGGTGACGGAAGTCGGGAACTGGTCGCTCTCGGAGCGATATAGACATGCATATGAGCCTTCGCTTCAGGGTCATCCTTTGGGTCCTCCGGAGCAGGACGCACCGGCTCATTTGAACGCCCGCGACGCGTTTCTAAGGAGTGTGTTCGAGGCCATCTTCGATCTACAGGAGCAGGAGTTCGACTGGACTTCCAGCACTCCGGCTAGTGGCTCGTTGGTAGGTGCGTTGGACTTCGAGTGTAAGTGTTTCACTCGGAGGAGCTATACGCACGGTCGTCCGGCGGCTAGCTGTCATATTCGCTGGATTTCGGATCCCGAAAACCTCAGTCAGTCTCAGCTTCTGAGCAATCTTGAGGGTCTGAAATCTGCCTGTAGCATTGGCTTGGACAATGTCGTGCTGCTGGTTCCAAAGGACGATGTGCCGTCAGGGGTCAGGGCGCTAGAGAGGGAAATGGAGCGGGACCAGAAACGGTTCCTCGTCTGGACTCGCCGATCCAAGGAGTTTCGACCGCTTCTCGACTTGCTTGAGCGGTTCGGAGACGGCATCGGCAACGTCGAACAGAGAGGTTTCGATGCGTTGATTCGCGATGCTGACTTCAAGGATGCTCTGACGAATGCACGCGACACAGTCCTCAGGGCACTTGAGCCTCCTATTTGTACGCTCGAGGGGATTTTGCCAATTGGCTGGACTCGGGCGCTTAGGGAGCCTCTCGACGGGGGCGCAGACAGCCTTCTTGGCGCCCTCGCGCCCTCAAGGCGCAGGCCGGCGCAATTCCCGACCCCGGCGGACTTGGCGAACATTAGCTACGAGTGTCCCCACGAAGGGACCCCGCGTAATGTATTGCGACGCGTGTATTCGTGGGTCCGAGCCCAGGAGACACCTTACAACCTGCTTGTCGTTTCCGGCGGCCCGGGCTCTGGAAAGAGCTTCCTGGCTCTGACCGTTGGGCTCGGCGTCGCTAGGGCCTACCTCCAAGACCCGCAGACTTGGCGAATTCCCATTGCTGTTCGACTCAACGGTATGCTCCGACTTATTCAAACGACAGACGGCGCTTCGCTGAGGGAACTACAAGGAGAAAACGAACTCGATCGCGCGCTCTGCTCGGCAGCGCCTGCAGACGTGACGACAAGTGACCTGCAGGCGATGAGCAGTCGGCTCCTGATTATTCTCGACGGACTCGATGAAATGGGCCTTGCCTCTGACGGCGACTTTTTGGAGGTCGCCTTGGCGGCCGTAAAGTGCTTAAAGTCTCGATACGAACATGCGAAGGTACTGCTCACCTGCCGAAGCGAGCTATTTCTCACTAGTGACGACGAGGACGACGTTAGTGAGATTGCGGACCCCGGCGGAGTCCGGCTGCGGGTAATTCCGAAGGGGCTCATCGAGAAGTCATCTTTGCTGATGTGGCCCCGCGAGCTGAGGTCCACCGAGCTGGGCATCTTTCTTGCCAAGTGCGACCGCAACCCGTTGGCTCTACGGATTCTGCGGGACACTTTGAGTTCTCACTCGCATGAGCCCGATCCTGAGGTTTTTGTCAAGCGGTGGTTTAAGCGAGAGCTGGCCAAGCACAATGTCGGTGGTCTTGGTCCGAATGATCGGGAAGCCTTGTTCAACTTTGTTGACATGGCCATGAAGAGAATCGGTGAGGAAATCGCTCGGCGCGGCCTGATTGGCCCGGGGGAGCTCCGCGACCTCGTAGCGAAGTTCGATCGGGCCGACCTCGAGAGGTTCGGACGCTTCCTGGCCGCGCCGACTGACGGTCGTCGCTTCGCAACAAGATTGCCGCTGGTTCAGGAGCGCGGTGGGTTGCGATTTGTCGATGAGGTGATGACCG
This sequence comes from Planctomycetota bacterium, assembly GCA_039029355.1. Lineage (GTDB taxonomy): Bacteria > Planctomycetota > UBA1135 > UBA1135 > JBCCGI01. Next base: position 17,903 of record JBCCGI010000100.1, read on the forward strand.
ACCACTATTGTCCTGTCGACGGAGAGCAGCCCGAATGATGCCGCGCAACAGCGTCCTCGATCTTAGCCGCCACGGGCTAGGTGACGCAGAACTCTTTCGTCTGATCAAAGAGGGTCGACTCGACAATGTAGAGCACCTATACCTGTGGGGCAATTCGATCACTGACGACGGTCTTGAAGCCCTTGCGGCTCACCGGGGACTCTCAACTCTCAAGTCGCTGTACATATGGGGCAACGCCATCGAGGACCGCGGGCTGGTAGCGCTGGGGACCACCCGCTACCTTACCCTACTTGAGCGACTGGATCTGACCTGGAACCACGTGGGTGACAAGGGGGTCGCAGCTCTGGCGCAAGGTCCGTACGCGAAGCGGCTAAAGTCACTCAATCTCAGCTTCAACCGCGTTACAGACGCCGCGGCTCCATCACTTGCTGGCTTCCTTGCCCTTCGAGTACTCGATCTTCAGGATACGTTGTTGACGCAGGCTGGCTACGATAGTTTGCGTCGGAAGATGCCAAGTGGGACGGAGATTCGATGGGATGGCAACGAGAGCAACCGCAGCGTGCCACCGGCCGCAAGGGTACAGCCTCAGGCTCCGGGACTTCAGAGGGAACCCAACAGGCTAGGCATCTTTGACCTATCGAAGCAGTCGTTGACCGATGAGGGGCTCCGAGTGGCCTTGGAGTCAACGGATGGCCATTGGATCCGTGAGCTACACCTTTGGGACAATGAGATCGGCGCACCGGGAGCGGCGTTTCTTGCTGCCCGGCGTGACCTCAGTGAGGTGGACGAGCTCCATATGTGGGGCAATCGAATTGGCGACCAGGGGCTTCGCTCAATACTCGGGGCGCCCTGGATGTCGGCGCTGAGGCTGCTTGACGTCGGCCGAAATCAACTTACCAAAGACGCGCTCGACGATCTGTCGTCGGTTGATCGCCCGCTGCGACTGCTGAGACTCGACCTAAGCGAGAACGATCTGGGCGCTGGTGTCAGCGCGCTTGTGCGTTCGGGAGTCGTGGGAAGAGTGAACCTCCTCGATCTGAATCGCACTGGTGTCGGCTCGGATGAATTGCGGACCATGTGTGATGGCCGTCAACTGCCATATTTGCAAGACCTCAAGCTCTCACGCAACCGGCTTGCCGCCGCTGACCTAGTGAGGTTGGCACAGTCGCCGCTAGGCCAGACCCTGAGATCGTTGCGCCTCGACCACAACAGGCTCGGCAGCGATGCGCTCCTAGAGATCGCGCGCCAACTGGATTTCCCTAGTCTTCATGACCTGGATGTGGCCTCCTGTGAACTAGGAGAATCGGATGTTGTCGCTCTCGCGAGGGACGCGAACCTGCCGCAGTTGCGGCGTCTTGTGCTCGCCGGTAACTCCGTTGGGGCCGGTGCAGAGGCACTATCAAGTAATCTCGACCGGTTCCCAGAGCTTAGAACGGTCGTCCTAGACGAGCCCTACGACCAGCTGAGCCAGGTTCTGAACGGTCGAGGGCTCGCGGACTCGCTCAGTGAGCCGACGTTCTCCTGGGCTCTCGAAAGAACCGGTGATCCCCACGGCGCGCGCGAGCGCCACTGGGATGCCGCCAAGGTCGCCGCAGATACGGTTCATTTCTACGAAACCTTGGATCGTGGATTTTGGTTGGACTCCCAGCTACGACGCGGCGGCGATTGGTCTATGGAGCAGCATGGAGCCAGGTCGGTGTGGTCTGGTTGTCAGTGGGCGTTGTTGTCACATTTCCGCCCGGAGGCATCCGGCCGCCGTCGCGGGGCGACCTCAGGTGGAGAGAGAGCGCCTGTGCCCCCAGAGCACTCCAAGGTCGAGGAGCAGGTGATCGCGGTTGTCGACTCGTCTCCTTTCGATGAGTTGCTTCACTTCCTGTTTTCTCCCAGCCCGTTCTCCGCTCCGGTTGCGCTGGACGCGTCGGACTGGCTCGTTGCCCGGGAGGTGTCCGCGAGCGCATCGGTCAGTCTTGCGGGCTGCTCGGCTACCGTGTCGCTCGCTGTCTGGTTGCCCGAGTCCCCCCCCCCCGCTAGTGCTACGGAGGATATGCTCGCTGGGCTGTTGACCCAGACCACGCAATCGCGTTACTGGGTTTTTCTCGTTCCGCGAACATCGATTCCAGACGATCAGCTCGGCGACCTGCATCGCACGGCGGAGGAGCGCGAATCGATCAGTCTGTGCTGGGACGAACGCAGAATGGTCGACGTCCTCCTGAGCGCGTTTCCCGGTCTTGGCGCATCGCTGGGGAAGGACCTCCCTGAGGTCGATTCGGCTACCGCATCCGATATCAAGCATGCGTGGCTCGAACGGCTGCGCCCTTATCACGCTCTCTCCAACGGAGATAGACTGTCGCTCCCTTGGGTGAGGTATCTAGTCGAGGTCACGAAGCGAGACTCGACGACGAAGGGCGACGCGACAATCTCTGATATGCGCCGCCGCTGCCGCGGTGGCATGCCTGGTAGTACCGTTCGCGCCGAGTTCGAGGACTGGCTCGTCGACCGTGGCAGGTCAGTCCTCTTCCTGCTCGGTGAGTTCGGTACGGGGAAGACCCTCCACAGTCGCACGCTGACCGCGCACGCTAGCCGGCGGAGGCTGGAGACGGAGTCGAGTGTCCGTGTCCCGCTTCGTCTGGTGCTAAAGCGCTACTCGACGAACGGAGGCTCGTTCGAGCGGATTCTCGACGCCGCGATGGAGGGTAGAGATCCTCTCCCGGACGTGGATCTGATCCTCGTGCTTGACGGTTTAGATGAAGTTGTGCCGTACGTCGATCGTGAATCCCGGCGTGCAGCTCTGGAGGCCCTCCTGGCGTTTATGGAGGACTACCGCGGTGCAAAGTTTCTTATTACTTGCCGAACGCAATACTTTCTCAATCTGCAGGAGGAAGATACTTTTGTCTCAGACGTCGGCGATCGCTTGGAGACCGGAGTGCGGAAACTCGAGCTCTTGCCGTTCGGTGCGTTTGAAGTCGCTTCATGCGTGGCTCGATTGCTTCCCGGACGCTTCCGTAATGACCAGGAGGCGCTCGCGTCGCTCGCTTCAACGCATGACCTCCTCGGTTTGAGTGCCAATCCGCTCATCATGTCGATGGTCGCGGGCATTCTGGATGAGTTCGGCGATGGCCGCGCTGAACAAGCGGCGGTCTATGACAAGTATGCCTGGAAGTGGTTTGACCGCGAGTTTGAGAAGTACTTCAGCGTGCTTCGGAGAACCAAGGAGAGGGTCTTTCGAGGTGTTCAGGAAGTCATGGAGGAGTTGGCATATCATCTCTTCTTGGTAGGAGAGGATTTCGTGCCTTTCGATCAGTTGGTGGCGTCGCTGTCCAAGTTGGACGTTGCGCTGGTGGAGGCGCTCAAGCGAGCGACGCCCTTTCTTGGCGAGGATGTGCCGGAGGCGATCAAAACGAGGTCATTTCTTGTCCGAGAGGGTGATAGGTTCGGCTTCGTTCACCGCTCCGTTCAGGAATACTTCTTCGCCCGTAAGCTATGCGCCGCGATCGAGGCAGAAGACTGCTCGGTGCTTGAGGACGGACTCTCTGGCGGCGTGCTTCCGCACGAGGTTTCTCACTTTGTTGCCGGCCTGACGGAGGACGCCGACAGTCTTGGCGCCCTCTGTCACAGCCTGGCGATGAGTGTGTGGCAGCCAGGTTCCTACGTGCCCGCGAATCTCCTGGGCCTCCACTACGTCGTGGAGCCAGCCTGTCGGGATGGGGCGTCTGGCCGTGACTGGAGCGGGATCGTGGCTCGTTCGGCATTGCTGATGGGGGCACGCCTCGACGGTGCGCTTTTCCGAGGTGCGAACCTAGAGCATGCTCATATGGAGAATGCGTCTCTTAGGGGGGGAGACCTCAGGGGAGCGAGATTGTCCGGGGTCTGTTGGGGGAGCAGGGGGCGCCCTACGCACCTTCGTTGGGGCGATGATCCGGGGCGGTTGCACTGTCTGTATGACGACGGACAGATTTACGAGTGGGACATCCGTCGCAAAAGTCCACGCGAGCTGGCGAGGCTCGAGGAGCTGGCAAGGCTCCCGACAGAAGGGGTGTTTCGGCCACTCGACTTCCTTTGTGTAGGGAGTGCCTCGATAGTAGTTTGTCAAGGTGGGGTCCTCTCGGGGCCAGAGAGCTTCCTGACCTGGCTCACGAGCGCGACGACGCCCGAGGAGGTCAGCGTCGACGGCGAAGCCGACACGCTCGCGGTACTGAAGGGCGCTCATCTTGAGGTCGTGTCGCTGCGCCGGAGCAACATCGTCCTGAGCGAGGAAGTCTCCGAGCACACGCGGGGCCTCACTTGTTCGAAAGCGGCGGTCGTGACTTTGAACCGCGGGAGCATCGTGCGAGTCTACTTGCTCGCAGATTCAGACTTCGGTAAGAGGACTCACGAAGTGCTCGTCAAGAATGTCGCATGCGCGACGACGGACCGGCACGCCAGGGGTTTGTTCGCCGGGTGCGAGAGCGGCATGATTCGAGCCTACTCGCTCTCCGAGGATGAGTCCGGACCGGTTCCGATCTGGAGCACAGATGAGCCCTGCAGCGTTCGGCGACTTGCTGTTGATGATGCAAGCATTTCACTAGCCTTGCTTCTTGAGGATGGCTCTATCCGTATCCGTGGTGCTCAAACCGGGGAGCTGACTGCTGAGTTGCGTCTACGCCTCCAGTGTTCTGAGATGAAGATCGACGGGGCGCGTGGTCTAACCAAGGCCCAGGTCAGATTGTTGAGGGAGGCTGGCGCGACCGGTGCACCTGCGGGTATGGAGGAGGGGAGTTCGGAGGACCTATGGCTCTAACTGGGCACATACGGCAGCTAGTAGAGGCCGACGCAGCGATGGTGTCGTCGCTCCGCGCGGGCGCCTATCGAGATGCGCCGGGCTTTCGCGTAATTGATGCATCTGCGCTCGGTTGGGGCGAGCGAGATCGGCAGGCTATTGTCCTTGGGGTTTTTCGGTCGGATGGTGTGCTTTTGGCCACGCTTCGTGGACTGCTTGCTCGCTGTCCTGACAGTGCGACGGCCTATCTCGACAACGCGTTCGACATCTGTTCGCTTGGTCTGTCTTTTCCTATCTTTATCACTGGTCGTGGCGCGACGCGGAGAGGCTTCGAAGGGCTCGGGCTCAATTCGTTGCTTAGACTTCGCCTAGTCGAGTTGGCGTTCGGCTGCGGCTGTGCGGGGATGCTCGCGACCGTAGTTGTCGGCGCTCCGCGAACGCGCACGATGCGGCAGATGGGCTGCAAGTTTGAGCGTGGGAGAGCTTGCTGGTCAGGGTACCTGGAATCAACAGCGCCTGTTGCGCTAGCACACCTCGACTTGACGTCCCACCGCGTCCGTGCCACTCGAGAGCTTCAGCTAGTAACTCAGGGCGCCCGCGCCAACTTCCCGTCGATCGGAGATGATCAATGGACTGCGGCCATCACCAGGAGAGTGTAGAGCTTGGGTGACGAACGGAACCGGCGTTTTCCCTCGGTCCTTGGGGTCTATCTTGGACACGATCTTGGCGCGTGCCTTTTGCAGGGTGGCGCGATCGTAGCGGCAATCGAAGAGGAGCGCCTCAACCGCTTTAGGCATGGGCGGCCAAACAAAGTGGCCGGATTGTGGCCCGAGTTCGCTGGTCGATTCGGGTATGTGCCCTGGGCGTCGATCACCTACTGTCTTCGCACGGCCGAACTCGGGCTCAACGAGCTTGACCTCATCATGTTTGGCGACGAGATTTGGGGCGCGGCGGCGGCATCTACCGTCAACGAGCTCGTGCCCGTGCGCGATGCACGGAAGGTGATGTTCACTCCTAGGCTCGAGGGCGGCGCGCACCACTATCACCACGCGCTGTCTGCGTTCCTTTCGTCGCCCTTCCCCAGCGCGGCGGTGTTGGTTGTTGATGGCGATGGAACGCGAGGTCGTCAAGGGTATGAAGCGGAGTCGGGGTTCTACTTCGAGGATCGCACCCACCGGGGAACGAGCGTGTTCAAAAACTGCTACGAGGAAAGTCTGCCGCGCGCTGGAGTGGGTTGGATGTACGAGCAGGTCACCTTGCTCCTCGGATTCGGGAACTCCGACGTCTATGTTGCCGAGCCGGGTAAGACAATGGGGCTCGCACCGTACGGACAACGCCACCCCGACCTGCGAGAGCCTTGGCTTGCGTTCTCGGGGCACTCGGTTGACTTTGCGGGATTCCACGATTGGGTCGAGCGATATGGTCTCTCCGATGCAGTTCTACCCGGTCGAGCGTCGGCGCCGTTCTCTGTCGATGGAGCCACACAGGGCGGGCTGGGGGGCTTTGGCGCGGACATCGCGCTGAAGGCACAATCGGAGCTTGAGAGAGCGATGCTCCATCTTGCGCGCTTCCTTAGAGAGAGTACGGGAGCCACGCGCCTGTGTCTTGCTGGCGGCGTCGCGCTCAATGCGGTCGCGAACGGGCTGATTCGGAGGTCGGGCCTCTTCGAGGAGGTCTTTGTGGTCCCACCTGCCAACGACTCCGGCCAGGCAGTAGGCCTCGCCTATCACGCACATCTGACGCTCCAAGAGTCAAACCCAGGATCCCCTGATGTCGCTCCTATGGACAGCGCGTTTCTTGGCAGGGAATACTCGCCGGCGGACGTTGACGATGTTGTTCGTAGGTCGAGAATCGAGTGGACCGAGTTCGACAAGGGACGTCTGGAGAGAGATGCGGCTTCACGGCTAGCTCGCGGAGATATCGTTGGCTGGTTTCAGGGACGGAGCGAGTTTGGCCCGAGAGCCCTCGGAAACAGGAGTGTTCTCGCCGATCCAAGGCCCGCTGCAATGAAGGACCGGATCAACTCGTTGATCAAGCATCGAGAGGCCTTTCGTCCATTCGCGCCCGCAGTGCTCGCAGAGCGCGCCGAGGAGGTCTTTGAGATGTCCGGGCCTTCCCCGTTCATGCAATTCGTCGCGCCGGTTCGTGAGTCGTGGCGGGGGCTTGTTCCCGCGATCGTTCACGTCGACGGTACGGCACGGTTGCAGACCGTGTCTGCTGACCGGCAACCTCTCCTTCACTCTCTTATCTCCGAGTTCGAGGTGTCGACCGGAGTGCCACTTCTCCTGAACACTTCGTTCAACCTGTGTGGGATGCCGATTGTGGAGACTCCCTTTGACGCTTTGGAGTGCTTTGTCATGTCTGAACTGGACGTATTGTACCTTGGGGGTGTTCGCTTGCTTCCTCCCCTGCTGGACCTCGTAGTTCCAGACTGGAATGTATCCTGGTCATTGGTTAGGAGGCAGGGCGAGCCGCCGCATGTCGAGTGGGATTGTCCGTCAGGTAGAAAGAGATCGCTCGAAATTGCTGAATCGCTGAGTTCGGCGTTGGAGGCGGTTAATGGGGAAGAGTCGGTGGCTAGCCTGGCCGGCGGAGGCCGGAGGGAGCAAGTTGCCGTCGGACGGATGATGCGTCACTTGTGTCGCGCTGGTGCCGTCAAGCTTAGAGTTGGAGCCTTGGAGTTTGGGCGTCCGAGTTGGACCCGTCATTGGTGGCAGCGAGGCAAGTGAAGTGCGGTGAGGGTTGCTGCTGAGGCAGCCCCCGAATCCCGGGCCACCGGAAGCTTGGATCTCGGTGTAGAACCTACACGGAGGAGCCATGCGGAAGAGCCGATTCACCGAGGCCCAGATCATCGAGATCCTGAAGCAAGCCGAAGGCGGCGCGAAGGTCTCGGATCTAGCACGCGAGTACAGCGTCAGCACTCAGACCATCTACAACTGGCGCGCGAAGTACGGCGGGCTCGAGGTCAACGAGGCCAAGCGCCTGAAGGAGCTTGAAGAGGAGAACCGGCGGCTGAAGGAGATGGTCGCCGAGCTCTCGCTGAACGAACGCGCCCTGAAGTCGGCGCTTGGAAAAAAG
>JBCCGI010000101.1:0-25164 GCA_039029355.1 Planctomycetota bacterium
CCCCGATAGCCTCCGCGGTCGTCGCGCTGCCCACCGCCTCGATAGCCGCCGCGGTCATCGCGCTGCCCGCCGCCCCGATAGCCTCCGCGGTCGTCGCGCTGCCCGCCGCCTCGATAGCCGCCGCGGTCATCGCGCTGCCCGCCGCCTCGATAGCCTCCGCGGTCGTCGCGCTGCCCGCCGCCTCGGTAGCCTCCGCGATCGTCGCGTCGCCCGCCGCCGCGGTAGTCGCCGCGACCGCTGCGTTGGCCGCCGCCTCGGTAGCCGTCGCGATCGCTTCGGGGACCGCCGGTGGCGCCCGCCCCTTCCCCGGCCTCCGCGGCAGGCCGCGGGGAGCCCGAATCGGCGCGGCCCCCGCGGGGGTAGCCGTAGGAGCCCCACGGGCGCTCGGCGACGTCGCCGCCCTCGCGTTCGTCGTTGCGGGCGTAGATGCGGCGGCCGCCCTGACGGCGGCTCGGGCCGTGGGCTCCGGGTCGCGGGCGGCGGGCGCGGTAGTCGCCCTCTCCATCGCTCGCGTGCCCTTCGCGGGCGCCGAGCGGTATCGCGAAGAGGCGCTTCACCAGCAGCGTGGCGTAGGCGCCGCGCGGGAGCTCGAAGCGGATCCGCACCAGCTTGGCGCGCGGGTGCAGGGGATCGGGCTCGGCCGGACGCACGCGCAGGTGGCGCGGAACGACGCGCAGGGGGCGGTCCTCGCCCTTGAGCTGGAAGCCCGGCACGCCCTCGATCCGGAACTGAGCGGGGTCCATGTGCTGGCGCTCGAGCTCGCCGGCGAGCAGCTCGCGCTCGGTCGCGTCGTCGACGTCGTCGAGGCCGTCCCCGGGCAGCCGGAAGGTGCGCTTGGAGGCGAGCGCGGACGGCAGCGACTCGTCGAAGGTGATCAGGCTCCCCTCGATGCTGTCGAGCACGATCCGGTCGTCGACCGGCACGCTGCGCCGCAGCAGCTCGCACACCGCGCGGTTCCAGACGTGCGACTGGTAGGCGTAGAGGTGGATCAGCCGGAGCCTGCCCGCGACGCGCTGGAACGCGCCGACGAAGTCGTCCGGGTTGCGGGCGAGGTGCTCGAACACCGAATGGTGCTGCCCGAAGCGCCCCGCCTCGTCGCGGCAGGCGCGCCAGTCGCCCCACTCGGCGTGCACGCGCTCCTTGAAGCGCGTGCGCTTCTGATCGTCGTGGGGCGAGCGCGCCGACAGCAGCGAGCGCAGCGCCTTCTCGGCGTTGCCCTTCATCAGGTCGCGGGCGATCCAGCCCTGGCCGTGCTTCACGTTGCCGAAGCGCTGCTCGTCGAAGTAGTTGATCGCCCCGTGCTCGCGCACCAGCGGCACGTTGCGGCGCAGCGCCTGGATCTCGTGCCCCACGAGGTCGCGCACGACCAGCTCGAAGGCGTTGCCGAGGCTCACGGCGCTGCTGACCTCCTCGGAGGCGCGACCGACGGGCTCGATGATGAGCTCCTGGCTCTTGAGGCGCACGGGGCGCCCGCCGGCGACGCTCATGTGCTGGATCGTCGTCGCCTGACGGTCCTTGAGCCCCGCGATGCCGATGTCTTCGGCGGCCACGCCGGCCTCGTTGGAGAGGATGCGCACCGCGTCCTGGGTGGTCAGCTTGCGCTTGGTGACGCGGTAGATCGCGTAGTCGCCGCGGTCTCCGACGTATCCATCCGCGAGGAGCTCCCGAACCCGGAAGTCGCCCGTCCTTTGCTTGAGCTTCAGCGCCGTCTCCTTCCGCCTCGCGGGCGGCCTTGTCTGGGGCCCGGCGCGCTCGACGAGCGCACCTTGGCCAGCTGTTTGATCGCCCGCTCCATGTCGGTGGGCAGCGGGGACTGGACCTCGACGCGCGCGCCCGCCTCGCCCGCGGGAGCCGGGAACGAGATCGACGCGGCGTGCAGCGTCAGGCGGCGGATGAGCGGCCGCTCGACGCGACCGCGCTTGGGGCGGTAGGCGGGCTTGATCTCCGAGAGCAGGAGCGCGTCGCGCCTGCCGTAGAGCGAGTCGACGATCAGCGGAAAGCCCTGGGCCGCCAGGTGGGCGCGGATCTGATGCGTGCGCCCGGTCAACGGCTCGCAGGCGAGCAGGGTGTAGCCGCGGAAGCGCTGCTCGACCGCGATGCGGGTCTGCGACGGCTTGCCGCCGCGCTTGGCGATCACCATGCGCCCACCGCGCCGCTCGTCGTGCGCCAGGGGCAGGTCGATGATCTCGGACTCGCCGTCGGACAGCGGGTGCTCGCCCTCCACCAGGGCCAGGTAGCGCTTGCCGATCCCGCCCTCGTCGAAGGCGATCCGCAGCAGGCGCTCGGCCTCGAGGTCCTTGGCGACCAGCACGCAGCCGGTCGTGTCCTTGTCGATGCGGTGCACGAGGCGCGGGCGGAAGCCGAGCTCGCCCTCCTCCGGCGCCCGGTCCAGCGCGATGCGCAGCAGAGCGCCGGATAGGCACGCCAGGTGCCGATGCCAGCGCTCCGGCTCGACCGCCAGGCCGTCGGGCTTGTCGACGACGAGCACCCGCTCGTCCTCATAGAGGATCGGGATCTCGAGGTCAGGCGCGATCGGCTGGAGCGGCAGATCGAGCTCGTCGAAGTCGATCACCACGACCTGGTGGGGCCGCAGCCGGTCCGAGGGGTTCACGGCCTCACCGTCGAGCAGCACCTTGCCCAAACGCACCTGCTGTCGGACGAACCCCTTGTTCACGCCCGGGTAGACCAGGCAGAGGTACTCATCCAGCTCGATGCCCGCCCGCTCGGCGGGGACAACGTGATACTCGGTCACCGGGGCCCCTCAACGACACGCCTTAGGTCGACTCGGTCTCGACGCCCGCGACCTCGGGCCGGAGCCCGCCCACGAAGGGCAGGTTGCGGTAGCGCCCGGCGAAGTCGAGCCCGTAGCCGACGACGAAGAGGTCCTCGACCTCGAAGACGCGGAAGTCCGCGTTGAACTCCACGGCACGCCGCGCCGGCTTGTCGAGGAACACGCAGGTGCGCACATCGCGCGCGCCGCGCTCGAGCAGCTCGGAGCGGAGCACGTGCAGCGTCCGTCCGGTGTCGAGGATGTCGTCGACCAGCAGCAGGTTGCGTCCTTCGATCTCGTCGCCGGTGGGAAAGTAGTTGATCGAAAGCTCGCCGGAAGTCGTGCCCTTGCGATAGCTCTCCGCGGCGACAAAGGCCAGCTCAAGAGGAATCGGAATCCGCCGAATCAAGTCGGACGCGAAAACGCAAGAACCCTTCAAAACGCAAACGACGGTGAATTCTTGGCCGCGATACGCGTCGGTCACGTTGGAGGCGACGAGGTCGATTCCCCGTAGGATTTCCTCCTCGTTGAACAGGATGCGATCGATGTCGTCGTGCACGGCTGCGTTCCGCTAGGGTTCGATAAAGCGCTAAAAAAAGGGCCTCCCGGCAGCTCCGGGAAACCCACTTTGCGGTCGCATACTTTATCAGATCGGCACGACGAATTCCCTCCGGAGCCCCTTGTTACCCGCGCAGGGGGTGCTACGCTCAGATAGGCAGAGACGGAGTCCCCTCTAAGAACTCACGAGACCCGGTCCCCCTCCGTCTATCTTTGGGATCGGAACTCGGGTCGGCGACGCAGGCAGCCCTCTTCCCCGGCCCTACCCCCATGCAGAACGCATGACGCAAGCGACCAACCAAGGCCGTGCCCGTCGGACCTACACCCGGCGGTCGGACGAAGAACGAATCGCAGAGCTCGAAGCGAAGATCACGGAGATCCGTGAACGCCAAGAGCGAAAGAAGCGCAAGGACGATCCGGTCCTGAAGGACATTCCAAAGGTGCAGCGCCGCCTGCGGAAATTTTCTTCACTCGCCGTCGAGGCGGAGCGCCTGGACATCTCGAACATGGTGACCGGGTGGGTCTCCAGCCTCGACCGGATGCTCCGCGAAGACACCCTCAAACCGGCCAGCCTCGAGGCACTCGAGGACGAAGAGGAAGAGACGACGACCGCCTAGGGCTTCGTCTCAGGGGGGTCGTCGACCGTCGCACCCAAGCGTGCGCCGAGCGGCTTCCCGTTTGTCTTCCTGCTAGCCCCCCTCGCTGACCTGCGCAACGGCGCCCGCCAGCCCCGACCGATACCACCACGCCACGTCGTCCTCGGTCGACGCGCGCTCCCAGCCGGCCATGTCGTCGAGCAGCTCGACGAGGGGCGCCGCCCCCGGTCGGTCGGCTCCGGGCAGAAGCACGTGGTCGATCTCCTGCAGCTGGAGATCCAATGCCAGCGCGTCCGGCTGCGGCAGCCGCGTGCCCAACAGGAAGTCGCGCAGGTCCGGCGCGGTCTGCCCCCAGCGTTGGAACGCAGCCGGGTCGACGAGCTGCGGCCCGAACAGCACGGGTCGTCGGTGTTTGGTCTGCCAGGTCAGCCCCGCGTGTGCACCGCCCAGGTGCCCGACGACACACACCGCTCCCGCATGCTCGTCGACGGGGGCGAGCGCCGCGATGCGCGCAACCGGATCAGGCGGCCCGGCGTCCGCCAGCTCGATGCCGGCGACCTGAAGCTCGAACACCACGGCAACCACCAGCCCGAGAGCCAACCGCTTGCCGCCGCGCGCCAGGATGCCCTCCAACGCAAACGCCGCGGCCACCGCCAGCGGCAGCAGAAAGAACGACCACGCCTTCTCGGGCGCCACCAGCCCCCACCAAGGAGCCGGCGCCAGCGCCAGCGCCAGCAGCAGCCAGCGGGTCGAGCGAAGCTCTCGCACGAGGGCCAACACGGCCAAGCCCACGAGCACGAAGCCCGGCGCGAGCTCGAAGGCCTTGGTGCCCGACCCGAGCCAAGGGTGCATCCCAGCCGGCCGAAGGACCGCGCCAGCCCCTGGAATCCCGCGCTCCGTTCCGACGAAGAGGCCCCACGCCCCCCAGCCCGACCACGCCTCGATCCAAAACGGCAGCATCCCGACGAGCGCGACGGCGAGGAAGGCCAGCATCGCCTCGGCATGCCCGAGCCCGCGCCGACTGGTCCGGATCCCACCCGCGCGCGAAGGCGGCGCCAACACCGCCGTCGCGACGCCGAGGAAGGCCAACAAGAGCGCCGCCCGCGGCGCGCACAGGACCTGAGCCGCAAAGAGCGCCCCGGCCCCCGCTGCATACGCCGTGCGCCCGCCCGGCGCACCGCTTCCCAGCGCCATCCAGCGCAGCAAGAGCAACAGGAAGAGAGGCGGAACCGGCCCCCCCAACGCTCCTGGGTCCAGCAGCCCCCCGCCGAGTGCGGCGGGTGAAAAGCCCCAGGCCAAGGCTCCACCGGTCGCGGCAAGCGGTCGTGCCCCGACCCCGCGCAGCAACGCATACGCCGCAGCGAAGCCGCCGGCCAAGAGTCCCAGGAACAGCAGGTTGCCGGCCAGGGTCGCGCCGCCGACGGCGGTGATCGGGCTCGCCAGGACTCCGGGCAGGAGCGGATGATCGCTGCGCAGCAGGTCTTCGCCTCCGACCAGCAGCCCCCCGGCTTGGAAGTACGGCCCCCCGGCGCCAAGCGCCTGAGATGCCTGCCAGGTCTGCCAGACCCAGGCGTGGTGCCCCGCCCGCAGGGAAGAGGAACGCGCCGGATCGAAGGCCACCGCGTCGCCCAGGCTCCCCCCCAGGGGCCAGGTCCAGAGCAGGGCAAGCAGCACTCCGGCCAGAAGGACCGGCAGGACTTCGGCGCGACGCATGGCCCGACGAAGGTACGCCGCCCGTCGCGGAACGCTACCCTCCGTCGATGGAACGCCACGATGACGTCGAGCTGCTCGCCTCCCGCTCGGTCTTCCAGGGCCGCATTTTCGAGCTCGTGGAGGAGTCGGTCCGCCTGCCCTCCGGCCTGCGCCAGGACGTCGTGGTCGTCGACCATCCGGGCGCCGTCTGCGTGGCCCCTCTGCTCGCGAGCGGTGAGCTGCTCCTCGTCCGCCAGTACCGCCACGCCGCCGGCGCCTGGCTGACGGAGATCCCGGCGGGCCGCCTCGAGCCCGACGAGCCGCGCCAGGCCGCCGCCGAGCGCGAGCTGGAGGAGGAGACCGGCCACCGCGCGACCCGCTGGGAGCTGCTGGAGGACTTCTACGCCGCCCCAGGCTTCTGCTCCGAGCGCATGACGCTCTTCCTGGCCAGCGGACTGGAGGAGGTCCCCGGAGGCGGCCTGGCCGCCGACGACGACGAGGAGCTGGAGCTCGTCCGGGCCCGGCCCTCCGAGCTGCTGGCGGGGGCCTCGTGCGATGCCAAGACGATCCTGGCCGCGGCCGTTCTGGTCGCGCGGGGCCTGGGCCGCTAGCGCGGGGCCGGCAGGCGATGGCGGGCCTCGGCGGCCGGCCCTTTGGTACCGCTTCGGCAGCTCGGTGTCGTCCGGCCGGTGACGACACCGGCCGCGTGTCGATCCGCGGCGGGTCCCCTGGGTGCAGAGCGGGTTCGGGGCTCTCAGACCTGCGTCCGTCGAGCCCGCGTTCCTCCGGCCTGCGTTCCTCCCGCCTGCCTTCCGCCCGCCTGAAGGCCTCGCGCCTACGTGTCTTACGCCTACGTGTCTTACGCCTGCGTGCCTTACGCCTGCATGCCTCGCGCCGGCGTGCCTCGCGCCGGCGTGCCTCGCGCCGACGTGTCTCGCGCCTGCCTTCGTTGGCCCGGTGCTCGTCCAGGCCAGTCGACACCACACTCTAGGACCACGGATTGCGTGGGCGGGGGTCCCGCGCGCATCGGGCTTGCCGCGGGCTGGCCGGAGAGGCGTCGGGCGGACGGCTCGGGGAGCCCAGCATGGCCCTCGTTTGGCCCGGGGTTGGTCGCGGTCGGGGGAGGCGAAGCCGTTCACCGCGGGCTCCGGTCGATGTCGGTCAGGAAGTCGAAGCCGCCCTGGGTTTGACGCAGCTGACCCTCGGGGCCGAGCACCAGGAGAGCGCCCGGAGCGGACAGGACCGCGCCGGCGTCCCAGGCTGCCGCTCGTTCGAGGCCCCGCAGCGGTAGCTCGCGAGCATCGATCTCGACGTGGCCCGGAGCCCCGAAACGGCGGGCCGTTCGGCGCTCGGTACACACGGCCCACACCTGCGCGCGGCCGGGGACCGGCGCCAGGGCGCGCGCGGCCAGGCCGGTGGCGCAGTCCCAGCGGTCGGCGAGCTGGTCGTCGAGCAGGTGGACCCGTGTGCCGTCCAGCGCGGTGAGCACCCACCAGCCCGCGTGCGGGCCGGGAGCCACGTCGAGCACCTCGGCCGGAAGCGCCCGCTCGTCGCGCAGGCCCCCGCCGGCCCGGAGATCATGCACCCGCAGCCGCCCGTCGCCGAAGCCGAGGAGGAGCCGACCACCGCGGCCGGCGACGGCCTGGACGCCGTGCGCCTCGAGCTCCAACGGCGGACCGCCGCGCGGAGAGTGCACCGCGACGCGGGTCCGGTCGCCGTCGCGGTGGCACACGATGGCGCCGCGGCCGTCGAGGCCGGCGAGGTCGACCGTGCGACCCAGCTCCCACGCGCCGCGCTCGGCGCCCGAGGCGTCGATGCTCACCAATCGGTGGGGTCCGTCGGGCCGGCGGCCGGGTGCATCGAGGACCCAAGCGCCCCCGTCGCGTCGCGCGACGACGCGCAGCGGCGCATCCATCGGCGCGTCGCGCACCTCGAGCCAGTCCTCGCTCAGCCCGACGACGCGACCGCCGTCGCGGTCCGCCGCCCAGGCCTGCACCGGGGGCGGGTGGTCGACCCGGCGGTCGATGCACGCGGCCAGCCGGCCCGAGGCCAGCACCAGCGCGAGGCCGGCCGTCCACGCAAGGAGGGGTCGGAGGAGAGCGCGAAGAAGCGTCACGCCCCTGGGACCGTGGGGAGCCCGAGCGGTTTCACTTCCGACCTGGGATTTCCGTGCCCCGCACGCTGGCTCAGCCGCGCGCGTGGGCTGGTCCCGATGGGCCCTTCGTCCTCAACCGCGCGGCATCGCGGTCGCCGGCGCAGCGGGCTCGCCCCCGGCGCCCCTCGCTAAGTGAGCTCGGCGTTCTCCGCGAACTCCAGCGCGCGCCTGCGCGCGGTGCGGTAGGAGTTCCAAACCAGGAACCCGAACACCGTCGGGATCAGCAGCACCACCGCCAGCATGAAGAGGATGGAGTTGTTGAAGCCGTCCATCAGACGGCGATGCTGTTCGGTGGCGACCGCCCCCTTGCAGCTCTCTCAGGTCCACCCGGCGGGCGCGCTGGCAAGCCAGGCCGCGGCCAGGAAGGCGGCAAAGCGAAGGGATCGGAGGAGGCGGTACATGTGGTTCGATCAACCGGCGGCGGGCGCCGGCGGGTTCCACCAGTATAGGGCGAGGTAGACCAGCACGCCGGTCACGGACACGTAGAGCCAGATCGGGAAGGTCCAGCGCGCCATGCGACGGTGCCCTTCCCAGCGCTCGCGCGCGGCCAGCCACAGCGTCGTCAGCACCATCGGCAGGTTCACCGCGGCCAGCACGATGTGGCTGATCAGCATCGCGTAGTAGCCGAGCCGCACCGCTCCCTCGCGGCGGAAGGGCGTGTGCCCCAGCTCGGGAACCACGGCGAAGTGGTAGGTGAGGTAGCCCGCCAGGAACAGCGCGCTGACCAGCGTCGCGGCGGTCATGATCCGCGCGTGGGCCTCGCGCCGGCCGGCCTTGATCGCGCGCCAGCCGACGATCAGGAGCACCGTCGCGAGCGCGTTGAGCAGCGCGTTCAGCGCCGGGAGGTCCTGCAGCGACATGGGCGCCCTGCTATTCGTCTTCGAGCAGCGCCCGGACGCGCTCGACCAGGCGCTTCACCTGCGCCGGATCCTCGCTGTCGTACCAGCCGCGGATGCGGCCCTCGGCGTCGACGACGGTCAGCCGGCGGTCGTGGGTCAGGAAGTCGCCGGTCTCCGGGTCGGCCTCGTCCAGCTTCGCGACCGGCAGCTTGAAGCCCTCGCGGATCAGGCCGTGGACCTCGGCCTCCTCGCCGGTGAGGAACGACCAGCGCTCGGGGTCGGCCTCGTGGGCTTGGGCGTAGCGGTCAAGCACCGCGGGGTTGTCGCGGGCGGGGTCGACGGTGATCGACACCAGGTGCGCTTCGGTGCCCTCGAGGCGGCGCGCGACGTCCGCCATGGTGCGGGTGATCGAGGGGCAGGGGCCGGTGCAGGTGGTGAAGATGCAGGCCAGCACCCACGGCGTGCCCTTCAGGTCGATGAGGCCAAAAGGCTCGCCATGCTGGTCGGTGAGCCGGAAGTCGGGCAGCGTCCCGAAGTCGATGGGATCGCCCGGCGCGGCCGCGGTGGTCGGCCCCGAGCTGCCGCCGTAGCCCGCGGCGCTCTCGTCCTCGGCGCAGCCCGCTCCCAGCGCCGCGAGGACGAGCAAGAAGACGCGCGCCGCCCAGCGCGAAGGGCGCGCCTGCGAGTCGGCGTCTCTAGTGCTCACCCTCTTCGTGCGCCTCGCCGTGCTCGATGTCGTTCACGCTCATGTCGTGCAGCACGGTGCCCTCGTCGTTGTTGTACATCGACCCGATCGGGTGATCGAGGTGGTGCGAGCGCGACACGTCGGGGCTGACGTAGCCCCAGATGACCAGCACGAGGAGCGGCGTCGGCAGGATGAGGCTCTTGACCACCCAGCCCTCGAACTTCAGGTGCATGAAGTAGACCGCGATCAGCCACCCCTTGAGGAAGGCGAAGAAGCCGAGGCCGCCCCACAGGATCAGCTTGTTGGACCCGGCCAGCCACATCCCCCACGCCACCTCGGCGGCGGTGAAGACGAAGAGCCAGAGGAAGACCTTGTCGGGGCTGAAGTGCTTGCTGTCGTCGGACATGGCGCGATGCCTAGAAGAGGTAGACGATCGTGAAGAGGAGGACCCAGACGAGGTCGACGAAGTGCCAGTAGAGGCCGGCAAGCTCCAGTCCGACGTAGTCGCGCGAGGAGTACCCGCCGCGCCAGGCCTTGAACCAGGCACAGATCAGCCAGATGACGCCGATCACCACGTGCGAGCCGTGGAAGCCGGTCATGATGTAGAAGGTCGACCAGAAGATGTCGGTCTTCGGGAAGGCGCCCAGGTGGAAGAGCTCGATGTACTCGTAGACCTGGATGCCGACGAAGAACGAGCCGCCGATGATCGTCAGGCCGAGCCACTTCAGCGTGCCGCCGCGGTCGCCCGCGTGCGCCGAGAACAGCGACTTCACCATCAGCCACGAGCTCGTGATCAGCACGAACGTGTTGAAGGCGGTGATCGGGACGTTGAGGCGCTTCTCCGGGTTCGGCCACGACTCCGTACCGGTGCGGAGGATCACGTAGGCACCGATCAGGCCGGTGAAGAACATGATCTCGGTCGCCAGGAAGAGCCAGATGGCGAACTTCCCGCGCTCGACCGGCGGACCGCTGTCGTAGTCGTAGACCGGGTGATGTGGCCGCGGGGCGTCGACCTCGGGGTCGAAGGCTGCGATGGCGTCGCTCATGGGGCTAGCTGGAGAGGGCCCGGTGCACCACCGGGTCAAAGAGAACCAAGGAGAACAGGAGCGGCAGGTAGGCGAGCGACACGAACAGCACGGCTCGCGCGCGCCCCTGGGTCTCCCGGTGCGCGAAGAGCGCGGAGCAGACGGCGTAGGCGGTTCCGAGCAGAAGCGCGCCGACGGCGAACACCACGCCGGCCTCGCCGCGCACCGCCGGAAGCAGCGAGACGGGAAGCAGGACGAGGCTATATAGGAACGCTTGGCGCCCGGCCTGGCCCTCGGTTCCGGGCAGGGCCGGCAGCATCTTCATCCCCGCACGGCGGTAGTCCTCGCGGTACATCCACGCGATGGCGAGGAAGTGCGGGAACTGCCACACGAAGATCACCGCGAACAGCGCCCAGCCCCAAAGGCCGGGCTCGCCGGCGACCGCGACGTAGCCGAGCAGCGGGGGCATGGCGCCGGGGATGGCGCCGATCGTCGTGTTGAACGACGACAGGCGCTTGAGCGGCGTGTAGACGAGCGCGTAGGCGAGCAACGTGGCCAGCGCCAGCAGGGCCGCGAGCGTGGTGAAGCGCACCGCCAGCCCGGCGGTGCCCGCGGTCGCGAGCAGCGCGGCCAGCAGGATCGCGTCGCGCGGACGCACGCGGCCGGTGACGAGCGGGCGGTCCTGGGTGCGCCGCATGCGCGCGTCGAGGTCGCGCTCGAGCACCTGGTTGAAGATGCCCGCGGCCGCGGCGGTGAAGCCGACCAGAAGCGCCGCCTCGGCGCAGGCCAAGAGCCTCGCGTCCGGCCCGTGGGCCAGGAGCGCTCCGGTGAACGCGGCGAGCATCACGAAGACCGCGATGCGCGGCTTCATCAGCTCGAGCCAGCTGGCGAGCGTCGCCTGGACACTCCCGCGGGTGGTCGTTGCGATCGAGCGGCTCATCGCGCTCCTTCCGGCAGACCGGACGCGGGGACGGCGTAGCGCTCCTGCGCACGCCTGCCCGCAAGACGGACGGACCAGAGCACCGCCGCGCCACACTGGGCGAACAGCAACGCTCCGCAAAGGACGTGCAGGATCGACAGACCCCACTCCATCGGCCCGATGGCGCCGGGCCGGAAGCCGACCCACGCGAAGAGGCCGAGGGCGATCTGGACGCCGAGCAGCGCGCGCAGGTTCCTGGCAGCGCGGGTGAGCGCCGTAGCGCGCGCACCCGAGGTCGAGCGCGCCGCGCGCAGAAGCACCGCGGCGAGCACCACCACCGCGAAGAAGGCCACCGCGGCGCCGGCGAAGTGCAGCGCGAGCCGCGTCTCGATGCCCGGGGCGGGCGTCGGCCGCAGCCCGTGGCGGTACCAAGCGCCCAGGAAGACCTGCCCGAAGACGACGACGGCGGTGACGAGCGCGATAGCGCGCAGGCGCCGCATTCCGTCGGCGGACTCGTCGCTCGCGCGGCCTTCGGCGCCCGCGCTCCAGCGGGCCGAGAGCACGACCGCCGAGGCCGCCAGCAGGCCGAAGGTGGCCTGGGCGAACACGCCGTGGAGGAACGCCAGCTGCGGGCTGTCCTCCAGCACGCGGAAGCCGCCGAGAGCACCCTGCAGGATGACCGCCACAAGTGCGGCGGTAGCGAACCAGGCGCCGGTCGAGCGCACCTTGATCCAGGCGCGCACGCAGGCCGCGACCGCGACCGCGCCGACCAGCATGCCGAACAGCCGGTGCGTGTGCTCGACGAAGGTCCCCACGTCGCGCAGCCAGCTGTCGATCGGGAAGAACAACAGGAAGTGTCCCTCCGCAATCAGCCACCCCTCGACCGCCATGCCGGCGCCGAGCGTCGTCACCGAACCGCCGAACAGCACCAGCGGGACCGCGCACAGGAGCGCGGCCACCGCCAGGCGGTAGCTTCCGCGGTCGAAACGAGGGGACGTGGCCATTCCGATTCCGAGCGGGTCGCTAGACCTTCCGCGTCTGCGGGAGGTAGTCCTCTTCGACCTGCGGGCTGGCGTACTCGTACGGGCCGCGGAACACCTCGAGCTGGTGGTCGAAGTTGCCGTGGCCGGGAGGCGACGGAGTGTCCCACTCCAGCGAGTTCGCCTGCCACGGGTTCCGGCCGATCCGCTTGCCCCAGAACATCGAGTGGAAGAAGTTCCACACGAAGAACACCTGCCAGGCGAAGAGCGCGAAGGCGAACATCGAGATCGCCTCGTTCAGCGGCTGCAGGTGCGCGTAGGTCTCGTACGAGTACGGGTCCGCGGTGCGGCGCATGAGCCCGGCGACGCCGAGCTGGTGCATCATGTAGAAGACGCCGTTGGTGAACAGGAAGGTGCCGAAGAAGTGGATCTTCCCGATCGTCTCGTTCATCAGGCGCCCGAACATCTTCGGGAACCAGTGGTAGATGGCGGCGAAGATCGCGAACACCGAGCCTGCGAACACCACGTAGTGGAAGTGCGCGACGACGATGTACGTGTCGTGGATGTACACGTCGACCGGCGTCGCCGCCATCCAGATGCCGGACAGGCCGCCGATGATGAACATCGACACGAAGCCCATCGCGTAGAGCATCGGCGTCGTCAGGCGGATGCGAGAGCCCCACAGGGTGCCGATCCAGTTGAACACCTTGATCGCGGAAGGCAGCGCGATCATCACCGTCGAGACCATGAACACCATGCCGACCGTCGGGTTCATGCCCGAGGTGAACATGTGGTGGCCCCACACGATGAAGCCGAGACCGGCGATGCCGGCCATCGAGTACACCATCGGCTTGTAGCCGAAGACCGGCTTGCGTGCGTGGACGCTGATGATGTCCGACGCGAAGCCCATGGCCGGCAGGACCATGATGTAGACCGCCGGGTGGCTATAGAACCAGAACAGGTGCTGCCACAGGAGCGGGTGACCGCCCGCCGCGCTCGCCGCCTCGGGGTCGGCGACCGAGTAGTCGGCGCTCGCGTTGTTGATGATGATGTCCGGCGGGGTGAAGAAGCCGGTGTGCAGCACGCGGTCGAAGAGCTGCATGAAGCTCGCGGCCGTGAGCACCGGGAGCGCGAAGAGCTGCAGGATGGCCGAGATCAGGAGCGCCCAGATCGACAGCGGCATGCGGAAGATCGTCATGCCCGGCGCGCGCATCTTCGCGATCGTCGTCACGTAGTTGACGGCGCCCATCATCGAGGAGATGCCGACCCAGGTCAGCGCCAGGAGCCAGAAGGTCTGGCCTGACATCGAGCCCGGCGCCGCCTCTAGGACCGTCGACAGCGGCGGATAGGCGGTCCAACCCGCGGCGGGCCCGCCTCCTTCGGCTCCGAAGCCCAGCAGCAGGAAGAACATCGCCGGCGCCATCGCCCAGTAGCCGAACATGTTCAGCTTCGGGAAGGCCATGTCGGGCGCGCCGATCATCAGCGGGATCAGGAAGTTCCCGAAGGCCCCGGTCAGCAGCGGGATGATGACGAAGAAGATCATCACCGTCCCGTGCATCGTGAAGAGCGACGTATAAAACTCCGGCGAGATCACGCGGCCGGTCTCGGGGAAGAGCATCTTCCCGACCACCGGCATCTCGGTCCACGGGTAGGCGAGCTGCCACCGGATGGCCATCGCGAGGAGGCCGCCCAGCACCAGGAACACCAGCCCGGTGAACATGAACTGGATCCCGATCACCTTATGGTCGGTCGAGAAGATGTACTTCCGGATGAACCCGACTTCGTGGTGGTCGTGATGGACGTGGACCGTCCCCGCCGGGGCGAGGCCGAGGGGGAGGGATTCGGTGCTGCTGGGGGGAGGGTTCATGATTCAGGCTACTCCGCCAGGTCTGCGCTGCCGTTCGCGTAGAGGGCTTCCCGCTGGCCTTCGAGCCAGGCCTCGTACTCGTCCTTCGGGAGGACGTGGACGCGGCCGGCCATCTTGTAGTGGCCCCAGCCGCAGAGCTCGGCGCAGATCAGGTCGTAGGAACCGACCTCCTGCGCGTTGAACCACACCGGGATCGTCATCCCGGGCACCGCGTCCTGCTTGAGGCGGAACTGCGGCACGAAGAAGGCGTGCAGCACGTCCCGCGACTTCAGGTGGAACACGACGGGCGTGTCGACCGGCACGTAGATGTCGTACGGCGACTCGACCACGTCGATGCCGTTGAAGTTGCCGTCGCGGTCGGGATAGCGCGCGCGCCAGTCGAACTGACTCGCGTAGATCTCCATCATCGGAGCCTCGACCGTGTACTGGCCGGGCTCGCCGTTCTCGTCGAGGCCCATGTTGGCCGTGAACTTGATCTCGGCCCAGGTGCCCATCTGCGCGAAGGCGATCACGAGCAGGAGCACCGCGGGGACGGCCGTCCAGACCATCTCCAGCTTGTGGTTGCCGTGCGAGAACACGGCCTTGCTCGTCCGCGGCTTCGAGTACCAGTAGACGCACCAGACCAGCGCCCCCTCGGTGAGGACGAAGGTGAACGCCACCATCCAGAGGATGAGGTCGAACAGCGCGTCGATCTTCGGGCCGAAGGTCGAGACGTTCTGGGGGAACCACCAGCCGTAGTCGTCGGCGGTGACGAACGTCCACACCCCGAGGATCGGGACCAGGACGAACAGCACCGTGAAGAGGACGCGTGCTACGTACGCCGGAAAGCCAGTCATCGTTTGCTCCCCGGCCTAGTGGCCGGCCTCCTCGTCCTGGGTTGCGACGACCTGCTCGTGCGTCGACAGCGAGCGCACGAAGTGCGTGATGGCCCACAGGTCGTCGTCCGAGAGAAGCCGGTTGCCCTCCGCGTCGGTCAGCGTCGTCTGGGCCGGCATCGGCGTGCCGTTGATGCCCGCGTGCACGCGGCGGAAGACGTCGATCGGCCGGCGGCCGAAGCGGAAGATGCCGCGGGTCAGGTCACGCGGCTCGATCGGGTTGCCCCAGTCGTCGGTGATCTGCACCATCTCGCCGGTCTCGGGGTCGCGCTCCTTCGAGGACGGGCCGTTGCCGCGGTAGTTGGTGCCGTGGCAGCTGGCGCAGTTGGCCGAAGACTCGTCTTTGAAGAGCTCGCGGCCATGCTCGATCATGGTCCTGTTCGTGCCCGGAACGATGTCGTCAGGAGCCGGCACGTCGCCCTCGTAGGCGATGACGTTCTCGCCCGCGCCCAGCCACTCTTCCCACTCGTCGGCGTAGGCGGTGAGGACGCTCTCCATCGTGATGCCGCCCGAGTCGATGTCGTAGTCGAGCGCGCCCAGGATCTCGACCCGCCCGCGGATCGAGAGCAGCCGCACGTAGTCGACCAGACCGTGGAGCTGGGCGTCGGAGAAGCGCCGGAACGAGGGCATCGACGTGGTGTAGATGCCTCGGGCGAGCACGCGGAATAGATCCGAGCGCGTCGGCCGCGCCTTGTTGGCGACCGACGTGAACTTGAAGATGCCGTTGCGGTAGTCGCGCGGGAGCGGCTTCAGATACTCGGCCGTCGGGCCGTTGCCGCCGCCCTCGACGCCGTGGCAGTGGATGCACTGCGTGCGGAACATCTCGGACGAGTCGCGCAGGCTCGGGTAGTAGTTGCGCAGCTCCTCGGGCCAGTCCGCCTTCACGGCGGCGATGGCCTCGTCGAGGTCGGCCTGCGCGCCCTCGGCGTCGAGCGGGTCGCCGTCTTCGTCCTCGCCGCCGGCTTCGGCGTCGGCCAGGGCCTGCTCGAGGTCCGCGATCTCGTCCATCGTCTCCTCCCAATAAGAGAGGAGGCTGAGGGCCTCGCGCGGCAGCCGCACGTCGTCGAACTCGCCGGCCTCGATGTGGGCGATGTCGTCGGCGAAGCGATCCGAGTTGTCGGCGATCAGCGCCTCCCACTCGGCCTCGCTCAGCTCATCCGAGCCGAAGTTCGGATCGAAGCCTTCGTCGAGCATGTCCTCGGTCAGGAGGAAGCCCGGGTTGGAAGGCGTCCCGAAAAGCATCTCCAGCGCGCCGCGCAGCTGGTCCTGCGCGATGGAGTCCGAGGCGTATTCCTCGCCGTCGGGGTCGTTGAGAACCTTGTCGCTGAGGCTGTAGCGAAGCTCGGGCGTCTCGGGCTCTAGCTTGCAGCCCAGGAGCGTTCCGAGGGAGGCCGCTGCCACGATCAGCGTGGCTCGGGTGGGGCTCATGGGGGTCATCTTGGGGGTCGTGAGGCGCTGGCGACGAAGCAGCTCGGGGCCATCGGGAGGCTCGGCGATGCATGCTCCCACGCAAATTTGGCAACGAGTCTGGCTTAGCCAAACCCGCTGTCAAGGCGATCCGCGCGGGAGTTCGCCGCCGAGATGAGGGCGGAGATTGTCGCCGCACCGGCGAGAGACCTCAAGGGCGGCAAAATGTCGCAGCGCGCCCGTTCCCAGTCCTCGGCCAGCCGCTTGGGAAGGGCTCGAAGGCCGCGAAAGGTGCCGCTCGCGTTAGGTCGAGCTACGCTCGTCCTGCCGGAGGCGCTGGATCCGGGCGCATTCGAGCGCCCCGATGATCGCGCCGAGCAGCGAGGTCACCATCCACAACACCCCGAGCTCGTCCCCGTTGCTCTCGTGGTTGCCCGGCAGCAGCAGCACGAGCGGGACCGGCCCCGCCAGGAAGCCCACCAGCACGTAGGCCCAGGGCGCCACGCGGAAGAGCCGGATCAGCCCCACCACCGCCAGGCCGTAGAGCCCGCCGATCAGGAGCGCCCCGAGGCGGCTCTGGTGCGGCTCGCTAAGCCGGATCACCGCCAGCGCCGCGAAGCCGCCGGCCAGGGTGGCGGGAACGGCCCCCGCCAGCGCCCGTCCCAGCCGCCTCAACGGTCGCCCTCCCCGAGGGGGGTGCCGCCCAGGAGCGAGGCCCAGTCCGGCAGGCGCAGGTCCAAGGTCGGCAGCGGGCTGAGGCGCGCCAGGGCGGAGTGCTCGTCGAGGCTCAACCCGCCGAAGCGCAGGACGAACAGCGCCAGGAGCGCTGCCGCCGCGGTCGCCGCGGAGGCGACCGCGCCGCCCGCCAGCCGGCGCAGGCGCGAGCGACGGCGCGCGGCGAAGGCGTCCTCCAGGCGCCCGTCCAGGCCGGAGAGGGCCCAGGCCAGCTCGCCCGCTGCGCCTCCGAGGGCCTCGGCGGCCAGAGCCGTCGTGCGCTCCCAGGCCTCCCGCTCGGCACGGCAGCCGGCGCAGGCCTCGAGGTGACCCTCGTCCCGGGCGGCCTCGACCGGGCTGAGGCCCCCGTCGAGGAGCAGCGCCAGCCGGCCGCGGAGGCGCCGGCAGGCGGGGTCGAGGTCGGGTGTGGCGTGGGTGCTCATGGCTGGTCGGCGAAGCGTTGGCGGAGGCGCCGGAGCGCCTGGTAGGCGTTGGCCCGCGAGCTCTCTTCGGTGATCCCGAGCGCGTGGGCAATCTCGCGGTGCGAGAGCTCGTGGTTCAAGCGCAGGTCGAGCACCTCCCGCTGGCGCCGGGGGAGCCGCTCCATCTCCGCCCGCACGGCGGCCAGGGTCTCGCGCTCCTCGGGTCCGTCGGCCGGCTCGGGCGCGGGGAGCGGCTCTCCGCCCGGCCCTTCGCCGCCGCCGTCCAGCGACGCCAGCCGCGGCCGCCGCCCCAGCTGGCGCACGAGGTTGAGCGCGATCGACACCAGCCACGAGCGCAGGCGGTCGGGATCCCGGAGCGACGACAGCCCCTCGAAGGCGCGCACCCAGGTCTCCTGGAGGATCTCGCGCGCCTCCTCGCGGTCGGCGAGGGACGCGGTGAGCGTGCCCCAAAGGGGGCCGGCGTGACGCTGGACGAGTTCATGGAAGCGCTCGTGCTCCCCGCCCAGGACCCGGCGGATGATCTCGCGGTCGCTCGTCTCCACGTTCGGGCCGCCCGGGCACGGGGGCTCCGAGCGGACGACGCGCGCCGCCGGGCGTGAAACCGCCGCCTTCCGACGAGGCTCCCCAACGGCCTTCAAACCTCTCCCCCAAAAGGGTTTAGAAAAACCAGCCGTCATCGGGGCGGGGGTGCTGAGAGGCTCCACGGAGCCCTTCTTCTATCCTGGCCGCCGGCCATTTCTTAGCCCGATGGATCACTCCCCTCTGCTCGACGTACATCTTTCCGCCGGCGCCCGCCTGGGCGACCGGCCCGAGGCCCCCGGCCACTCCGCTCCCCTGACCTTTGGCGACGTGCCCGCGGAGTGGCGCGCCGGCGCCGAGGGCTGCGCGCTCTTCGACGCCGCCGACCTCGGCGCCGTCCACCTGGAGGGCAGCGAGGCCGCCGCGTTCCTGCACCGCCTGCTCGCGAACGATGTCCGCGCGCTGCGCCCCGGAGCGGGCAACCGCAACCTGCTGCTGACCGGCAAGGGCAAGGTGCGCTTCGACTTCCACCTGGCCCGCGAAGCCGAGGACGGGTTCCGGCTGACGGCTCAGCCCGGACGCGCGGCGGACCTGCTGACCGCGCTCGACATGTACCTCTTCCAGGACGACGTGCGTTGCCGCGACGACTCGGCGCTGGTAGCGCCGCTCGAGCTCGCCGGCCCCCGCGCGCGCGCCTGCGTCGAACAGGTGCTCGGCAGCGCCGCGCCCGACGCGGCCGAGTCGTTCGTCGACGTGGCCTGGCGCTCGGGGACCGCGCGCGTCGTCGCGACCGAGGTCGCTGGCGCGCCGGGCTTGCGCGTCGACGCGGGCCCCGAGCTCGCCGCCGCGCTCTGGGAAGCGCTCACCGGCGCCGGCGCGACGCCGGCCGGCCTGGTGGCGCGCGACTTCCTGCGCATCGAGTGCGGGCGCGCGCTGACCGGCGTGGACCTGAACGACGACATCTACCCGCAGGAGGCCGGGCTCGACGACGCCTTCTCGCTCGACAAGGGCTGCTACATCGGCCAGGAGGTCGTCGCGAAGATCGACACGTACGGCGGCCTCAACAAGCGCCTGCTGCCGCTGCGGGTCAGCCACGACGACCCGATCGCGCCGGGGACGCGGCTCGTGCTCGAGGACGACGGCAAGGCGCGCGACCTGGGCGTCGTCACCTCCTGGGGCTACTCGTTCGCGCTCGACGGCGGGCTCGTGCTCGCCTACGTGAAGCGGCGGCACCAGGACGAGGGCACCACCTTCCGCCTCGGCGAGAGCGACGCGACGGCCACGATCGTGGCGCCCCCGCGCGCGGGCTAGGCGCTTACTCCGGCAGCGGCCGGAACGCCGGCGGCGTGCCCGAGAAGCTCTTCAGCAGCACGTCGATTTCGAGGTCGAGCGGCCCCACCGGCAGGTCGCCGCGGATGCGGACGGGAACGCCGGTCTGGCGCTCGACCCACAGCTCGATCGAGCCGTGGATGCCGAACAGGCCCTCGAACGTCTCGGCCTTCTCGCGCGTCTTGTCGTCCGGCACCTCGCCGGGATACGGGCGCGGATCGAGCAGGATCTGCACCGCGTCGAAGGTACCGGCGTAGGTCTCCTGCTTGCCCTCCTTGCCGCGCCGCAGGCGGATCTCCCAGAGGTCGAGCTTGTCGGCCACCGGGAAGGAGAGATACAGCCGATCCTCGCGCGCCATCGAGCGCGCGTAGTACGCCGCCGAGACCATGTCGAGCGCGTCGACCGGCAGCACGCGCTCCTTGGGATCCTTCCAGATGCGCGTGCCCTTGGGCGCGTTGCGGTCGCTGTCGCGGCGGTAGCGCACGAACGGCTCGCCGCCCTGGCGGCCGATCAGCACCTCGCGGCGGCGGTTCTTCGAGCCGGTCTGCTGGAAGTTGTAGACCGCGCGCGGCCAGTCGACCGGGTGGAGGTGCGACTCGACCTTGGCGTCCATCGAGAAGAGCTGGTAGTCGCCCTTCGCACGCAGGCGCATCCAGGCGCTCTCGCGCTCGGCTTCGCCGGAGCTGGCGCCGAGCAGCAGCACCGACTCGCGGTACGGCTCGGTGCCGCACTCCATCGTGACGTCGCCCACCGGCGCATCGATGCCGCCGACGCCGACGCGCACGCGGAACACCAGCTTCTCGCCGCGCGGCACGTAGAGCGGGTCGGCGTTCTCGCTCCAGTCGATGCGCAGGTCGTCCCGGCGCTGGACCTCCGGCTCCTGGGCGGGCTCGTCGGCCGCCTTCATCGCGTCCTGGGGGGCAATAAAGGAAACGAGAGAAAGCAGAAGTGGTGCGATCACGGCGCGGGTCATCCGTCTTGTCCTAGGGCTCGGCCCTCCGCCGTTCAAGCTTGAGTCGCGTTCGCCCTTCGGCGCGCCAGGCGCTCCGAGGCCTCCTCTGCGGCCACTTCCGCGGGGGCACGGCCCTCCTCGCAGGCCCGGCCCAGGATCTCGGCGGAGAGCGCGGAGACGCGCTCCTCGATGGCCTCGTCGGAGGTCGCCTCGCCCGTCAGATGGAAGGCCGCGCCGCGCATGACCGCGCCCGCGTTCACGACGAAGTCCGGTACGTAAAGGATGCCGCGCCGGTGCAGGTGGTCGCCGTGGCGCGTGCGCGCCAGGATGTTGTTCGCCGCACCGACGACGCTGCGGCAGGACAGGCGCTGGATCGTCAGGTCGTGCAGCACGCCGCCCATCGCGCAGGGCGCGAAGACGTCGCAGTGCACGTCGTACTCGGTGCCGGCGTCGACGGTCTGGATGCCCAGCTCCTCGCGCGCCGCGCGCGCCCGGTCGTCGTCGATCTCCGAAGCGACGACGCGCGCGCCGAGCGCGGTCAGCCGCTGGGCCAGCCGGAAGCCGACCGCGCCGAGGCCCTGGATCACGATCGTGCGGCGCGGCCAGTCCTCCTCGCCATCAAGCTGACGCAGCGCTGCGCTCACGCCGGCGAAGGCGCCCAGCGTGGTCGCCCCCGCGAGGTCTCCCGCGCCCGCCTCGCCCGGCAGCGCGGCGAAGCGGGTCTCGTCGCAGACCCACGCCAGCTCGCGCGCCTCGGTGCCCACGTCGGGGCCGGTGTAGAAGCGCCCGCCCATGCGCTCGACGCAGCGGCCCAGGTGGCGGTAGGCCGCCTCGTGGTCCAGCTCGGGGTGGTCGAGCAGCACCAGCTTGCCCCCGCCGCCGGCGATATCCGCCAGGGCGACCTTCCAGGACATGGCAAGCGCCAGGCGCAGGCAGTCGAGGAGCGCGGCCTTTTCGGTAGCGTAGGGGAAGCGTCGCACCCCGCCGAAGGCGGGCCCCGCGCTGGTGTCGTGCAGGGCCAAGAAGGCCCGCAGGCCCGAGCGGTGGTCGTGGAGGGCGACCACCTCCTCGAACCCCTCGCGGGTCATGGCATCCAAAATGTGGACCGACATCGCTCCAAGCGCGATTCTACCCCGCCCGGGGCCGCGTCGGCGGCTCGGGGGAAGATCCCACCCGAAAGGGCGTCCCACCATCGCCATGAACACCCTCCGCCAGCTCCTCGTCGCCCCGTTGGCTCTGCCCCTGCTCCTCGTCGGCTGCATCGCTCCCGACGGCGGCGAGCCCGAGAGCGAACCCTACACCCCGCGCGAGGCCGACGAACCCGCGACCATCGGGTACTTCATCACGTCGCTGGACAACCAGCTGAAGGCGTGGACGAACCTCAAGCTCGGCGCGACGTCGAACAAGGAGCTGCGGACGCTGCGCAGCCTCGAGCGCGAGCTGAACCAGAGCACCTCCAAGCGCCGCGGGGAGCTGCTGGAGCAGCTGGAGTCGCCCTCCCCGAAGAGCCGCGCGGTGTCCGCGATCGCGCTCGGCTTCTCGGGCGATCCGTCCGTGGCCGGCCCGATCCTGAACGCGCTCTCCGATCCGGACCCGCTGGTCGTCAACAACGCACTGGTCGGGCTCGGCGTGCTGGCGAGCGCCGATACGCCGCTCGCGCGCGTCTGCTACCTGCTCGCCAACAACCCCGACCCGTGGACGCGCAACAACGCCGCCTATGCGATGGCTGCGGTGATCGCGGCCGGCGGGCGCGACGAGTGCGTGCTCGACTCCTGCCGCGGCGGCCTGATCGACGCGGAGGGCGGCGTGCGCGCCCAGTCGGCGAGCATCCTCGGCATGCTCTCCGACGTCGAGAGCGTGCAACCCCTGGGCGACCTGCTCTTCGACGACCAGATGCTGGTCGGCCGCGCCTCCGCGGCGGCGCTCGGCACGATCGGGCTCAAGGTTCTCGAGGAGAAGGGCAAGATCGCGCGCCTGCTCGTCGACGCGGCGCCGCGCGTGCAGCCGTCGCTCCGCAACACGATCCTGGGCGAGCTCGCGCGCATGTCGACCGACAACTACGGCGAGGACCTAGAGCTGTGGACCGAGTGGGCCTACCGGCTGCCCTAACCCGCACCATACCGCGCTAACGGGACGCGCGTGCTAGGCTCGAGCTGCATGGCTTGGCTCCCTCACCTCGGCGCCTGGCTCGCGACCCTCGCTGCCTCGCTCGCCGCGCTTCAGGCCGGTGACGAGGCGCCCCAGGACCCGCCGCTCGCCAGCGCGGGAAAGCGGCGGCCCGTTGCGGGGCTGGCGGGCCTCAAGGCCGAGTCGGCGGTGCGCTTCCTCGGACGCGCGGCCGATCCGCACCGGTTGGAGGTCACGTTCCTGTTCCCCGACCGCGCCCGCTGGGCGCTGCGCCACGACGCCTCGGGGGAGCGCACGCTGCAGTATCGCTACGGCGAGCACGCCTTCGTGCTCCCGCGCGGCGAGCGTGAGGCCCCGACCCCGACCGCCGCGGAGCGCGCGGCGATGCTGCGCCCCCTGGAGCTGCGGCGCGCGGCGTTCCTCTGGCCGGCGGGCTTCGACTGGTCGGGCGAAGGCGCGGTGCGGACCGCTCCCCTGCGCACGCTGTCGGACGGCGGGCAGGGCGCTCCGCTCGGGAGCCTGCGGGCCGACCTGGCGCCCGACGGGCGTCCGCGGCGCCTGGCGGTGCTCGACCCCCACGGCGTCGTCCAGGAGGAGCTCTTGATCCGCGCCTGGACCGAGCAGCGGGGCCGTACCTGGCCCGGCGAGATGCGCCTGATCGTGGGCGGGCGCGAGGTGTGGGAGGAGACCCTGTCCAAGATCACGACCCGCCTCGATCGCCTGGAGGGCTACTTCCTGCCGCCCAACCACCAGGGGCTGGCGCCGGCGAGCGACGCCCCCCAGCCGGTGCGCCTCGAGCAGGAGACGACGCGGATCGTGCCGCTCGACCCGGCCGCGGGCTGGGCCCTGGCGCGCGAGAGGGCCGCCGAGCTGGTGCGGAGCGAGGCCCCTGCCCTGCGCGACGCCGGGCACGACCTGCGCGCGCTGCCGAGCTTCCGGCTGGACGCGCAGGGCCGCCCGACCGGCGTGGTGCTGCGGCTCAAGGCGCTGGCCCGGCCGGCACCCGAGGGCTTCGCCTCGGAGCCGGCGACCCCGGCCCTCCGCATGGCGCTGGACGGGGCGACCGAGCCGACTCCGGAGGCCCTGGCGCGGCTGCGGGCCGCGATCCCGGCCGGCTACGTCGAGGCCGGGCTGCGGGCGGAGGCCACGCCCTCGCGGCTGACGCTCGAGCTGCGGCTCGCCCAGAAGCGCTAGCCCGGGCTCGCCAACGGGCTCGGGCTCGCCTCCCGGCCCTCCGGAGGCCGCAGGGCCCCCGGGCGCCCCCCCGTTGACGCCCGCAGCGTGCGCTGTCCTCCACCGGCACCCCCGGGTGTCCCCTGGAGGGGACCCTCTGAACCCCGGGCCACCGCCCCGGGGGCCAGCGCGCCGGGGTACGATCCGGCATCGTTTTTGCTCCTGTCGGCGCGCCCCACCGCCCGCCCCTTGAGGTCCCCTATGCGCAAGCTCGGTGTCTTTTCCCTGATCCTGGTCGTCTTCCTCGCCTTCAGCGCGGACGTGTTCGCCCAGCGTGGGCGCGGCTCGTCGTCCCGCGGGTCGAGCGCATCTTCGTCCCGGTCCTCAGGGGGTAGCTCCCGGGCGAGCTCCAGCCGCTCGTCGGGCTCCAGCTCGCGCGCCTCGCGCAGCAGCAGCTCGTCCCGCAGCAGCGGCTCGTCGAGCCGCAGCTCGAGCTCCTCGTCGCGCAGCAGCTCGTCGCGCGGCAGCGTCGGGTCGAGCTCGTCGCGCAGCACGGGCTCCAGCTCGCGGGTCTCGGGCAGCTCGCGCTCGTCGTCGTCCTCGTCGTCGCGCTCGACGTACACCGCCCCGAGCACCAGCTCGCGGTCGAGCGGTTCGAGCACGCGGTCGAGCGGCACGAGCTCGCGCTCGTCGAGCTCGCCGAGCTACAGCTACAGCTCGCGTGCGACGTCATCGGCCCCCACCGACTCCGCGCGGTCCTCGGCAGGAACCAGCACTTCGTCGCGCAGCCTCTCCTACACCGACCGCGAGCGGTCGGGCGACGTCGACTCGGGGGTCGTCGACGTCACCGGCGCGCGGAGCGGGCGCACCCGCTTCCCCGCGCCCTATCGATCCAGCATCGACTCGAGCCGCAGCGCCACGCCGTCGTCGCGGGCCGGCTCGACCCGCAGCTCGTCCAGCTCGGACCTGGTGCGCCTTGTCGATCGCTACCGCAAC
Source organism: Planctomycetota bacterium (assembly GCA_039029355.1). Classification (GTDB taxonomy): domain Bacteria; phylum Planctomycetota; class UBA1135; order UBA1135; genus JBCCGI01. The sequence continues at coordinate 24,622 of JBCCGI010000101.1, forward strand.
GCCGGGCGGAGCGCGCCCGGCGCCCCGAACACCGTCGCTCCGATCCTCGACCGCTACGGCAGGAGCGGTTCGAGCGCCACAGATCGGACGACGGCGCCGGGCCGCGGGGCCTCGTCTCTTGGCCTGGACACGGATCGCTACGCGCGTGGTCCCCTGCAGCGCCGATCGCCCTCCGGGGTGAGCGGCGGCCGCAAGGTGGACGTGACGCCCTCGCGCGAGCCCCGTGTCCGCCGTGCCGAGAACGACGCCACGCGGCCCTCTTCCAGCTCGCGCCCCGGCCGCAGCCGGGCGGATCGAGCAAACGGCGACCAGGCAACCCCTGAGCGCCCGAACGCCGCGCGTACGGCTCGGCAGCTGCGCCGGCTGGCCGTGGAGGACCCGCAGACCGCGCGCCGGATCGGCCAGGCCGGCGGCTCGCTGGCGCGGCAGTCGCAATTTTCCTGACGATCATCGTTTTGACTCCCAGTATCTGCGTTTCCCAAACGGGGGTTTGCGAAAGGCCACGATGCAGCCCGGTGCAAGCCGGTCAACAATGTCGTTTCC
>JBCCGI010000102.1:0-24826 GCA_039029355.1 Planctomycetota bacterium
AGGGCCACCAGGGCCACCAGGGCCACCAGGGCCATCGGGGCGACCCTCGCGAAGTCCGCCGGCCGGGCGCTCGGGCGGGCCGCCTCCGTCGGGGCCGGGACGCCCCGGCGGCGGGCCCGCCGGGCGCCCGTCGGCGTCGCCGGTCTCGCCGCCGTAGGTGCTGAGGAAGTCCCACACCACCTCGCCGTCCGGGGTGACCTCGAAGATGCGCGCCTGCGCGCCCGAGCAGATCAGCGTGTTGCCGTTCGGCAGCCGCTGGGCTCCGGAGATGAAGTCGGAGTAGAAGTCAGCCGGCTCCGGCGAGGCGTAGCGCCAGCTGAGCTCCTCCGGCCCCCAGGCCTGGCGTCGCGCGACGGGGTAGCGGCCGTCCTCATCGACCGGCGGGCGGAGGACGTCGACCGACGAGTACGCGCCGTCGAAGCGGTTGCGGCCGTTGTTGAACACCAGGAGGTCGCCGGCGCCCGGACAGCCGGGCTCGATCCACTGGGCGTCGTGCTGGCTGAAGAAGCGCTGATCCGGCAGCTCGCCGCAGCCGTACGCGCGCGGGTTGCCCCAGCGGTAGAGCAGGTCGCCCTGCGGCCCGGCCGCCTCCTCGGTCGTGGTCCCGTGGTCGATGACCCACAGCTCGTTGAAGCGGTGCACCGACAGCACGATCTGGTCGAGCGCCGCGTTGTAGTCGATCGAGTTGGTGTGCAGCCAGTCCTGCCGGCCGCCGCGGCCGCCGGTCTGGGGCGGCGAGTCGCCGGCGTAGCCCATCGCGCGCAGCCGCTCCATCTGCTCCTCGCTCAGCTCCTCGACGCCGCGGTCGCCGTTGAGGTCGATCTTGCCCGGGAGCAGCCAGACCACGCCGAAGTTGTCCCTGTCGGGGGCGACGTCCTGGACGAGGTGGTCCCAGGCGTGCCACTCCCACACGACCTCGGCGCCGTGCGGCGGTTGGGGCTTGAGCTCGAGCACCACGTCCGGCCAGAACCCGCCCTCTTCGGGGAGCAGCTCGGGATCGCGGCCGGCCTGGAGGGCTTCCTCGCGGGTCTTCGACTCCCACGTGACGACCAGCACGTTGCCGTTCGGCAGCGGCTCGATGTCGTGGTGCGCCATGCGCTCCTCGTCGGAGAGGTCGAGGTCCCACAGGAGCTCGCCGTCCGGCGCCAGCCGCTGCACGTAGCCGCCCTGCCCGCCGCCGTGGAACACCGGGTTGTCCTCGTCGCGTCCGCAGCGGAGCAGCGTGCCGTCGTCGAGCAGGTAGACCGAGTTCCCCGGCTTGTGCTCGTTGGGCCAGGAGTGCACGACCTCGCCGTCCATGTCGAGCAGGTAGGCCGTGGTCGAGCGGAGCGGGGAGATCAGCGTGTAGCCGTCGAACGCGCGTTCGTCGCGGTGCACGACGCCGCGCCGCTCCGGGGCTGCGTCCGGGGCCGGCTCCGGGGCCGGCTCCGGGGCCGGCTCCGGGGCCGGCTCCGGGGCCGCGTCCTGGACGGTCGAGAGCGAGAGGAGGAGCAGGAGGGCCGAGTGACTCATCGGAGCATGTTGCTGGGGGCGCCGGCCGCCGTCAACGCGCCGCGCGTGGTGGGCCGGAGGACCGAGAGTGACAGAGTCGCGCGACGCGCAAAACCGAGAATGAAGTAGAGTCCTCGGGACTTCCCCTCACGGAGCCCCTCGCATGAAACACATCGCTCTTGCCCTGGCGAGCTCGCTTGCCCTTTCCGCCGCCTCCGCCTCGCAGTCGCCGACTCCCCTGGTGCTCTCCGGCCAACCGCTCCCCGGGGGCGGCACGGTGACGGGAATCGGGGCGGTGCACGTGGGCAGCGCAGGCGACTGGCTGGTCGAGACGAGCACCGACCTGCCGCAGTCCCCTGCGCTCGTGCTGCGCTGGTCCGGTCCGTGGAAGAAGATCGGCGACCCCCTCGTCCAGCCCACCGGGGCGACGATCGCGGATTTCGGCAGCTTCTCGACCGAGCTCTTCGGCGGCGTGGCGTGGGTCGCGCGGCTCGCGGGCACGGCCGGAGGCGCGACGGACGACGAGGCGGTGTACTTCGAGAGCTCGATGTGGATGCAAAAGGGGCCGGTGACGCCCGGCTTCACCAATCTGCCCGCCGGCTCCCAGTGGCTCTCCTTTGCGGACGTGCGTTGCTCGTCGGACCGCGGCTCGGTGCTTATCCGGGGCCGCCTCGACGACCCGACGATCGCCGGAACGGACGAGTCCTACCTGGCGCTCGGCTGGCTGTGTGGCTCGGTCGGCGTGCTGTGCGGCGTCGACCGGTTGATCTCCGCGGGCCAGCCGGCGCCCGGGCTCGAGGCGATCGTCGAGGAGGTGCGCCTCGCGCCCGCCCGCGCCGACGTCGCGCCGACCGGCGGGCAGCTGGTGTGGAGCTGCGACCTGCGCGGCTTCCCGACCTCGGACGGCTGCGTCTATCGCTACGACGCTTCGGCCGGCCAGCACGTGCTGCTGGCGCGCGAGGGCTCCCCCGCGCCCGTCCCCGGCAGAGACTGGGGGCCGCTCGACAGCCCGGCGGTCGACGTCAACTCGTCGGGCAGCTGGACCCTGTGCGCGACGCTCGACGCAAGCGACCCGGCCAGCGATGCGGTCCTCGTCCAGGACGACGTGGTGCTGGCCCGCGAAGGCGACGTGCTGCCGTCGGCCGCACCTGCCGTGCTGCTCGGCTTCGGCCGCGGCGCGGCTCGCATCGACGAGGCCGGCCGCGTCGTCTGGTACGGCCGGCTGTCGGAGCCGAGCGGGAACAGCGAGGCCCTCTTCCGCGACGGCCAGCTCCTGGTGCGCACCGGCGTCACGCGCGTCGGCGGGCGCCTGCTCGTCGGCCTCGACGGGGGAGTGGACGCCCTGTCGCTGTCGTCCCTGGGGAATCAGCTCGTGTTCCGAGGCACCCTAGAGGGCGGCGTCGAGGGCGCGTTCACCCTCGACCTGAGCGGGCCGTAGGCCGGCCTACCGCAGGTAGCGCGCGACCGCGCTGCCGAGGGGCGCGCCGCCCTCGTCCGCCAGCGCATGGTTGATCACGCGGCGCAGGAGTCCATCGCGGGCCTGCACCGCCAGGCAGTAGCTGTCCACCACGTTGAGCTGAGCCAGGTAGGCCTCCAGCTCAAACGCGCCGTCGCGACCGCGCTCCTCGAGCCCGTCCGCCAGGCCTCGGATCGCCTCTTCGATCGACACGACCTCGAGCCGTGGATGGCCCGGCTGGATCTCCTTCGTCGCCAGAGCGTAGTCGATGACGGCCGTGTCGATCTCGCCGCTGCTGACGAGCTCGATCAGGCCCGCGATCGTGGCGTCGACCACCTTGAGCGCGGGCCGCGCGGGAACGTCGTGCGACGCGTCCTCCGACGCGGAGGCCGCGATCAGGTCCGGGAGGGCACGCGCGAGCTCCCGCGCGCACCGCTCGCTGGTGGTCCACTTGCTGCAGCCGATGGTCTTGCCCGCCAGGTGTGCGAAGCCGAAGGGCTCGCTGTCGACGCGCCGGACCAGCGCCTGGGAGGTGCTGAAGTAGCTGTCGGTGAAGCGCAGGTCGTAGAGCTCCTCGCGCTCGGAGGTGCGCGAGATCGTGGAGAGGATCACGTCGACCTCTCCGTTGCCGAGGGCACTGAAGAGGTAGTTCCAGTTCAGCATCCGGTACACGGGCTCGACCGGCCGCTCGAGGTCGTCCTCCAGGAGCTTCGCGACCTCGTCGACGATCCACGGCTCGAGCCCATCCAGCCCGTCCTCCGAGGTCCACGTGCAGAACCCCGCCCGCGGCACCTTCCGGATGCCGACACGCAGTTGACCGCTTCGGCCGATCCGGGCCAGGGCTCCCTGAAGGGGCAGCCGACGTCCGAGGCGCGGCAGCTCGGAGCCCTCCGAATCCTGCCGCAGGAGCGGGATGAGGACCGGGTCCGACCAAGCGATCCGGTCTCCCTCCACCGCTCCGACGAGGCAGTGCAGTCGACCTCCGGTCTGGACGTCGTCGGGGAAGAGCAGGGCCCACGGGATCTCCTGGCTGTAGAAGACCGTGTGGAGGGCGACGGCGCTCCGGCCCGGCGCCGGTCGATACAGGTCGAAGTCGAGCCCGCCCATGCGCTGCATGTGCTCGTCGCGCTCCGCGGCGGGGAGCTCGACCCGGCCGGTCAGCGCCGCGTCCAGCTCGCCTGCGGTCCGGGTTGCGACGGCGTCCTCGATCGCGCCCTGGTCCGTGCTGCACACCAGCACGTACTCGCGCAGCTCGCCGCCTCGATTGCGCTCGTGGTCGTGCCACGACAGGACCACCGCGCCTTCCGGCTCGACCCCGATGCCGCGCGTCGCGAACTCGACCTGCAGGCCGTTGACCTCCGCCAGCGCGACGTCCGCTCCGCCGACGAGCCCGTGGAGTCGGCTCAGCTCGCGCGAGTTCGACTCGCGGAAGATCAGGTCGTTGCGGCGCGCGACCGTGCTCAGGTCCTTGGAGACCTTGTCGACGCCCTCCTCGAACCCGCCCTGCATCGAGGCGATCAGGGTCGGGAGCCGGACGTCGGGCTCGTCGTCGAACGCCGTGCCGTAGAGGTCCTTGCCCTCGACGGCGATGTTCTTCCAGTCGATCGCGAGGTCCCGCGTGGGATCGTTCAGCACGCCTTCGACGTGGCGCGCGACGAGAGAGTCCTGCCATTGAATGAAGAGCGCGCTGCCGAGGATGAGCGGCAGGCCGATCTCGATGAGGCGCGCGAAGAAGGTCGGCACGCGGCGTCTTTGCTGCCACTCCAGAACGGCGTGCTTGGCCGATTCCACCAGGTAGAACTGCACCGTCTCGAGGTCTTTCCGGTCCATGTCCTGAAGGTAGAGCCCGAGCAGCGAGGCCCCGCAGGCCCTGCACCGCAGCGAGGGGCCGGCCAGGGGCTTGCCGCACTGGGGGCACGAGCCGCACGCTGCGCCGCCCGCGCCGGCCCCTTGCTTGGCTGGCTTTCGCCCCCGGGGCCGCAGGACGCCGGAGGGCGGGGAGGGGCTTGCTTCGGGTTCGGTGTGCACGGAGTTCGCCTAAGGAGCTTCGAAAAAGGGTGCGATCCACGCCGGGTCCACGGGCGGGACGGCCGCGCGGGCTACCCGGCCAATTCGCGAAACGTGTAAGTCGACGCGGCGCTGCCAAGAAGTCGGGCCTTTTTTGGTGCGGCGGCGACGGGCGGAACGGCGCCCGGAACGCCGGCCGCCGTACCATGACCCCGTGAGCATGCCGCGACTCCGCCCCAGCGCCCTCTTCGGACTCCTCCCGCTCGCCCTGGCCCCGGCCCCCGGCGCGACGCCGCGTTCCAACGACGCCGAGCATCCGCCGAACATCCTGATCGTGTTGGCCGACGACCTCGGGTACGGCGACGTCGGCTGCTACAACCCCGAGTCGAAGGTGCCGACGCCGTCCCTGGACGCGCTGGCGGCCCAGGGCATGCGCTTCACCGATGCCCACAGTCCGGCGACGGTGTGCACCCCGACGCGCTACTCGCTGCTCACCGGGCGGCAGTGCTTCCGCACCGGCTACCGCGGCGTCTTCACGGGCGTCGGAGGGCCGTGCCTGATCGAGCCCGAGCGCCTGACGCTGGCCGAGCTGCTGCGCGAGGCGGGCTATCGCACCGCCATGTCGGGCAAGTGGCACGTCGGCCTGACGGCCTACGACGCCGACGGACAGCCGATCCACAAGGGCGGGCTCGAGGCGGTGCAGCGCATCGACTACGGGCGCGCCTTCGAGGGCGGCCCGGTCGACCACGGCTTCGACGAGTTCTTCGGCACCGTCAGCTGCCCGACGACCGATTGGCTCTACGCGTACGTCGAGAACGACCGCGTCCCGGTGCCGCCGACCGGGCGCATCGACAAGGCGGGCTACCCGAAGAACCCGTACACGAACGACTTCCGCGCGGGGCTCGCGGCGCCGGACTTCGACGCGTCCGAGGTCGACCTGGTGTTCCTCGAGCGGAGCCGGGCGTTCCTGCGGCGGCACGTCGAGGCCAGCCCGGACGAGCCGTTCTTCCTCTTCCACTCGATGCAGGCGGTCCACCTGCCGTCGATTCCTGCGGAGGCCTTCCGGGGCCGGACCGAGGCCGGGCCGCACGGCGACTTCCTGCACGAGATGGACTGGATCGTCGGCGAGCTCCTCTCCGAGCTCGAGCGGCTGGGTGTGGCCGACGAGACGCTGGTGGTTTTCTGTTCGGACAACGGCCCCGAGGTTCCGACCGTGATCCACATGCGCAAGGAACACGAGCACGACGGCGCGCGGCCGTGGCGGGGCGTGAAGCGCGACCAATGGGAGGGCGGCCACCGAACGCCGCTGCTCGTGCGCTGGCCGGGGCGTGTCGAGGCGGGCTCGGTGAGCGAGCAGCCGGTGTCCCTGACGGACCTCTTCGCTACGTGTGCGGCGATCGTCGGCGCCGAGCTGCCGAACGACGCGGCGGAGGACTCGTTCAACCTGCTGCCCGCGCTGACCGGCGAAGCCGAGGGGCCGCTTCGACCGTATCTCCTCAGCCAGACGATGAGCGCCAAGCTCGCCCTGCGGCGAGGCGACTGGAAGTACCTCGACCACAGGGGCGGCGCCGGCAGCAACTACGAGCGCGACGGCGAGTGGGGGCTGAAGCAGTACGCGCTCCCCGACACCGACCCGGACGCGCCGGGGCAGCTCTACAACCTGGCCGCGGACCCCGGCGAGACGACCAACCTCTACAGCGAGCATCCGGAGCTCGTCGCCGAGCTCAAGGCGCTGCTCGACCGGACCGTCGCCGACGGCCGCAGCGCACCCGTGCGCGCTCCGGTAGGCGAGGACTGAGGGCGCCCGCGCGCGAGCGGGTGGAAGCTACGCGTAGAAGCGCTCGTTGACGTAGAGCGCGTCGCCGGAAGTCATCTGACCGTCGGGGTGGCTCCACAGGTCGTACAGGTGGAAGAGCCGAAAGCCCTCGGCGCGCAGCGCCACGTCGATGTCGCCGAACAGCGGCTGCCCCTCGTAGAGCGGCGCCAGCTCGACCTCGGTGAGGACGACGCGGACGTCGCTCAGGCCTTCGCCGAGCCCGCGTAGGGCCTCGAGCTCGAAGCCCTGCAGGTCGAGCTTGAGGATGTCGACGGGCTCGTCCAGCACGCCGTCCATGCGCACGGCCGGGACACGCAGCTCCTCGGCCAGGTCGACGGCATCGCCCTGGTAGCGGCGCTTCAACGCGCTCGGCTCGAGCACCGACGAGGTGACGTCGGAGCGCAACACCCGGAACACGGTCTCGCCGTTCTCGGCCGCCAGGGCCGCGCAGTGGACGCTCAGCCTGCGGTCGCTGCGGAAGCGGGCGCGGATGTGGTCGGCGAGGGCCGGGATCGGCTCGAAGGCGTGGATGCGCGCACGCGGGAAGGCGCGGCGCAGGCGCTGGACGGTCTCGCCGCGGTTCGCGCCGCCGTCGACGATCAGCGGCGCTCTCAGGTCGACCAGCGACTCGAGGTCGTCGTACGGATCGCGATGGACCATGCGGCCCCAGGCCCCCGGTGCAACGGGCAGCGGGCGCTCCCCGGGGTGCAGCGCGTGCAGGACGTCCTTCAGGTTGTCGCGCGCGTCCGGGCGCGCCGGCTCGCGCTTCAGCGCCTCGGCGAGCAGCCGGACCGCCTCGCGTCCGCGGCCGAGGTGGGCGAGGCAGACCCCGAGGTCGTTCCACGCCGAAGCGCAGTCGGGATCGTCGGCGAGCACGCGGCGCAGCTCCGTCGCGGCACCGGCGACGTCGCCGGCGGCGAAGGCCGCGGCGGCCTTGGCGGTGGGGGACGCCGCGCGCTCCGCGGCGTGCAGGCAGATCCCGGGCAGCGCTTCGTCGAGACGCTCGAGCTCCTCGAGGCGCGGGCCGAACTGCAGCAGCCCCCAGCCGCGGAGCGGGTGCCAGGGTGAGGTGTGCTCGGCGTACGCGGGGTAGTAGAGGCGGTACGCGACGCCCTCGGCGAGCGCGCTCTCGACGTGCTCGAACGCACACTCGCGCCCCGCGTACGCGTCCCAGCCGAAGCGCGCGTCGTGGGGCACGCGGAAGTCGTCGATGAGCAGGTAGCCGCGCTCGAAGCGCTCGGTGAAGTACGCGACCTCGTCGCGCAGCGGCCACTCGTAGCCGTAGCCGTGGGCGTCCAGCCAGGCGAGCACCGGCGTCCCCTCGATGCCGCTGTGGTCGCGCGCGAGGCGCCGCAGGAACTCCTGCGAGGTCTCCCGGAAGAGCGTCACCCCAGCGCGCGTGCAGGCGTGCTCGGTGGCGGCGGCGTGCGCGTCCGCGTCGGGCTCACAGGAGAGGCAGGTGAGCGCCGGAAAGCGACGCGCGACGTAACCCAGGGTCGACCCGACGTTCGACCCGGTCTCGACGAACGTCTCGACGGATGCGGCCAGGCGGTCGACCAGATCCAACAGGAAGCGGTCGCCGTGGAAGCCCTTGGGAAGGGGGGTCAGGGACCGTGTAGCCATTCGCCGGCCATCGACCGGGAGCGGCGCCCGCTTGAGGCACCGGAGCCCTGTGCAGCCGGGAGCTTCCCGGATCTCGGACGCGCGGCCCGAGAGCCCCACGCGCCGGACGAGGTGCTAGCCCGCTTTCGTCACGAGACGGCGTGGCGGTGCGGTCCAACTCGGTGTCTGGTGGTGCTTTGCGGGCGGCGGCCCCGCCGGCGACCCTGAACGGGTCGTCGAGGACGCCGGTGTCCGCAAAGTGCCGCGAGACGCCGAGAGGTCCGCGAAGCGGGCCGCTTGGGGCCGCAGCGGCGCGTCGGCTCGTGAAGATAGCAGGCTAGCCCGACGCGGCACGCAACACCTGAGCGCTTGCGTTGCTGCGCCGCCGCCCTCCAAAGCACCGTCGCCTAGGGAGCCGTCACCGGCACGACGTCGGTGAGCTCGCCGAAGGCGACCGTGGAGAGGTCGAGCGAGAGCCCCACGGCGTAGAACGTCTGGCCGCTAGCGAGGGGCGGCAGAGGCGGCGTTGCACCCGAGCCACCGGCGTCCAGCGGCACCTGCAGCAGCCCCGGATTCGCCACGCTCGCGAGCAGCAACGCGTCCAGCGCCAGCCCGGTGTTGCGGCCGTCGCCGAAGGGCGGTGCGAGGTCGCCCTCCGACGCGGCGAGCAGGATCCAGCCGATGGCGTCGTCCACGTAGTAGAGAGCGCTCAGCTCGCCGTCGGTAGCGACCTGCCACCCGCGTGGCTGGCCGAAGTCCTGGAGGAGGACGGGCTCACGCGCCAGGCCCTGGGCGTGGATCGGGACCGCGGCGGTGAGGGGGATGAGACTGCAAACGAGGAGCGCGAGCGCTTTCATTCTTGGGTGAGATGGGGGTTGAGCGGGAGGCTCAGCGACCAGGGTTAGCCTAGCGCTACGCCGCCTCGCCGGAACCCCTCCGGGCCGACGCCACGGACGAGGGACTGCGGGCGCCCGGCCCAGCGCGTTCAGCGAGGAGGCGAGGTCGCCCGAGTCGCCCTCGCAGGCCCGGTCGCCGGCGAAGACCCGATCCAAGGGACCAGCGGCCGGGCCATGCGGGGGAGGCCTGGCCGAGGCTCTCGGACGGATTTGTGCCGCGATCTGCCAACCGTCCAAATCCGGCCTCCGGGACGCCCCGTAGAAGCCGGCAAGACCGGGGAATGACCCCCGCTCGTCCGACTCGAAAGACCCTTGGGAGCCATGAAGACCACCCTCGTTACCGCCCTTCTGACCTCGACCCTGCTGGCGGGCGCCGCCGGTGCCCAGTGTTTTGTCCCCGACGGCCTCTCCGGCCCGTGCTGGGAGCCGACCGACGCGAACCTGCCGGACTTCCCCGGCGCGCAGCTGCCCGGCCTGAACATCTGCTGGGATGCCTGCGATCCGACGGCCGAGACCTGCCTGCAGGTCAACATCGACAACCCGATGCAGGTCTCGTGCGATCAGTACATCGCCGAGCTGATCACCTTCGACTGCGCCGGCATGCCGCTGCTGACGGGCAAGGTCACGCTCGACTACACCCGCACCTGGCAGGAGATCGGCGCCTCGCCGAACATCCAGTATCAGGTCTGGCGCTTCGTCGCCAAGGTGGACCTGGCGCAGGTCATCGCGGGCATCGATCCGGGCTGCCCGATCCCGAACAGCCTCGGGACGTACGAGACGGCCTTCTACTACGGCTACATGGACTTCGCGCGCAACTGCTTCACCGGGGAGTGGGAGCACTCGCTCGTCCTATTCCACAACTGCGATGCCTTCCAGCACCAGCCCGGCATCTCGAGCAAGCCCGGCGTCTTCGATCCGGGCACGACCTACGCCATCGTCGCGCCGAGCACCTCGGCGAACCCGTTCGTACCGGCCGCCATGCCGGCGCCGGGCGGCTCGATGGTCGCCGAGGCCGTCCGCCTGTCGGCCGATCCGGCGATCGGCGGCTGCGTGAACGAGGAGCGCATCTCCCAAGGCGTGATCCAGCCGATCGGGCAGGGCTGCATGTGCCCCTTCGCGCTCTTCCCCGGCCAGGTCACCGCGCGGCACATCGAAGGCATCGGCTCCTGCCCGACCCCGATCGGTCCCGGCTCGAGCTTCCGCTCGCTCAACGTCTTCCCCGGCTTCCCCTGGCTGGAGAACGTGACCACGTCGATCGGTTCCTGGACCACGACCTCCTCCTACCCCGGTCCCGAGGCCGCCTGGGTGGATGAGGGCGTCTACCTGTACGACGACAGCTGCGCCACCGCCGCGGGTACGCCGTCGCTCTTCGCTGACCTCCTCTACGGCGCCAGCACGTCGAAGGGCTTCGAGATCCTCTTCGACTCGACCTTCGGCGCTCCGCTCACCGAGAACTTCACCGACCTGGCGAGCAACGTCTCCTTCCCGGTCGGCACCCCGCTGCCGCTGCCGCTGGTCGGCGACGTCAAGCCCACGCGGCACCTGATCTACACCAACATCTAGGCAGGGAATCACACGCCTGGAGAGGGGAGGAGCTCCTCCCAAGGGGGCCGCGGCGCGTCGCTCGACGCGTCGCGGCCGTTCTCGTTCGCGCGCTAGTCGGAGGAGCGCAGCGCCTCGAGCAGGCGCTCCTTCGCGCCCTCGGCCGCCTCCGCGCCAGGCGTCCCGCCGCAGTTCGCGGCCGTGACGACCACCACGTCGGCCTCAGGCAGCGCGAAGACGGTCGCGTACCAGGTGTTGTCGCTGCCGGCGTGCGTCAGCAGGGTGCGGTCGCGCCCGTCCCACTCGTACGCGTCGACGCCCCACCCGCAGGCGTAGCCGCTCGCGAGCGGGTCCGCGTGCAGGCGGCGGTAGCTCTCCGCCGTGACGAGCCCGTCCTCGCCGCGGAAGCCCGCGAGGTGGTCCGCGACGAAGCGGGCCCAGTCGGCGAGGTTGCTGTGGACGAGGCCGGCGGGGCCCAGGGCGTCGGGCAGCGCGCCCTTCGGCCCGGGCGCGAGCGGCGTCCAGCCGTCGCCGTCCTGCGTGTGGCCGACAGGGACGTCCGCTCCCGACGGCGACCACGCGCCGGCGCTCTTCAGCTCGAGCGGCCGGAAGACCCGCTCGACGATGAGCTCGGACCAGGGCTTGCCCGCGCGCGCCTGCACCATCGCGCCGACCGCCATGTAGCCGTAGTTCGAGTAGTCGAAGCCGTCCTCCGGCGGCGCGACGGGCGGAAGCTCGAGCACCCGGGCGAGCGTGTCCAGGCGCACTTCCGGCGCCGGGCCCTCGGCCGAGAGCAGGAAGTCGAAGGCCGCGCCCAGCTCGGGCCGGCGGCGCTCGGCGATCCCGCCGCGGTGACGCAGGAGCTGCTCGACCGTCACGCTGTGGTACCCCGGGTCGATGCGCTTCGAGAACGCGGGCAGCGCCTCGGCGACGGTGGTGTCCCAGGTGAGGAGCTCGTCCTCGACGAGCGTCGCGACCAGCGTGGCCGTGATCGCCTTGGCGCACGAGCCGAGGTGGATCGGGTCGTCGATCGCCAGGCGCGCGTCCGAGCCGTACGCGCGCACGCCGGCGGCGCCCCAGGCGGCGACCTGGCCTTCGACCAGCGCGAGCGCGACGACCCCGGGGGCGCCGGCTCGGTCGCGGAGGGACTCGAGTTCCTTCGACAGGTCCTCCCCCGGGCGCGCGGCCTTCACCGTCGGCGCGCCGGGCGCGAGCGGAAGAGGGGCGAGGGCGACGAGGGCGACGAGGGAGAGCAGGGCCAGAGGTCGGAGCGCGCACTTCATGGCTGGATTCTAGGCTGCGGAAGCCGGCGCGCCGCCTACACGGCGCGCCGGGGGGCGGATCTAGCGGGACAGGGTCACGTCGACGTCGTCGTACTCCCGGGCGTGGGCGGTCGCCACGCGCCGGAGGCAGGCCTGGTGCGAGAGCAGCGCCTGTGCGATCGAGGGGGACTGGTCCGGCATCGGATGCGGTCCGGGGAAGACAACGCCACGGCCGCAGAAAGGGAGCCCGGATTCCGTCGAAATCGGGCGGTGCCCTCCCACGCCCGGCCCGCCACCCGCGTTGGAGCGAGCGCCGCCGCCGGACGTGGAAGCGCGGGCGAGCAACCTGGTGCCGCTTCGCCGACGCGGTAGCCTGAAGATCATGCGCCGCTTCGCCCTCACCCTAACGGCCTACCTGCCGCTCGCCGGCTGCTCAGCTTCGGTGGAACGAAACGAGTCGAGCCCTCTGCCCGTGATCGTCGTCGGCGCCGGTGTCGCGGGGCTCGCCGCGGCGCGCGCGTTGACCGACGCCGGCCACGACGTCGTGGTCCTGGAAGCCCGCGATCGGATCGGTGGTCGGATCGACACGCGCACCGTCGGTGGCGTGCCGGTCGACGCCGGGGCGATGTTCCTGCACGGTGTCGCCGACAACCCGCTGGCGAACTTCTGCGACGCGCAGGGCATCCGGTACCGCTCGACGGGCTTCGGGATGGAACCGATCTACGATGCGGCGACGGGCGCGCCGCTCGAGGACGGCTTCCTGCCGCTGGTTCTGGCGATGCGCGACTTCGACGAGCGGGTGGAGGAGTTGGCGGCCGAGCTGCCCGCCGACGCCTCGGTGGCCGACGCCATCGCGGCGTTCCTCGATCGGGAGTCCGAGCTGTCCGCGGACGAGCGCCGTCACGCGTCGTTCGCGCTCAACCAGATCCTGATCGAGCTCTACGAGTCCGGGCCGCCCGACCGGATGTCGCTACGCGCGTATGTCGAGGCCCCGTACGAGGAGTTCGAGGGCGGCAACCACGTCCTGCCGGGCGGCTATGCCGCGGTGGTCGAGGCGCTCGCCGCGGGCCTCGACATCCGCCTCAACGCCCCGGTCGAGCGCATCACGTACAGCCCCTCCGGGGTGACCGTCGCCGGGAGCGCGGGCGAGCTGCGCGGCAGCCATGCGATCGTGACCGTGCCGCTGGGCGTGCTGAAGGCGGGGCGCATCGAGTTCGTCCCGCCGCTGCCCGCCGCCAAGCGCGCGAGCATCGACCGCCTCGACATGGGCGACCTAGAGAAGGTCATCCTGCGCTTCGACACGCCGTTCTGGCGCGAGCGCGGCGCGGCCTCGACGTTCCTCTACATCGCGGAGACGCCGGGCGAGTTTCTGGGCTTCAGCGACTGGAGCGACGTGGCCGGAGGAACCACGTTGGTCTGCCTCTACGGAGGCCGCACCGCGCGCGACGTGCTCGACAAATGGGACGACGAGGAGATCGGCCGTCAGGCGGTCGCGGCGCTGCGCGACATCTTCGGAGCCGACATCCCCGACCCGAGCGCCGTCCACGTGACCCGCTGGCGCGGCGATCCCTGGTCGCTCGGCTCTTACAGCTATCTGCCGATCGGCGCGAGCTCGGCCGACTTCCGCGAGCTGGCCGAGCCGGTCGACGGGAGGCTGCTGTTCGCCGGCGAGGCGACCGAGCCGCTGGTGTACGGAACGGTCCACGGCGCGCTGGTTTCGGGCCTGCGCGAGGCCCGGCGGATCGCCGGGGATGCCGCGGTGCTCCCCGGGCTCGACTAGGCGACCAGCTCGTCAGAGGTCCGCGCCCGGCGCCCCGCGCAGCACCGGGGGGATCACGAGGTCGAGGAGGGGCGTCCCGCCGAGCTCGACCGTCAGCTCCCCGCGGCGACCGGGCTCCGGGGTCGCGTCGTCGGAGGGGGCGCGGGCCGGATCCCAGCGGACGCGCAGCCCCCGCAGGCCCGCATCGCTCGCGTCGAGCAGCGACTCCACGCGCCCCGTCGCCGGGACGGCTCCGGGCTCCCAGGTCACGGTGACGCGCTGCCCGGGCTCAATCCGACGCGCCTGGGCCGCGTCCAGTGCCGGCAGGAACGAGAGCTCGCGCGACGGACCGGCCGACGTTCCCTGCGCCTGAACCGGCGCGTGGATCCGCGTGGGAAGCTCGACGCGGGCCAGGAGCAGGAGGCCGGCGAGGGACGCCAGCGCAACGCCCGCCATTCCCCACCGCACAGCCGCATGGGGCCGGCGCGCGAGGATCGCGGCGACCGCGGGGATCGCGGGGGGCTGCCCTCGCGCGGTCATCGGTCGAGCTCCAGCTGGTTCTTGACCAGCGCGTAGTACCGCCCGCGCCGCGCCACCAGCTGCCGGTGGTCGCCGCGCTCGACGATGCGGCCCTTCTCCAGCACCAGGATCTGGCGCGCCTCACGCACGGTGCTGAGGCGGTGCGCAACGACGATCGCGGTGCGGTTGCGGAAGACCGTGCGCAGGTTGCCCATCACCTCGCGCTCGGTCTCGGCGTCGAGCGCGCTGGTCGCCTCGTCGAACAGCAGGAAGCGCGGCGAGCGGTAGACCGCGCGGGCGATCAGGATCCGCTGGCGCTGGCCCGAGCTCATCGCCTCGCCGCGGGCGCCGATGCGCGTGCGGTAGCCCTGGGGGAGCGCCTCGATGAAGGCGTCGATGCGTGCCGCGCGGGCCGCCGCGCGCAGGCGGGTCGGGTCGACTTCGCCCTCGCCCAGCGCGATGTTGCGCTCGATCGTGTCGGCGAAGATGTAGCCGTCCTGGAGCACGGTACCGCACTGCCCGCGCCACCAGGCGGTGCCCGCGTGCTGCAGGTCGGTCGAGCCGACGCGGATCGAACCGCGCGTGGGCGCCCCGACCTTCAGCAGCAGCTTGAGGAGCGTCGTCTTGCCGCTCCCGCTGCTGCCGACGATAGCCGTCAGCGCTCCCGGGGGAGCCTCGAACGACACGTCGCGCAGCACGTCCTCGTCGCCGCCGTCGTAGCGGAAGGAGAGGTTGCGGACCACGAGCGGCGCGTCGGGCCGGATCGTGGGTGACGGGGCGTGCGCCGCGCTGCCGGAGTCCTCCTCCGGCTGGTCGCGCACCTCGACCAGCCGCTCCAGGCTCATATTCGCGTCCTGGTAGGCGCGCGTGAAGCCGAGGAACTGCCCGACCGGCAGGTTGAGCTGCCCGAGGATGTACTGGACGGCCATCATCATGCCGAGGCTCATGTCGCCGTCGATCACGCTCTGGGCCGAGACGAACGTCAGGAGGATGTTCTTCAGCTCGTGGATCGCCAGCGCGCCGCCCTCCTGCGTCTGCCCGAGGGACAGGGACGCGAGCCGCGTGTTGAAGATGCGCGCCTGCACGCCGCCCCACTCCTGGAGCCGCTGCTGTTCCGCGCCGTACAGCTTGATCTCGCGCATCCCCGCCACGAGCTGCACGAGTACCGAGTGCTCGTCCGCCAGCTCGCCGAAGCGGCGCTGGTCCAGCCGCCGGCGCCGCGACGCGAACGCGAGCGTCCACAGCAGCGACAGCAGGCTGCCGGCGGCGAAGATCAGGAGCAGGGTGCCGCTGTAGAACGCGAGCACCACGCTGTAGAGCAGCAGGCTCAGCGACGAGAAGAGAACGTCGAGCGCGATCGTCGTCAGGAACGTCTCGACGCGGTCGTGGTCGCGGATGCGCTGGAGTACGTCGCCGACGATCCGTTGCTGGAAGAACGAGAGCGGCAGGCGCACGAGCTGCTGCAGGAAGTCCGAGACGATCGAGAGGTTCACGCGGCTGCCGACGTGCACCAGGATCCACGCCCGCAGAAAGCGGACGGCGGTCTGCCCGGCGAACAGCATCAGGAGCGCCAGGAGCAACGCGTGGATCAGGGCAACGTCGCGGTTGCCGATGCCGGAGTCGACGATCGCCTGGGTCAGGAACGGCGGGAAGAAGCTGAAGAGCACGCCGAGCAGGATCCCGAGGCCGAGCTGCAGGAACAGCGGCAGCTCGCGGCGCAGGTAGCGCGTCACGTAGGCCCAGGCTCCGCGGCGGCGCCGGCGGGCGCGGGCCGAGCGCCCGAAGTCCGCTCCGGGCTCGAGCGCCAGCACGACGGCGGTCGGGCGTTCGGGCGCGTCCCGCGCCGCGCCGTCCGCGAGGTGGTCGAGGAAGTGCTCCATCGGCATCCGCAGCCGCCCGCGCACCGGGTCGGCGAGCCACACGTGCCGCTGCGACCAGCGGTACAGGACGACGTAGTGGCTCTTGCTCCAGTGCAGGATGCACGGCAGCGCCAGGCGCTTAAGGCCGGCGGCGTCGACGCGTCCCGCCTCTGCCCGCAGCCCGATGGCCTCGGCCGCCCGCGACAGGTGCAGCAGCGACGTGCCCTCGCGGTCGACCGCGCAGAGCCTGCGGAGCTCGGCGGGCTCGTACCGTCGGCCGTGGTGCTCCGCGATCATCCGCAGGCAGGTCGGCCCGCAGTCCATCTGATCGAGCTGCCGGTGGAGCGGGAACCTCCGCCACCCGGCGAGCAGCCGCGGGCCGGCCCGGCGGAACCGTCCGCCGAGCAGGCGGCCGAACCGGAGGCCAAAGCGGCGCGCGAAAGCGGCTTCGCCCATTCCGCTAGCGAGACGGATGCGCCGCGGACTGGATCAGGAACCGCAGGTCGCCCAGCCGGATCGGCGCGGGGAGGCGGCGGCCGTTCCAGAACACGACCGGCGTGCCGTCGACCCCGTGGGCCCGCGCCCAGCGCACGACCTCGGCCAGGGCCTCGTCGACGCGCTCGTCGGCGCTGGGCACGTCGTCCTCGGCCGCGAGCTCGCGCCGGTCGGGCCGCTCGAACCAGCGGCGCAGGACGTAGGCCGCCTCGGCGGACCGCCGCGCGAGCTCCAGGTCCACGACGCGCGCGGCGACCCGGTGTCCGAGGCCCTCGGGCTGGGGGCAGAGGAAGCGGTACACCACCGCGAGCCGGTCCGGGAAACGATCCAGCAGCTCGGCGGCGTCGCGGTGGACCTCGGCGCAGTGCCGACAGTCGGGGTTCGTGACGATCGTGATCTCGGTGGGCGCGTCCGCGGCTCCCTCGCGCAGGTCGCCCGGCAGCGATTCGAGCGCGCTGACGGGCTGGTCCGCGAGCAGCGCCGCGAGCACGCGTGGGTGTCGGCGCAGCCGCAGCAGCTCGAAGCGGAGCCCGTCGGTCTCGGTAGACGACCTCAGCCGCGGGCGTACCGCGATCCAGAGGAACGCCGGCGCAGCGTGGGCGAGGCCGAGCAGCCAGAGCGCCGCACCGTCCACCGCCGCAAGCCCACCGACCTCGCCCGCGGCCAGGAGCGCCTCGGCCAGGAGGACCGCCTGTACCGCGACGCAGAGTACGCACCACGTCCCGAGCACCCGCCACTGGTAGTACAGCGAGAGCGGAACCCCGACGACCGCCGCAACGCTGCGCAGGCCCAGAAGCGGCACGGCGGAGCCCGCGAGCGACCCGAGCAGGGCGAGGGCCAGGGTCAGGAACCCGCCGGCGAAGTAGACCAAGCCGACGTCGGCGAGCGGCACGCGGCCGAACAGCGTGGCCGCCGGCGACTCGAGCACCTTGCGGCAGTCCACGCGCGCGCCGCTCCGGCAGAGCGCGGAGGGCTGCCCCGCGTCGGGACGCAGGTAGTGCCGCACCAGGGGCAGCGCGAGAGCGAGCCCCAGCAGCTCGAGCAGGAGCAGGGCCCCGGCGCGCGACCCGCCGCCCTGGCTCCAGGCGAAGGCCGCGAAGCCGAGCGCGATCAGCGTGAGCGCCGCGGGGCTCGCCCGGCGCCAGCGGTCGGGCTCGGGAGCGGGCGCCTGTGTCTCGCTCGTGTGCGGCGGCTCGGCCGCGGCGGGATCCGGTGGCTCGATGGCGAGGAACGCCCCGCTCCACATCGCCTCGAAGGTGCTCAGCGCCTCGTCGCACTCTCCGAGCAGCGGATCGCGGTAGACGATGCGGTCGCCCTCGATCCGCTCCACCACGACAAAGCACCCGCCCCGCACAGCGAGATGTGCGAGCGACGGGGCGGGTGCCTGCCGCAGTAGATCGATGCCTCCCCGCAACGCCAGCGTGCTCAGGCCCCATCCCTCGAGGGCGTCTCTCGCGCCCATCAAGCTCGGAAAGTGCGGGTGGCTTCGGATCTCGTCCCGGACAGCGTCGCGGGTCACCGGCAGGCGGAGCCGGAGCACCAGCTGCCAGACCGCGAGCTCCAGGTCGCTGCTACCATCCCCTCGGTGCAGCCGCCGCTCTTCGAGCCTCGTTCGGAGCAGATTCACATGGAGTTGAGGGCTGCGCGCACGAACACCGCCGGACACGTTTTGCCTATGCCCCGCACCCTTCGATCAGCACGGGGCCCTGCGTCGACGCATCCGGCGCGTTCGCTGGCTTTGAAAACTTGACTGTGGTCTTTTGCCTCGGAGCGAGCTCTTAATGGCAGGCGTCGTGCGCCATGCAGAGATCGAACAGGTTCTGACACATGGCCGGCGGGATCCCGCACTGGTTGCAGCCGTCTTGCTCAGCCTTGCAGAAGGCGTAGCAGTCATGCCCGCCCTTAACCTGGCTCAGATCCGCGTCGCTGAGCTGTTGTGCAGCACCGAGGCTCTTGAGCGCGTTTAGGGAGAGTTTCTTCATCGAGAGCGTCCTTTCAGACTTCAGAGTGGAGTCGGTAGAGCGGCGTGCTTGGGGCACCCGCGACGTGTAGCGAAAGGGACCGCGCCGAAGTTGGAACGTGACGCGTTTCCGCCTTTTTTGGACCGCCGCTCTACCGATCCTCGACTAGGAACTGGCGCAGGGCGCTCGCAGGACCTCGTCGGTTGCAACCGTGTCGCTTTCCCGGAATAGCCCGTGACGGGAGACCGCAGCTGCGGTGTTGCCCTATGGGAGCCCCTTGCCAAGCCGAAGCTCGATGCACGACGAACTCCTCCGACACGCTAGCTGGATCCGGAACCTCGCCAAGGACCTGACTCGCCACCATGAGGATGCCGAGGACGTCGCCCAGGAGGTCTTCCTCCGGGCGGTGCAGCATCCGCCGCCCGAGGGCTTGGACGAGCGCCGCCTGCGGGCCTGGCTGCGGGTGGTGGTGCGGAACCTCGCCGTCCGGCGCTTTCACTCGGACTCGGGGCGCAGGTCGCGCGAGGCCGCGGCGGCCCGGCCGGAAGAGGCCGAGGCCTTCCGCGCGGTCGGGTCCGGCGACGAGCTCGTCGAGCGCCTGAACGCGGCGCTCGGACGGCTCGACGAGGACTCGCGGCGCATCCTGCTGTTGCGGTATGAAGAGGACCTCCCGCCGCGCGAGATCGCGCGGCGCTTGGGGCTGACCGGGCTCGTGGCGCGCAAGCGCCTGTCGCGCGCGCTCGCCAGGCTTCGGCGCGAGCTCCAGACGCCCGACGAGCGCCCGGCGCGCGGCCGGGTCCGCGGACTGTTCGCCCTGCCCGCCCTGTGGCGCCGAGAGCGCGGTGGCTCCGGCTCGAGCTGGTTCTCCGCGCGCGCCGCTCTCGCGCTCGCCTCGGCGGTGCTCCTGGGATCCGTCGCCGTCTGGACCCTGCGCCCCGAGCGCGCCCGGGTGGAACGGCTCGGCCAGGTCGACTCGCGCGCCCGCGACAGCGTCGAGCTTCCGCGGCTGGTCGAGCCCTCGGAGCTCGACGCGGGCAGCGCGCGGAAGGCGCCGCCGGCGCCTCCGGCCGCCTCCGAGGTGAAGGTCGACGCAGCGCGGGTGGACGGCACGGTCGTCGACCTGTGGGGCACTCCGGTGGGGGGCATCGAGATCGTCTTCGAGCCGGGCGACCCGCGCTCTTCCATCGGCCGGCCCTGGGGCTTCCTGCGGGCGCCGATACCGGCGGGGCAGGCGGGCGGATGGACCGCGCGGAGTGACGGTGCCGGGGCCTTTCAGCTCCCGGTGCCCACCGGCACGGCGGGGCGCGTGGCCGTGCGCAGCGAGCGCTACTCGCTCGTCGTGGCCGAGCTCGTCTCCGGCGCCCACGCCGAGCTCCTCGGAAGTCGCGTCGTCGTCGCAGAGCGCCAGCCCATCGACGGGTATGTGGTCGACGGCGGCGGCCGGCCGGTGCGCTTCGCGCAGGTCGCCTTCGAGTCCGCCGACGTCTCGCTGGCGGGCTGCCGCAACCCGCAGATCGTCCACCCGAACGCGGTGACGGACGAGGACGGCGCCTTCGTGATCGAGAACAGCTACGCGGCCGACAACGCGATCCTCGTGGCGTCCGATGCCAAGCTGGGCAGCACCCGCGTGCCGCTGGGCGGCAACCGCCGCGGGCTGCGGATCGAGCTCCGGCGCGAAGAGTCGGACGGGCTGCCCTCGGGCTACGTGATCGATCCGAGCGGAGCTCCGGTTCCGCTCGCCCTGGTGTCGGTCCACGGACGCCTACTGCGGGCGAACGACCGCGGGCGCTTCCCCTTGCGCCCCGTCCCCGAGGGGCGCAGGCCCTCGATCCGCGCGATCTCGCCCGGGTACCTCCCCGCCGTCTGGGAGCCCGAGGACGGCGACGACCTGGCCGCGATTCCCGATCCGATCGTGATGCGCCTCGAGGACCGCCCCGTCACCCTGCGCGCGCGGGTCGTGGACTGGAGCGGCGCGCCGGCCGCGGACTGTGAGGTCTGGATCTCCGACCCGACGCCCTTCGGCTTCCTCGACCAGCCGCACTTTGTCGAGACGCTGTCCAGCGTGGGTCCCGCCTTCGCTGTCCGGGGAAAGACCGACGCCGACGGCAACGTCGCGATCGAGGGGCTGATGGACCGCACGTACCGACTGCGGATCGTGCGGCGCAAGACCTCCACCCTCGACGAGATCTTCGCGGCGCCCAGGCCGGACCCGATCGTGCTCCGACTGGGACGGCCAGCCGACCTGTCGCCGCGGCGCGGGCGCGTGCTGACGCGCGCTGGGCAGCCGGTTTCCCATGCCCGCGTTACGGCCGGGGTTAACGTCGTCGACGCGCCGTTTCCGTCCCTCGGCGGACCGGTGAAGATCGGCATGAACCTGGCCACCGCGACCACCGACGAGATGGGGGAGTTCGACCTCCCGCCGCTGCCGGCCGACAACTGCATTCTCCACGTCACCGGCACGCACGTGATCCCGGGCGAGTATGCGGTCTCCGAGCTGCCGCTCGGTGCGCTCGAGCTCCACGTGTCGCAGCCGGCGCGGTTGCGCTTCGACGTCGCGGGCCGCGATCCGGCCGAGCTGATCTACGCCTACGACGATGCGGGGCGCCACCTCTCGTTCTACGAGACCCACGGCGACCTCGTGCACCAGAAGACGATCCCCTACGAGCGGATCTCGGTCGCGATGGCCGCGGAGTCGGAGTGGCTCCTTCCCTCCGAGGCGGCCGAGCTGGTGCTCCATCACGCCGGCGAGGAGCGCGGACGGGTGCGCATCCTGGCGGCGGTGGACGGGCTAAACCACGTGCTCTTGCCGGCCGAATAGCGACCTAGGGCCGCGGGCGGGAACGCCAGCCCGCCCGCGCCAGCGCGAGCCGGCTCAGGGCACGTAGATGCGCACCAAGCCGTTGCTCGCCGACGCCACCAGCAACAGGCCGCGGTGGTAGTGGATCGCGTTGGCGCCGATCGACTCGCCGAAGGTCTCGATCGGATCCCCGAGGTCCGCGGGGTCGTTCGCGTCGAAGGCGACGCACCCGAGCTCCTGGTCGGCCAGCAGCACGAAGTCGTCGCCGTGCTTGTTCGTCAGGGCCTCGACGTCGAGGTTGAGCGAGAACCCCAGCGCGTTGCTCTCCCAGTCGTCGAGCGGCGCGATCGCCGCGGGCAGCGGCGGCGACACGTCGTAGCTCTCCAGCCCGTACGTCGGCGCGGCGGTGAAGAGCGTCGAGCCGAGCACGTCGACGGCAAACGACGCTTGGCCGCCCTCGGAGAGCGGCTGGGGGGCCGCCGGATCGCTTACGTCGAAGACCGTCGGCCCGTTGACGCCGTCGGCGACGTACAGCAGGTCGCCGACGCGCATGCCGTCGTTGTGATACACGCTGTCCGAGAACGAACCCAGCTGGGGCGGGTCGACCGGGTCCGCCGCCCGATCCAGGATCTTCATCCCGTCGCCGAGCCGGAAGACGAACAGATAGTCGTCGTCCGCGAAGAGGCCCGAGGCATCGTTGCCCCCAGCGGTGACCGTCCCGAGATACTGCGGGTCGAGCGTGTCCGAGATGTCGTACACCAAGACGCCCGCGGCCGTGTCGGCGACGTAGCAATAGTCGCCGATCGCCTCGACGTCGTAGACGGTCGACCCGATCGCCACCGCACCTCCGGCCTGCGGGGCCGTCGGGTCGGTGATGTCGAAGGTCTCCAGGCCGTACAGGGTCGCCACGAAGGCGGTGCCGCGCTCCACGTCGAGTCGGAAGGTCAGGTTCCCGATGGTCGCCGCCTCTCCGATGTAGTCGTCGTCGTTCCCGGGGGGCCGGACGAAGGCGAGGGTGACGGGCAGGGCGAGCGCGACGGCAAGGCAGGCGCGCGTTCTCGGTGCGGGTTTCATCGTCATGGTCTCGGTGCTGGCTACGGTTGGCGGAGGCGACGCTCCTCCTCCCGTGCGCGACCGGGCCGCGACAAAGGTCTCAAGTCCTTGGGAAAAATCGGGTCGGGGCCAGGCGGACCGGCTCCCGGTCTCGGAGGCCGGCCGAGACCCGGGAAGCGGGAAGCCCGCTGCCGGGAACCGCCGCCCGCGCGCCGCACGCGCGGGGCTCGGCCTGCCACGGTGAGCGGGCGCGATCGAGCACGTGGAGCTGGTGCTCGACGACGCGCCCTAGCGGGCCGCGGCGAGCCGCGCGCCGGCAAGAGCAGCGCGCACCCCGCCGCCCTAGAGCTTGGGCCCGATCAACTCGATCAGGTTGCCGTCCGGGTCCCGGACGAGCGTCAGGTACGACCCGCCCGGCTCCTCGCCGATCCGCACGGGCCCCTTGGCGATGGGGCTCACTCCGGCGCGCTCGAGCCGCTGCAGCGCCGCGTTCGTGTCGCGCACGAACACCGTCAGATAGCTCAGCCCGAGCTGCGAGTGGATGAACGCATGGTCGCCCGCCTTGGGCTCCGCGGCGGGGACCTCCATCAGCTTGATCTTGGTGGCCTGCTCGCCCGCGCCGAGCACGAACACGCGGACCGCCAGGGGGTGACCGTCGGTCAGTCCGGTGTCGGTGCAGAAGCCGGCGGGGACGCTGAAGCCCTCGAGCTCGGTGAAGCCCAGCGTATCGGCATAGAAGGCGGCCGACGCCTCGACGTCGCGGACCACGACGCCCACGTCGATGGTCGTCCGCGTGAAGGCGGCGGGTTCCTGCACCGGGCGCGCGGCCGCCAGGCCGAGCAAGCCGGCGCTAGAGAGAAGGAGGATGGAGGGGAGAGAGCGCTTCATGCGCGCCATCCTAGGTCGCGTCGGGGCGCACGGCAAAGCGCCCCGGGCGCGCAACGACGCCCGGGGCGATCGAGGTTACTCCGCCGGGTCGGTCTCGACGTGGGTGTCGATGAAGTCCGTGATGATCTGCTGCACCGCCTGATGGGCGGGCGTGCCGAAGGTCCAGCTGAAGGTGCGCGAGGGCGAGGTGGTCTCGCCCTTCAGGATCGTGACGGTCGTGAGCGGGATGTCGGCTCCTCCGGGGGCGTCGTTCAGCGTCAGCGCGCCGGCGTCGACCAGCGCTTGGCCGAGCTCGGCGACGGCGGTGGCACCGACGTCCTGCACCGAGACGTGGTCCTCGCCGAAGAAGTCCTCGTCGCGGGCGAAGCTGACGGTGCCGTTGTTGAAGACCACCATGTTGGTGTGGACCGGCCCGGTGAACGTCCCGCCGGTCACGTCGTAGACGAGGACGGGCTCCCACTGGACGTCGCCGAGCGAGGCACCCGGAGGCGCGGGGCGCGCGGCGAGCAACAGCGGGAAGGCGCAGAGCGGAGCAGCAAGGATCAGGGCTTTCATCATGAGAGTTGCCGGTTTGCGGCTGGGTGAGGAACGGTTGCGCCGGACCTACGTCCGTCGCTTCGCTGCTTGAATGCAGCCGCCGCCCGGATCCTGCGCGGCCAAGCGGGTGAAAGTCGTCCCGCGGACGCGCGCGAGACCCCGCGCACGGCTGGCGAGAATTATCTCGGGATCGGCTGCGCAGTTTCCGCGGAGCCGATGCATGTATGGGAGTTGGGCCTCCCTGCACCGACGTCACAGACACCATCGGACATGCCCGACCCCGTTCCCATCGAGGACCTGCTCGCGCACCGGGACTTCCTGCACCGCCTCGCCGCCGGAATCGTCCGGAACGACGCGACCGCGGACGACCTGGTGCAGGACACCTGGCTCGACGCCCTGCATCGACCTCCGCGCAGCCGGCTCAACCTGCGCCAGTGGCTGGCGGTGATCGTCACGCGCAAGGCCTACCGCGAGCGCGTCCGCGCCCTGCGCGAGGCCGCGGCGCCCTGGGATCGCGCCGAGGTCACCGCCGAGTCGGCCGGCGAGTGCGCCGCGCACGGTTCGCTTTCGGAG
The DNA here is from genome assembly GCA_039029355.1 of Planctomycetota bacterium. Taxonomy (GTDB): domain Bacteria; phylum Planctomycetota; class UBA1135; order UBA1135; genus JBCCGI01. The sequence continues at coordinate 24,514 of JBCCGI010000102.1, forward strand.
AGGATCGCGGGCAGCGTGCTGGCCTGTCGGGAGCCCTACCGCAGCGTCCTGCTCCTGCGCTTCTACGAGGGGCTGCCGCCGCGGGAGATCGCCGCGCGAACCGCGCTCTCGATCCACACGGTGAACAGCCGCCTGCAGCGCGCCCTCGCGCTGGTCCGCGCGGACCTGTCCGCCGGCGAGGAGGGGCCGCCGGAGCGCTTGCCGCTGCTCCTGCTCGCCGCCGCGCCGCGTCGTGACGGACCACAGGCGCACCCGGCGGCCGCGACGCGGGGCCGGCCGGTCGCGCGCCCGCGGTCGGCCTGGCGGCTCGCGG